>DASVRD010000138.1:0-43986 GCA_036388775.1 Pyrinomonadaceae bacterium | reverse complement strand
GTCGGGGGTTCGAATCCCTCACGCCCCGCCAAATAAAATCTCGTAATTTCCGACACTTTGAAATAAATTTTCAAATTTGACTTTTCGCTTGCGAGTGTAAGAAAAAGCGCTGGATTTTCAGTGCTTTTTCTTTTTAGTTCTACTATATATTAGTTTTTGTTTTATAAAAGTAATACCTTTAGTTGTCCACTTTTAACGGGAAAACGGGACGCAAATATATCCCATTTCAATGTAAACTCTTCTACGTTTTCCATTACTTTAAATTTATGACATTCATAACGATTTTCTATTCCTGGTGATAAATGCTCAAAATTACCTATTATCCATTTTCCTTTTCCATTTGGTTTCTTTGCGTTCCTCCAATTGCATCCTGGAATTATATCTATTTTTAACGAATCGCCGTCTTGCACCCCTAGCCACATTGTTACCTTATTCGCATCAACTTTACTGCTATTTACAACACTAACGGGCAATTCAAATTCAATAAATCCGTTAACACGTTTTAACTGAGTTTTATCTACTTTTATGACGTCATCGTACTTATCTATTTCACCTTCAATTATTCGAAAATGAAAATCCAATTCAGGTTTTGTATCCGATTCTAAATCATGTTGATAGCTTAAATATGCATAATACGCTGCAATGCAAGAAACAATAAGAGCCAAAATACCAATAGAACGATCAAACCATTTGTTACCGCTCATAAAACCTCCTTAAATAGCCAATCAATCCTCGGTGTTTGTTATTACAGACATTACATCAATCTTTGCCTTAAGAATTACGCACTATATTTTGCAATTGTTCCAGCGAAAGTGTTTTGGTTTTCAGCTTGCTTCACAGGAAAATCACGGCGATTTTACCAAAAATAAAAATTAGGAAAGTCTAATTTAAAATCGGCTCTTTTCACATCGGTCGCCCGCGCTCATCTTGGCAATGCGGACAAAGCCGCGAACCTTTGTCTTTGACGATTTTCATTTTCGAGCCGAAACAAACCTGACACGGCGTTTCGTATTGCGGTTCGGAATTAAGGGTAATTGCATTAAAGCCGAATGTCACAGTTCTGTGACATTCGGCTTTAGCTTTGAATCGCGGCTATTTTTCTAATTAACTATTAGCCAAGGAAAGAGAAAATCCTTGATAATGCGTCGCTGAAAGTTTCTCTTTCAGCGTTTGCTTCCGAAGGATTCGGCTTTGTTATTAGTGTTGAGTAAGAAGTCCCACCGCTCCAGGCTTCAAGTTCAACAATTCTACTGTAATTGGCTTGTGCATTGTTAACAACAACTCTAATCTTTGAAGTTGTTACCGGAGCAAATACCAGTTTTGTTACAGCTTTGTTGTTGTTTACAATGTTTCCATTCTGAACAGTCGTCCAATTTGAACCAGTCCAATATTGAACATCGAAATTCGTAATTCCATAATAATTGAATGTCGTGTTTTCAGTCGGATCAACCGGATTGGTGAAATCATCCGTTACAGCATAGACCGCAATCTCATTGATTGTTTTATTGCCGTTAAAATCAACTTGCAGCCAATCAGGATAATTATCAGGTGTTAAATCTTTCCAAGCTCCGGTTGTCGCCCAATTTCTAACACCGTCAATTGCCGTGCTTGCAGCCGACATCTCGGAAGAAGCGGAAGCGGTTCCACCGTTTGAAGTTAAAGCGACGTTCGTTCTAGTTCCGGGTGTCGGAGAAGCGGAAGGCGTCGGAGTCGCTGTTGGCGTTGGTGTTGAATATGGAGTCGGAGTAGCAGTCGGAGTAGCAGTCGGAGTAGGCGTAGGCGTTGCGGTTGGCGTTGGATTAACACTGCTTCCCGTCCACGCTTCAAGCTCGACGATTCTGCTGTAATTGGCTTGCGCCGCGTTTACCACGACTCTGATTTTCGTTGTTGTGATTGCCGCAAATGTAAACGTTGTGATTACTTTATTGTTGTTTATAACGCTTCCGTTCGGAATTGTCGCCCAGATGGAGCCGTTCCAGTATTGAACGTCAAAATTCGTGATGCCGTAAAGGCTGAATGTGGTGTTCCCCGTCGGATCGGTTGGATTGGTGAAATCATCTTGTACCGCATAAACCGTAATCTCATTGATTGTTTTATTGCCGTTGAAATCAACTTGCAGCCAATCCGGGTAATTATCCGGCGTAGCGTCTTTCCAAGCTCCCGTAGTTGCCCAATTTCGCACGCCGTCTATTGCGGTGCTTGCCGAAGCTAACTCCGATGAAGCCGAAGCCCTTCCTCCGTTTGAAGCTAACGCCGCGTTTGAGCGAGCGCCGGGTGTTGGAGTCGCATTAGGCGTTGGTGTTGCATACGGCGTCGGCGTCGAATAAGGAGTTGGCGTCGCCGTCGGTGTCGGAGTTGAATATGGAGTCGGAGTTGCATAAGGAGTCGGCGTCGGAGTTACACTGCCGCTTCCCGTCCAAGCCTCAAGCTCGACAATTCTGCTGTAATTGGCTTGCGCGCTGTTGACTACAACTCTGATACTGCTTGTGGTTATTGCCGGAAATGTAATCTTTGTAATTACTTTGTTGTTGTTTACGATGCTGCCGTTCGGTACTGTCGTCCAGCTTGAGCCGTTCCAGTATTGAACATCGAAATTAACAATTCCATAAAGGCTGAAAGTTGTGCTTTCCGTCGGATCAGCCGGATTTGTATAGTCGTCTCGGACGGCATAAACATCAATTTCGTTGATTGTTCTGTTGGTGTTGAAATTTACTTGCAGCCAATCCGGGAAGCTGTCCGCCGTGGCGTCTTTCCACGATGCGGTGGTCGCCCAGTTTCTATAGCCGTCTATTGCTACGCTCGCCGAATACAACTCGGATGAAGCCGAAGCCGTGCCGCCGTTTGTCGCTAAAGCGACGTTCGTTCTGCCGGAGGTCGGCGTCGGCGTAGCCATCGGTGTTGGCGTAGCTGTCGGAGTTGGAAATGGGGTTGGAGTTGGAGTTGGGAACGGTGTCGGCGTTGGTGTCGGAGTCCAATATGGAGTCGGAGTAGGCGTTGGCAATGGTCCGCCCGCGCTTAAACAACTGCCGCTCGCAGACACGAAACCGGCAATCTGGGTTTTCGAGGCATCGCAAAAGGTCGCGGCGGAGGAAGTTAAACTCGGATTCATCATCGAGTTTGCGCAGCTTCCCGAATTTGCAACGTGATCCGCGCCTAAGTTATGACCGATTTCGTGCGCTGTGATGAGATGATTAACGCTTCCGCTTCTGCCTGTAACTCCGTAAGCGTAACTTGGGCTGCGGCAGATGACGCTCATATAAGCCAGTCCCTGACCGCTGAATTTACCCGTGAAAAGATGCGCCGTGTCGCGCGGATATTGCGCGAGCGAATAATTGGCATTCCAATAACTAAGAAATGAATCCAGCTCCGCCTGCATTGATGCTCCAGAATATGGATCGGTAGTTGACCAGGCATGCTGATAAGTGACTGAAACCGATAAACCGAGATCACGTTTATAAATGCCGTCAACCAGATTTAAAATGCTCAGGATTTGATTATTCGCCTGAGCTGCGCCGCCCGATTGCGTCACCCATTGATAATCAGCTTCGGTCGCTACTTCGATAGTCTGTAAACCCGCCGCAGCGGCAGCCGCGCTCAATTCAGTCGTTTCATCCACATTCGCTTCAGCCGTTTTCGGCGAACCGAAAATGTAAGAATTCAAAAGCTCCGTTCCCGAATTTATCTTTGATTCGACATCATTTGACGGAGTATGAATATCGTTTGATAAATCAACGGTTTTTACCAAATCATCTTCGCCGTAAACAACGGCTTCGTCATAACGAGCGTGTTTTGAAAATCTTTCGGCTTGCGTGACAAAGAATTTTTTATTATCGCCGGTGTAGATTAAACCTTCGACGCCTTCTTCGGTTACGGCAAAACGAACTTCCGATTCAAAGTCGTTCTTTAATTTTCCCTTAAAAGTCGTCACTTCGGCGCGTTCCATTTCGCGCTCGCCGGCGTCGGTGCTTTCCAAAGCTCTGTAATTTTTTGCTCTTATATCGTGAGGAGTTAAAACAAACTCAAACCGGCATCCGAGAGCTTGAATTTCGATGGATTCTTCGGATTTCACTTTTTCAAGCAGAACCTTATCGTTTAATTTTACCAAATCATACTTTCTAAAAGATTGGCGCAAATCTTTTTCCAAAGTATCCTGCCCAAAAACGGAAACGCTCATTGCAAACAAGCTACAAATAACAAGAAGATATTTAACCATTATATTTTATTTATGAAGATCGAGATTTACTTTTAATTATGCTGCCGCACAGGGTTATCCGCGCTTTATTGAGAAAATTGAAAAATTACTGTTGTTTCAGCAATCTTACCGGCGGCTGAAACGCCTGAATTGATATTCAGAGAAACAAGCTGAAATCACAGAAACACAGCTTTGTATTAAAAATTTCGCAAAACACTCATTCTGTATTATTTTCCTAAACGATATTTTGAGTAAGGCTTGAATTTGTTCAGGTTGATATTAGTTGAAAATATGAGGGCAAAAGTTTGCTACAAATTTCACAAAATACTCATTCTCGCACATATTTTTTTCTTGAATCCAGAAGTCACCCGTAATTTTTAATAATTCAGTTCTCGCCGTTGCAGCCGACTAATAAAAAATGCGCGGCTGGACTGACTGCAATGCGGTTTTTGTTTACATATGAATCTTATACCGCAGTTTTACGGTGTTTTTTGGATTAGTACCGCATAGTTGAAGTATAATCATTGTCCGGCTTTTCCGTAAATTATGCGACTAAAAGATAAAATTAGTCTGATTACAGGTGCGGCGCAAGGCATTGGTTTGGCAATAGCCCAAGAGTTCTTGCGGCAAGGCGCAACGGTTTTTCTCACCGACATTCAAGATGAAAAAGGCGCTCAAGAAGCTGATTTACTTGGAAACAAAGCAAATTACCTGCATCTTGACGTGCGATTCGAAGATGATTGGCGCACAGTTACCAATCAAATAGTTGACCAATGCGGAAGATTGGACATTCTCGTCAACAACGCAGGGATTACCGGCTTCGAGAACGGAATTGTTTCGCATGATCCTGAAAATGTTTCGCTCGAAGATTGGCACGCGGTTTTGGCGACAAACCTTGACGGGGTTTTACTCGGTTGTAAGTACGCCATCAAAACAATGAAACAATCGAAAACCGGATCAATTATCAACATTTCTTCACGTTCGGGAATTGTCGGTATTCCGCAGGCGGCAGCATACGCAGCCAGCAAAGCGGCGGTGCGTAATCACACTAAAACCGTTGCTCTTTATTGCGCACAAATGGGTTGGCAGATTCGCTGCAATTCAGTTCATCCGGCAGCGATTATGACTCCAATGTGGGAAACAATGCTTGGAGACGGAGAAGGGCGCGCAGAACGCGAAGCGGCTTTGGTAAAAGATACGCCGCTCAAGCGTTTTGGCATGGCGGAAGAAGTTGCGCATTTAGTGGTTTATCTTGCATCGGACGAGTCGAGTTACGCAACCGGAGCAGAGTTTACGATCGACGGCGGCATTTTGGCAGGAAGCGCTGCGAGTCCGGGTGCATTGGAAGATTAGTTATCTGCGGTTGAATTGTAAGCAAAACCGAACAAATTAATGAATTTAAGGCTTCAAAGAACTACTTTCTTAAATACGTCGTCTTTTTATCCTTAACCTGCGTGCAGCAGGCTTCCGCCCACTTCGTCATAATCGTTCGATTGCTTCGTTTAGCCCAAACGAAATATGTCTGCAAAGCTTGATAAGAATTTAGATGAAGCAACTCGCCAATGGCTCAAAACAATGCCGGACAAGAGATTTAAAGCAATTATTTTTGTCACAAATCACCCACTTGCGGTGATTTTTTATTTGTAAACAATTCAGGAGGTTATTTTATGGCAAAAAGATTTTTTTTAGTTTTTCACACTCTTTCATTAATTGTCCTGGCTTCTGCCGTAGCAATTGCGCAAAGCGGACAATCCTCTCAATCAAAATCTAAATCCGAGCAAATCGTTCCTTCGGCGGATCATCATCAGCATCTGTTCAGTCCCTCTTATGTTGAACTTCAACCTCCAGGCACAAAGACTATTACGGCTCAAGATGTTATTGATCTGCTGGACAAAGCAGGTATTCGGCGAGCTGTGCTTTTATCTACCGGATACCGATATGGAAGACCCGGATCGGAACCGCCGGATGAATATCCAAAAGTCAAAGCGGAAAATGACTGGACTGCCGCCCAAGCCGCTCTTTTTCCGAAAAGGCTGGTAGCGTTTTGCGGTTTCAATCCGCTCAAAGATTATGCTCTTGATGAGCTTGATCGGTGTGCGAAAAATCCAAATCTCCGCCACGGAATCAAACTACATTTCGGCAACTCGGACGTGCAGACGGAAAATCCCGAGCATTTCGAAAAATTAAAGAAAGTTTTCCAGGCGGCAAATAAAGAGCGAATGGCAATCGTCGTGCATATGAGAGCTTCGATTTCCTTAAAACGACCTTATGGACCTGAACAAGCACGCGCTTTTCTGGAATTACTTTCTTTTGCCCCCGACATTCCGGTACAAGTTGCTCATTTTGCCAGTTCGGGTCCGGGTTATGCCGATCCTCAGGGGCATTCGGTCATAGAAGTGCTGGCTGATGCTGTTGCGAAAAAAGACCCTCGAACACGAAAGCTTTGGTTTGATTTATCAACAAACGCTGTTCCTAAAAATCCGGCGGAAGTTTCCGACCTTTTAGTCAAACGGATTCGCCAAATCGGAGTCAAACGAATACTTTTCGGCTCAGACGCGGCAACCGGAGATAATTTGAGACCGCGCGAGTCATGGGAAGCGTTTCGCCAACTAAAACTTTCGGAAAAAGAGATAAAAACTATCGCAAAAAATGTAGCTCCGTATTTTCGTTAAAACGCTAAACTAATTGTGAGCGTGATAAATCTCAACAGTTAGCTTTTACAAATTGAATATGATAAGGAGAGAAATGCTTGAACATTAATGCTTATCTGGAACGCATTAAATATAACGGCTCGCTTGCTCCAACCGCTGAAACGCTGCGCAATTTGCAGGCAGCACATTTATTAACAGTGCCGTTTGAAAATTTAAGTATTCACTCCAAACAGCCGATTGTTCTCGAAGATAACGCTCTTTTTACCAAAATCGTCGGACACCGGCGCGGCGGTTTCTGCTATGAAGTAAACGGTCTGTTTGCCGCATTACTGCGTGCTTTGGGATTCAAAGTTGAAATGCTTTCAGCCGAAGTCGCAAATGCCGAATGTGGCTTCGGACCTGACTTCGACCATATGACATTGATGGTTTCGCTAGATAATCGCCGGCTTGCGGATGTCGGTTTTGGCGATTCATTTCTTGAACCGTTGCTGCTCGATGAGCGCGGCGAGCAAAAGCAAGGCAGGTGCGCTTACAAAATCGTTCCTGATAACGATTATCTGATTCTGATGCAGCGCGAAAACGAAGATGAATGGAAAGCTCAATATCGTTTTACCTTAAAACCTTACGAATATGCGGACTATTCTGGAATGTGCCGCTATCATCAAACCTCGCCGCAATCGCACTTCACGCAGCGTCGTATTTGCTCGCGCGCAACGGATGAGGGTCGCATAACACTAAGCGAGATGCGCTTTATCACAACATCTAAAAACGGCGAGCGGCAAGAGCGAATACTAACGAGCCAAACAGAATACGACGCGGTGCTGCGCGAGAATTTTGGTATAGTAATGACAAACTAATCTATGTTGTTTTGCGGCTAATTCAAAAGGAGCGAACGGATGAATTCCATAGCTAAATGGGTTGACTACGATACATCCTTAGATAAAAGATGAGCGCTTACAATCCAGAGCTAACACTTCGTGATGCCCGCGCGCAATATTTTGCCGTTAATAACTTTGGCTGGGGCGGATACGATGATAAATGGGTCAAAGTAGAATACGGGCTGCTGCGTTTCTACTTTCCGAACACCAAAGGAAGAGTGAAAGTCGTCAAATACCACGACCTTCATCATATTTTGACCGAATACGGCACTTCATTATCCGGCGAAACTGAAATCGGGGCGTGGGAAGTTGCGACCGGATGCACGCGCAGCCTGGCGGCGTGGCTGCTAAATTTATCAGGTTTTGCCGCCGGTCTCTTTATCAACCTGGGCGGCGTTTATAAAGCCTTTCTGCGTGGACGGCGAAGCTCGAATTTGTATCATTTGAGATTTGACGACGAACTGCTTTCACGGCGAGTCGGACAATTACGGCAGCAGCTTTCTCTGGATAAGCCGAGCGAGCCGCCGACTTTTATTGATAATATAGTTTTTGTTGTTTGGGCTATTGTTAGCGTCGTCACATTGCTCGGAATTATTGGAATTGCGCTCTCGCCCCTGATTGTATTGTCAGCTTTGGCGTGGTTGCTGTCTGCGTAACTTCATAAGCTAAATAAATGGTTTTGATTCGCAGAGCCGGGGCTGAAGATTGTCAGGGTATTTGGCACGCTCATATTGCTGCCATTGAAGGCAGCGCGGCGAGCCACTATTCGCCCGAAGTGATTCAAGTCTGGGTTAGACGAACTAAACCTGAAAAGTATTTGAATGCAATTGAAAACTTAGAGTTTTTCGTTGCTGAAGAAGGCGAGCTTATTATCGGTTTCGCGGTAATGAATTTACAGGATAAAGAAGTGCAGGGGCTTTATGTTGATCCAAGTTTTGGGCGTCGCGGTCTCGGACTCAAACTGATGCAAACACTCGAAAACAGAGCCTGCGAATCCGGTTTGGAATCATTGCAGTTATTTTCCTCTCTTAACGCGGTCGCATTTTACGAGCGTTTGGGATACGAAGCGCGCGAGCATCTGATTCATAAGTTAAATGATAAAGTAGAGCGCGCTTGTGTGAGGATGGAGAAGAAATTGCAATCCATGTGAAAGTCTGTCGGCTGTTAAATTCGGCGTTAGCTTTTAAAGCGCTGCGCGGTTAATATCAATTACAGGCTGTTAATTCTTTTCAAAAGAATTTATCAACGCTCATTTGCACAGCTTCTTTTAAACTTTCGAGGTAAAAATCCATATTATATTCAGCAGTTGATGAGAATGTTTCGAAAGAATATTTTTTTATCGTTTATAAACTTTAGCTTGATAATCGTCTGTTTATCATTAACCGATTACTCTCACGCGCAGAGCAGAGCCGCCGTTAAACGTTCAGGCAAGAAAACAGCGCGGGAAGCAAACAGTTCCAAACGCGGCGATCTTGAAAAAGCGGAAAGAGCGGCAAAAGCGCGCGCAAAATCGGCTGCGCTCAAAATCAGAAAACAATTTGATGGAAAACTCGTTGCAATTCCGTTGCAGTATCACGGCGTTTCGGATTCGTTGTTTAACCTTGCAAGCCGTCCCGACTCTAATCCAAGACTGAAAGAACGTACGTTCAAAGAGAATGAAAGAGAGCTTTTTTCCGGCAAGGCAAATCCTAATGAGCTGGTTGCCGCGCCGCCTTCGGCTGTGCAAACGGAAACGTCTGCGCCTTTGTCTGCGACACCCGTCGCGAGCTTTGAGGGACCCGGACAAGGAATGCCGGGCTACACCGTCACCATCTCTCCGCCGGATACGACTTTAGCCGTTGGATTGAATCACGTCGTCGTCTGGGTTAACGCGCAATACGCTGTTTTCAGTAAGAGCGGAACCAAATTGCTTCCCGGAGCTGGTTTTGTTAACGGTAACACGCTGTTTGCGGGACTCGGTAATGCTTGCGAAACGACGAATCGCGGCGACCCGACGCTGCAATACGACCGCTTAGCCGACCGCTGGATTCTGAGTCAGTTCGCGTTTTCTTCCAATGCCGGTCCGTTTCTTCAATGCATTGCGGTTTCGACCTCCGGCGACCCGACCGGGAGTTATTACCGCTATTCGTTCTCGCTTCCGGGCGGTGGTTTCAATGATTACGGCAAGCTCGGCGTTTGGACTGACGCATATTATATTTCTTATGCTGTCCTCACAAGCCCCTCCGGGGTTTATATCGGCTCAGGTCTGTGCGCTTATGACAAAAGCAAAATGATGTTGGGCGAACCTGCCGTCTCGGTCTGCGGAGTCGGTAATTATGCCGGCGCGGACGTTTTTCTTCCAATAGATTTAGACGGAACGACGCTGCCGACAAACACGACTCAAGGCGGTATTTTCGCGGGCTATTCATTTTCCGGGCAGGCGATTCGATTAATTAAGCTCAAACCGGATTTCGCCAATCTCACCGGCACTCTGAGCGACGGTTTAGGCGGCGCTTTGGAAAGCTACATCAACATCCCGGTCGGAGCGACGACCGCCGCCTGCAACGGAGTCGGCAGCGCTTGCGTCCCGCAGCCCGGGACGACGACAAGACTTGACACACTCGGCGACCGCCTGATGTACCGGCTCGCTTATCGCAATCGCAGCGGCGTTGACAGCCTTCTGGTGAGTCATGCGGTTGACCCGGACGGCGAAGGTGCGCGCGGCTCCGCCATCCGCTGGTATGAAATTCGCAATCCTTTTTCCGCCGCTCCGACTCTTTATCAAAACGCCACATACGATCCGGGCGCGAACGGCGACCGCTGGATGTCTTCGCTGGCAATGGATAAATTCGGCAACATTCTGATGGGCTATAACGTAGCCAACGCAGCGACGAACTTAAAGCCGTCCATCGCTTTCACCGGACGATTGCAGAGCGATCCTTTAAACACGATGCAGGGCGAGATTATCTCTCAAACCGGCGGCGGATCGCAGATTGGAGGACTGACCAGATGGGGCGATTACACGACAATGCAGATTGACCCGGCGGACGATGCTACTTTCTGGTACATCGGTCAATACCTCGCGGCGGATGATTTTTTCAACTGGAACACTCGCGTTTTCAGCTATAAATTTGTCACCAATTTTGCCAATGTCGAAGGAAATGTAACTTACGGAACGCCAATTGTTACATATCCAGCCAAATACGTTCCGAATGTATCGTTCACTTTATCGGGCGATTCTTCTACAACCGCTTTAACAAACAACTTTGGGGCGTATTCATTAACCAACCTCTTCACCGGCGGGCATTATACGGTCACGCCTGCAAAGACAGGAAACGTCAACGGCATCAGTCCGTCTGACGCAACGCTGGTTCTTCGTCACATTGCGGCTAACGGTGTGGGACCTAACGCCTTATCGGCAAATCAGCAAATTGCGGCTGATACAAATGGCGCAGGCGGCATTACAGCCTTTGATGCAACGCTGATTCTTCGTTATGTGGCGGCAAATTCACAGAATGCCAATACCGGATTAGTCGGTAATTGGAAATTTTTACCCGGTTCTCAAAGCTATCAGCCGTTAAACGGTTCAGCCTTAAACCAGAATTACACAGCCATTTTGATTGGAGAAATCAATGGCAATTGGGCGCCGTAAGCTAATTTCGATGCCTCTTTTTTTAGGTCATTGCCAGAATTATTTTGCGCGCGCCGCTAAAAGGCATTCGTCCGTGCGCGGCGAGCAGATTGTCCAAAACCAGAACATCGCCCGCGCGCCAGGGAAACAGCACGGTTTCGCTCGTCAAAACGGTTCGGATTTGTTCGAGCATTTCAACCGGAATCGGCGAGCCGTCGCCGAATCTGGCGTTCAGGCGAAAATCGTCTTCCGGCATCTGTGAAATAAAGTCTTGATATGTTTTCACGTCCAGCGCCGACGGATGAAAGCCGTGCGCTTGATTAAACCAGACCTCCTCTGCGGTTTCGGGATGCACAATCGTTGCCGGGCGCGTTTGGCTGAGACGCAAACCGCCGTCCGGCTTCCATTCAAAATCTCCGCCGACCGCTCGGCAATATGTTTCGACCTCGTTTTTATCTTCGGTTTCAAAAGCGTCCTGCCAGGAATATCCCGAACCTTTGTTCGCATCCAGATTGCGAATGTACATCACGCCCTTTTGTTTAAAGACGCGCACAATCTCAGGCTCGATTTTATTTAAAATCCGGCGGCTGTCGGCAATTGAAGTTTCGCCGCCCGTTTCCGGCTGGATTGCGCAGCAGAAAAACAACAAACGCGGAAACTCGTCGGCATAAGACAATTCGTTGTGCAAAGCGAGCGTTAAATCAGGCGGATATTCGGTCGAAGTGTAAACTTTCCCTTCAAGACGCGAGCGCGGCGAAGCTCCGCCGGTGTAATTTAATAAATCTTTTCCCGAAAATTCGGCGGCAAATCTACCCAAATCCGCTTCGGTCGAAAGCCCGAAACCGCGAAACAGCAGCGCGCCGCAGCGATGCAGATTTTCAATTAAAAATTCCTTTTTCTGACGACAAACGGCAAACAATGTTTCAGGCGCGACGCGCTCCGTTTGAACCGATTCGGGTTCAATCACAAAAGGCATTCTCAGGCTGTCGAAAAGCGCGGCTTTAATCATCGCTGGTAATTATTAAAATAGGTTGTAAACGCATTAAAAATTATTTCAAAAGTTTTTAATGTTCTGTAGCGTACAGACTCATATTTTAAAAACAGCTATCTTCAAGCATTATAATTTTAAAAGTTTTGATTTTGGCGTCTTACTGAATCTTTAAAATCAGCACGAACGAGAACTGTTCGGCATCGGCTATGATAAACGGAACTCAAGAAACCTTAAATAAAACAGCGGAAAATGGAGCGGCTTCTGAAATTTCCGCAATAGACTACGGCGAATATCGCGCGCCGGATTTAGACCCGCGAATCAAATACCCGTCCTACAAAACTTTCGACGAATTTATTGATGTCGAACGGCTTAAATCGCTCGACGGGTATCTAACGCAGAAAATCAGCCGTCATATGCAGGCGCAGAACGATTTGCGTTTTTATACCGGACCCTATCGTTTGCAGGACGACGCCCCAGACCGTCCAGGCTCGCGAATGATTTATCTGGCGGCGTCGAGCCGACCGGACAGTTATTTCGACTTGGACAAAACCGAATATTGGTCTTTAACCGAACATGCGAACGAATTCGCCCTGCTGATGGATTTTATTCGCACGCTGCCGTTTAAAGCGACGGGCAGAATGCTGATTATGTACGATGACGCGCCGCGCCCCGTGCCGTCGCACCGCGACCACATCGAAACCGAGATTTGTCACGAATTTTTGTGGTTTCGGACGAACAAGCGAAAGCCGTTTTTTATGCTCAATCATTTGACGGGCGAAAAACAGTATGTCGAACATTATTCGGCTTGGTTCGATTCGGTCAATCAATTTCACGGCTCAGACCCGGTTGACGGATTGTCGTTCAGCATTCGGGTTGACGGTTTGTTTACCGATGAATTTAGGGAGCGAATTCCTTTTCCCCAGCAGAATCGCGCTTCCGCGCCCTCTTTATGGGCTTGTATCTCTGATTAAAAGTTTTTGAGGCAATTCACCGTCCCAGATTTTGATTGAGCGCGGAATTGTCCTCGTTTTTGTTGGGCTTTATGAAAATTTATATTAGCGGACTTTACAGTGGAACAAATCCTCAACCGGGCGTCGGAATTGCCCGCTCGCTCAGATTAGCTTATCCAGATGCGACGCTCGTCGGCGTCGAATATTCAAATCGTTGTTCGGGCATTCACTGGCGTGATTTCGACGAAATCTGGCTTCAGCGTCCCTGGGAAGAATTAAGCTTGCCGGATTATGCCGAAACGGTGCGCGAAGTGTTGGATTCGGGCGCGCTCTGGATTTCGAGCATTGATCTCGAAATTATGTGGTTCGGCGAAATTTTTCCCGACGGACATCCGAACCTTTTAACGCCGCCGATGAGTGCGCTGCGGCAGACAATGAAACCCGAAGTTCCGGCGCACAAAGGCTTGCCCGTCGAAATTCCGACGTTTGTCACGACCGATCTTTCCGATTGGGAATTACACGCTTTTTGCCGCCAGCACGACTGGAAAGTCTGGCTCAAAGGTCCGTATTACGAAGCGGTGCGCGTTCGCACCTGGGCTGATTTGGAAGCGATGCGCGGAATTTTGTCCAGAGCCTGGGCGACTGAAAGGCTGTTTTTGCAAACGCACGTTACCGGATACGAAGAATCCGTCACCATTTCAGCTTACAAAGGCGAGTTGCTCAAATGCGTTCAGATGCGGAAACGCGATTTGACCGAACTCAATAAAACCTGGGCTGGCGATATTTCAGAAGTCTCTGCGGAATTTGCCGAGCCGCTCCGTAAAATCGTCAAAGATTTAAATTGGACGGGCGGCGCAGAGCTTGAAATGGTTCACGACGCAGCCGGAAAACTTTATCTTTTGGAAATCAATCCGCGTTTTCCCGCCTGGATTCACGGCGCGACGATTACCGGACACAATATGCCCGCCGCTCTGGTCGAAGGCGCGACAAAAATCAAGGCGCAGAAAACCGAGCCGCAGGCGGAAGAATTTACGCGCGTGGTGATGGAAATTCCCGTCCGACCGGATTTTCCGCTGCCGCCGCTGCCGGAACCGTACACAGGCGCATTCGGTCATTCGCTCAAACATCCTTCGGGCTTGATAGAATTCGCCCAGAGGCTTCATAAAACGGATGGAAACGGTAACGGCAATGGAAATGGCAACGGCAACGGTCATCATAAATCCGAGAATCGAATCGCCGATGTGCCGCCTACTTTTTTGAACGATTTATCGAATTTTGATTTCTCGCGCGTCGAAACGCCTTCGTTTTTGTTTCTGGAAAAAACCGCCGAACAGCTTTTCGCACGCGCCGAACAGCTCGCCGAAAAGCTTTCGACCGATTCCGTCAAAGTCAGAAACGCTTACAGCATCAAGACCAACCCTGACGAGCGTTTGATCGCGCTCGCACGTAAACACGGATTTTTAGCCGAAGCGATTTCTCTTTTGGAAATCAACAAAGCGCTGGAAATCGGGTTTGAGCCGGAAGAATGCGTTTTAAACGGTCCCGGCAAATGGTGGCGCAAAGAATATTTGCCAAGCTCGCCGATGCGGACTGTTTTTTCCGATTCGATTGCCGATTTAAACCGAATTGTCGAGAGCGCCGCGAACGGCGAGATTAAAGCCGAAACATTTGGCATCAGGCTGCGCACGCCGAATATTCCGTCGCGTTTCGGAATTCCGGTTGACACGCCGGAAACTTTCCGAAGTCTTATCGAATCAATCGCGTTGCTGCCGCGCGATTCGCGCTTTGGCGTTCATTTTCACATGGCGAGCAGCAACGTCGGCGTCGCGCAATGGTGGAGTTTGTTTGAAACGATGCTCCGCTGGTGCAGTTCGATTGAAGCTCTGACGGGCAGAATGATCGAAACTCTCGATGTCGGCGGCGGCTGGTTCCCGGATGATTGGCACGACCGCTCGGACGATCATTTCGAGCGCGCCGTCTCGAACGCCAAGCGATTTTTGCCGAACGTGCGCGAAATTATTTCCGAACCGGGCAAAGCTCTCGCGCAGCCTTCGATGGCGGTCGCAATGCGGATTTTGGAAATTCAGGAAATTGCCGATGGCGGAAAAGAAGTTGTCGTGGACGGTTCGATTGCCGAATTGCCGATGTATTTCTTTTACCCGCACCGGATTCTTTGCAAAGATGTGCGCACGGGAATGTGGCAAGCGCTCGGACGCGGAAAAGCGCATCTTTTGGGAAGATTGTGTATGGAACACGACATTGTCGCCACAAATGTCGAATTGCCCGAAGGCGTCGGAGTCGGAGACACGCTCGTTTTCTGCGACGCCGGAGCTTACGATAGGAGTATGAGTTATGTCTTTGGACGTGGTTAATAATACATCTCATGAAGAAACAAACGGTTTACACCCGTGCGGCGTGATAAAAGGCGGCGCGGTGTTTGAAAATTGGCGCGAATTTCCGTACACAAACGTTTCGCATCACGGCTCGACCTGCTGCGAAATGGCGCGCGAATGGCTTTACGCGATGGATTATACGCAACTAAACGGCGGCAGTCCTTTTACAGGACCGCGGTGGCTGCGGCAGCGTTATAATTGGGGACCGACCGTCTATCCGATTCACTGGTGCGAAGCAGTCGAAGAAAAAACTCTGGATTGCGGCGCGCTGGCTTCGCTTTCGCGCGAAGTTTTCAAATCGCGCAATGTCCGAGCGTATCCGGCGCAGCTCGTTCAGCAATTTACGACTCACGCCACCGCGCAATGGCAAAAGAAGTGGAGCGAGAAAGAGGCTTCGACGCATTGGATTAACGACGACGTGATTTATCACGAAGGCTGCGCGATTTTGACCGGAGGAAACGAAATCAAAGTCTGGGATTCGAGCGCAGGTTGGTGGGTTCGTCCCATTCCGCAAAACGGTTACGGCAGTTTGCTGGCGCTCAGAATTTGCACGGACGACCGAAACAACATTTCGGTTTTTCAATGGGGCGATCACAAAATCGCGGCAAATCGCTGGCAAAAATTTGAAACGCAGCAGCTTGCCGCCGCTGCGTAACGAACAACTAAAAATTTACTTTAATAAAAAGCACTTTGAAACCAAGTGCTTTTTATTTTTTGCCATTGTTTGACTTTATCAAAACGTTTGCACTTGATTGCAGCGAAAATGACAGGCAAAATATCTTGAATCGAACGCGAGACGGAAGTTGTGTTTAATGAATGATTGAAAATCAATCAGAAGACAGTGGCGCACATAAATTGCAGCGCGTCAGGCACGAAATCAACAATGCCTTGACCGCTGTTCTCGGAAACACGCAGATTTTATTGCTGCGCGGAAATTTGGACGAAAAATCTCGCGCAAGAATCGAGAAAATAGAGGAACAGGCAAAGCGGATTCGAGGGCTTGCCGGAGAATTGAAAGAAGATTAAATTTTGGCAGACGCAACCGAAAAAGACATTTTGGCGAACCGGCAGGTTTTTCACGAGTATCACATTCTCGACCGCTACGAAGCGGGCGCGATGCTCCAAGGCACGGAAGTCAAAAGCATTATGAACGGGCGGATTCAATTAAAAGATTCCTACGTTACGGTGCGCGATGGCGAAGCGTGGCTTTTTAACGCCCACATTTCGCCTTATTCGCACGGCAACATTCAGAATCACGAACCGCTCCGCACGCGAAAACTGCTTTTGCACAAACGCGAAATCGAAAAGCTCGCCGAAGAGACGGTCGTCAAAGGAATGACGCTCGTAGTGACTCGAATTTACTGGAAAAACGGACGCATCAAATTTGAAATCGGCGTGGCGAAAGGTAAAAAATTGTACGATAAGCGCGAAACCGAAATGAAGCGGACAATTGACCGCGAAACGCAAGTCGAAATCAAAGAGCGAACGAGGTAAAGAGTTGATTTTAAAGCTCAAGTATTTTTCAATATTTTTGCAATAATTTATAGTTGACAGATTGGGGAATTAAAAAAATGAATATTCAAGCAAGCACGCGAAGTTTACGCGAAACGGATGCGCCGGCGCTGGTCGTCGCTGTTTTTAAAGACGAAAAAGCCGATTCGGGGCTTTTGCAGGAACTCGACGGGTTGTCGAACGGCGTTCTGCGCTCTATTTTTGATGGCGAAGAAATGAAAGGCAAAGAAGGCGAAACCGCATTCGTGCATCTGCCGCCGAACGAAAATCTCCGGGCAAATCGCCTGTTGCTGGTCGGCGCGGGCGCGAGAGAAGATTACAACGCCGTCAAAGTCGCCGTCGTCGCCGGAACAGCGGCGCGCGCGCTTCGCGGAAAAAGCGTCAAGCGTTTCGCTTTTGCGCCGCGCTGCGAAAACGACGATGCCGTCAAAGTCGCGCAAAACGCCGCGCAAGGCGCGATTACGAGCTTGTTTGAACTCGACAAATATCGCACCAAAGACCGCGAAGAGCGAATTATCGAAGGCTTCACGCTCGTCGTCGAAGGCGGCGATGAAAATGCTCTAAATCGTGGAATTGAACGCGGCAAGATCATTGGCGATTCGATGAATTTTACGCGCGATTTATCAAACGAACCGGGCAATTACCTGACTCCGACCGAACTCGCTCGCCGCGCGCAGGAGATGGCGCAGGAAACCGGTTTGAAATGCGAGGTTTTGGAAGAAGCCGATTGCGAAAAGCTCGGAATGGGTTCTTTTCTTTCGGTCGCGCGGGGTTCGGAAGAGCCTGCGAAATTTATCGTTCTGCGCTACGACCCGCAAGGCGGAAGCACTGTCGGAAACGGTAAATATCTCGCGCTCGTCGGCAAAGGCATCACGTTCGACACTGGCGGAATCTCCTTGAAAGACCCGGAAAATATGGACGCGATGAAATACGATATGACCGGCGGCGGAACGGTCGTCGGCACGATGCGCGCCATCGCTCTTTTAAAACCTTCGATTTCGGTTCTCGGAGTCATCGCGGCAACCGAAAATATGCCCGACGGAAAAGCGACGAAACCGGGCGACATTGTGAAAGCGATGAGCGGCAAAACGATTGAAGTTTTAAATACCGACGCCGAAGGTCGTCTGGTTCTCGCCGACGCCGTTTATTACGCTAAAGAACAAGGCGCAACCGACATTATTGATATGGCGACGCTCACCGGCGCTGTAATTATCGCGCTCGGCGACATCAACACCGCCGTTTTGGGCGACCAGCCGCTGGTTGACGAAATCATCAATTCGGGCAAAGAAGTAGGCGAAAAATTCTGGCAGTTGCCGCTCGACCGCGAATATTTCGATCTGATCAAATCGCCCATCGCCGACATCAAAAACATCGGCGCGGGACGAAAGGCGGGAACAATTATCGGCGCGGCATTTATCAAAGAATTTGCCGAAGACGTAAACTGGGCGCATCTGGACATCGCCGGAACAGCCTGGAACGACAGCGAACGCCCGCATCGCTCAAAAGGTCCGTCGGGCGTCTGCATTCGCACGATGATCAACATTGTCGAAAAACGCGCTAATGGGCAATAAAACGAAAACGATTTAAACAGGGATAAAAGTGATGAAGGGGATAATCTAATAATCATCCCCTTCATCACTTTTATCCCTGTTAATTTATTTGTATTTTAAAAAGTCTAAAAAAGTTTTCCGTCGTCGCCCGCACCAATTCTTCCAATTCCACGGCTTTTAATTCAGCCAGAAATTTAGCCGTTTCGACGACAAAAGCGGGTTCGTTTCGTTTTCCGCGCAAAGGAACGGGCGCAAGATACGGGCAATCGGTTTCGATCAGCATTTTTTCCAAAGGAACAACGCGGGCTGCTTCGCGCAGATTATCGGCTTTTTTAAACGTCACGTTTCCGGCAAACGAAATATAAAATCCGATTTTCATCAGCTCTTCAGCCATCGCGGCAGTGCCGCCAAAACAGTGCATCACGCCGCCGGCGAAATCCGGGCGCGAGCATTCTTCGGTTAAAATGTTTACGGTTTCATCGTTTGCGTCGCGCGAGTGAATGATAATCGGCAAACTCAAATCGCGCGCAATGCGGATTTGGCGTCGAAAAACTTGCTCTTGAATTTCGCGCGGGCTGTGGTCGTAATAAAAATCAAGCCCGATTTCGCCCCACGCCACTACTTTGCGGCTCGATTTCGCCAGATTTATCAACTGCCGTTCGGCTCGCTCGTCAAAAGTTTTGGCGTCGTGCGGGTGAACGCCGATTGCGGTAAAAACGTTTTCGCGGCTTTCGGCTAATTGGACGGCGCGCTCAAAACTTCCGCTTTCAGGCTCGCCCGTGCCGATGTTAAGCAGATATTTGACACTTGCCGCTCGCGCTCTTTCAATCGCAGCATCGCGGTCTGCATCAAAATCCGCCGCGTCAATATGACAGTGAGAATCAACTAAAATCATTTTTATTTCTTCATCCCAAACTTTGCAAAACTGTTTTATTTAATTGCGTCGGCTTTGTTAACTGTCACAAGTGCAATCGCAACAATCCCAACTGTCGCACGAACAACAGCAGTCGCTGCCGCAGCATTCCGAACAATCGCAGCAGCATTCACAACCTCCGCACCAGCCGCCGCTTTCGCTGCCGCTCGCTGCTGCGCGCCGGGCTTTTTTCTTTCTGCCTTCCTTCGTCAGCAATTCTTCGGGATTTTCAAGAAAAATCGTTTTCGGCAAAGCTAAAACCGCACCGAATGCTGCGCCCAAAAACATTAGATTAAAACCAAGCTCGTAACATTCGCGCCAATTTTTGGTCTCCCGCGCTTGTGCGGGCGCGAGAAAAGCGACAACCAAAACCGCCGCAAACGCAAACGGCAATTGCCACCAAGCCGAATTCCCGCTCAATTCCCTGCTCCGCCGGATCGTGGCGGCGAAACGTTCACGAACGGTTTTGCGTTTCGCTGAACAAACCTTTTGTGCGAGCGGCAAAGATTTGCGGAAATTGCGCGACAAATTTTCATTGAGACGCACGGCGAAAAGTTTCGCTTTTTCGGCTTCAAGCGATAATTGATACAGAATTTCGGCGATTTCGTTTTCTTTGCGGCGCAACAGGTTTTCAATTTCACTGCGAAATGCGCGCGGCAATTTTGCTTCTTTCAAATCAAAAGCCGCGCGAATCGCGTTAAATTCGCCGCGCCGCAAATCTTTTTCATAATCCTCAAAAGCGTCGAGCAAATAAACAATCTCGCCGAAAGCCGCGCCGAGCGCGGACATTTTACTCTGCAAATCTTCTCTGCCGATTATTTTTGCGCCGTGCCGGAAAAACAAAGCCGTCGCACGCGCGGTCGGCTCGGCGAGATAAAACAGAACCGCCTCGCCGCTTTCCGCAAACTTCTCCGCTTCGCGTTTCGATTGCAGGCGCGGCAAATCTTTTAATTCCGCGAGCGGAAAATCCCACGCTTTTAATTGCTTTTCAGCCCGTCGGAAAGATTTGTCCAAAAATTTACCGACAACGCGCCACGCCCGATTTTTTGAATCTTCAACGCGGTCGCCGATTTTGAATTCGGCTAAAACGACGTTTGCAGTTGCCGCAATTTGAAGCGCGAGCGGCATTTCATTGAGTGCTTTCGGTTTTGCCAGACAATTATAACTTTGCAAAGCGCGCCCGAAATCCTGCTTTTCGGAAAGCGCGGTCAAAATCTCAGCCAGAAAAACCGCGTCGTGATTAAGCAAAGCGCGCGTTTTCTGCCCGTAAAGACTGCCCAGAGTTTTACAGGTTCCGCAATAATGCAATCGTCTTTCGTTCCGCTGCTCTGGCGTTAAGCCGCAACGCTTTAGTTGCATCAAACCGAACATAAAATTTACTGTTGTAAATTATTTTTGAATGTCTAAAGGCAATTCATTTTGCTGTGCAATGCGAATCAGAAATCTCAAGGCTTCATTAACGGATGTTGAATCTGGAAAAACTCGCGCTACATCAATATCTAATTGCACCGTCTTTTGCTGTAATAATTTCCGTCCTTCGCCGACTTTTCTAACCTTTAATTTCAGCAGGTCATATTCAGGCTGGAGGTCATCATTCAAATCTTCCTTGTTCATAGTTTCGTCTCTCCTTCGGCGTCAATTCTCTTGCGCTGATAATTCTAACTTTTTCATTGCGTTCCGTGTAAGAAACTATTAACAAACGCTTTTGGTTCGATTCCCCGACAATTAAAAAACGATGTTCGTTTTCAGAATGCGCGGGGTCGTATAAATCAACATAAAAAAGGTCGTCAAAAACCGTTCGCGCTTCGTCAAAAGTGACGCCGTGTTTTTTGAGATTTGATTCCTCTTTCTCAGCATCCCAATCAAATTCCATTACTTCAATCTCGCGCCTATTTTAACATCTTCCAAAAACGCGGCGAGAGCAGGCATATCTTCTTCATTCAAAGAAGCGGCGCAGACCATTCCCTGCGATTCGAGTCCGCGCATTTTGCGGGGTTTCAGGTTTGCGACGACGACGACTTTTCTGCCGATTAATTTTTCCGGTTCGTAATATTCCGCGAGTCCGGCGAGGATTTGGCGCGGTTTTTCTTCGCCCAGATCAATTTCAAATCTGAGCAGTTTATCCGATTTCGGAATGCGCTCGGCGACTTTGATTTCGCCGACGCGCAATTCGACTTTGAGAAAATCGTCAATCGTGATGAATTCATCTTCGTTCGTTGTTTGTTGTTCGTTGCTCGTTGTTTGAACGTCAGACTTCTGTTCACCGTTGACTGTTGACTGTTGAATGTTTTGTATTTCTTCCATAATTTTCTTTTTATCCAATCGCGGAAACAAAGGCTCGATTTCGCCGATTTTTGTTCCGGCGGTAAGCTCGCCCCATTTTAAATTTTCGGGATTTGTTTCTGAAACGTCTCCGCTCAAACCGATTTGACGATAAATCTGGCGGCTCGTTTCCGGCATCACCGGATAGAGCAAAACCGACAGCCAGCGCAGAGTCTCGACGGCGCGAAACAAAACGGCGTTGAGCGTTTCGCGTTGATTTTCATCTTTGACGAGTTCCCAGGGTTTGGCGTCGGAAATCATCTTGTCGGCGCGGGCAATCACCGTCCAGGCGGTTTCGAGCGCGCGGTGAAACTCGAAATCGTCAAACTGCCGTAGAAAATCGGCGCGCGCAGCCTCCAAAACTTTCGCCATTTCCTGCGCGTCCGGGTTGATTCCGGCGCGTTTGGCGTAAATAAAATTATGCTCGTGAATTGTTCCGTCGGGAATCGCGCCGTCGCAATATCTTTGAATCATCGTCAGCGTGCGCGATGACAAATTGCCCAAACCGCTCGCCAAATCGGAATTTGTGCGCTCAACGAGCGTTTCGTAACCGAATTTCCCGTCCTGTCCGAAAGCCATCTCGCGCAGAGCGAAATAGCGCACGGCGTCAACCGGGAAATGCTGTTTTAGAATCGCGGGTTTGATGACGTTTCCCAAAGTTTTGCCCATTTTGCGACCTTCGGCGTCGTTCAACATTCCGTGCGCGAAAACCGCGTCAGGCAATTTCAATTCGGCGGCGAGCAAAAACGACCACCAGTAAACCGTGTGAAAACGCAAAATATCTTTGCCGACGAGATGAACGACCGATTGCCAGTATTTTTCAAAACCGACGGCAGAGCGTTCTTCATTTCCGTAACCGATTGCCGTGACGTAATTTGAAAGCGCGTCAACCCACAAATAAATTGTGTGATTCGGATCGTCCGGCACGGGAATTCCCCACGAAACAGCAGATTTCAGACGCGAAACCGACAAATCCTGCAAACCCTGCTTGATAAAAGCGATTGTCTCGTTGCGGCGCGCTTCGGGGCGGATTCTGTTTGGATTTTCTTCGATGATTTTTAATAAAGTCTCGTCGTAATCCGACAGACGGAAAAAATAGCTTTCTTCTTCCACGCGGTCGAGCGGCGTGAGATGAATCAAACAGTGCGGGGCTTCATCGGGATTTTCAGGTTTTTGATATTCGTTTTCGGTTTTAAATGCGGCGCAAGCGGCGCAAAACCATCCGGCATAAAAACCTTTGTAAATCGGCTCATTGCCTTTCGGAGTTTTTCCCGCAGCGATTTTTCGCCACAGATTTTGCACGCCTTCATAATGAAACGGCTCGGTCGTCCGCATAAAAATGTCGTAACCGCCGTTTTCCTTGGAGATGCCGAAATCGGCGAGCATTTTTTTCAGCTCGCCGGAAACATAATCAGCCTGTTCTTTCGGCGTTCTGCCGTTTTTCTCCGCAGCTCGCTCAATGTTGATGCCGTGTTCGTCCGTTCCGGTTAAAAAATAAGTGTCAAATCCGCGCTGGCGTTTATGTCTGGCAATCGTGTCGGCGACAATCGTCGTGTAAAGATGCCCCAGATGCGGCAAGCTGTTGGCGTAGTAAATCGGAGTTGTAATATAAAACGTTTTCATAAAAAGAAAGATTATCTAAATATCGGTCAACAAAAGCAAAAGCTAAAAAATCACAAATATACGACTCGAAAAAACAGGTTGGCTTTATCAGGGGATTTTCCGGTAAGCAACTCAAAAATTATTTGTTAATTCCTATATGTTGATTTACAACGTCTTACTTACAGACACGGCATAAAGGATTCTTTGTTTGTATGATTTTGAACAGAAGTTTATACTGAATCAGTTCATACTGAACAAACTTAGCATCTCAATAGGCATTGGATTATATCTGTAATCTTAACTGACTAATTCTCCTCTAATGTCGTATTTATAGAGAGAACGTATGTGTTGATACGTTCTCATTTTTTTTATTTCAATTTCAGAATTTAGTTGTCTATTTCACTTTAATTAACCTTCGGATGAAGATTTCCGAGCTTTGGAAATATCAATCCATTTAGCGACGTGGTCTGCGACGTGAGCAATATCGTTTGGTTTTATCAGGTAATCGTTTGCTCCTGCTTTCATTGCTTCTTCTTTTTCTTTGGCGAACGCCCGACCGGAATAAAAGAGAATCGGCGTCTCTTTATCAAGCTCTCGAATTGCCAGGCAAAGGCTGACGCCCGAAACATCTGGAAAGGTATGATCCAGCAAATACAGATCGAATTGCTTGCCGCTTTCCAGGATTTGATAAGCCTTTTCGCCGCAGGCAGCGGAAGTAATTTCAAATCCGGCATTTCTGAGCATAAATTCCATCAGAATTCTGGTGTCGTCGTGGTCTTCGACGTAAAGAATGTGACCTTTTACGGAGGTTTCCATATTTTTATAAAAACGTTTGATTAGAAGTGAAGTCCCAAGTGTGAAACAAGCAGCGTGATGCTATCAAAGACCAATTGATTTGTCACGTTAAAAAAACGTTACTATTGTGAAGATTTTTTATTGCAACCTCTGTTAAAAGTCTGCATCTAAGTCAGTCCTGGGGGTGATAATTTATGATAAATAAACACAACACAGGAGCGGATAACTAAACCGTTCCGAATTAATCTACAAAAAGCGGCATATTTCGGTATGCCGCTTTTATTTTGGCTTTAAATCTCTTCTTCGGAATTAATGTTTCCGTTCCCGTGCTCATTGCGGAGCATGGCATATATCTAAAGTTTAAAAGCCAATAAGACGAATCTTATTGGCTTTTAATTTGTTTGTTATTTGGTTTATCTGTCAGAGCGATTATTAGAACGGAGTATTAACGAGATTTTAATTTCGCCAAATGCTCTTGCAGAATTTGAATTACCTTTTCGGCTTCTGCTCCGTTCAGATACATATTTTGCCATTGCGAGCCGTTATGAGTTATTTGCAAAGCAAATTCTCCTGTTTGATTTGAATTCGATGTTTCACTGATTTGAACTTTGAATCTATCGGCTCGGTGTTGAGCCATAGCTTTTTTTACTGCTTCATCTGCCATTTATCTGTTCCCTTTCTGGGGAGAATATTCTAAATGAAGTATAAAGCATCAGAGCAGAAAAATTCATACTTTGGAATGATGATATGCATAAGACCTAAATAAATTAAAATTGAGCACAAATAAAATGCCGCATTTCTTCTTGCGCTTGACAGGTTTTCCCGCAATTGGCTATCTTTAAAGTTCGCTTTTGCGTCTGTTTGCAGGCGAATTTAACGGGTATAGGCACTTAGCTCAGTGGTAGAGCACTACCTTGACACGGTAGGGGTCAGCAGTTCAACTCTGCTAGTGCCTATCATTTCACGTTTTTGATAGGATGCTCCGTAAGTATTTTGCATTGACACGAACAACTACGACGCGCTTCTAACGGCGCGCCGGATTTCGAGTGTCCGCGCGGCGTTGGAAGCGCGTAAATTATAAGCAAAATCGCTCCTATCGGATCAAATCTTTGGTTAGTGAATCGTGAATCGAAAATCGTGAATCGGTCGGAGCAATCTATTTTGCTTCGGTTTAATTATTGAAAATCGTGATTAGTAAACGAAACTATTCACGATTCACGATTTAAAATTCACGAATGTTATGAACGAAATAAACATAAAAATCGGCGAAAATTCTCGCAGCATTGCCGCGCCCGTTTCGGTGGCGGAAGTGCTGAAATCCGTTGACCGCGAGGCGGCTAAAAAAGCTCTGGCGGCGCGCATTAACGGGCGCGAAGTTGATTTGAATTATCAACTCAATCCGAACGGCGAACAAGCCGTCAGCGTCGAACCGATTCTGCCCGACACGCGCGACGGTTTGGAAGTTATTCGTCATTCCACCGCGCATCTTTTTGCGGCGGCACTTTTGGATTTATATCCCGGAACTAAATTGGGTGTTGGTCCCGCGCTGCTGGACGACCCGCGTTACGGTTTTTATTACGATTTCATTGCGCCGCAGCAATTAACGGAAGCGGATTTGCCGTCTATCGAAAAACGGATGCGTCAGATTGCAGGAAAAAATCTTGCTTATCGCCGCGAGGACGTTGAGAAAGACGCTATTTTAAAAATCTTTGCCGAACGCGACGAGCCTTTGAAATGCGAATTGATTTCCGAGAAAGTTTCCTCGGAAGAAAAAGCCAGCATTTATTACATTGACGGCTCGCCGTTTATAGATTTCTGTCTCGGTCCGCACGTACCTAACACAAATAAATTAAAGGCTTTTAAACTGCTGGCGATTTCAGGCGCTTACTGGAAAGGCGACGCCAACAACCAGCAAATGCAGCGAATTTACGGAACCGCATTTGCAACGCAGGAAGAATTGGACGCCTGGCTCAAACAGCGCGAAGAAGCCGAACGCCGCGATCATCGCCGTTTGGGGCGAGAACTCGATTTATTTTCGATTCAGGATGAATACGGGCAAGGCTTAATTCTCTGGCATCCCAAGGGCGGAATTATTCGTATGGAAATGGAAAATTTCCTTCGCGAAAAATTGCAGCAGCACGGATACAGTTTCGTTTTCACGCCGCATATCGCAAAACGCGATTTGTGGAAAATTTCGGGACACGAAGAAAATTATGCAGACGGAATGTTTGCGCCGACGCATATTGAAGGCGATGACGGTGCCGAATTTCGCCTAAAACCGATGAATTGCCCGTTTCACATCGGAATTTTTAAGGCTTCGCCGAAATCTTACCGTGATTTGCCCCAGCGTTATTCCGAAATGGGAACGGTTTACCGCGCCGAATTGTCCGGCACTCTGCACGGTTTAATGCGAGTGCGCGGATTTACCGTTGACGACGCGCATTTGTTCGTCCGTCCCGATCAGGCGCTGCGTGAAATCGGCGATTGTCTCGATTTTGCCATTGACGTTTTCAACACCTACGGTTTTGACAAAGTTAAGTTTGAATTATCGGTTCGCGGCGGCGCGGAAAACAAAGGCTATCTCGGAGCGGACGAAGATTGGGCAAATGCCGAAAAAGCTCTCGCGCAGGCTTTAAACGAACGAAATATTTCTTACGAAAGAATCGAAGGCGAAGCCGCGTTTTACGGTCCGAAAATTGACATCAAAATTACGGACGCCATCGGGCGCGTCTGGCAGCTCGGCACGATTCAATACGATTTCAATTTGCCGGAGCGATTTCAGCTTGAATACGTCGGCGAAGACGGTCAGAAACATCGCCCGGTGATGATTCACCGCGCGTTGTTCGGTTCGGTCGAAAGATTTTTCGGAATTCTCGTCGAGCAATACGCCGGAGCGTTTCCGTTGTGGCTCGCGCCTGTGCAAATCACGGTGCTGCCGATTACCGACCGCATTAACGATTACGCCGAAGAAATTGCGAATGAATTAAAACAAGCCGGTTTTCGCGTTGAATTAAATTTAAAATCTGATAAAATCGGGGCGAAAATCCGCGACGCGCAATTACAGAAAATTCCTTTTATGCTCGTTTTGGGCGATAAGGAAAAAGAAGAACGAATCGTCGCCGTCCGCGAAAAAGCGAAAGGCGATTTGGGCGCGATGACGCTCGTGGAGTTTAAAGAAATGGCGCAGCGCTTGAAAGAGTCGCGCGCTTTGGCAAACACCTAAAAGTTCAAAGTTCAAAGTTCAAAGTTCAAAGTTGTTTTTCTAACCTTGAACCTTGAACCTTGAACCTGGAACTTTGCCGACGAAGGAGACAAACATATAGCTAACGGTTTTAGAGGCAGAGGCAATCGTAATTTTCAGCGAAAAGAGCCGCCGCAAAGAATTAACGAACGCATTCGCGTTCCGGCGGTGCGCGTCGTCACGGAAGAAGGCGAGCAATTGGGCGTGATGGACACGCGCGACGCTATCAGAACGGCACGTAATCAAGGGCTTGATTTGGTCGAAATTTCGCCGAACGCGCAGCCGCCGGTTTGCAAAATTATTGATTACGGCAAATTTCAATACGAAGCCAAGAAACGCGCCAACGAAGCAAAGAAAAAGCAAGTCACCGTTTCGGTCAAAGAAATCAAGTTTCGCCCCGGAACCGACGACCACGATTACAATTATCGCGTCAAACACGCGCGAGAGTGGCTCGAAGACGGCGACAAAGTGCGCGCCGCGATTGCGTTTCGCGGGCGCGAAATGGCTCACCGCGAGCTGGGCGCAAAGATTTTGGCGCGCTTGATTAAAGAGCTGTCGGATATGGCTGATGTCGAGGTCGCTCCGAAAATGGAAGGCTATCAAATGTTTACGATTTTGACGCCGAAAAAAGCCAAAGTTGTGAAGCCGCCTGAAAAACCGAAAACGGAAAAACCGAGCGGCGGCACAGATGAAGGCTCGAAACCGAGCGAGTAAATTTTTTGTCTGCAAACAATCGAAATATTTTGTTTCGCGGATTAATTGTTTTTAAATCGAAAATTGAGGGAGTTATTTTTATGCCGAAATTAAAAACACACAAGGGAGCGCAAAAGCGTTTTCGCCAAACTGCGACGGGCAAATTTAAACGCGGACATTCGCACGCCCGACACATTTTAACCAGCAAAACATCGAAGCGGAAACGCAATCTCGATATTGACACTTATGTTTCCGAGTCTGACCACGATAGGGTCGCGCGGATGCTGCCGTACGGAAGAGATTAATTGAAGTAAAAAGGCAAAAGGCAAAAGGCAAAAGTAAAGAAAACAAATTCCACACTTTTTCCTTTTGACTTTTTACTTTTGCCTTTTTAAACGACTGAAAGGAGTTTAAAACAAATGCCAAGAGCAAAACGCGGAAATAAGCGTCTAGAGAAACGCAAAAAAATATTAAAATTAGCTAAAGGTTATTTTTTAACAAAATCGAAACTTTACCGTCAGGCGCGCGAATCGGTTCAGCGCGCGCTGAAATTCGCTTATGTCGGACGCAAGCGTAAAAAGAGAGATTTTCGCAAATTGTGGATCATCCGCATCGGCGCGGCTGCGCGTCTGAACGGAATGAATTATTCGCAATTTATGCACGGATTGAAAGTTGCCGGAATCGAATTGGACAGAAAAGTTCTGGCAGATTTGGCGGCGAAACAGCCCGAAGCGTTTACGGCTTTGGCGGGACAGGTCAAAGACGCTTTGAGCAATAAACAAGCGGCTTAGATAATCTTTCAAACTGCTGAAGGAGATAGCGAAAATGCTGTTTATGGTGATTGAAAAATTCAAAAACCAAGATGCCAAAGCGGTTTACAAAAGATTTCAGGAACAAGGGCGAATGATGCCCGACGGATTGAAATACATTGATAGCTGGGTCGAAGCAAACTTCAATCGTTGTTTTCAACTGATGGAATGCGACGATCCGGTTTTATTTCAGCAATGGATTGCCAAATGGCAGGATTTGATGGAATTTGAAATTGTTCCGGTTGTGCCTTCGGCGGAAACGAAAAAATCAATAACTTCAATTTGATTTTTTACGCCAAAGATTAAAAAAGCGCGAAGTTTTCGATGAAAACCTCGCGCTTTTATTTTATATTCCAAGCTCTGCTTTAGCTTCGGCGAATTTTTCGACCGCAAATTGCAAATCTTCGCGCGAATGCGCCGCCGAAACCTGCGTGCGGATGCGCGCTTTTCCTTTCGGAACAACCGGATAGGAAAAGCCGATCACGTAAATGCCTTTCTTCAAAAGCAAATCAGCCATTTTTCCCGCCAGAACCGCGTCGCCGAGCATCACGGGGACAATCGGATGCTCGCCCGGCACGATTTCCACACCGATTGACGACAAACTTTCGCGGAAATATTGGGTATTCGATTGCAGTTTGTCGCGCAACTCGGTTGATTCGCTCAATAAATCAATCGCTTTGATGGAAGCGGCGACAATCGGCGGCGCGACCGAGTTTGAAAACAAATACGGGCGCGAACGCTGGCGCAGAAGGTCAATAATTTCCTTGCGACCGCTCGTATAACCGCCGCTTGCGCCGCCGAGAGCCTTTCCGAGAGTTCCGGTGATAATGTCAACGCGCTCTATCACATTGTGATGTTCGTGCGTCCCGCGCCCGTGTGCGCCCATAAAACCGACCGCGTGCGAATCGTCAATCATCACCATCGCTTCGTATCTTTCCGCTAAATCGCAGATTTCCGGCAGTTTCGCAATAAATCCGTCCATCGAAAACACGCCGTCGGTCGCGATCATCCGAACGCGCGCCGAAGCCGCTTCTTTCAATTTGTCTTCGAGGTCGTTCATATCGCCGTTGCGATAGCGAAAACGCTGCGCTTTGCTCAAACGAATGCCATCAATCACGCTAGCGTGATTTAATTCATCGGAAATCACGGCGTCTTCCGCACCCAAAACGGTTTCAAACAGCCCGCCATTGGCGTCGAAACAGGAAGTGTAAAGAATCGTGTCTTCCGTTCCCAAAAACTCGCTGATTTTGCGTTCAAGCTCTTTGTGAATCGCCTGTGTGCCGCAGATGAACCTGACGGACGACAATCCGTAACCCCATTCTTCCAAACCTTTATGCGCCGCTTCGACAATCGCCGGATGATCCGACAACCCCAGATAATTGTTCGCGCACATATTCAAAACCGTGTGCTGCGAAACGTTGATGCGGGCGTCCTGCGGACTTTCGATAACGCGCTCGGATTTATACAATCCGGCTTCGCTGATTTCGTTTAATTGTTTTTTTAATAATTCTTGAATTTCGCCGTACATATTTTAAATTTCGCTCCAATCCAAAATAACTTTCCCCGAATTTCCCTCGCGCATTACTTCAAAGCCTTTTTCAAAATCCCTATATGAAAACCGGTGCGTGATGACGGGTTCGATATTCAAACCGGATTCAAGCAAAACGCTCATCTGATACCACGTTTCATACATTTCGCGCCCATAAATGCCTTTGACGGTCAGCATATTGAAGACGACGTTTTTCCAGTTGATGCCGAATTCTTCGGTCGGAATGCCTAAAAAGGCGATGTTTCCGCCGTGCGCCATATTGGCGATCATATCGCGGAACGCCGAAGCATTGCCCGACATTTCCATCCCGACATCGAAACCTTCCTTCATTCCGAGCTGCTTTTGCACATCCGCAAGCGAAGTTTCCCGAACATCAACCGCCATTGTGACATCCATTTTTCGCGCCAATTCCAGACGTTTCGGATTAACGTCCGTGATGACGACGTGACGAGCGCCAGCGTGTTTGGCGACCGCCGCCGCCATAATTCCGATTGGTCCCGCGCCGGTAATCAAAACGTCTTCGCCGAAAACTTCAAACGCCAGCGCTGTGTGAACCGCGTTGCCGAACGGGTCGAAGATCGCCGCGACTTCCATATTTACATCCGGGTCGTGTTTCCAGATATTCGTCATCGGCACGGCGATATATTCGGCAAAACCGCCATCCGTCTGCACGCCGACGCCGAGCGTGTTCGCGCATTTGTAACGCCGTCCGGCGAGACAATTTCGACAGCGTCCGCAGACGAGATGACCTTCGACGCTGACAACATCGCCGGCGTGAAAATCGTTGACGTTTGAACCGACTTCGACGATTTCGCCGACAATTTCGTGTCCTAAAATAGTCGGAACTTTGATCGTGCTTTGCGCCCAGGCGTCCCAGTTGTAAATGTGAACATCCGTTCCGCAAATGCCGGTTTTCTTGATTTTTATAAGTACGTCGTTAATTCCAATTTCCGGTTCGGGAACGTCTTCGAGCCACAATCCCGGCTCGGCTTTGCTTTTAACGATTGCTTTCATTCGTTCAAATCTCCAAATAAATGTCTATGATAGCAGACGCCAAATCTTCTGTAATTGATTGCCGTCACAAAACGCCTGACAACTTTCGGCTTTTATTAACCGATGTTTTCCTATGCTAGAATCAAATTAAAGAAATGGTGATACGGTTTAGAACGGTAAGAGATTGGGCGAAATTGACGGAGAATAAGAATGTCTGAGGAAAGAAAACAGGTTGAAGCCGTGCGCGAAGCGTTCGAGCAGGAGTTCGGGCGCTTCGCTCATTTGCAGAGCGGCGTTCTGAATGGTCTTAATTTAAGCGAGGCGGAAAATTTGCAGCGCGAACTGGCTGATTTGCGCGTCAGGCACACGGGCAAAAAATCGGATTTGGCAGCGACGAAAAAACTAATCGGTCGCGTCGCGCCTGAAGAGCGCGGCGCGTTCGGGCAGTTTGTCCAGACGATTGAAAAAGAAATCGCCGAAAAGCTCGACGCGAGCGAAACGGCGCTCAAAGATTTTATCGCAAACGCCAAAATAGAACGCGAGCGGATTGACGTGACTTTGCCGGGAAAACGTCCGGCTGAAGGTCATCTGCATTTACTAACATTGCTTCGTCAAAAAATCGAAGACATTTTCGTTTCGATGGGTTATCACATCGAAGACGACCGCGAAATCGAAACCGATTATTACAACTTCGACGCTTTGAACATTCCCGAAGGACATCCGGCGCGCGAATCGCAGGACACTTTTTACACGACTGGCGGTTTCGCTCTGCGGTCGCAGACTTCGACCGTGCAAATCCGCGCGATGGAAAGGCGCGGCGTGCCGATTCGCATTATCGCGCCGGGCAGAGTTTTCCGCCGCGACACGCCGGATTTGACACACACGCCGATGTTTCACCAGATCGAAGGCTTGTGCGTTGACAAAGGCATCACAATGGCGCATCTGAAAGGCACAATCGGCGAATGGGTGCGCCGGATGTTCGGCGAAAACACGCGCGTCCGAATGCGCCCATCGTACTTCCCTTTCACCGAGCCGAGCGCCGAGTTTGATTATTCGTGTTTCAAATGCGGCGGCACAGGCGCATTTGAAAACGAACGCTGCCGCCCGTGCAAAGGTTCGGGCTGGATCGAAGCCGGTGGTTCGGGAATGGTGCATCCGAATGTTTTGCGAGCCTGCGGCGTTGACCCGGAAGTTTATTCGGGTTTTGCGTTCGGTTTCGGTCTGGAAAGAATGTGCGCTTTGATGTATTCGCTCGATGACATTCGGCTGATGTTTGAAAACGACGTGCGTTTTTTAGAGCAGTTTAAATAAATGGGATGGGCAACGCCTTACATCCAAAAACTCAGAAACGGCGAAACCGTTTCTTTTCGTCCGCGCGGATATTCGATGAAAGGCAAAATTGAATCGGGACAGCTTTGCACTGTTGAGCCGATACAAGATTTCGGTGCTCTGCAAAAGGGCGATATTGTTTTGTGTAAAGTTAATGGAAATGAGTATCTGCATTTGATTAAAGCGATTCAAGGCTCTCGTTTTCAAATCGGAAATAATCGTGGGTTGATAAACGGTTGGATTGGAACAAATTCTATTTTTGGCAAACTTATTAAAGTTGAAGATTAATACTCGATGAATATTAGTTATAACTGGCTGAAAGATTTAGTAGAAATTGATTTGTCGCCGCAGGAAACGGCGGAGAAATTGACGAGCGTCGGTTTGGCGGTCGAAGGCGTTCATCCGCACGGCGACGATTTTGTTCTGGACGTTGATTTAACCTCGAATCGCGGCGACGCGCTGTCGCATCTCGGAACGGCGCGTGAATTGGCTGTGATTCAAAATGCAAAATTAAAAGCCGAAAACTCGACAAACAGCGAACAACGAAGGACGGACGCAAATCTCGTCACGATTGAAGACCCGGATTTGTGTCATCGTTTTACGGCGCGCGTTATCCGAAACGTCAAAATCGGGGCGTCGCCCGATTGGCTGGTCAAGCGTTTGGAAGCAGTCGGGCAGCGGTCGGTTAATAATGTGGCGGACATTACGAATTACGTAATGCTCGAACTCGGAAACCCGATGCACGCTTTTGATTTTAATAAATTGGCGGGAAATCGGATTGTCGTCCGGCGCGCAAAAGCGGGCGAGACGATGAAAACGCTTGATGAAATCGAGCGTAAATTCGACCGCGAAATGCTGTTGATTTGCGACGCGGAAAAGCCCGTTGCGGTCGGCGGAGTGATGGGCGGAGAGTTTTCGGGCATTTCGGAAGAAACAACCGATGTTTTGCTCGAAGTCGCTTATTTCAAACGCGAATCAATTCGCCGGACTTCGCGCGCGTTGGGTTTAACGACCGAAGCCGCTTATCGTTTTGAGCGAGGCGTTGATGTGGAAAATCTGATTCGCGCTTCAAACCGCGCAACCGAATTAATCTGCGAATTAGCGGGCGGCGAAGCGGGCGAGTTTGTTGACGTTTATCCGAATCCGCAGCCGCTTGTGGAAATTCCGTTTCGGGCTTCGCGCGTCAAAGATTTGACGGGTTTGGAAGTCGAGGCGGAAAAGACATTGCAAATTTTGACTGCGCTCGGTTTTAAAATGCGCGAAAACCCGGAAGCGGAAAGCATCACTTTTGTCGCTCCGACGTGGCGGCACGACGTTTCGATTGAAGAAGATTTGGTTGAAGAAATTGCGCGACACGCGGGTTATGAAAATATCGCCGAAGAATTGCCGCCCGCTTTCGGCGCGGGCGAATATCAGCCTGCCGAGCCGCAAAAGAAGGCTCTTAGGCAAACTCTGGCTGATTTGGGATTTAACGAAGCGGTTTCTTACAGTTTTATTGACACTAAACACGACGAGACGTTTGAGCTGCTTCCGGGCTTGATTGACGAATTTGCCTCTGAGAAGTTTGTCGCTCTGCGGGATTCAATTATCGAAGGCGCGGTCAGAATGCGCCCGACTCTGCTTGCCGGATTGCTCGAATCGGTCAGAACCAATTTCAATTTCGGCGAAAGAAATCTTAAATTGTTTGAAATCGGAAGAGTTTTTGCGGCGTTCGGCGGCGAAGGCGCGCTGCCAACCGAAAAAGAATCTTTCGCTCTGGTTTTGACGGGGGGCGAAAGATTTGCCAATCACGCCGAATCCGACAGCGAGCTTGATTTTTATTCAGTCAAAGGCGCGCTCGAAGCCGCTGTTTCGGCGATGCGTGTGCCGGAGTTGGGATTTCGTGCTGCTCGCGTCAAACATCTGCGTGAAGGACAATCGGCGGAAATCTATTTTGACGGAGACAAAATCGGCACTGTCGGTAGACTTGCCGAAGAGATTGGGGCAAATTACAAATTCCGCCAGCCGGTTTTCCTCGCCGAAGTTGATTTAAAAAAACTGCTCACGGCAAAAACGGAACCGATTTTGTATCGTCCATTGCCGCGGTTTCCGGCTATCACGCGAGACGTTTCGTTTCTCATCAAACGGGCGGTTTCGTTCGGCGAGATTCGGGATTTTGTGCGCTCGCAGAATTTTGAATTATGCCGGAACATTAAATTTGTAGGAATTTACGAAGGCAAAGGCATCGCCGACGATGAGCGCTCGCTGACCGTCAGACTCGAATATCGTTCGGACAATCTGACGCTTCAAGACGAAGATGCTGAAACGGTGCATCGGCAAATTGTCGCGGCAATCGAGGAAAAATTTGGGGCGAAGCTTCGTTTTTAAGCTATAGTTAAGGAAAATCCTTTTAATAAAGGCGGAGGCTTGCTTTATTTCGCAAAATCGTCGCATAATCAGGCGATTATTGATTCACAGAGTTAAAATTATTGGAGATAAACGATGGGCGGATTACCCGGTTTAGAAAAATTTTCGCATCTTGAAGACAAAATTTATCGCACCATCGAAGTCGCCAAGAATTTGCGCGAGGAAAAAGATCGTCTCGAAAAGGAAATGTCTTCGATTCGGCATCAAGTCAACAGCCTGCTCGAAGAAAAATCCCGGCTCGAAGAACAAGTCGAGCGTCTTTTGTCCGAACGCGACACAATTCGTTTAAAGGTCGAAGCTATGCTGGACGCAATCGCGGTGATTGACCCGGAAATGGCTGAAGTAATGCGCAGATGAAAAACGACGGAAACGGTTTTATGATTGGCAGCCGCAATAAAAACGAACCTCCACAATCAATCCGGGTCGAGATTTACAATCAAACTTACAGTATTCGCTCGGACGGCGACAGCGAATATATTATGCGGCTCGCCGATTTTGTTGACGAGCGGATGCGCGAAATCGCGCACGGGACTTTGACCGTTGATTCGCTCAAAGTGGCGATTTTAGCCGCGCTGCATATCGCCGACGAATTGCATCGGTTGAAATCCGTCCACGAATCGGTTGATCAGCAGCTTGCTTCGCGCAGCGCCGAATGTGCGGAAATGCTCGACCGTTTGTTAAAGCCGCAAACCGGGAGTCTTGAACCACCAGCTAATCTGCCGAGCTAAAAAAGTCAAGTTTAAAATTGAATAAAAATGCGTTTGACAGGCTTTATTGCAGGCGTTTCGGCGTGATATTATAAAAATTGACAGAGGGCTAACGGTTCTGCGAAGCGCGTGTACCGGAAGTACAACGGTTGAGCCAATGTCGTAGTTTACGGGAGGCTGATGCCGTCGGTCAGTGTTGCCTTCAGCGAAAGGCGGCTAATGATTGCGGCTTAATCAAAAGCCACCCACCTGTTGAGAACAGGTTCAATTACGACTTTCGGCACGGTTCTCGCGGAAACCCTTTGTCAGTAATAAGTAATAAGTAATAAGTAATAAGTTTATGTTTTCGCTTATTACTTATTACTTATTACTTATTACTGTTTTATGAGGATTTTATTTATCGGCGACGTATTCGCGCGTCCCGGCAGGCAGGCGGTTATCGAGCGCATTCAGGATTTGCGCGAGCAGTATGAAATTGATCTGGCGATAATGAACTGCGAAAACGCGGTTCACGGTTCTTCCATCACCGAACCGGCTGCAAAAGAATTGTTTCAACACGGAATTGACGTGATGACGGGCGGCAATCACAGTTTCGACAAGCCCGAATCCGCCGTTTATTACCAGAAAGAGCCGCGTGTTCTTCGCCCGGCAAATTATCCTGTTGGAACGCCGGGCAACGGCGTTTACATCGGCGAAACGCGGGCAGGCGCGCCGTTCACGGTGATGAATTTTATCGGGCGAGTTTTTATGACTCCCAACGCCGATTGTCCCTTTCGCGCAGCCGACGCCATCATCAATGAATTGCCGGAAACCGTAAAAATTCGTTTGGTTGATATTCACGCCGAAGCGACGAGCGAAAAATGCGCGATGGGCTGGTTTTTGGATGGGCGCGTCTCGGCTGTAGTCGGCACGCACTCGCATATTCCGACCGCTGACGAGCGGATTTTGCCCGGCGGGACTGCATACATTACGGATGTCGGTTTAACGGGCAGCTACAACGGCGTAATCGGGATGAACAAAGACGATGTGATCTATCGTTTTACGCGCGTTCCCGGCAAACGCGCCGGACACGCCGAAGGAAACGTCTGGATTTGCGCCGTCGTGATTGACGTTGATGAAGAAACCGGAAAAGCTCGCAGTATTGAAAGACTCAAGTTAACTCACATTTCGTAAAAAGTGGAATAGAACTTTCTGCTTTTACGATTTACTATTTACGATTTACTAGCTCGGCGCTTGATCTTCGGGGATTTTTGAAGTGTGTATTCTAGCGTCGGCAGTCGCCGGTTTTGGCGCGAGCAGCATTTCCTGATATTCGGGCGGAAAAGAGCGGACGCGGTTTTCGGAATCCGTAACGACATGCGTGGTTTCGCCTTCGGCTAAGATTTTGCCGTCGGCAAGGCGGTAGATTTCATAACCGAAACGCAAGGAGCGTTTTCTCATTTCGTTGATGCGCGTGCGGACGATGATTTCGTCGTCGTAAAAAGCGGGCGATTTATAGCGGCAATAGCTTTCGGCAACGACCAGAAAAGCGTTGTCCTGCTCCTCCATATCGCGATAGGAAAAACCGCGCGCGCGGCAATATTCCGTGCGCCCTATTTCAAACCAGACAAGGTAATTGGCGTGATAAACGACGCCCATTTTGTCGGTTTCCGAATAACGCACGCGCACCCGCGTTTCGTGCCAGAGCGCCGCATCATCTGCAATTTGTTCCGCGTCGTACATTGACAAAAAATGCGGAAGAGAAATTCCGCACCGCAAAAATAACGAATTAAAGCAACTGGGAGGCAGGGACTCGAACCCCGATAGGCAGATCCAGAGACTGCAGTCCTACCATTAGACGACCTCCCAAAAAGCTACAATAAATTTAGAAACTACGCACGGTTTTGTCAATCTCGACTGCCGGTTTGTTATAATTTGCCTTGCTTATGAATTCGGGAACTGCGGAATTATATCTAATCGTCGGTTATATGACGTTGATTTTGTTAATCGCTTTTACCGCCGTTTATATTTTTTTCCGGCAATACAAACGCGAAATGAAATCAAAAACCGAAGCCAAAAAAAAGAAAGCCGAAGAGCAAGCGTCGGAGAACCATTAAAGCTCGCCTGAATCTATGCATCAAAACGTTTTACGAATTGAAAAAAGCGCGTTTCTGATAATTGACGTGCAGGAAGCGTTCCGGCAAAGCATTGCGGACTTAAGCCAAATCGCCGCACGAATTGCCGTTTTCGCGCGGGGAGCGCAGCTTTTAAACGTGCCGATTTTAGTTACGGAACAATATCCGAAGGGCTTGGGGCGAACCATTGCGGAAATAGCCGAAGTTTTGATGACCGAAACCGAAGTTTTCGAGAAAACTGCGTTTTCGTCATGCGGCGCAAACGCTTTTGTGGAAAAGCTCGAAAAAATCGGCGCGCGGCAAATCATCGTCGCCGGAATCGAAGCGCATGTTTGCGTAAATCAAACGGTTCACGATCTGCTCGCAGGCGGTTTTCAAACGCATCTTTTAACCGATTGCATTTCGTCGCGCGCTGCCGAAAACAAACAAATCGCTCTGGCAAAAATGCAGGCGAGCGGCGCGATTTTGTCTTCTGTCGAAATGGCGCTCTTCGAGCTAATGCGCGACGCGCGGCACGAACAATTTAAAGCGGTTCAGAAACTTATTAAATAAAAACAAGACTCATCGAAAAGCATTCGATTTGTGAGGTGAAACGATGTCGCAATTTTTACCGGCTTACGATTTAAAAACTCTGGTCGCCAATCTCGTCACGGAGGACAACGAACCTGTGGATAATGTGTTTTCAGCTAAACAACAAAGACTTCTGGTTGAACCGCTTGTCAGTTCCTGGCGTCCGATTGACACTGAAACCGGCGAGCCGCGAACGTTTTTTGCCGACGCCGATGTCGGCGTTTTTAACTCGGTTCATCAGCCGCCGATTGTCCCGGATATGTTTTTAAGTCTGGACGTTGAGCTGCCGGAAAATCCCGATTTTTCAGTTTTTCGCTCGTATTTCGTCTGGGAATTCGGCAAAGTGCCGGACGCGGTTGTGGAAATCGTTTCAAACACCAAAGGCGGCGAAATCAGCAACAAGAAAAATCGTTACGCGCAGTTGGGGGTGCAGTATTACGTCGTTCACGATCCATTCGGCTCATTAAGCGACGAGCGTTTGCGCGTTTTTGAACTCGGTTTTGGCAAACGCTATCGCCAGCGTGACGATTACAGCTTGCCCGATGTCGGTCTGGCTCTAACGCTTTGGCGCGGCGAGTTTGAAAATTTTACGGAAGACTGGTTGCGCTGGTGTGACGGCGACGGCAATTTGATTTTGACCGGTGCCGAACGCGCTCAGCAAGCCGAAAGCGAAATCGAGAAATTACGAGCCGAAATTTTACGTATTCAAGGGAAATAATGAATAATCTTTTATCTTCACTCAATGAGCAGCAGCGCGAAGCTGTGATGGCTACCGAAGGACCTTTGCTGGTTCTGGCGGGTGCCGGTTCTGGAAAAACTCGCGTTATTACGGTTCGCATCGCTTATTTAATCGCCGAAAAACAGGTTAATCCTTACAACATTCTCGCCGTCACTTTTACTAACAAAGCCGCCGGAGAGATGCGCGAGCGCGTCGAGAAAATTCTGCGCCAGCACAATATGAAGCTTGAGGCTGCGCCGCTAATCGCCACTTTTCACAGTCTTTGCGTCCGTATTTTGCGGCAGGACATCGAGCATTTAAAAGAAGGCTACACCAGAAGTTTCACGATTTACGATACCGACGACCAGCAGAAATTAATCAAAACCTGCCTTAAAGATTTGGGTTACGACGACAAACAGCTTTCACCGAAAGCTGTGCAGGGCGCTATTTCCGGCGCGAAAAATCGCGGTCAAGACCCGGAAAGCTATTCCTCAGGTTCCGATTACAACGACGAACGGCGTGCAGCAATCGCCCGCGTTTTTAAACTTTACGAAGAGCGTCTGAGAAATAACAACGCGCTCGATTTCGATGATTTGCTGATTCGCACGGTTCAGCTTCTCCGGCGTTCAAAAGAAACGCGCGAGAAATACAACGACAAATTTAAATATATTTTGGTTGATGAATATCAGGACACAAACCCTTTGCAGTTTTCCCTGATAAATTCTTTAACCGAAAAACAGCAAAACATTTGCGTAGTCGGGGACCCGGACCAGAGCATATACCGCTTTCGAGCCGCTGATATTCGCAACATTCTGGATTTTGAAGAACATTTTCCAAAAGCGAAAACCATTTTGCTCGAACAAAATTATCGTTCATCGCAAAACATTTTGGAAGCCGCCGATTCGATTATCAAAAACAACACCGAGCGCAAAGAGAAAAAGCTCTGGACGGCGCAAAAAGGCGGCGACGCGATTCGTTATTTTCAAGCCTACGACGCCGATTCTGAAGCGCGTTTTGTCACCGTCGAAATCAAGAAAATAATGCTTCGCGACCCGCAGGCGAAATTTGCGATTCTCTATCGCACAAACTCTCAATCGCGCGTTTTCGAAGAAGCTTTGCGGCGCGAGCGAATCGAATACAACATTGTCGGTGGTTTTTCGTTTTACGAGCGAGCCGAAGTTAAAGACATTGTTGCTTATCTGAAACTTGCTTTAAATCCGCACGATTCAATTGCGCTTTTGCGGGTTATCAACACTCCGACGCGCGGTTTAGGGAAAACGACGCTTGACGAATTGCAATATCAGGCGCGAGATTACGGCGTTTCGATTTGGGAAACAATAGCTGTCGCGCTCGATCCGCCGGAAGGAACGGTGCAGAAACTCAACGCCCGCGCGCTGACTTCGCTCCGACAGTTTCAGCAAATCATCAATCGCCTGGTGCAGAAAGTTCAAGACGCTTCGCGTACGGGCGAGCCAGTTTCGCAAGTCGTCGTCGCGGCGATTGAAGAAACCGGCTACGGCGGCGCTTTGCGGGCGGAAAACAACGAGGAAGCCGAAGCGCGTCTGGAAAACTTGCAGGAATTGGTTAACGCAGCGGTTGATTACGACAAAAATGGAGGCAGCGGTCTTCGCGATTTTGTTGACCACGCCGCGCTCGTTTCCGACACCGACAAATTCGACCGCAATGCGCCTGTCACGCTGATGACCGTTCACGCTGCGAAAGGTTTGGAATTCCCGGTAGTTTTTCTCGCCGGAATGGAAGAAGGCGTTTTCCCGCACGCCCGGAGCGTCGCAAATCCGCAGGAAATGGAAGAAGAACGCCGCCTAGCTTACGTCGCCATCACGCGTGCCGAACGACTTTTGTACGTCACGCACGCGATGCGGCGCCGCGTTTATGGCGAAGATTTGGCAGCCGAGCCTTCGCCGTTTTTAAACGAACTGCCGCTCGATTTGATCGAAGATATGACGCGCGGCGGAGGCTCGTGGCTCTCGTTCGCCAAAAATCCGGCGACCAAATCGAATAAGGAAGCCCTGCGCGCGCTCAAAGGCGAGCAGGAAAAACCGCGTGCGACTTACACCGGAAAAACCTACAATTCGGCTGACGCCATCGGCGAATTCTTCAAAAATCGCGGCGGCAATCAGACTCCGAAATCCAACTCCCAAAATCCGAAACAACCCGAACGCCCGAATTTTTCTTTCGGCTCGCAAAAACCGCAAATCATCAAACCCGCCCCCGGCGAAAAAAGCACCAAGCTCAAAGACCAAAGCGGATTTTTGCCCGGCACTTACGTTAAACATCCGAAATACGGCAAAGGTCTCGTCCTGCGCCGCGAAGGAACCGGCGACGACGCCAAATTAACCGTCAGCTTTCCCGGTTTCGGTCAGAAAAAACTGATTGAAAAATACGCTAATCTGGAAAAGGCGTAAAATGATTCATTGAATATGCAAAACATAGTCGAGTTAAAATTGGATTTACCGTTGAATTTGTCGAAGGATGAAGTGCAAACGCTGCTCGCCGTCAAGCTGTTTGAAACCGGACGTATTTCTCTGGGACAAGCTGCAAAACTCGCAGGTTATTCCAAACGCGCTTTTATCGAGGTTTTGGGACATCACCAAGTTGCGGTCGTCAATTATTCTCCCGATAATTTGCGCGAGGAACTTGGTTTGTGAAAGAGCCGGTTGTTTCCGACAGCACTTGTTTGATTGGGCTTGAGCGTGTCGGAGAGTTAGACATTTTGCCTGCTTTGTTTGCTCCTATAATGATTCCGCCGGAAGTCGAGCGCGAATTTGGAAGTAAGTTTTTGTGGTTACAAACAGAAAATATTACCAACTCATCATTAGTCACGGCTTTGCAATTGGCGGTTGATGCGGGTGAAGCCGAAGCCATTGCTTTGGCAAGCGAAAAAGGCTGTTTGTTAATCTCCGACGATAAACAAACACGCGCCGCGGCAAAAAATCTTGGAAGCGTTTGACACTAGCAATACCTAACAATTAACAGATACCAAAAGCAACCGCTTTTCGGTCTCGCCCGTCACAACTCCACGTTTTTCGCGGAAACAAAAAATTAAAATCAGTGTCTAAAAAGACCGAGAACTCGAAAGCGAGAGATTTAAAGATGAAATTTAGATTCTTACTCGTGCTGGTCGCAGTGTGCCAGCTTGCGGCTGCCGCTCAAACAGCGCGCGTTAATCCGCGAAAAAACGTCGTTTCAAAACAAATCGCGCAAACTACAAACGAACAGGTTTTGCCGATTCGCCGCGTGATTCTTTATTCAAACGGCATTGCTTATATCGAGCGGCGCGGGACAATTTCCGGTAGGGCGGAAATCAATCTTTCTTTTACGCAGTCGCAGATTGATGACGTTTTGAAATCAATGGTCGTGCTTGATTTGGGGCAAGGCAGAATCGGCGCGGTCAGCTACAATTCGAGCGCGCCGCCGTCGGCGAGGATGGCGGAAATTCCGTTTAAAGTCGAAGCCGAAACCGGCACGGAAACGAGCGGCGGTCTGGCGAGCGTTTTAAGCCAATTGCAAGGCGCGCGTGTTTTGGTGACTTCAACCAGACAAACCGCGACGGGCGCAATTTTGACTGTGGAAAAACGCGCCGTTACAGCGCCGAAAGAAAAAGACAAACCGGCTGTGGCGGAAACGCAGTTTTTGGTTGTCGCCGGTGAAAACGGCGAGATTGCGAGCTTTGATTTGGCGGAAATCCGTTCGGTGAAATTGCTCGATGATGCGACGCGCAAAGACGTGAACGCATTTGCCGCAATTTCAGCTTCGGCACGGCGCAAAGACGCGAAAACAATCACCGTTACGAGTGAAGGCGCGGGAACGGCGCGGGAACTTGTCGTCAGCTATACAATCGCGGCTCCGATTTGGAAAACGACTTATCGCGTTGTGCTGGACGCAAACGGAAAACCGTTTTTTCAAGGCTGGGCAATTGTTGATAACGTCAGTGACGAGGATTGGCGCGAAGTGAATTTGTCGCTCGTTTCCGGCTCGCCCATTTCGTTTATCCAACCGCTGCAATCCCCGCTTTTCCGTCATCGCCCGATTATCGAAATTCCCGAAGATTTAAGTCTTGAGCCGCAAATTTATGAACCTGGAATAAGTAACGGAACTGGAAACGGCGTTGGTTACGGCAGCGGTGAAGGAAGCGGCATGGGAGGCGGAAGCGCAGGCGGAATCGGAAATGCCGCGCCCGAACCGGCGATGAAAACCGAATTGAGCGATGTTTTGGCGAGCGAAAATTCGGGCGTTCAGACCGCCGTGAAAGGCGAAAAGCTCGGTGATTTGTTTGAATACACGATTGTTCAGCCTGTTTCGGTCGCGCGCAATCGTTCGGCGTTGATTCCGATTGTGCAGACGAAAATGGACGGCGAACGGATTTCGGTTTATAACGAATCCGTTCGAGAAGACCGACCGATGAGCGGGCTGTTGTTAAAAAACACGACCGATTTGACGTTTGAAAATGGAGCCATGACTGTGTTTGAGCGCAACG
>DASVRD010000137.1:0-5836 GCA_036388775.1 Pyrinomonadaceae bacterium | reverse complement strand
GGCGGCATCGGTCAGGCGGCAGGTCTGCTTTTGCGCGAATGGGCTGATTTTGAAACCGATTTATACATCGGGGACATCAACGAAAATAATCTGCGGCAGACAAAAGAGATTTTAACCGCAAAATCCGAAAGAAACGGCGCGGTCGAAATGATCAATATGGCGGACGAAACCGCTTTGCAGGCGGCTTTGCAAAATTGCGAAGTTTTGCTCGATTGTCTGCCCGGCGAGCAAGCGCCGCGAATGGCACGTTTTTGCAAAGAATTCGGTTTGCATTACGCAAATCTGACAGAATACGTCGCGCAGACGGACGAAATCGTCGCGCTCGCCGAGGACGCCGAAACCGGATTTATCCTGCAAACCGGACTCGCGCCCGGTTTTATCAACATTCTGGCGATGTCTCTGTATCAAAGATTTGTCCGTGAATTTGAACCGGAAAAGCTCGAACGAGTCGGAATGAAAGTCGGCGCGATGACTCGTTACGCGCACGCGCCGCATTTTTACGGTTTTACGTGGTCGCCGATTGGCGTGGCGACGGAATACGTCAAACCTTGCCGGACAATCCGCAATTTTCAAATCAGCGAACAGCCCGCTTTGAGCGAAACCGAACAAATCCGAATCAACGGCTGCGATTACGAAGCCGATTTAACGAGCGGCGGCGCGGCGAATCTAACCGAATTTTTCGCCGGAAAAGTGCGTTCTTTGGATTATAAAACTCTGCGCCATCCCGGACATTTCGATTGGGCGCGGCTGCAAATCCGCGAGTTGCCGAACGATGAAACGCGCCCTTTGCGCTTGCTGGAAATTATGCAGCGCGAGATTCCGCACGTCGAAGAAGATTTCGTGCTGGTTCACGCTTCTGTCGAAGGCTTTGACCGCGCGGGCGTTCGCCGCCGCCTAGAAAAATCTTTTCGGATGGACGCCATCGAAATCGGCGGACAAACTTTGCGGGCGATTCAAACAACGACCGCCGCACCGCTCGTCGAATGCGCGGCAATGCTTCTTTCCGGAAAATATAGAGGCGTCGTCCAGCAAAGCCAGATCGAACCGGACGAGTTTTTAAACGGCAAATTCATCAGCCGTGTTTACGGAACAGTTTGAATTCTTATTAAGGATTCTCAAAAACGAAAATGGCGCGTCAAATTTGACGCGCCATTTTCGTTTTCATTTTTGCAGGTTAGTTTGTTTTAACAGGCGGAGCGGGACGCGCAGGGAGTTTAACCGGCGCGGTCAATTTTTTCATCACTTCCTGCACGGCGCGTTCGAGTTGCGGGTCTTTTCCGGCAATTACGGATTTCGGATCGTTTTCGACTTCGATGTCCGGGTCAACGCCGTAGCCTTCGATAATGTACTCGCCTTTCATATTGACGAGCGCGGATTCAGGCACGCTGACGCCGCCGCCGTCAATCAAACCGCCGCGATTAGAAATGCCGACGACGCCGCCCCACGAGCGTTTGCCAATCAAAGGTCCAAGACCGGCTTCGCGGAACATATACGGGAAAATGTCGCCGTCGGACGACGAATTTTCGTTTAAAATAGCCGCCATCGGACCGTAAAAAGAGCCGTCCGGGTAAGTGTTCGGAAGATCGCTTGTACGCGAGTAATTAACGCCCAAAACTTTTCTTCTGAGTCGTTCGATTAACATCCGTGAAACGTTTCCGCCGCCGTTGGCGCGAACGTCAACAACAAGCCCTTCTTTGTCGAGCTGCGGATAAAAATATTTGATGAATTCCCGAATCCCGTTCGCGCCCATATCAGGCACGTGAATGTAGCCGACGCGCCCGTTCGTCAATTGTGAGACGCGGTTGCGGTTTGCCGTGATCCAATCGAGATAAATCAAATTGCTTTCATCCGTAATCGGGCGATACGAAGCCTGCCGCGAACCTTGCAGATTCGGCGTCGAGTTGACGGTTAAAATCACCGGCGCGTCGCCGAGATTTCGCAGATATTGATAAATATCTTTATCCGCCGTCACGTTTTCGCCGTTGATTTGCAAAATGTAATCGCCGACTTTCGCGTTGACGCCGAATTCGGTCAAAGGTGAGCGGTAGATTTCCTCTTCGTTTTGCCCGTCAAAAATTTTCGAGATGCGATAACGATTCGCTCCTCGATCAACTTCAAAACGCGCCCCGGGCAGAGCGACGCGGGCGCGCGTCGGCAAATTGAAATCGCCGCCTTCGATGTAGGCGTGCTGGACTGTCAATTCAGCAATCATTTCGCCGATGACGTAATTTAAATCCGAACGATGCCCGATGTGCGGCAGCCACGTTTTGTATTCGTCGCGGATGCGTTGCCAGTTGTAGCCGTGCATATTCGGGACGTAAAACCAATCGCGGTAACGACGCCAGACTTCGTTGAAAATCTGATTCCATTCCTCGACCGGATTTATTTCGGTTTGCAAACCGGCGGTCGAAACAGCTTTGCGCGATGCAGCGCCTTGCGGCGTCGCATCCATCAAGGTAAAGGTCGGTCCTTGACCAATGATGAGCTTCGAGCCGTCGGAGGAAAGCGAATATGAATTGACGTTTTCCAGCAAAGTCGTTTCCTTGCGATCTTTGACTGAAAAAATTCTGACCGAAGGCTGGCGGTCTGCCGCGCGTCCGTAATAAAACGGCGCGCCGACGAAATAAACAATGTGTCCGGTTTTAGCGGTCAAACCGCCGTAATTTTCCGGCGGCAGCGGAACTCTGGTCGCGCGTGCGACAATTCCGTCGAAATCAATTGTTTCCGGTCGAGCCGAAGGCACGTTTTTCTTTGCCGTGTCAGCCGAAGGCGTTCCCGCCGGAGTCGGCGAGGGCGAAGCGCCGGGCTGCGGCTGTTTTTCATCAATCGGGCGCGGGCGCGCTTCGTCGGGCGGCGTTAATCTGTCGGTCGGCGAAGGGGACGCTTCGGGCGCGATTGTTACTTCATCCGATTCGGGCGGAAACGGGTTTTTCACGTCTTTCCGCAAAGGCAAAGCGTAAATTTGCGTCGAACGGTTTGAAGCGTAGTTAAATTCGACGCCCGAAATCTGCGGCGCAAATTCGCGGTTGCTCAAAAAATAGAGATAATCGCCCGACGGATCGAACGCCGGATTAAATGCGCCGTACATCGGATCGGTGACGCGGTTCAATTTGTTGGCGTTTACGTCGTAAATGTAAACGGATTGAAAACCGTTCTCGCCCGAATAGCTGAAGGCGAGATAATTCCCTTTCGGCGACCATTCATAATCCTGAACTTGTCCGCGCGGCGCGTCGGCGATTTGCTGCAAGCGTTTATCAGCGATTGTTACGATATAAACCTTGCCGTCTTTGTCGGAAAATGCGATGCGTTTTCCGTCGCCGCTCCATTCCGGCGCGTAACGCTGCGCGCCGCCTCCGGTCGTTAATTGCTGCGGCTCGCTCAAACCGTCTTGCGCCGCCGTCCAAACTTCTTCTTCGCCGCTTTTATCGGAAATAAAAGCGACCGTGCGACCGTCGGGCGACCAGCGCGGAAATTTGTCGTGCGAGTTTGATGAATGCGTCAGATTTCGCGTGCCGCCCTTTTCGACCGGCGCGCTGAAAACGTCGCCGCGAGCTGCAAACAAAACTCGCTCGCCTTTCGGTGCGAGCGCGACGTTTTGAATAAACTGCGCGCCGTTGATTGTGCGGGCGCGTTTGTGAACGCCGTCGTCCGGGACGCTGATATTTAATTTCGTCGGGCGATTCGATTTCGTGTCCAAAACTTCAAGCTCGCCGTTGCGCTCGTAAACAATTCGCGAGTTGTCATCGGACGAAGCCCAGCGAACGTCCCAATCTTTAAAATTTGTCACCTGCGCGGTTTTCGCGTTTCCGGTGTCGTAAGCGTAAAGATTAAATTTCCCGTCGCGGTCGGAGTTGTAATAAATTTTATCGCCGATCCACATTGCGTCACGCGAAGCGCGAACGCCTTCGGAAATTTTGCGCGCGTCGTTTGTGTTTAAATCGTAAATGTAAAGCGTGTTCGCCTGACCGCCGCCGTAGCGCTTTTCGGTTCGGAAATCGCGCGTGCGCGGCGAATAAACCATTTTCGTTCCGTCGGCGGAAAAATCGCCCGAACCGGCTTCCGGCATCGGCAAAGGTTCCGGCGCGCCGCCGTTGACCGAAACTTTATACAGACGGCTTTGCGGCAGCGTCCACGAATCGCGCTGCGAGCGGAAGATGATTGACGCGCCGTCGTTCGTCCAGCCCATAATTTGATTATCGTAACCCCAGCGCGGCGTCAGCGGTCCGCGCGCCGGATAAAACGTCAATTGTTTAGGCTCGCCGCCGCCCGCGGGCATCACGTAAACCTGTTCGTCGCCGTCGTATTGCCCGGTGAAAGCAATCCAGCGTCCGTCGGGCGAAAATTTGGCAAAGACTTCCATTCCGGGATGCGCCGTCAGACGAGTCGCCGTGCCGCCCGCCGTCGGAGCAGTCCATAAATCGCTGGCGTAAGAGAAAACTACGCGCTCGCCAGCAATGTCTGGAAAACGTAAAAGTTTGGTTTGCGACAAAACCGGGAGCGCAAACAGACAAAGCAGGAAAATCGCATTGAAAAGAATTCGGTAATTAATCGTCAAAAAATCGGGAACTTGTTTTTTCATATTTCGAGATTCAAAGTTTGGAGTTTATTTACGGAAACAAAAATGAAAAGTTTGCGCCGCACAAAATAATCGGCAAGGCAACCGGAGTTGTCGCATTTTCTTCCAAGTCTTGCTAATATCGGCAGTGAAACCTTGCTCTTTACCGAAGCGTAAAATAGCACAGCAAACGCAAGGTTAGCACGCACAGGCGGAAATCGCCTTCGCAACCGTTCATTGCCGGAAACATTTTTATCGTAGCGCGCCTATTTCAAGGAGTAATTCAAGCGTGAAAAAAAGTTTAGTTTTAAATTTACTGCTCGTCGTTTCTCTAATTTCGCAATCTTTCGTTTTCGCCCAGAGCGGAAACGGTTCTTCTAAATTAACTTCAAAAAACATCGAACGCTCGTCGTCCGCGCCGGTCGTGAATAACAAAAAAACGGTCACGGGCGAGATGATCGAAAACGATGTTTCGGAAGCCTTGAGCGTTATCGAAGAAAATTACGTTAACGGCAAAAAGCTGGATTACAACGAGCTTTTCAAATCTTCGATTGACGGAATGCTCCACGCGCTCGACCCGCACTCGAATTATTTCGACTCGAAAGAATTCGAGCAGTTTCGCACCGAACAGCGTTCCGAATATTTCGGCATCGGCGCGACCATCGGCGATTTGAAAGACGGCGACACAACGTGGACTTTTATCCGCGCGACGTTTGAAAATTCTCCGGCTTGGCGCGCGGGGCTTCGCTACGGCGATAAAATCGTTGATGTCAACGGCACTTCGATGAAAAACAAAACTTTTGTCGAAGTCCGCAACTTCCTGCGCGGTCCGCGCGGAACGAACGCTAAGATCACGGTTGAAAACAATCTGACAAAACAAAAGCGCACCGTCGAAATCACTCGCGACGCCGTGCCGCAGCCTTCTGTTCCAGAAGCGTATATGATTCGTCCGGGAGTCGGCTATATTGCGATGACCGGCGGTTTTAATCAAACCACTGCGGGCGAGTTTCGCGAAGCGATGCGGCAATTAAAATCCGATGGAATGCAGCAGCTCGTTCTCGATTTACGCAGCAACGGCGGCGGTCTGGTCGGTCAAGCCTATCAGGTCGCGCAAGCGTTTTTAGGTCAGGGACAAGTTATTTTCACCCAACGTGGGCGGATTCCGGGCAGCGAAGGCTATTTCAAATCCGAAAATCCTTCGCCGGATAAAACCCCGCTCGTCGTTCTCGTCAACCGCAACACGGCTTCAGCATCCGAAATTCTTGCGGGCGCTTTGCAAGA
>DASVRD010000136.1:0-41582 GCA_036388775.1 Pyrinomonadaceae bacterium | reverse complement strand
CGTCGCTCGCCAATCCCCATTGCAAAGCGAACACGGAGTTATCAGAGCTTCGCAAAGCGTAATAAAATCTCAGTCCGTTTTCAATTCGTGTCACGATAATATCGTTGACGCCGTCGCCGTCAATGTCAACGGGATTGCCGGGAAAAACAGCATCGGTCGAAAGCCCCCAGACAACCCGGCGAGATTGATTGTCCGAGCTGCGGCGGATGTACCAGACGAGCTGATTGTTTTCAACCCGGTTAACACACAAATCGGTTCTGCCGTCTTTGTCGTAATTGCCCGCACAAGGAAGATCAACTCCGGGCTGACCCCAGTTTTCATAGCGCGGCTGATTGTTTGAGCTTTGAAGAATGTACCAGATGCCGTTTGAGACGCGGTAAACGGCGATGTCCGTTCTGCCGTCTCCGTCGTAATCGCCGGCGGCGGGCATGTCGTTCAATGCCACATTGCCCCACTGAACCTCGCGAACAACATTATCTCTGCTTCGCGTGTAAATTGTAGTTGCCGCGCCCGTGATCGGATTGACGCGAACAAAACCGGCATCGCCCAGCCCGTCACCGTCAAAGTCGGCAATCAGAGGAAAAAGATCGGTCGGCTGCCCGCCTAATTGTCGAGCGAAAACACTGTTGTTAGTGCTGCGCAGCGCATAGCCGAAACCGTTGCTCGGACGGTAAACAAAAGGGTCGGTGCGTCCGTCACCGTCTACGTCGAAATCGAGCGTGGCGATTTTGAATTGCCCGCGAATCTCGCCGTTCGGGAAATTTGTCGTATGAAAATCCATATACCAGCGTTTGGCGCGTATTTCTGCGGCTTGCGCCGCTGTCAGGTTAATTCCTTCAAAGAAAAGAATTAAGCCGCTGGTCGTGCCTACCGGCGCGGTTAAATTGATTAAGATGTCCCCATTTTGTCCCGGAGGTCCATTGACATGAATATGCGCTGAGGTAACTACGCTCGATAAGCCGGAATATTGACAAGATATGCTCAAAGTCGGGGACTGCGAAGTATCTTCAAGATACATTTCACAAGTTCCGCGCGCGGTTGAGTTTGCCGACGGCACCACTTGTAGCGAGTTTAAAGCTGCGACAAATCGCTGGGCTGATGCCGCGCCGTTAAGCAGTATGACGGCGGCAACTGCCAGTAAAAAAGAGAAAAATTTCCTTTGCATTTTATTGTCCTGATTCCTCACTGTTTAGATTGAAAACAAATTGATTCGGCAGCGCCAAGACAATTGCTCGGAAAATAAAGCTTCGAGTAATACATCTCTTATGCCGCAGGTCGCCTGCATTTTCAGGCTTATGCCTTGCAATGTCAAATTATCCCAAATAAAAAGCGCATATCGTAAAAATATGCGCTCGAATCAGCAAAGAAAATGAATTTCGGTTTACGGATTTAAATATTTTCCGAACCAATCAAGCACGTTGGTGTACCAAACTTCGCTTGTGAAGGCAAATGATAAAAGGCTTTAATTTACGGCACAGGCGAAAGAGCAGAGGTACAATTTAAAGTCAAAATCTTAATTTTCCGTCCGTTTTGGAGAGTCTCGCTTTTCGCCCGTTTCGACGATTACCGAGACTCTTTTGCGCTCGCCCTCCATAGACGACACGAAAACCAGAAAAAGTCATCTATGAGTAAAGCAGCAATTTTAAAGGATTTGCAGCCTCGTTTTGTCCATAGATGACGCGGTTCGTTTTTGGCGGTATCTAAGGTGATTTTTAGTCGTAAATGTCATCTATGGTGAATAAAAAAAAGCCATTAATTAAAGCAGCTTTTCTTCGAGACCAATATGGATGTTTTAAGACGAGTAGCCGCTTTGAAGTCTCGTCTTTACCATTTATGATGTGCATCAGAATCCGAAAGTAATGGGTTTGCTTTCGCACATGCTAAGGAAAATGCGGATGGCTCCGCGAAGCCATCCGCATTGATAAGAATAATAAAAAGGGTAATCTCGTGCCCTTTTAAAGATTGTTATCCAAACAAAGCTACATTTTCATTAATCAAATTATTCTTGTATGTAACCTGGACATTCCTCATTGTGTTCGATTGCGCCATAACATAGCCAATATGCCTCTCTATTCTCAGGACCTGAATATAGCTCGGCGCAGGTATTTCTATCCGCATAAACTTGCGGACAATAATTGGGACCGTTTGGAGGTCCGTCGGGACCTGGCAACTGAGGCCAGCTCGCGTTCTGACATACCGCTTTGTTAAAAAGACAACTACGTGAGCATGCGGGTTCATCCGCTGGATTTGTAATTAGCGGATTCTCGCAATTATTTACACACGTTTCGTAATCACTCCAACAATCAAATGCTTTAACTGCCCCGTCTTGGTAGATAAACACCAGGGAGCTGCACATAACTATAAGCAGCAAAATCCTTAAACTCAATTTTCGTTTCATTTTTATTATTTTCTCCTATTTAGGAATTAAGTTTGTTGATGACCTGGGTTTCCTTATCAGGCGGCAGTTTGCCGAGCCAGTAATCTGTAACTTCACCTTTATCGTTAGTCAAAATCAAGGTCGGCGTGCCGCTCACCTGCATACTTTCTAAAGGTGACCGTCTCACCTCCAGATCGGCTAATCCCAGTTCTTTCAAATGCGCTCTGCCCGCTTCTGTTTCTGTCGGGAATACAGCGACGAGCTTTACGTTCTTACCTTTGACGCTTTCAATCAGACGCCGATAGAACGGCGCGCTTTCATTGCAAAAGTGACAGGTTGTCGAAAGAGCCAGGACTAAGGTTTTCGGTTGACTCGTCCAATTTACATCGGACAAGTTCATCTGTTTGCCGATTACCGGCTGTACGCGCTCCGGTTGGCTGGAAGATGGCAATAAGTATTTTTGAATGATTACCGCGCTGAATAAAACTGCGACCGCGATGATGGCAATATTGGCGGCGGTTTCCAGTTTCCGTCCGATTGTATTCATCTGATTTGTCCTTTTTTTCGAGAGAGTTTCCGCCCTTATTTCTAACGCACCGAAAAGAAACAAAACCTGTCATCGAAAAAGAAAAAGGGAGAAATTCGATCTCCCTTTTTTTTCGGTGCCTACCCCTAATATTGAATTACTCTTCTCCGCGCTCTTTTTGCTGTTTTTTCTGATGATTTTTTAAATCGGGATTGTCTTTCAGCGTCGGATCAGGATCGTCTTCGGTTTTCACCGGCGTGGTGGTTGTCGTCGTCGCATCACTTGATTTGACCGATTGGTTGTCATTGTCCGGCATTATCTTTATTCTCCTCAAACAAGATTTAAGAGCTATTCGCTCTTAAATACTAACGCCCCAAACGGAAGCAAAACCTATCATCGAAAAAGAAAAAAGATTCCCTTCCGAAGAGAATCCTATTGAGCGAAAAAGATAAATGCGAAAGGGCGTTATTAAAACAATGACCTTTCGCATTTCGCCTTCGTAAATTTGCCTGGTAAATCTATTGATGTTCGCCAACGAAATTCACATTCGAATAATCATTGATTTGAAAGTCAATGAAAAGAGCGGATGGAGTAAAAGTATATTGCTTGGCAGACGGGACGATGAGTGCCGTGCAGTAATAGTCAATTTGAGCCGAGTAATATCCGAACGAACTGGTTGTCGCCGTTATTGTCGAATTAGGACAATAAGGGGAATTCCCCGATTCGTAAATTGTTATGGTGACGGACGGTATTCCGCTGCCGTTGGCGTCGGTTACTCTGCCGTATAACGTATCGGTTTGCGCATGAAGCGATTGACTGCTGATAAACAATAAGAAAAGCAGCGCGAAACTAAAAAACACATTCCTTCTCATTTCTAATTTTCCTCCGAAGTTTTGAAGTTAAAGACAAATCACAAATTAATAGCAGCCGTTGAATTGATAATCAAGGTTTCAATTTCGGGCGAGCATCAAACTAATCGTTTATTCACCTTTATCTCTTAACGCCCCAAACGGAAGCAAAAACTGTCATCGAAAAGAAAAAAATATTCGCCGCTCACGGATCCCCTAAAAGCGCGCCGGATCGAAGTAAAAAAAATTGTAGATTTTGTGGATTTGTTGGATTTTTAGGAATTCTGGATTTTGTGGATTTGTTGGATTTTTCATATATAGACCAATCCAGAAATCCAGAATCCGAAAATAGGCATTTCGCCCAATGTTTATCGGCATCAATAATTGACGACTGGAACTGATCCTGAATTACCCGCATCGCTTTTTAATGTTTTTGTACCCGGGTACAAAAAAGGTACGTCAAAGGTACAAAAAACTCCAAAAAGTTACAAATCAAAACAAAAGGAAACGAAATCAAGGCAAAAAGAAAAGCCTATATTTCAAGGCTTTTCTTTGTTTTATTTATTGTTGATATGTTTATCAAACCAGTCAAGCACGTTTGTGTACCAGAATTCGGAGTTTTGCGGTTTTAAAATCCAGTGTCCTTCGTCGGGGTAAACAATCAACTTTGAAGGCACGTTGTTTAGTTGCAGAGCGGTAAAAAGCTGCATACTTTGGTCAACCGGAACGCGGAAATCAAGCTCTCCGGCTGTGACGAGCGTCGGCGTATTGAAATTTTTGGCAAATTTATGCGGCGACCATTTGTTATAGTTTGTCGGGTTTTGCCACGGCATTCCTTTAAATTCGTAGTTGACGAACCACAATTCTTCGGTCGCGCCCGCCATCGATTCGAGATTATAGACTCCGGCGTGCGAGACGAAAACTTTGAATTTAAAACGCGGATCGTTGTTGTGTCCCAAAATCCAATCAACCATATAACCGCCGTAGCTCGCTCCGGCTGCGCCGAGACGGTTTTTATCAATGTAAGGCTTTTTAACGATTTCGGCGACACCGTTCATAATGTCCGTAAAAGCGCGCCCGCCCCAATCGGCGGAAACTTCGTTGACGAACTGTTGACCGTAACCGACCGAGCCGCGCGGATTCGGGCTGAAAACGATGTAACCCGCATTGGCGAAAACCTGCGAGTTCCAGCGATTAGACCAGGCGTCGTTGGAAGCGGACTGCGGTCCGCCGTGAATCAAAACAAAAAGCGGATATTTTTTATTCGGATCGAAGTTCGCCGGTTTTGTGATAAAACCGTGAATTTTGGCATTGCCCGCACCCGCCCATTCAAAATCTTCGAGCTTTTGCAGATTGTATTGCGAGAGCATCTGTTGGTTGACGGTCGTAAGGTTTGTCATTCCGCTGCCGTCGGTGTTGACGCGGGCAATTTCAGGCGGCGTCCGACCGGATGCGTGAGTGAAAACAAGCGAGTTGCCAGCCAATTTTATATCCGACGCAAAACCTTCGTACATCAAACGGCGCGGTCTGCCTCCGGCGAGCGGAACTGTATAAATCGCTCCGCGCCCGCGTTCGGCGGCGGTAAAATAAATGGTCTGGCTATCGGGCGTGATGACAAAATCTTCGACCTGCAAATCGAATCCGACCGGGATTTCAACCGCCCGCCCGCTTTGCCGGTCGTAACGCATCAAACGCCAGCGGTCGGCTTCAAAGCCTTCGGTCATTTGCGAGCGATAAATTATGTATTTTCCATCGCGCGTGTAAACCGGCGAAGCGTCGTAGCCTTTGTTGGTCGCCGTAATGTTTTTCGCCGCGTCGGGGTTTGAAACAGGGGCGATGTAAACGTCGCTGTTCGTGGAAATCGCTTCGATTTTATCCGGGTTGCGAAGAAAAACCAGCTCGCGCGAGTCCGGCGAAAATCCGAAATCAACAAAGCTGGAAGCCGCGTACGGTGCCGAATCCCAATCGCCGGTCGTCGCTTCGCGCATTCGGTCGCCGTTTGTTTCGATCAGAAAAACGTGAGTGCGTTTTACGTCGCGCCATTCGACCCAATGTTTATAAAGCAGGCGTTCGGTGACGTGCGCTTTGACTTTCGAGCTTTCCGCCGCCGCGTCTTTTTGTTTGTTGCAATTGTCGTCGCCGCGGCATTCCGGGTAAACGTCAGAGGAAAAAGCGAACATTCGACCGTCGGGCGACCAGACGAAAGCATTGACGCCGGTCGAAATGTTGGTGATTTGTTTTTTGTCCCCGCCGTCGTCGGCGTCCATCGTCCAGATTTGCCCGCCGGAAATGTAAGCGATTTTTTTACCGTCAGAAGAAAACGCCGGAGACAAGCTCGAACCCGCGCCGCTCGTCAAAGCGCGCAACTCGCCGCCGGTCGCGGGAGTAATGTAAATCTGATTAACCGCGCGGTTCGCGTCTTTGTTGACATCGCCGATTTGAAAAGCGACAAAACGACCGTCGGGCGAAACCGCCGGACTTGCCACGCGGCGCAATTTCAACAATTCCTGAATCGTAAAACGATTGTTCTGCGCCGCCGCAAAATTAGAAAAAACGAGCGCGAAAATTAAAAGTAAAATCGAGCGTTTCATAATTAAAGGATGAAGGATGAAGGATAAAGGATGAAGGATGAAAATCGAGGAATTAAAATCTTTTAAAATCAGAAATAAAATTCCTTGGCTTTCATCCTTCATCCTTCCGCCTTCATCCTTTTAATGTCGCGCAGATTTTACACTAAAATCGTCTAACTGAGAAAACCGGGAAACAACGCCGCCGATGCAGCGGCAAGCACGACGCCGAACAGCCAGACGACGAGCGCCGCAGTCCAAGCCGCGCTGCCGGAAACTTTTTCGCCCGCGTTTTTCAGTCCCGTCGCCGCCAGCCACAAACGATAAAACGAAAGCAGACCGATTGCCGCCGCCAGCGAGAACAAAACCGGATTTTGCGCGGGGTTAAAAAGCAGCACGCCCAAATTGTCCTGAACGAGCGATTGCTGACCGAGCAACGGATGAACGTCCACAGGGTCTTTGAGAAACAAAATGATTAAGCTCAAAATCCTATCAATCACAATCACCGGGAAAAACGAATAAACCGTTGCCGAGAAAGATTGCCAGTAATTGATGTGCCCGCCCATCGCCAAAATGATGACGAGATAAATTGCGGCTAGAAACGCGAAAAAAACAAACATTCCGACAAAACCGGAAACCGCGCTGCCGGCTTGGCGGAGCGGTTCTTTGTATTGATTGATATTGTCCTGACGCATTTGGGCGACACGGGCTTCCGGGATTTGAAAACCGCTCTGCGTGATTTTCTCGGTCATAAAATTGCCGATTCGTTCCGCCGTCAATCGCTGCGCAAACGCGAACAGATAAACTCCGCTCAAGATTGACATCACCAGCAGCGCGGCGAGCCAGCGCGGATGATGTCGTAAATTTTGAAACACTTCAGTCGGGGAAAAAACGATTTTGCCCAAACTCTCCGCCTCGCTCATTGCGGGCTGGTCGCTCGCCGATTCGGGGCGCAGCACGAAGCTCAAACCGAACAGAACGAGAGCGAGAAAGATTAAACCGCCGCCCGTACCTGTCAAGCCGGGCAAAATTCCGATTAAACTGAGAGCAATTAAAACGACACCGATTCCGAACACGATAGCTGGAACAGTAAAACGACCCATAAATTTTTCCTTTAAGACCTTCGGGAGATTTTTATTAGCCGCTCGCAAGCGGCGAAAATTTGAAACTGCAATAATTTTTACGTAAAACCGGAACGGCAGTTTCAACTTCTCGGTTTTGTAATCGAAATCGCCGGAAAATGCAACGGAAAACCGGCTTTTTTATTTGTGCCCTTTTATGTTAGCATCGCCAATGTTCGTGTTCTCCAGCGATTCTCTGGTTTTATGCGCGTTTTCTACAGCTTCTCGCACGTAATTTATCTGACGATTTTAATTCTCGTTTTCGCCGGAAACGCCGCTGCCCAGCAAACCAATCCGGTTGATCGTCAGGTGACGAATCCGATTTCGGACACGCCGAGCGTCAATCCTCTGGAGCAGGAAAATCTTTTGCCGCCGCCGAAACCGAAGGTGCCGATTATAAATAGCGAAGATTTACAGGTCGAATATAACCAAATCAATGCTACGGGACCGGAAAATGCACGAGTAGTCGTGTACGAGGGAAACGTTGACGCGCGTCTCGGAATTTACCGTCTTCAAGCAGACAAAATAACGATTTATGACGCTGAAAATCGCGCCGTCGCGGAAGGCAGTGTTGTTTTCGATCAGGGAAACGACCAGCGTATTACAGGATCGCGTGGGGAATTCAATTATCAAACGAAACTCGGCTATTTTGAAAACTCAACGGGTTTTACCAATCAAACGGCTGACGGAACGGTAATTTATTTCACCGCCGACCGCGTTGAGCGCACGTCTCTGACAACCGTCATCATTAATAATGCCGTTGTTACGGCTTGCGGCGACGACAACGTACCGAAATGGAGCTTTGAGGCAAAAGAAGTCGAAATCACGATGGGCGACCGGGTGAGATTAAAACGCCCGACTTTTAAAGTCAAAGGCGTTTCGATCATTCCGCTGCCTTACGCTTCGATTTCGATCAAACGCGAAGACCGCGCTTCGGGCTTTTTGACTCCGACAATCGGCGGCGGCGGCGACAAAGGATTTCGCATTTCCAACGCTTATTATCAAACGCTCGGAAAATCAGCCGACATTACTCTTCGCAGCGACATTTTTACCGGGCGCGGTCTCGGTTTCGGCTTCGACGTGCGGACGCGCGCCAACGAGCGTTCGTATTTCAATTTCGGTTTTTACGCCGTCCAGGATCGCATCTTCGGCGGCAAAGGACCCGATAAACCGGATCAGGGTGGAACGCAGTTTTACGCCGACGGCGTGCAGTATTTCCCGAACGGTTTTGTCGCCGCCGCCGACGTTCGCATCACTTCCAACATCGCTTTTCGACAGGTTTTTTCAGACCGCGTGCAGCAAATCATCTCGCCGCTCGAAGTGTCGCAGGCTTTCATTAACAAATCCTGGAACAATTACAGTCTCGATTTTCTCGCGCGCTCGCAAGTCGTGACGATTCCGGGCGTGCGAATCTCGACCAGAAATCTGCCGAGCGTCTCGTTTGAAAAACGCCCCAGCCCGCTGTCTTTTTTCAAAGATTTACCAATTTATTTTTCGTTCAAAAGCAGCCTCGAAGGCGTTTCGCGCCGCGAATCAACCGACCCTAATTTTCAATCTGCGTTTGAGTTTGACGTTCTCCGCACGCCCGCTTTAGGACAGCGGCTCGATTTCAACCCGCAAATCGAAATTCCTTTAAATTATCAAGGCTGGACTTTAACGACCGCCGCCGGTTTCAGAACGACTTATTATTCAAATTCGCAATTGCCCGAAACGCGGGAAGTTTCAGGTCGAGATTTGATTCGCGGCTACGGCGAGCTTGAGCTTGATTTGCGCCCGCCCGCGTTAGCCAAAAACTTTTACGCCCCGGACAATCTGTTCAAATTTCGCCACGTCATCGAGCCATATTTGACTTATCGCCTGCGAAAAGGCGTCGGCGACGATTTTCAACGCATTATTTTGTTCGATTATAACGACACCGTAACCGACACGAACGAAATCGAATTCGGCGTCACGAACCGTTTTTACACGCGCCGCTACACCGAAATCCCGACGGAAGGCGTCTCGCGCGCCGAACTGCTGCGCGCGGCGCAAAACAAAGAAAACCCGCTTTCAATTCAGCCTTACGAGATTTTCACCGTAACGGTGCGCGGAAAATATTTCGCAGACCGGAATTTCGGCGGCGCGCTCGCGCCCGGCAGGCGCAACCAATTTCAATCAATCACCGATTTAACGGCTTTCACATTCGGCGGCATCCCGCGCCGCTTTTCGCCCGTCAACCTTGATTTAACTTATCGTCCGCGCCGCACCATTTACGCCAACTCAAGACTGGATTTAGGCGTGCGAAATCTCGACTTGCGAAACGTCTCGGCGACTTTGGGTTACGACACGCGCTTTTTAAAGATTTTCCAAACGTTCTACTACACAAAAGCGGTCGAGCTTGTCCCAAATCTGCGCCGCTATGCCGACCCGTTCGGAAACGAAGCGGGAACAACGCGCGGCTCGCAATGGAGTCCGAGCTTTTTCGCTGGCAACCGCGAACGTGGCTATTTCGGCGGCGCATCGGTTTTCTTTGATTTCCAAAACACCCGCTCCAAAAAACAAACTCCGCTCGTCAGCTCAACCTTCACGCTCGGTTACGCTTACGATTGCTGCGCCGTGACAATGCAATATTCCAGCTTCAATGTTGGACTGCGCGACGAAAATCGCTTTCTCTTTAGTTTTCGTTTAAACGGAATCGGCGCTTTCGGAACCGAGCAAATTGGTCAGGGATTTAAATAATTGAAGTAAACAAACATTAATCGTGATGAGTTGTTTTGAGGAACAACGACAATTGCATTTCTTGTTTAATAAAATAGATGGCTGGGGTAGGACATCGTTTGACGGGCATCGTAGAATTATTAAACAGGAGAATGCAACTGTCATTTTGCTCCTCATCTATATAACGCACCAAAAGAATCTAAAAACTATCATCAAATTTGAAATTTTTTTTGAGAAAAAAATAGGGAGCTATAATTGCTTGAAAACAAAAGAATATCTAAATCGTTTCGAGTGATTAGCTCAAACCATCTTTTAGTTTCTGCAAATACTTTTCCGTAAAATCAATTTTTAATTCGACCCTTTATTGTCTTTTTTCTCATCTTTAGGAACAACTTTTGGTGGAACTTCGGAAAGCAGAGTCACTGCGACCTGACGCAGTTTTTCCATTGCATTTTCCGAAAACAGTCCAGTTAATGCCGCAAAGGCACCAAATGAAAATAAATTCAACGTTAATCCTTCGCCGAACGAAGAGCTATAAAATCCGCCGCGCACAACTAGGTAAATAACAATGCTTAAGCCCGCCCCGACAAATGGCAGCAAAATATAAAACCAAGCCCAACGAAAAGCGAAATCATTCAAGCCCATATGCCGTAGAAACGAGGTGGCAGCGCGAATCAAGGCGCCAAGCATTCCAGAGAAAAATACAACCCAGAAAACGTAAGCGTCGGCAGAAAGCGCGCCTCGATAGACAACACCCGCCTCAACATAAACAATCGGCGGAATTGTCACTCTGGCAAACTGCTGGCGGCTAGGCGTCGGTTTCGCCTGACTATTAGCATTCCCTGCGGCATTTGTATTGCCACCCGTAGAATTTGAATTGGTTGGATTCCTACTTCCACCGCTATTGCCACCTTCGGTTCCCCCGGTTCCACCCGGCGTCGGTGTCGGTGTCGGAGTTGGAGTCAGTGTCGCGGTCGGTGTCGGAGTTACAGACGGCGTCGGACTTGGCGAGGTTGTCGGAGTCGGGGAAGCGGTCGGAGAAGGCGTGGGCGCCTCGTCGGGGTCTTCTAACTTGTAGCAATCAAAGTTTGCCGTTGTGTTTGAATTTGAATTAGCTTCTGAATTTGCATTTGAATTCGCGTTAGAGTTGGGATTGGTAGAAACAGCTCGGTCGCGATCTAGCAGGCAGTTTATTCTTTTCGGTTCGGATTCGGCGGAAACCAGTTTGCTGAGAAAGTAAACAGCTATCACAAAGAACAGCAGCAAATAAACTCCGAGAGCGATTACTCTCCAATTGCTCGAATCTAAATCAGTTTCAAGCCCCTGTCTTTTGGTAGCAGGAAAACGCTGCTCGCTCGGTTGCGTTGACGGCGTCGGTTTTGTAGGCTGTGGCGCACCGGGTGTTCCTGGCTGCGGCGGCTGCGTGTTCGGAGTAATATCGTTTGGATTCTGAGCCATTTCTTGCTCCAGCTAGGATTAAATTTATAAATTTGCCAAAAAACTCTTTAAAGGCTTTTATGTCGGAAAGAGTAGCGACACTTAGTCTTTGTAAATAAGATCGAGACACTTGTTTATTAGCGGATTCAACAATATTTACAACTCCGCATTATTCAAAGAAGCACATTCAAACCAATTTTTACCGTGTTGCGAATTGTATCGGAAGCACTATCGTTATTTGGAGCTTTGTCACTTAAAGTTAGTTTTAAACATATGCATGTTAGCCAGCACTTTTTGCCAAAGACATGATTCATTGGCAAAGCGACTAAAGCTACTGCAAAGCATCCTTTCCCTTCAACAGGTTGTTTGTATTATCTAACAAAATAATCTATCCCTTTTCATAAGTTAATTTACTGTTAACTCAAACCATTTAGTGTTAATTACAAGAAAGCGCTACATATTTCATCCTTGACTTCACTATTTATCTTTTCAGATATACACAAGGAGTTTTGTGATTAAACACGGGTCTACTAAGTTATTGCTCGATAAATTATTTATCCAAATCAAAAAAGTCGTGTGATTTGCCTTAACGCAAAAAATTTGTCCGTGTCAAGTTTTAAACCAAAATTTAGTTGTACACCTTGTTTTCTTTCTAATTCCGTTGCATTAGAGTAGGTAACAGAAATAGGAAGAATAAAACCTCTGAAAATGGGGAAATTGACAAGAAACTGCCCCATTAGTAAATCAGCTTTACGGTTTGGCAGCTTTTGGTTTTCAAATAATCTTGAATAACGTCCTGTAAACGAATAAGTTATTTGACTTAAATCACCTTCTTCACCAAAAATATTATCGCTTTTGCCTTCAAATGAAACTGCGAAAGAGAAATCTCGGATTTTTCTTTGCTGAATAGAAGCATTCGGACGATGATAAAAGGAAAACCCCCCATTTGACGTCAATTTAAGTGGTTTCAAAAGAGTATCTGAAGTATCAACTAATAGTTTAAATTCAGAATAGTTACCTAATGGATCGCGGTGATTAGTATAGGCAAGTGTGCCAGTCGGCAGACGGAAAAATTCGTCCAGTTTGTCTTTTATAATTTTGGTTGGAAAGATTCCTTGCACATCGAGTAAGTTTTTTACTCGTTGTCTCAAATTAGATTTATCCAAGGTTGTAATTTGTATAGTGCCACTTTGAATGCGATCAAAGATGGATGCTTTCATAAAATTTAAATAAAAATTTGTCAAATCATCTTGTCTTTTATCTGCTGCTAATGCCTTAAAGGCTTTACTTTCTAGTTTTGCCTTTAAAGCTTGAGTAAAGGCATCTTGTGTACAGTTTCTAAGTTCACGTAATGCCTCACTAACATCTATAAAGCCTGTAATCCGATTCTCGGCAACAAGTTGTCTCTTTATGGCTGGTGCGATTTCACTTTTCCAAATATCTTGCAATTTTTTTGAGTTTGCGCTGCGATCTCCGAGAAAGCGAAAGCGAATAGAATATTCTCGCAGTTGACTTCGGGTGGCATTAGCTAAAAGCGGATTATCATTATTGATATTAAAGCCCGCGGATATGCCGAAGCGATTAAGAAAACCAGCATTTTGATAAGCGTCTACGAAATTTTTCTCGCGTAGTCCTATCAAAGCAGCAGGTGAAGTACTTAAGGTCAAAACCGTATCTTGGACGTTTTTTTCGACAAAACCATTTTCGATTGCAAAACCAAGCAATGCAGGAAAACCAGGTTTTTCAATTGCACTGGTTGACGCACCTGTTGAGGCAGAAGCCCCAATTTGTTTATCAGTACGATATGTTTCAGGTAGATAGCGAAGTGGCTCTAAATTAACAATTGCGCTTTCAGTATCCTTCTCATCCTCAATAGCACGGGCGAGTGTGAAAGCAAATATATCTTGATATGAGCCAATTGCCGCTTCTAAAGGCGTTTCATTTTCGTCGCCGATTTGCTCAACAATGCGACCAGCAGCCGTTTTTGCAGCATCGCTTAATACAGCTGGTGCAAGCGAAAATGAATTTGTTGTTGAATCTATCGTTGCTACTGCGCATTTTGAATCTTCTTTTTTGTCAGTATTCTGTGCGTCTTTTTTCAACGCAGCAGCTTTACCATCGTTAGACCCACTAATTTTAGTTTCCAATTTATTTTCGTCTTTGTTTCCATTCTCTGTTTCAGCAGTCGTGATGCCCCCCAAGTTCCTTTCGACAATTCTGATTTTTTCCCGCGCCTGATTTCTGGATTCAATGTATTCCACTCGCTTTTTTGCGAAATCTCCTCTTGGGTCAGGAATTCCGTTCAAAGATTCAATTTGACGGTTTAATGCTGAAACATATTCCTTATATAAATAAAGCAAATTCTCCTTATAAATCTTTTTTAAAGATGTAGCGAAATCATCAATATTCCTTTCTTCAAGTTTAGCTATTTGTTTGCTTAACTCTTCAGGATCAGAATTGTTTTGGGCTTTTAATGTTAAAGATAAACCACCGTGCAGAAAAAGAATCACAAGCAAAATGATAAATTTGTTTTTCATAGTTCTCCTTTGGGTAATTGTTATCGGGTGCCTTGAAACAGTAAAGAATTAATGTTCAACTTAATCGTCTTTAAACAACACGAAAGTTGTAAACGCGCTTATTCGAGGCTGAATTTATTTTAATAAATCTAGTGAACGGTCCCTCATTTCCAGCACCTTCTCCATTAATTTTAATGGTATAATGTGCTCCAGTAGATGCTCCAATAAACTCAACCCTTATTCGAACTTCATGTTGCTGACCAACATTTTTCGTTACCTTGAAATTAAATGGGTCATTATTCTCGTCTTCATCCAGAACAGCAACAACTTGATTACCTGAATCGAAACTTGACTTTATCGTGATTGTTACATTTTCATCTTTAACTACCTGAAACATTCCATCTTTCAATTTCATTAATTTACTCCTTATTAAATTAATTTCGAGAATCTTTTTAAATTGTGATAGATACTTTAAAAATCAGAATCACAAAATGATTGCCTTTCTTAGCTATACTAGATAATCTGCGACAACCAATGTCGACTTGCTTATTATGAACTTGGGATTTTGTGGAACTTTGGTAAAGGCTAGAAGTTCACCAATATTACTACCGTAAAAGCTAAAGTTCATTAAAAAAACTTTAAATTTGTAAGTTTATCGAAACAGGGTTTGATACATTGCCGGAAACAATACATTAGGATAAAGTATGAACTCATGCCTCAATACTGCTTTGCCGCTTTATGTTTAAGTTTTTACCTACACGAATTTCTGTCCGCGCAAATTCCTTTCACGTTGAGTAATTGAAGAGCAACGGCAAGATACAAGAGTTTTTAGAAACTTGCAAGCACTTTTTTCGTGAAAGTGAACGAAAGGTGAACGATTTGTGAAGGGATAAATGCCTAAAGATTTTCAATGAAAAATGGTGAGCAGTTTTTATCTACCACTCACCATTAAAACAAAGCATATTGTTCAGTTTTTATGCTGCGACAGAAGCGTTTTCTTCGACAGGAGTGAGCCATTGCGCATCGAAAGGCGCGGGGCGTGTGCCGTCTGTGATTTGGAAAAACGCTTCCTGAATCTTTTGGGTGATTTCGCCGCGCTTGCCGCTTCCGATTGTAATGCGGTCAACCGAGCGAATCGGTGTTATTTCCGCTGCTGTGCCGGTAAAGAATAGTTCGTCGGCAAGATACAAAGCCGAGCGCTGCAAAGAGGTTTCGACTACTTCAATGCCGAGTTCTCGGGCGATTTGAATCGTAGTATCGCGGGTGATGCCCGGCAAAATGGATGAAGCTAACGGAGGCGTTAACAGTTTTCCGTTATTAACCAAAAACAAATTTTCGCCAGAACCTTCCGAGATAAAACCTCTGTCATCGAGCGCAACGCCTTCGGTAAAGCCGTTTAATCTGGCTTCCATTTTGATAAGCTGCGAGTTCATATAATTTGCGCCCGCTTTTGCCATCGGTGGCAAGCTGTTCGCGGTTATTCGCGTCCAGCTCGAAACGCAAACGTCAACTCCGGCTTCGATCGCCTCTTCGCCGAGATATTTGCCCCAATCCCAAGCGGCGATGTAACAGGTTAAAGGATTCAGCAGCGGATAAACACCGAATGCCGGATTTTCTTCGTCTAAGCCGCGAAAGAGAATCGGGCGCAGATAGCATTCTTTCATACCGCTGCGCTGGACAAGCTCGACGGCGGCTTTTGACAACTGGTCGCGAGTCAACTTTGTGTCCATTCGATAGATTTTCGCCGAGTTCAGAAGGCGCTGCATATGTTCCTGAAGCCGGAAAACCGCAGACCCCTGCTTGGTTTTGTAACAGCGAATGCCTTCGAAAACGCTCGAACCGTAATGAAGCGCGTGCGTCATTACGTGAACCCGGGCGTCGTCCCATGCAATAAATTTGCCGTCGTGCCAAATTACGGGAGAAATCTTCGTCGTTTTGACATCTTTCGCTTGACCGTTGTTTACTGACATTTAAATAAACTCCTTTAAATAATAAATACTTCTTTTAAATTTTAAGATAATTGTCGCCGCATTGCAAAAAAATAATGCAAATCGAAGCGGAGCGCGATCACTCGTGCCCGCTTCTTTATCAAGAAAAAGGGCGAGAGTAATCGCGCTCCAACAAAAAAGGGCGGGAATTTTATCCCACCCTTTTTAATTTAAGGCAAAATTCTGATTCGCGGCGCCGTGTCGTCCGGGCGGGTTGTAAAGGTGCCACCTCCCACAACCGTAATTACAATCGGCGCGTCGCCCTGACCGGCGGCTTCGGGCGGAAGCAGAAAGTCCACCGAATAAACGCCCGGTCTGTCGGTCTGAGTGGCGCCGGTTAAAATATTCGCCGCCGGGACGGTTATGGTGCCGATTTTAATAGTAAATGCGCTGGCGGCGAGTCCTTGAACGCCGGTTAGAAACACTCTTAACCTGGTTTGGACCACATTATAGCCGCCGCGCAGCCTGATGCTCCTGATTGCGAACGGCTCGCCTTGCATCGCGACTCCGGTCGTCACGTTAAAGACCGAGGCGCGACCGCCGCCTGCCGCCGTGTCGTCTCGGCGGAAAATATCCGGTTGAGCGGCGACAATTATGACTGTGCCGCGCGAGATTCTGCCGTTATCATTGAGAACAATTGGATAAGTTCCGGGCGCGAGTCCGGCGGGAGTCACAAATCTCACTTCGCCGCGAGCGCTGTCAACCGAATAAATACCAGCCGCCACATTGTTGATTGATAAGCTTACGCCGCCCAGTTCAATCGGGAGTGGGAAACGACGAGCAATTGACGCTCCCGTTGCCGTTTGAGAAACGGTCAGGCTGCCGCTTGTTAATCTAGCGACGGCAATCATATCGGGAGAAAGCCCTTGTGCTGTCAACGGAGTTGGAGTCGGACTCGCCGTCGGCGTCGGTGTCGGAGAGGGTGACGGCGTGGCGACGGGTAACGCGCTCGCGCCCGTGAAAACTGCTAAGTTGTTCTGGGTATCGGAAATTGAATTAGGCGTTAGTAAATAAAACGCTTCGCTGGTCGAATCAGAGTTTCCGCCGCCAAGCTCGCGCGGAATGTTAAAAGCAATGCGGCGATTCGTGTTGCTCGTATAAGGCTGGATTTCGCTTAAAGCCGAAGTCGGAAAACGCGAAATGCGCGTGAAAGTTGCGTTAAATCCGGCTGTTTGCGTGAGCGGAAACGAAAAAATCTGAACTTGCCGGGTTGCATCCGGGTTTAAGCCTTCGCTGGCGGTTGCCGGGACGGTTCCAGCGGCGTTGAAATTAAGTCTGGAAGCAAAGACGACGCCCGGTTCAAAAGTATTTGTCGGAGGATTATAAACCAAAGTAAATGTCGGGAAACGGCGAACATCGCCGAATGTGGCGGCAGCATCGGCGTCGCTGCGAGGTCCGACGGCGCGATAAGCCGCAGGGTTTGTCTGGTTTATTTGCGGCGCGACGGTGGTGTCAAAAACGTAAAGCTGATAGCCGGTTTGATTGGTTCCGCCGCCTGCTGCCGGATTGTTTGAAAGCGTTTCAAAACCGACGTAACGCCCGTCGCGGCTGATGCGGCGTCCGGCGCTGAAAAGCACCACCGTATCGGAAGGATTAACGCGCGCCGTTCTGGTAATCTGCGTAAAAGCCGACGGTTGCCCGTTTGAGCTTAACACAGCGTAATACGCTTCGCCGTTGTTATCGGCATTATCTATGTTGTTGGTAGGCACTACGGTCGGATTGCGCGGAACGCTCGCGTTCGAGTAATAAGCGAGTTTTGTGCCGTCGCCCGAAATTGACGGATTCTGAGTGAAAATCGGGGCGTTTTCCGTAGCGCGCGGCGTCCGCGTGATTTGTTGAAAACTGCCATTGGTTCCGACGTTTCTTTTATAAACAAAAACTTCGGCATTATCGTCGGGCACGGCGTTTTCGTTGGTGTAATTTCGGTTCGAAACAAAAGCCAAAGTGGCAGCCGTATCGTCAATTGACAAGTCGCGGTTATCGTCGGAGATAAACGGCGCGATGTTGGCAGTTCCGGGTTGTGACGGCGAGTTTGCCTGCGAATTTGTCACCTGCGTAAAAGTTCCGGCGGCTAAATTGTTAAACGGAACTTCAATGCCTCTCGATAAATCAACGTTTTGAGTCGTTACCAAAACCCGGTAAAGAAAGATTTCCGTATTAGCGTCAGCCGCAAAATTTTGTCGGGCTGCGGCGTCGGTCAGAGCCGTCCCGTCGAAATTCCCCGGATTTGCGCCCGCCGGAGTCGGATTTGCGAATGACGGGGCGGCATTGGAAGTAAAAGCAATCCACAGCTCGTTATTTACAAGCCCGTTGGCAATCACCGGGCGCGTGTTTGTAACGTCAACCAAAATATTGGCTTGAGTAATCGCCGAAGCGGTGTTGTCGCTCAAAACTCGTCTGGTGTTGGTGATTTGAAAAATCCGGCGCTGGGCGTAATCGAACAGAAAAATTTCCGAGTTGCCGTCGGCGTTGTTGCGGTTTGAATTGCGTTCGGTCGAAATGTCGCCGCTCGATTCGAGTACGACAAAACGCCCGTCGCCGCTGATGTCGCGGACGAAAGTGTTGGCGGATGAGGACGTGATTTGGGCAACCAGCGAATCAACCTGCGCTTGCGCGACAGTTGTACCGACAAGGCACAAAAAAAATAAAAGCCAAAAGGCGACTCGAAACTTCACTGAACGATTCCTCCGAATAACGTGTATATGTCAGGTGTGACGAATTTACTGCTTGCAAATGCTCGTCGTAGTGATGCGGCTTGCATAATCAAAAGTTGCATTTTACGGGTTCAATGGGGCAAAGTCCAATACGCCGGGTTTCATGTGAAAAGTTCAAGGTTCAAAGTTGTTTTCATTAACCTTGAATTTTGAACTTTGAACCTTGAACTTTAAACTGTTTCGGATGAAGACCGTTCGGTTGATGATTGTGGCGGGCGAAGCGTCGGGCGACGCGCATGCCGCGCATTTAGTTGAAAAATTGCGTGAAATCGCGCCGCACGTAACATTCGAGTTTTTCGGTTTGACGGGCGAGAAAATGCGCGCGCGTGATGTCGAAACTCTGGTTGCGGCGGACGATTTGGCAATTATCGGTTTGCTCGAAATCGGGCGCGCTTTGCCGCGTTTCCGGCGCGTTTTTCAAACTTTGAAACAAGTTGCAAGCGAGCGAAAGCCGGACGCGGTTGTTTTCGTTGATTTCCCCGAATTTAATTTGCGGCTCGCCAGATCGCTCAAAAAGCGCGGTCTGAAAACGGTTTATTACGTCAGCCCGCAGCTTTGGGCTTGGCGTTCATATCGCGTACAAACGATTCGCCGTGATGTTGATTTGCTGCTGGCGATTTTGCCGTTTGAAAAAGCCTGGTATGCCGAGCGTGGTTTTGAAAGAGTCGAGTTTATCGGTCACCCGCTCGTCGGCGAAGTTTATCCGAAATACGGGCGCGAAGAATTTTGCCGCAAACACAATTTGAAACCGGAAAATCCGATTGTTTCGTTATTGCCCGGAAGCCGTCGCAAAGAATTGACCAAAATTCTGCCGCCGATGCTCGAAGCCGCCGCTCTTTTATTTGAGAAAAATCCGCGCATTCAATTTGTCGTAACGGTTGCGCCGACCAGAAGACCGGAGGAAATCGAAGAAATCATCAATATCGCGCGGGAAAAAGGTTTGAATTTGCCCGAAAAATTAACCGTCGTCGAAAACGAAACTCGCGAAGCGCTTACCGCCTCGGCTGCGGCTGCGGTCGCGAGCGGAACGGCGACCTTGGAAACGGCTTTGATGGGAACGCCGCTCGTCGTTTGTTACAAAATCTCCGCTTTTAATTGGCACGCTCTGCGGCATTTAATTAGCGTCGAGCATGTTGGTTTAATCAATTTAATTGCCGGGGAAAGGTTGGCGACCGAGCTGATTCAGAACGATTTAAACGCCGCGCGTTTAGCCGAAGAATTGGAAAAACTGCTTCAGCCGGAAACAAACCGACAAATGCGCCGACGTTTGGCGGAAGTCACGGCGACGCTCGGCGAGGGCGGCGCGTCGGAAAAAGCAGCGCGCGCGATTTTGCGAGAATTAAAAATTGAGGTTTAAAGATTCGGGGAAAATCGTTAGAATTCAGTTAAATGAATCCTGAAAAACCACAATCGGCGAAGATTTACGGCGTTTTGCCGATTCTTGAAGCTCTGCGTTCGGGAAAGCGAAACGTCGAGCAAATCACGATTGCCGAAGGCGCTCAAATAAATCGCCTGCGAGATTTGCTGCATTTGGCGAAAGAGCAGGGAATCATTATTAACCGCGTACCGAAAAACACTCTGGCGAAATTTGTCGAACCGGGCGCAAATCATCAAGGCGTCGTGGCGACAATCGCCGCCGCAAAATACGCGAATGCGGACGAGCTTTTGGAAAATTTAACCGCAAAAATCGGCAGCAATAATGAACCTTTGGCGGTTGTTTTGGACGGAGTCGAAGACCCGCGAAATCTGGGCGCGATTGCGCGGACGGCGGAATGCGCTGGAGCGCACGGGATTTTTCTGCCCGAACGCCGCGCCGTCGGTTTGACGGAAACGGTGGCAAAAACCGCCGCCGGCGCGCTCGAATATCTGCCGGTGGCAAAAGTCGTCAATTTGAACCGGCTTTTGGAGGATTTAAAAGAGCGCGGAATTTGGATTGTCGGGACGAGCGCGCAGGCGAAAATGTCTTATTCAGATTGGGATTGGACAATTCCGAGCGCGATTGTTCTGGGCGGCGAAGGCAAAGGTTTGCATCGCTTAGTCGAAGAAAACTGCGACGCGCTGGTGAAAATTCCTTTGTCTGGTAAAATCGAATCTCTGAACGTTTCCGTAGCGGCGGGCGTAATCTTGTATGAAGCGCGCAGGCAGCGCGATTTGAAAAATAAATCTAAAAACGAAGGTTAAAAAATATGTTTTGTCCCAAATGCGCGGCGCAAAATGCCGAAAATGTCAGATTTTGTCGAAGCTGCGGTCTCGAATTAGAATCGGTTTCGGCGGTAATGACCGGGCAATTATCGCTCAAGAAGAACGTTGAAGATGTTAATTGCAAGGGCGAAAACTCGAACGATCCCGACAAATTATGGAATGTCGCAGTCACCAGTTTTCTGGTCGGCATAGCATTTTTAATCGTCTCGATTACTTTAGCCGTGAGTGGCGCAGCGGGCGGTAAAAATTGGTGGTTTTGGATGCTGATTCCCGCGTTCTGGCAAATGGGCAGCGGAATTGCGAGCTATTTAAAAGTTAAGCGGATCGAGCAACGGGCAAATTACGCCGGTTTTAATGCGGGAAACACCGCTTTTCCGCCGCAGTCTGCAAACGCCGCTTTGCCGCCGCGACAAACTTTGTTCGCCAGCGATTACGCCGCGCCTGCCGTGCGCAACACGGGCGAGCTTTTCACTCCGCCCACAAGCGTTACGGAAAACACGACAACCCATTTGAAGATTAACAGCGAAGGCGAGACAATAAATTTGCCGAATCAAAAATAACGAATCAAGAGGGAGAAAATCTGTAATGCCGCAAAGACCGAAAATCGCCAACAATATGCTCGAACTAATCGGCTACACGCCGCTCGTTCGGCTCAACCGTATTACTGACGAGTCCAGCGCCGAATTGCTCTGCAAGCTCGAATCGCAAAACCCGATGGATTCGGTTAAAGACCGCATCGGCGCGGCGATGATCGAAGACGCCGAACGGCGCGGCATAATCACGCCCGGACAAACCGTTTTGATTGAGCCGACTTCCGGTAACACCGGAATCGCGCTCGCGTTTGCAGCGGCGATTAAAGGTTATCGTTTGATTGCCGTGATGCCGGATTCGACGACCGTCGAGCGCCGACAGGTAATGAAAGCTCTCGGCGCGGAATTGGTTTTAACGCCGGGCGCGGAAGGAATGAAAGCCGCAATCGCCAAAGTCGCCGAATTACTTGCCGAAATGCCGAACTCGTGGCAGCCCGGACAATTCGACAACCCGGCAAACCCGGAAATTCATCGCCGCACGACCGCGCAGGAAATTTTGGAAGACACTGACGGGCGAATTGACGCTTTTGTCGCCGGAGTCGGAACGGGCGGGACGATTTCGGGCGTCGGCGAGATTCTGAAATCGGAAGTTGGAAAAGACGTTTTAATCGTTGCGGTTGAGCCAGCCAGCTCGCCGGTTTTATCGGGCGGCGCGCCCGGACCGAACAAAATTCAAGGCATCGGCGCGGGCTTTGTGCCGGAGAATTACGATCCGAGATTTGTTGACCGCGTGATTCAGGTTGATTACGAAGCGTCGGTCGCAATGGCGCGCAGACTGGCGCGCGAAGAAGGAATTTTCTGCGGAATCTCTTCCGGCGCAATCACCGTCGCTGCGCTGCAAGTCGCGCAGGAACTTGGAGCGGGCAAACGAGTTGTTTCAATAATCTGCGATTTCGGCGAGCGTTATCTGTCACACGAGCTTTTTGCGAATTTGGATTAAATTTCACGCAACGCACACAAAGGGCGCAAAGGCTTTTCAGGCTTTTGCGTCTTTCGTGTTTTTATGGCTAACTTTTCACGATGAACAACGGAAAAATCTGCGTTTCGGTTTGCGCGGAAAATGCAAACGAATTTCTCGAAAAAATCGAACAAGCCGCAAAAATCGCTGATGTCGTTGAATTGCGTTTCGATTGTCTTAAACAAACTGAGCCTGAAATTCTTTTTAAAGAACTAAAACGCATTCGCCAAAATAACCAGATCGAGCTGTTAGTAACATTTCGTCCGAAAGAACAAGGCGGAAAACGTGATTTAAGTTTTGACGAAAGGATTTATTTTTGGCGAGATTCGCACATTTACGAATTTGTTGATTGGGGCGATGTTGAATTAGAAATAAAAAAACACGATTTGGATGGATATTTAAACGCTATTTATAATCGGGTCATCTATTCGGCTCACGATTTTTTTAATGTTCCCGCTAACTTAGAACTAATTTACGAAGAGTTATCTTTAGAATCTGTAAATAAAAATACGAATAAACAAAGTAATGTTGTGAAAATCGCCGCGCAAGCGAATGATGCAACAGATGGTTTGTCGTTATTCAAATTGATGGAGCGCGCGAAAGCCGAAAAACAAGAATTGATTCCGATTGCAATGGGCGAAAGCGGCGTTTGGACGCGGATTCTGGGTTTGTCGCGCGGGGCGTTTATGACTTTTGCGGCGTTCGATAAAGAAAGCGCGACCGCGCCGGGACAACTTACGGCGCGGGAAATGATTGATGTTTATCGAGTCAAGGAATTGGACGAAACGAGCGAGATTTACGGGCTTGTTGCCGAATCGGTTGCTTATTCGGTTTCGCCGCAGTTGCACAACGCGGCTTTTAAATTTCACAAAATGAACGCCGTTTACGTCCCGTTTGCCGTGAAAAATCTGGAAGAATTTATACGGCGAATGGTTAATCCGAAAACGCGCGAGATTGATTGGAATTTTCGCGGTTTTTCAATCACGATTCCGCACAAAATCGAGATTATGAAATATCTTGATTTTGTTGATGAAACCGCGCGGAAAATCGGCGCGGTCAACACGGTCAAAATCGAAGGCGACAAACTTCTCGGATTTAACACAGACGCTGACGGTTTTATCGAACCGCTCGAGAACGCTTACGGCGATTTAAGCGGCGCGCGCGTCGCGGTTTTCGGCGCGGGCGGCGCGGCGCGCGCCTGCGTTTACGCTTTGCAGCGGGAAAACGCTAACGTCACGGTTTTTGTCAGAAATTCTGAAAAAGCAAAAAGTTTGGTCGTTGATTTCGGCGTTGAAATTCAAGATTTGCAATCTCAAATTGAACCGCTCGAAAACTTCGATGTCGTCGTAAATGCAACGCCGCTTGGAATGAAAAAAGGCGGGTTGGAAAACGAGACTGCGGCGACGGCGGAGCAATTAAAAGGCGTTGGTTTGGTTTATGATTTGGTTTATAATCCCTTTGAGACGCGCTTGATGCGCGAAGCCTCTTTGGTTTTTGCGCCGACAATCGGCGGTTTGGCAATGCTCGTCGCGCAGGCTGCGGCGCAGCAGAAAATCTGGACGGGAAAAGACGCGCCCGTCAAAGAAATGAGCGCGGCTGCTCTCGGAAAACTCCAATCTTAGAGCGGGTTTCTAAAATTGAAAGCCAAAGAATTAACAGGAATGAAAAGGATAAAGGGGATATTTCTTTATTTATCCTTTTTATCCCCTTTATCTCTGTTAATTTTCTGTTTTTGTACTCGCTTTAAAATCAATTTCAGCTAAATTCTCTCAATAAATCCGCGACAAAAATATGAAAATCGAATCTCTCAATTGCCCGAACTGCGGCGCGGCTGTTTCATCCGATTCGCCGCAGTGCGCGTTTTGTCATTCGAGGTTGAAAACAAAGGCTTGTCCGTCGTGTTTCGGTTTGATGTTTCTCGGCAACCGCCATTGAGGGCATTGCGGCGAGAAAACCGTGCAGCCGGAACTCGCGGACGAAGAAAATCCGAGAAAATGCCCGCGTTGCCGCTTGAAAATGAAAGTTTTGCAATTTGATGAAATCGTTTTGCGCGAATGCGGAAAATGCGGCGGTTTCTGGTCGGACGCCGAATCGTTTGAAAACATCTGCGCCAGCCGCGAGCGTCAAGCCGTTGTTTTAAGCCGGCAATTTGCGGCAAATTCAAACGCGCCGAAAGACAATTCGATCAAATACGTGCCTTGCCCGGAATGCGGACAATTGATGAACCGAAACAATTTTGCGCGGGCGAGCGGTGTTATTATTGACACCTGCAAACAGCACGGAATCTGGTTTGACGCCGAAGAGCTGCCGCAAATCGTCGAGTTTATTCGCAAAGGTGGGCTAGACAGGGCGCGCGAAAAGGAGAAATTACAGCTCGAACAGGAACGAAGCCGTTTGCGCGAGCAGCAATTTCAAAATGCAATCGAGAAAAATCGTTTTCAGGACGTGCCGAACGACTCAAGCACAGTCATCGGCATCAGAGAGTTTGTAAAATTATTGTTTGATTAAACGGATTTTGATGAACGAGCGTTACAGCAGACAGATTTTGTTTGCCGGAATTGGCAAAAACGGACAGGAAAAACTCTTAAATTCCCGCGTTTTGATTGTCGGCTGCGGCGCGCTCGGCGCAGCGCAGGCGGAAATTTTAGCGCGCGCGGGAGTCGGGAAATTAAGAATTGTTGACCGTGATTTTGTCGAGTTTTCCAATTTGCAGCGACAGACTTTGTTTTCAGAACAAGACGCAAAAGAACGGCTTCCGAAAGCTGTCGCGGCGAAAAAAAGGATTGCCGAAATTAATTCGGAAATTGAGACGGAAGAAATCGTTGCCGATGTTAATTACTCAAACGTCGAAGATTTTATCAAAGACTGCGATTTGATTTTAGACGGGACGGACAATTTTCAAACGCGTTATCTCGTCAACGACGCCTGCGTTAAGCACAACAAAATTTGGATTTACGGCGCAGCGGTTTCAAGTTACGGCGTAACAATGACGATTCAGCCAAATAAAACGCCGTGTTTGCGCTGCATTTTTGAAGAAATACCGGCTGCGGGAAGCGCCGCTACCTGCGACACGGCGGGCGTGATTCAGCCGGTAATCAGCGTTGTTACGGCGGCGCAGACGACCGAAGCGTTGAAAATATTGACCGGAAATTTCGATAAATTGCACGGCTCTTTGATGCAATTTGACGTTTGGCAAAACGAGTGGCGCAAAATCAAATTGGGAAAACCGCAGGCGGACTGCCAAACCTGCGGTCGGCGGAAGTTTGAAAATCTGGAAGCGGAAAATTCAAATTTTGAAGCCGTTCTGTGCGGCAGAAACGCCGTTCAAATCGCGCCGCCCGTTTCATCGCAAATTGATTTGGAGAATTTAGCGAAGCGTCTGGAAAACATTGCGGATTTGAAAAAGAACGAATATCTTTTGCGTTTCAGCGTCGGCGAATTTGAAATTACGGTTTTTCGAGACGCCCGCGCCATCGTTCGCGGTACTGACGACGTTTCTGTAGCCCGCTCGCTTTATTCAAGATTCATCGGTTCATAAACTATTCGCCAAAAACGCTTTGTCTTAAATCAGACTGAAAGAAATGCTGTTTCGCTATAAATTGAAAATGGCGAAGATTAAAATATGCGGCAACTTTTTCGGCTGAAATTCGTCAAATGAAAAGAGGACTTTGAGAAAATTTTCTCAAAGTCCTCTACCGAAAAATTTTCGAGGAGTAGAAATATGAGTGGAACAGGAGAAAAGCCGAGAGTTGTGATCGTAGGCGGCGGTTTCGGCGGTTTGCGCGCGGCGAAATTTTTGGGAAACAAGCCGGTCGAAGTGACGCTGATTGACCGGAAAAATCACCATACTTTTCAACCGCTGCTGTATCAGGTGGCGACTGCTGTATTATCGCCCGGCGAAATTGCTTCACCGATCCGCCGCATTTTGCATCGTTATAAAAACGTCGAAGTCGTGCTTGGCGAAGCCATCGGTTTCGACCTCGAAAAACGGGCGGTTCTGCTGCACGATTATTCGGCGATTCCTTTTGATTATTTGATTATCTCCGCCGGAGCGCGTCATTCTTATTTCGGTCACGACGAATGGGAAAAAGACGCGCCCGGTTTGAAAACGATTGAAGACGCGGTGGAAATTCGCCGCCGCGTGCTGCTCGCTTTTGAATTGGCGGAACGCGACGCGATTCTAACAGGTATGCATGAGCCTTTGGTTTTCGCAGTCATCGGCGGCGGTCCGACGGGCGTTGAACTTGCGGGCGCTATCGCGGGCATCGCGCGTCAGGCTTTGTCGAAAGATTTTAAAGCAATTGATACGAAAAAAGCGCGCGTTTTGCTGTTTGAAGGCTCGCCGAAAGTTTTGGGGACGTTTGACGAAGTTCTCTCAAAAAAGGCTCAGGAACATTTGGAAGAACTCGGCGTCGAGGTTTTCCTAAACAGTATGGTTAAAGAAATCGAGCCGGGTAGAATCAAAGTCAACGATGAATGGATTGAATGCAGCGTCGCGCTTTGGGGAACGGGTGTGACGGCTTCTCCTCTCGGCAAACAGTTGGAAACGGAAACCGACCGCGCGGGCAGAGTCGTGGTTCAGCCGGATTTATCAATTCCGAATGACAAAAACATTTTCGTCATCGGCGATATGGCGTTTTTCAAAGACGAAAACGGCGTTGTGCCGGGTGTCGCGCCCGCAGCGATGCAGCAGGCGGAACACACTGCAAAAAACATTTTGCGTGATTTAAAAGGCGAGCCGCGCCGCCAATTTAAATACGTTGACAAAGGCAGTATGGCGACCATCGGGCGCAACAAAGCAATCGCGCAAATCGGCGGCTGGCATTTTTCCGGTTTTATCGCCTGGATGTTGTGGCTTTTTGTTCACGTCATCGGCTTGATTGATTTTCGCAGCCGGATTGCGGTTTTAAGCGAATGGATGTGGGCTTATTTTACCAGAGAGCGAAGCGCCAGATTGATTACGGGCGACGCCGAAGAACTGCATGAAGCGGTGCGTTTTATCGAAGCCAGACCGCCTGCGGCTGTCACCGTTGGAAAAAAATAAGCGAAAATATTCGCTGAATTTGTGTTCCTGCTTTTCAGAAACGCGGATTTTGTTTTAACTTGAGATAAGTTTTTCACACTGCGTTTTAGGAAATTGAATGAACAAATTTACATTTGGGCAGCTTTTAATTTTAGTTTTCTCGGTTCTTTTTCTCAATTTTTCGGTTAATGCCGCCGCGCCGCCCGCCGTTTGGCAGGTCAACACACGCGTTGAAGTTTTGCGCGGCGACGCGCGCGGCGTCTCGATTACCGATAACGGCACAATCGTTCTCGCGCCGCGTCTTCAGGAAGTTTTCAACACTCAGCAATCGTTCGTTTGGTCGAGCGCGACGGACGCGGCGGGCAATGTTTATCTCGGCACGGGAAACGACGGGCGGATTTTCCGCGTCGGCGCAAACGGGCAGGGAAGCTTGTTTTTCGATTCAAACGAATTGGACGTGACGGCGATTGTCGTCGGCAAAGATAATCAGATTTACGCGGCAACTTCGCCTGACGGCAAGGTTTATCGAATTGACGCGAGCGGCAAAGCCGAAACTTTTTTCGACCCGGCGGACAAATACATTTGGAGTCTTGCTGCGATGCCGGACGGGAGTTTGGCGGTCGGGAGCGGCGATAACGGGAAAATTTATCGAGTTCGCAGTCCAAACGCCGCGCCGGAAACTTCTGTTCTGTTTGATTCTTCGGAAACTCACATTATTACTTTAACCGTTGACCGGCAGGGGAATTTGATAGCCGGAACCGATTCAAACGGGCTTGTTTTGCGCATTTCCCCAGAGGGAAAAGCGTTTGCTTTGCTCGACGCGCCGCTGCGCGAAATCCACCGATTGTCAATCGCGCCTGACGGCTCGATTTACGCTCTGGCGTTGAGCGAGACTGCTTCGGCGTCAAGTTCCGGCAATACTTCCGGCGGCGGAAACATAGTTTCTCCGGCTGGCGCAACGGTTTCTTCGGTTTCGATGACGATTTCCGATGACTCAAGCTCTCAAGCTCAAACCGCGACTCCGGCGCGCAGTCGCAATGATTTAACGAATGCGAAATCGGCGGTTTTCCGTATTCTGCCCGACGGCGGATATGACACGATTTGGAGTTCTGCGACTGTGACGGGATTTTCGCTCGCCGCAAATCCTGCGGGCGGCGTTTTTGTCGGCACTTCGGACAAAGGCAGAATTTATTCGATGACAAACGACGGGCGCGAGACTCTGCTGCTGCAATCGAACGAAGGTCAGATTTCTAATTTGGAAGCGAGCGGAAACGGTTTTATCGCAACTTCGAGTAATGGGGGCAAGCTTTATCGTTTCGGCGGCGAAACCGTGACCGAAGGCGTTTACGAATCAACCGTCAGAGATGCCAAAGCCTCGGCTTTGTGGGGCAGAATCTGGTGGCGCGGGCAAGCCGCCGAATTGCAGACCAGAACCGGGAATACCGAAAAACCCGACGCAACGTGGTCGGATTGGAGCGCCGCTTACCGGGAGGCGGCTGGTTCCCAAATCAGCAGCCCGCGTGCGAGATTTATGCAATGGCGGGCTGTGTTGCGCGGCGCAGGTGCGACGGCGACGAGCTTGAGCGAAGTCAACGTTTCGTATTTGCCCAGAAACATTGCGCCGGAAGTTTTGAGCGTGCAGGTTTTGCCGACCAACGTCGGGCTGCAAGCGAACGCGCCGCCGCAAATTGATCCGAATATTGAAAATTCAGGTCTTGACCCGCAGGTTTTCGGGCTTCCGGCAAATGTCGTCACGCCGCCGCGCCGCCTTTATCAACGCGGTGCGCGTTCGCTGCTTTGGACGGCGGAAGACCGGAACGGCGACCGGCTCGAATACGCGGTTTTTTATCGCGCGGTTAACGAAACGGCTTTTCGGCTTTTAAAAGACAATTTGCGCGAAACGTTTTTTACGATTGACGGGGCGGCGCTCGCCGACGGGCGTTATATTTTCAAAATTGCAGCGACCGACGCGCCGGAAAATCCAGCCGGGACGAATCTTGCGGGCGAGCGCGAAAGCGAGCCGGTTGACATTGACAACACGCCGCCCGCGGTTTCCGCCGTCGGCGCGGCGCAAATTACGGGCGAGCGGGCGCGCGCTTCGTTTGAAGCCGTAGATGCGGCGAGCTTTGTGCAACGAGCCGAAATCAGCGTTGACGGCAAAGAATGGCTGACGGTTTATGCGGACGACGGAATTGCCGACAGCCCGCGCGAGCGTTTTACCATCGAATTTCCGATTTCGCCGGGTGAACATACGATTTCTTTGCGCGCTTTTGACGCCAACGGCAACGTCGGCAGCGCACGAGTTACGGCGCGTAGGTAACGATTTCGTATGTAAATGCCGGAAATTGGCGAATTCGTTAATTTAAAAATCAATAAAACGGCGGTAAACCTTAATTTTAACGGTGGCATCCGATTTGCTTGATAGTTTGCGGCGCACATTTGCTCTCTCCATTTGGTGCGTTCGAGAAATTAAAGACAAAACGGAGGGAATAAAACAGTGAAGATTTACACTAAAACTTGTCTTGTTTTGTTGCTGTTGGCTTTATCGGTCACGGCGGCTTTCGCGCAGCAGGAAGGCAAAACGCCGCCTAAAAAAGGGGACAAACCGCCGGTTGTGAAAGTCGAAGATAAAAACGACCGCGAGGAACAGGAACGTCGAAAACAAGAAGAGCAAAAACGCCGCGAAAACAAAAAACCTCAATATCAATAATTGAAGTTAAATTGATGAAAACGCCTGATGGAAACGTCAGGCGTTTTTTATTTAACGCGAAGGCAATTACGTGAACCGAGCGTGACCGAAATGTTACAACTTCGGTCATCTCTGTCAGTCAAAATGACAAAATCCGTCATTTTGATTTAATCGCCGAAATCCGGGTTTGAGTTAAAAGTCCATATTTGCTTGATTATAAAATAATAAGGCTAGGCATACTAATTGCTATTTTGAACGCGGCGATTTACCCAATTCTTTGCGCCGCCTCACTCCACTTAAAATATGCAACCCGCTGGCAGAAAAAAATATGCCGTTCCGTTTATGTGGACGGTTATTATAACCGGCGCAGCAATGTGCCTTCTCACCGTTTCTAATTTTAATACGGCGGAAGTCGGCATTTCATTTCTGATTTTTGCCGTCCTCACCGTGTGTTTCGGTTCTCGGATTATCGTTGAAATTCCTCGCGTTAAAGGGCAAATCTCTCTTTCCGACACATTTCTTTTTTTGGCGATTCTGATCTTCGGCGGCGAAGCCGGGATTTTATTAGCGGGCGCCGACGCTCTTTGCTCGACTCAGCGATTTGCCAAAAAATGGTTCACAATCGCTTTCAACACCGCCGTCTTTATCGTTTCAACATTTCTCACGGTTTTTATTTTGCGGGCTTGTTTCGGCTCGATGGTCGAGCTTAACAGGCAAGGTTTTACCTCGAATTTTATTGTCGCCATTTGTTTGATGGCTGTCGTTCAGTACGTCACGAATTCCGGTCTGGTCGCAATCGGCGTGGCTTTAAGAGCCGATAAACCTATCTGGAGGATGTGGAGAGACAATTTTCTGTGGACTTCGCTGACGTATTTCGCCGGAGCTTCGGCTGCCGGAATAACCGCGCAGCTTATCGGGACTTTCGGAATTTACGCTTTTTTTGCCACAGTTCCGGTCATTGTCGTTGTTTATTTTACCTACACGACTTATCTGAAAAACGTCGAAGCCGCTAGCGCGCAAGCCGAATTGGCGCAAAAGCACGTCGAAGAATTGTCGCATTACATCGCCGAACAGGAAAGAATCAGCCGGGCTTTGCGCGAAAGCGAGGAATATTTTCGCAACGCTTTCGACCACGCCGCCGGAATGGCTCTGATTAGTCCGGGCGGGCAATGGCTGCAAGTCAACGAATCTCTGTGCGGGATGCTCGGATTTACGGAAGCCGAATTGCTCAAAAGCGATTTGCAAACCATCTCGCACGAAGACGATCTCGGAAACGATTTGGTTCATCTTTACCAGCTCATCGAAGGCAAAATTCCGCATTATCAGCTTGAAAAACGTTATGTTCACAAATTCGGTCATTCGATCTGGGTTCTGCAAAGCGCATCGTTGATTCGGGGCGATGATAACAAGCCGCGCCAGGTTATTTTTCAGGTTCAGGATATTTCCGACCGCAAACGCGCCGAAGAGCAAATTCATTACGCCGCTTTTCACGATGCGTTGACCGGATTGCCTAATCGGACGCTGCTGTCAGACCGTTTGGGAATGGCGGTCGAGCGCGCCAAGCGTTTGAAAGATTACCGATTTGCGATTCTTTTCATTGACCTCGACCGTTTTAAAATCGTCAACGACTCTTTGGGTCACGATATGGGCGACAGATTGCTTGTTGATTTGTCGCGCCGATTGGAGACTTGCGCCCGAAAAATTGACACCGTGGCGCGTCTCGGCGGCGATGAGTTTGCAATTTTGCTTGACAGCATTCCCAGTCACGCTCTGGCAACCGAAGTCGCCGAGCGGATTCAGGAAGCCCTCAAACATCCGTTTGATCTCGAAGGACAGGAATTTTTTACCACCGCTTCAATCGGCATCGCTTATTCGGAAACCGGCTACGAACGACCGGAAGACATTTTGCGCGACGCGGATACTGCGATGTATCGGGCGAAAGCCAACGGCAAAGCGCGCCACGAAGTATTCAACGTCAATATGCACACGCGCGCTCTGGAAGCTCTGAAAATGGAGAACGATTTGCGCCGCGCAGTCGAAAACGGCGAAATCATTCCGTTTTATCAATCAATCGTTTCGCTCAAAACCGGAAAAATCGTCGGCTTTGAAGCGCTCGCGCGCTGGCGGCATCCGACGAGAGGCTTTGTTTCGCCCGTAGATTTTATTCCGCTCGCCGAAGAAACCGGGTTAATCATCCCGCTCGGTCAAAAAATGCTCGAAGACGCTTGCCGCCAAACTTACGAATGGCAAAAGAAATTCAAACAACCGCTGACCATCAGCGTTAATCTTTCGGGCAATCAGTTTAAGCAAAAAAATATTGTCCAGGAAGCTGCCGATATTTTGATTAAAACCGGGTTGATGCCAAAAGATTTGCGGCTCGAAATAACCGAAAGCGTTCTGATGCACAACGCGGCTGCGGCAGAGCAGGTTTTAAATGAGCTAAAAGCAATCGGCGTCCAGCTTTCGATTGACGATTTCGGCACAGGATATTCGAGCCTCAGCTATTTGCACCGTTTTCCGTTTGATATTTTAAAAATTGACCGCTCGTTCGTCTCTCGAATGAACACGGACAAAGAAAGTCTCGGCATCGTCAAAACAATTGTTAGGCTGGCGCAAGAGCTGGAAAAATCGGTTGTCGCCGAAGGCGTTGAAACCGAATGTCACCACGAGATGCTCAAACGTCTCTCGTGCCAATTGGGACAAGGCTTTTTATTTTCACGACCGCTCGAAGCCTGCGGCGCGGAAAAGCTATTGCAAACGGAATTTCCGTTGAGCAGAAACTTGCCGCCCGTCGGAGTCATCGAAAATACCTTCAGCCTCACGGAAGAAGTTTATGCAATGTAAAGCGGATAAAGATTGAAAAAATAAAGCGCGGACTTTCTCGTCCGCGCTTTATTTTTTGCCGAAATTCAATTTAAGGCACAAAGTTATAAACAATCACGCCGGTCACTTTGACGGGGTGGTCGGAAAGTTTGGTCGGAGTAAATTTCGCTTGTTTTGCCGCGTTTACGGCAGCGCCTCTGAGCAGCGGATGTCCACTGGTGGCTACGGCTGAAATGACATTGCCCTGCTCATCAATCATCACCTGCACATTCACCGCGCCCGAAGCGCTGACGGCTTTTGCCGGCGGCGGGTAAGGTGGTTTTGGCAGACTGACGGCGATGCTGTTAACAACGCCTCTCGTCACCATAGTTGGTTTCTTTTCTTCGCGCGGAGCCGTCGCCTTTTTTACAACGGGCGGCGGCGGAATATCAATTTCATCGGTATTCGATTTGATTTTTGTTGTTTCCAAAACAGGCGGATTTGAAATGCCTGTCCGAATTCCTTCGCCCGGTTCGCCTCCGTATTTCGTTACGTCGCTAACTTTGTACGGCATATTCGCGCGTATTTCATCAAAAGTGACTTTGTCGGCGTTAATGCCGTCGGGCGGTTTGGTTGAGGTTTTGATATTTTCAACCGGATTGCGCAAAAGGTCGAAATTTTGATTCGCGTTTTTCGGCGCATCCTTTTTCGGTTGTAAATTGACGCGCGGCTGCGGCGGTTCGGGTTCGATTTCGGCGGCTGGCGCGACGAGAGATTCGAGCGTCAAATCCGAGTTGCGGTTGGAATCGGAAAGGTCAAAGCTGAACACGCTCCAGACAAACATTCCGAGAACTAAAACGGAGTAAAAAACGGTCGTCAAACCAAAATAAGCCGATTGTTTTTTGATTTCTTTTTCATTTGTTGATTCAATTAATTTCTCAAACATATTTCCCTCTTTCCGGTGCCTGTCGGGTCAAGGGGGCAATTTAATAGACACCGAAGCGAGAAATTAGTTCCGCATAAAACTTGAGAAAAGAAAAAGCCTCACGTTGACGTGAGGCTTTTTCTTTCTTTTAAGTTGAGCTTTTTATTGCGGGAGAGCGTTTCTGCCCGTGCGAGCAATGGCGGTTCTTTTTTCTTTGTTCGCTCCTCCGCTGACTTCGACTTTGATTTTGCGAAAGCTGTTGTCGCGCGCTTCGTTGGTTGGGGCGTATGAAATTAAATATTGCGTCCGCTGCTCGCCGGAAATATCTTTGGCGATTTGCGGCAGCTCTTCAATCGAACCCGGGAAATAAACTTTTCCGCCGGTTTCCTGCGCCAAACGGGTTAAAAATGACTTTGCTTTTTCCTGACGGCTGACGCCGTTTGCGTCCGGTTCCCGGCTCAAAGCATTTACGAAACCGACGGCGTAAATCTGGACGTTTGATTGCCTGAGCAACTCGATAAGCTGTTGTTCTCTCATTCGGCTGCCGCGGTCGTCGCCATCCGTAACCAGAATCAGCGTGCGTATCTTAACGTCTTCGTTTTTCCCGGTGTTTTGATGTTTCTCAACATTTTTTGCGGTTTGATAAACCGCATCAATTATCGCCGTCTGTCCGCCTTCGACGAATAAATTTTCGAGCGCATTGTTGAGCGACGCTTTATTAGGCGTAAAATCCTGCATCACTTCGATTTTATCCGTGCTGACAAAGCGAACGACGGTTGATTGGTCGTCGGGGCGATTTGAGCCGACGAGGATTTTTCCGGCTTCGATCACTTTTGTAAGCTGCGAGCGAAGCGAACGCGAGTTATCAATAACGAGCGCGTTGATAATCGGCACTTCGGCGGTCGCCAGAGAAGTAATCGGCTGCAAAACGCCGTCTTCGTAAATTTTAAAATCCGATTGATTCAAATTGTTGATCGGGCGGTTATTGCCGTCAACCACGCGGACGGTTAAATTCACTTCCGCCGTTTCGATACGAAGAACTTCGTTGTCTTCAATGGGAGCGTCCGGTGTTGGAGAAGGAGACGGAGCTGCATTTGGCATTCCGTTCGGCGTCGAAGTTGGTGTTGGAGTCGCTGTTGGGGTTGGAGTCGGCGTCGAAGCGGCAACAGGTGTCGGAGAAGGAACGATTCTTTGACGATTTTTATTTTGAGCAGTTTGATTTTCCGCAGTTTGATTCTGCGCCGGTCGGGGTTGAGCGGTTTGGTTTTGCGTCGGTTGCTTTTCCGACGGTTGTTTGGGTGTCGGTTGATTCACTCGCGGCTGTTCTGATATTTCAGAAGTTGCCAGCGAGCGAACGAACTCTTTGCGAATCCAGCCTTTGATTTTCCCCTTTGAAACTGAAGCCAGATACCAGCCGTTTGTGTCCGAAGCGTTTTCGAGCGTTATTTTATCGCCTTTTTTTAGAGCGTGAACTTTTTCGGCAGTCAAATCGGGCGATTTACGCAAATAAGCCTCAGTGACGATTACCTGCCACTGCGTCTGCGCGAACGTTGAGAGGGAGCAAAATAAAGTTAAAATTAAGGCAATTAAAATCTTCATACCAAAGTCTGATCGAGGTTATTTAAACTTAAAAGAATTAAAATAGTTGTCTATTGCGAAAGCGTCTATTTCATTTTCGGGCAAAACCGCCAGCAGCAGATAAAACCGATTCTCGCGGAAAAACATTCGAACTCTTTGGATTCGATGCCTCGTCTTTATCTGACTTTCGGCGTTTAAATCGTTGCCTTCCGGTATTTTTATCCAGGCTTCGCGCCCGCTGATGTCGCCGTTTTTAAATTTCTGCTCTTTCAGCAGCTTGCCTTTAGAATTTTTGACAAAGCCTTTGGTGACTTTCTTATAATGCGAGCCGATAAAAGGTTTCGACAAAGCATATAGCCATTTCGGATTATCCTGATAAACGACGGCGAAAAATCCGGTCGAATCGTTAAACGTATAGCTGCCCTGTTTGCTCGGCGTTTCCTGCGCCTCAGCGTCGGGCTTCAACTCGCCCGGCGCAAAAACGCTCCACGCGCCGCTTTCCGGGCTAAAAGTTTTCCATGTTCTTTCCTGCGCGAAAACGCAGCAGCTTAAAAGCAGCAAAATTGCCTGAAATTGTAACGATTTTTTCATCCGAATCTTAACCTGATAAATAAAACTATTCATACAAATCTCTAAAAACATTGCAGGCATTACAACGGTTTAGCGCGAAATTTTCCGCGCGCTCGAACGACGGCTTCCGGGCGTCCGACTTTGACGCTGATGTCGTGAACCGCCGCGTTTGCCGCGTCTTTTGTGTAATAACCGATTCGGTATTGCTGTCTCAATTCGCCCGCGATTCTTTTAAAAGTTCCTTTTAGATTCGGCGCATCGCTCAGATAAAATCTGCCTGCGGTCGTGTCCGACATTTGCTGTAAAACGTTGACCGCCTGAATATCAGCCAGTTTTTCGCTGAGCTTGATTTCTTCCTGCGTGTAAATGTCGCCGCGCCCCGGAATTAAAATCGAATAGCCTTTTTTCTTTTTTTTAGGCTTTTTTTCTTTCGGTTTTTTGTCTTCTTTGGCTTCTTTGATCGTTCCGTTCGGGCTAATCGCTATTTTATTAAAACCCATTCCGGTTTGATAAAAAATGCTGTAAATCGAAACGTCAGATTCTTCTAATTCGCTCAATAACTCATTTCTGGTCAAACTGCTGCCATAATCCTTACCGTCCGAAAGCACCACGATTACTTTGCGACCGGAAACAGCGGCAAACGATTTTTCCGCGACCTCGCGAACAGCGCCGAGCAAAACCGAACCTTCACGCTGCGCTGTTTGCGCTTTGGCGAGAGATTCTTTCATCGTTTGAAGGTTGGACGTGAGCGGAGTAAGAACGTTTAATTGCGCGTCGAAAGTCGCAATCAGACAGCGGTCGTTCGGATTTAACAACTCGATAAAGTCTTCGGCGGCGTCTTTGATTTCCATCAAAGTATTTCGAGTGCTTTCGCTTGTATCAATCAGCAGAGCGACGTTAATCGGTTCGTCATAAGTCGCAAAAAAGGCGATTTTCTGCTCGACGCCGTTTTCGTACAAAGTGAAATCTTCCTTTTTCAAACCGGGAATATAGCGACCATCGCGGTCGCTAACGGTCACAGGAACGTTGACGAGCTGTTTGTCTCCCCTTTGAGTTTTCTCCGGCGCGAGGGCTTCCTGCGCGTTCGACTCAAACGGAAAAGCCAAAAACATTAAAAAAAGTAAGGCAAAAACGATTTTCATGAGTTTTTATGTTTGATTTCAAAGTATAGTTTCGACTTTGAACATCTGCAACCGAAAAACCGGCAAAACGCTCAATACAGAAGATTTTTTAAGCGTATTGGCAACAGAATTGCCGGACAAAATAAAATCGGGCGAACTCTTCATTTGAGAGTTCGCCCGAAATTTTGCGCAGTTTTTATTGGGTTATAAATCCATTAAAATCAGCGACAAAGTTATAGCCTTCGGTCGAGAATTAGCTGAATCTGACTACTTATTAATTCCCTATGGCTGGCTGCTGTCGCCCTGTAATCGGGATAGTCAATTCGTTGCCGAGTTGAATTGCTAGAAATCCCTGTGATGTCCATACATACCAGATACCGCTACGGTAAACAGCGACATCGGTTTTGCCGTCGCCGTCGTAATCAGCCGGAACCGGAATGTCTGTTGCAATCCCCCAATTAATGGCAGTGAAAGTGCCATTGTCATTGAGAATGTACCAGTTACCATTGCGATACACGGCGATGTCGGTTTTACCGTCGCCCGTGTAATCGGCAGGCACCGGAATGTCTGTTGCCAGACCCCAATTGACGCCACTAAAGCCGTCACGGCTCTTGTTCATATACCACGAACCGTTGCGGTAAACCGCCTGGTCTGTTTTACCGTCGCCGTCATAATCGGCGGCAACCGGTCTGTCCGTTGTGACGCCGAACTGAACCCCGCTAAAGCCTGAGCGGCTGCCCTGCATATACCACGTGCCGTTTGACGGACGGAAGACTGCCAGATCGTCTTTACCGTCGCCGTCGTAATCGCCCGGCTGCGGAATGTCTCCCGGTGAACCGAACGCTTCGCCTCTGAAGGCTCCGGCTGAACCCATGATGTACCAGGTTCCCGAACGGAACACTGCAACGTCATATTTGCCATCTCCGTCATAATCGGCTGGAACGAACTTATCGCTGGAGACGCCCCATCTCGACGAGCGGATTTCATAGTTTGCCGAGCTGGCTGCATATGACCAGGTGCCGGTTGATGCAGTTATAACTGACGGATCGGCTTTACCGTCGCCGTCAAAATCGAATTTTGTCCGGGGAGGCGGATTCTGTCCGTTGCCTAATGCATTGGTGAACGCGACGAGGTTAACGCCCGGGATAACTCCTTGAGGACCTGATAGCCTTGCTGTTCTCGCAGCGAGATCGGCAGTTAATCCGCCCGGGCTGGTGGGTGAAACAATGGATGTTACAATCGTACCGGCTGTACCGCCGGTTTCTTTGATTGTAATGTCTGAGCCAATGTTGAACTGACCGCCCGGGAAGGCTGCGCCGTCAACAAAGTCGCAATTACCAAACGGAGTGGCAGCTTCATTTCTTGCCGAAGGGACGCTCACTGTCCCTGTCGGGTTACCCGGGAATAACGGAACATTGCCCGGTTGGCTGACCGGACCGCCGTTTGTCAGAGTAACGGTGAAGGCGAATGTGCCGCCAGGAACCAAGCCCGGTGCCGCAATCTTACAAACCTTCAGAAGTGCCGGATTGAAGAGAAAGTTGGTGAATTCGGCAACGACTTCTCCCGGACGTTGGTTGAAAGCAACTCTTCCGATTCTCGGTTCTAATGCCGGAGCAACTGCGTTGCCAGGATTTCTGCCGTCAAATCCCGTAGGAGTAGGGGTGATGTCACCACTGGCATTGAAGTTGGCTGCTGCCGTTGCCTGACCGTTGGTCGCGGAACAATTGTTCGTCGAGCTAATTCCCAGGCATTGATTCGGAGTAAAGCCCGCTCTTCCGGCACCTGTTCCGCTTTGCAGAACAAGCGTTCCGGTGGCAGGACCCAACACTCTGATGCGCGATACTCTGATTGCGCCCGGAGGTACGGGAACCGTGTTAGCCGGTGAAATTCCGTTTTCAACCACTAAAACCGGAGTTCCGTTAACGAAGGTTTGGAATTCAGTGCGGTTAACACCTTGTCCTAATCCGGGAACAAGCACGCAGTTTCCTCCGGTTGCAGGATCGCCAGCTTGAACATCAACAATTCTCGAAACAGGACCGTAAGTCGCAAATTGCGGGCTGTTAGCCGTAGCGGTTGCAGGCGGTGCTGTAAATCCGGTTGTTCCTGACGAACCGAAAACGCTAAAGCGGAACAGTGTTCCAAGCGGAATGCCGGGTCCGGCAATCTTACAAACTTTAACGGTGCCCGGATTCGAGCGGTTAAAGAAGTCTACTAGCGTTTCCGAAACAGCGCTGCCTTCGATTACGCGAACAGTTGTGAAACCGCCGCCAAGCGTGGAGTTGTTACATGTCACTGTACCGACCGGCGCATTCGGCGGAGGAGGCGCGGTGACAATGGCAGTCGGAGGAGTAATAACGCAACCGAGAACTTCGCCGCCAGCTCCCGTTGCCGGGTTGGCGCCAACTTCTCTGTCAAAAGTCGGACGAGTCGTAACGCTTTCCAAGAAGAAGCCTGTTCTGGGTAATTCAGAAACTCTAACCGTTGATTCTCTCAGAGCCGTGGTGGTCGGCGGAGAAGTGTTGGTTGTAACGGCAATTGGTCCGCTGCACTGCCCCACTGGAACCGGAAATACTTGGTAGGCGCGCGTTACCGCCGGCGATGTGCCCGGCGCGTTGATTCGATTTAACGCATAAACGCCTTCAACCGTAAATTCAAACGTACCGGTGACATCAATATCTCCGGCTGAATTAAAGGTTTGCGCCGCAAAACCGAAAGTAGCTGTTCCAAGCGTCGGTCCGGTAGCGGCATGTTTACAAATTTCAATGAAACCGGTAATGGCGAATTGGTTTGTAAATCTAAGTACCAATGTGTTTGTTTGATTACCTGCAATGACATTGATTGCAGCCGTGCGGGTGGAAAGGTTAACAGCACCAAGGCTCGAAGCACCAGCCGGCGACGGCGGCGGCGGGTTTAGCTGCTCGACGTTAATCAACTGGAAGTTGAAAAACATTGCTTGAGATTGTCCCGAAAGACGAGCTAAAGGTTCTTCCGTGATCGTTTGCGGACCCGCCGTTACATCAAACGGACCCGAACAGCCTGTGCTGGTCGTTGCGCCCGCGGGTGTCGGAGGAACGAAAATTTCAATTACTCCAGCCGGACCGCCCGAAACCGTAAAACGATAGAAGCGGTTTGAAATGTCGGTGCCGCCTGCAGTAGTGACTGTTTTACAAATCTGAACGCTTCCGGTATCGCCGCCTAAATTGCTTTGAACTGTTCCGTTAACTTTGCCCGTAACGGAAATCATTCTGCCTTTGACCGTTGAAGCATCATTAACATCAACGTCGTTTCCGGCAATAAGATTTCCCGCAAAATCAACGCCTTCTCCAATACGTATCGAATCTTCGGCGACAAAGAAAACGTTAGCGGCTTGAGCGCCGTTTTCCAGTGAAATGCCTGAACCGCTGTTCACACTAAAATTTCCCCGAACCAAAAAGACGAATTTCGAGGTCGAATCGTTTTCTGCGTCGAGAGCCATTCGACCGGCTAACTCGGCAGAATCAAAACAATATACGCCCGAAGCAAAGCTCTTGCCGCCCATTTGCGCGCTGTCTATTTTCGTGCACGGAAGCTGGCTGATGGCTGAATACGTATCGGACAATTCTTTTTTGGTTCGAGCGCTTACCTCATCAGATTTAGCGGCTAAAGTTTGATAACCCGCAGCCGACTTGAAATTTAATGCATAGGCGAGCATCTCGGGAGTAGCTTGCTCATCGCCGGGGTTTTGAGCAACTTTTTCCTGGGCTGCTTTGCTTGAGCCATTAAAGTTCGACGTTAATACGAACCCTACGGCTGTTATTATTACAAGAGTAATAAACATCTTGAGATAAGCGGGTTTAGCGCTTACACGGGGTAGAAAAGTCTTTCTGAAATTCATAAATGTTTCCTTCTCGGTCGGCTGCAGTTGAAATCTCAGCTAAAAGGGAAATCATCTGCTGCGAAGCAGAATGGTTTAGACTGTTGACGTGATTGTGCGCTTTGCTCGGCAAAAAACGCGATTCTTCAAATTTAAAAAAGTATCCGGTAAAATCAGAATACCGATAGATGTTTTAAAATCAAATGCTCAGTACTGGACTCGAACCAGTGACCCCACGCGTGTGAAGCGTGTGCTCTACCAACTGAGCTAACTGAGCGAAGAACCTTTGTTTACCAAAAATCGCAACGCATCTAATATGCCCTAAAAGCCGATTTTTTAGCAAGTTTGGCAAATCCGCCGAAAAGCGATAAAAAGGCAGAGGGCAATTTATCAAATAACCGCCAAGCCAAAGCGGAAAAAACAATCGGCGCAATGAAAATTATTTGAAAAGTCGGCTTGATTGCTGATTTTTAGAGATTG
>DASVRD010000135.1:0-18082 GCA_036388775.1 Pyrinomonadaceae bacterium | reverse complement strand
TGGACAGTTTGGGGAATTTGGAAAGAACGCATACGTGCGGCAAGCTGCGCCGCTCGAACGTCGGTGAAACGGTTGTGTTGATGGGATGGGCGGCGCGGCGGCGCGATTTCGGTCCGCTGATTTTTGTTGATTTGCGCGACCGCGAAGGAATTACGCAGGTAGTTTTCGACGAGCAGTTTTCCGTCGAGATTCATGACAAAGCCGAAGAATTGCGCGGCGAATACGTGATTGCCGTGCGCGGCGAAGTCGTGGCGCGCGACGAAGCGACCGTCAATAAAAAATTGGCGACCGGCGAAATCGAAATCCGCGCGAAAGAATTGCTGATTTTGAACGACGCCAAAACTTTGCCGTTCGTTTTGGAAACCGCCGGTTCGGAAAATCTGGCGAGCGAAGATTTGCGGCTCAAATATCGTTATCTCGATCTGCGCCGTCCGCAGCTTCAAAAAAATATTCGCACTAGAGCAAAAGTCGTCGGCGAAATTCGCAGATTTATGGACGAGCAGGAATTTACCGAAATCGAAACGCCGATTTTGATTAAATCAACGCCCGAAGGCGCGCGCGATTACATCGTTCCTTCGCGCATCCAACCGGGAAAATTTTTTGCTCTACCGCAGTCGCCGCAGCTTTTCAAACAGCTTTGTATGATCGCCGGACTCGACCGTTATTATCAAATCGCGCGCTGTTTCCGCGACGAAGACTTGCGCGCCGACAGGCAGCCGGAATTTACGCAGCTCGACGTGGAGATGAGCTTTGCCAACCCGGAGATAATTTATCGCCTGATTGAAAGAATGTTCGAGCGCGTTTTTAAAACAATCGGCGTTGATTTGCCCGTTCCGCTTCCGCGAATGACTTACGCCGAAGCGATGCGTCGTTTCGGTTCGGACAAACCGGATTTGCGGTTTGAAATGGAACTAACCGATTTGTCCGACGATTTGCGCTTGACCGATTTTGCGCCGTTTGCCGCGACTTTGGAACAAAAAGGCGAAATCAAATCTCTAACCGTGAAAAACGGCGCAAATTATTCGCGCAAGGTTTTGGATGAATTACAGGAATTCGTAAAACGCTACGGCGCATCGGCTCTGGCTTGGATAAAAATCGGCGACGAGATTTCTTCCTCGCTGCTCAAAGTTTTGGGACAGGAAACAATCGAACGCCTCGCCAAAACCGCGAATGCGGAAAAAGGCGACGCGGTTTTGATTGTCGCCGGCAAAAAAGATACGGTTGCCGCGAGTCTCGGCGCATTGCGCGTCGAGATTGGAAAGCGCGAGAATTTAATCAATAAATCAATTTTCGCTCCGCTCTGGGTGACCGAATTTCCGATGTTCGAGTATCACGAGGACGACGACAGATTTTACGCGATGCATCATCCGTTTACCGCGCCGATGGACGAAGATTTGGACGCTTACCGTCAGGCGATTGAATCGGGCGATTTCGCGCCGCTCGTCAACGTTCGCGCGAAAGCGTATGACGTTGTTGTGAACGGCTATGAGCTTGGCGGCGGCTCGATACGGATTCATCAGGCGGCGGTTCAGTCGCTCAATTTCAAAGCTCTCGGAATCACGCCGGAAAAAGCGAAAGAACGTTTCGGATTTTTCGTCGAAGCGCTTGAATACGGCACGCCGCCGCACGGCGGAATCGCGCTCGGAATCGAGCGAATTTGTATGATTTTGTGCGGCACGGACAACATCCGCGACGTAATGGCGTTTCCGAAAACGGCTTCGGCGACCGATTTAATGATCGAAGCGCCCGGTGACGTTGACGCGGCGCAGTTGGAAGAATTGCGAATAAACATCAAAGAATAATTACGCGGCGTTGATTTTAAATGATTAAATTGACGCAAAAACAAATCGAAGAAATTTTCGCTCACGCCCGCCGAGAATTGCCGGACGAGTGCTGCGGTTTGCTCGGCGGGCGCGGTGATTTTGTCAATTCGGTTTACCGATTAAAAAACGCTGCCGTTAATCCGCTCGTCGAATACGAAGCCGCGCCGGAAGATTTGTTTCGAGCGCAAAAGATGATGCGCGAGCGGGGCGAAAATTTAACCGGCATTTATCATTCGCATCCGCGCGCCGCAGAGCCGTTTCCGTCTCAAACCGATATTGAGCGGGCTTTTTATACGGAAGTCTGTTATTTTATTGTCGGTTTTGCCCAAAAGATGCCGGTTTTGCGGGCTTTCAAAATTTATGAAAACGAGCGGCGCTGGGAGGATGCGGAATTTGTCGTGATAGAATGAACAAAAATCCGCTTGCAGTCGTAAGAAAACACAGCCGATTTTCTTTAAGGCAAGCAACGCTTTTTTATGGCAAAGAAGTACGACACAAACCCGCTCGACGCGGATGTTTTCGCCCACGCCGAACGCGAATTTACAGCGCGGCAGGAAACTGCGAAAACCAACGGCAACATCAACCCGCCGACGGCTTTGTTTGACGCGAACACGCGCCCGTTTACCGGGCGAACCGTGAAAACAGCCGAACAGCCGACTCAGATTTTCGATGAATTCGACGCCGCTGAGCCGTATAAATCGGTTCTCCATAATCCGATGAAGAACGCGCCCGTTTCGCAAGCCGTTCAATATCACGTCGAAGCGCCGACCTCGCGGAAGGTTCTAGGCATCGGCATCCCGGAAAACGTGGCAATGATTTTGCCGTATTTGCCTTTTACATTTGGCGGAATCGCCGCCGTGATTGAATTGCTGCTCGTTTCCCGCTCAGAAACCCGCGTGCGTTTTCACGCCGCGCAAGGTTTGGCTTTGCACATTGTTTGGCTTCTTGTCGGCGTCGTTTTGGCTTTTGTCGGTGAAATCTCGAATTTTGCGAGCTTTAGCGGACGGATATTTTCGGCAGTCGTCACCGTTTTCTTTATTTTTTCGATTTGGCGCGTGTGGCAGGGCAAGCCGCATCACATCGAGGCGCTGGACGATTTAACGGATTTTTTGAACGAAAAATTAAAACCCAGAAAGTAAGCGATTATGTATTGTTCAAATTGCGGAAATGCGCTGCGACAAGGCTTAAAATACTGCAACCGCTGCGGCGCGATAACCACAGTCGAATTGGAAAAAACAGTTACTTCCTCCGGTTCGGGCAAAATCGTGGAGACGCTTGCGGCGGCAACCGGAGGAATAGGCGCTATAGGAATGATTGCGCTCGCCGTTTTAATCAGCAGGCTGTTGCGCTTGGACGATATTAAACCGCCGGCATTTTTGCTTGTATTGATTTTTAGCCTGATGCTTTTCGCCATAATCTGTTTGCTGATTCGTCAGATTTCAAAATTGACGGGCAGAAGCTCAAATTTCTCTGCTTACAATGATGGCGGAATGCAGGGACGCGAAAGTCTGCCGCATACCGGAAATACGGCGCAATTAGAAGCGCCGCGTGAGCCGGTCGGTAGCGTTACCGATCACACGACCCGGCTTTTTGAAGAATCGTTTGCCGAGAAATCAAAAAACTAAATCGAATTTTTATCTACGAAAAGGTGCAAAATTTGTATCTTTTTAATTCAAATTCTATCTCCTCATACACTCCTTCGTACTCGCCTTGCAAACAATAGAGCAAACTCTTGTCTTCATATTTCACTGTTTTAAAACTTTGATTTGATAGTCTGGCAAGGTATTTGCAGTAACTCCTTCGGTGAAATCAGCGCTCCCCAATAATGGCTAAGCGTGTATTTATAAAACGCAATTACACGGAGGGAAGAATGAAAAGTTATAAAGTTTCTACTAGTTTGACATCTGCATTTTTGGCTTTTGCGATGCTTTTAACGCCGCTTGCGGCGTTTGCGCAAACCAAAATTTCGATGCCGAAAAATAAATATTCGATTCAGGACGACATCAAAGCCGGACAGCAGGCGGCGGCTGAAGCCGAACGCCAGCTTCCGATTTTGAACGACAGTTTTGTGACGAGTTATGTTCAAAGCGTCGGTAATCGCCTGGTTGGCGGAATTCCGCAGGAATTCGATCACTCGCAATTTCGTTATACTTTCAAAGTCGTCAATGCGAGCGACATCAACGCTTTTGCTTTGCCGGGCGGACCGATGTACGTTAATCGCGGAATGATCCAAGCCGCCCGCACGGAAGGCGAAATGGCTGGCGTAATGGCGCACGAAATCAGCCACGTCGCGCTTCGCCACGGAACTGCCGGGGCAACGAAACAAGGCGGGATCGGCACGCAGCTCGGCGTAATCGGTTTAATTTTGGGTGGCGCCATTGTCGGCGGACAAGCCGGAGCACAAGCCGGACAGGTGGCGGCTCAAGCATGGTTGACCAAATATAGCCGGGAATATGAAACGCAGGCTGATATTTTAGGCTCGCAGATTATGGCTAACGCCGGATATGATCCGCGCGATTTAGCGAATATGTTTCGTACCATCGAACAGCAATCGGGCGGCAGCCGCGCGCCGGAATGGTTGAGCAGTCACCCGAATCCGGCTAACCGTTATCAACGAATCAATCAGGAAGCCGCGCTTTTGCGAGTTTCAAATCCGGTGCAGGATTCGAGAGATTTCCGCGAAGTGCAGTCGCGTCTCGGCAGATTGCCGCGCGCCGCGACGATGGAGGAAATCGGACGCAGCGGTCAGCAAAATCCTTCGGGCGGAAACAGCCCGACAGCAAGCGGAACTTATTCGCGCCGCGTCGAATATCCTTCAGCTCGCTTTCGCTCTTACACCGCAGGGAATTTCGTGCAGGTTCAGGTGCCGGATAATTGGCGGGAATTCAGCGAAGGCAGCAGCGTGACGTTTGCGCCGGAAGGAGCTTACGGTAACAACGGCATTACGCATGGTGTTATGATTGGCGTCGTTCAAGCCAACGCCAACAATTTGCGGACTGCAACGCAAACTTACGTCTCCGAACTTTTGCAGGGCAATGATTATTTGCGGCAGCAGGGCGCTTCTGCACGCGGCACGATTGACGGTCGCAATGCTCTTTCAACTACATTGGCGGGGCGTTCGCCGGTTACCGGACAAACCGAAGTCGTAACAATTTATACGACTCTGCTGCGCGACGGAAGCTTGATGTACGTTTCAACTGTCGCGCCGCAAGCCGAATCCGGCAGTTATAGCCGCGCTTTCAGCTCAATGATCGGTTCATTGCGAATCAACGACCGATAATTTTCAGCAAAAACTAAAAAAATAAAGGGAAAAGCTCACTGAGCTTTTCCCTTTATTTTTTTGCTTCAAAATGTCTTAGTTTGAATATTTATCAGCCAGATTTCCGATAACCGGAATTTTATAAATTTGTCCTTGAAATGCTTTGATTGCGGCAAGAACAACCAACACAAACATTGCGAGACCAAAAATCATCAAAACCAATCCCATTAACATTGTGATTATCGGTACTCCGGTTTTAGCGTCAATGACAAAACCGATAAAAAAAATGATATACAACGGAATGCCGATAACTAATGCCGCCGCCGATAGCAAAAGCGATTGAAAGGCGTGGAAACGAGCGAGCTTATTTGTTTTATCCTGAACAATAACGATAATACTGTAAACCAAACCGAGCGGCACGACGCACGGAATAATATTGGCGAGGTAGCAAAGCAATGCTCCAATATTTACATCAAGACCTAATGCGGTTTTACCCTGCATATTTTGCATATTTGACAATCTCCCTTTTGGAACTAAAGATAAATTAGTAAAGAAAAGCCGAAGAACGGCGTGAATCTTACACGAAGATACGCGCTAAAACAAATTATTTGCGGTAAAAATTATAAAACGGAGTTTATTTTTCGATGAAAGCAAAAGTTTACGTCAAATTGAAAGCCGGAGTGCTTGACCCGCAAGGAAAAGCGATTCATCACTCGGTCGAATTGCTCGGCTTTGAAAAAATCAAGGACGTGCGGCAGGGAAAATATTTTGAAATTGATTTGGACGAAACGCTCGACGAAACCGCCGCTTACGAAGAAGTCGGCAAAATGGCGCGCGAGATTCTCGCCAATCCCGTGATTGAAGATTACAAAGTGGAGATCGTTCGTTGATCGTCGTTCGTTGTTCGTTGATTTTCTTGCTACGAACAACGAACAACGATCAACGAACAACGAACAAAAGATGAAATTCGGAGTTATTGTTTTTCCCGGTTCAAATTGCGACCACGACGCTTATCACGTTTTATCGAAGCACGTCGGGCAGCCGGTTGATTTTATCTGGCACAAAGACACTGATTTGAGCGGTTTTGACGCGGTTGTCGTGCCGGGCGGTTTTTCTTACGGCGATTATTTGCGCGCCGGAGCGCTGGCGCGTTTTTCGCCAGTGATGCGTTCGCTCGTCGAATTTGCCAATGCCGGAAAATTCGTTTTGGGAATTTGCAACGGTTTTCAGATTCTGTGCGAAGCCGGATTGCTTCCGGGCGCTTTGATTCGCAACGAGAATCTGCATTATGTTTGTCGTCACGTTCATTTGCGCGTCGAGACAAACGAGACGCCTTTTACGCGCGAGCTTGAAACCGGCAAAGTTCTCTCAATTCCCATCGCGCACGGCGAAGGCAATTATGTTTGCGACGACGAAACTTTTGCGCAATTGGAAGACGAGAAGCGCGTCGTTTTTCGTTACTCGGACGAAAAAGGCAATATCACGCAGGAATCCAACCCGAACGGCTCGCGCTCGAACGTCGCCGGAATCTGCAATTCGGGTCGCAACGTTTTGGGAATGATGCCGCACCCGGAACGAGCCTGCGAAGGGCTTTTGGGTTCAAACGACGGGCGCGACGTTTTTCGCTCGCTCGCCAACACGCTTGCCGCAATTGCCGCTTAAAATTTTAAAAAGGGAATTGATTTTTATTCTTTTCCCTTTTTCCTCCTTATTATCCGCCTTCTCCGCTTTCCCGGATTTTCTTGACGCTGTTTGCGGCGCGTTGTTACAATTTTCTTAACCGAATCAGAATCCCTCAGTTGAAAGTGACCTTGCGCGGTTGATAGTCAAACTTTATCCAGAGGCTTGTTTTAAACAGGCTTTTTAAATTATCAGGAGGCAAATGGTGAGTTTTAAAGTCGGGCAGAAAGTTGTTTATCCAAATCACGGAGTCGGCGTGATTGAAACAATCGAACAAAAACAAATCGGCGCAGATCAATTATCCTTTTACGCTTTAAGGCTTTCTTTTAATAATTCTCTGGTTTTGGTTCCCGTTCAAAATGCCGATGAGGTGGGCTTGCGAAAGCCGATTTCCGTCGCCGATTGCGAACAGCTTTTCAATTATTTGTCCGAAGACTTCTCGAACATTTCCTGCGATTGGAAAGTTCGTTTCCGCGAGTTTTCGGAAAAAGTAAAAACCGGCGAGATTTTCGATGTCGCCGACGTTTTGAAAAAACTAACTTATTTAAGCCGTTTAAAACCGCTTTCATTCCGCGAGCAGCGGCTTTTTGAAAAATCTCAGTATCTCGTCGTTTCCGAATTAGCGGCGGTTTGCCGGAAAAAAGAATGCGAAATCGAATCGAGCGTTGAAAGCGCGCTCGACGCGGCTTGTATGAAACATCAAGCCGGAGTGACGATTCCGGCGGTTCGCGTCGCCACCGCGCACTAAACGAAAGAAACAGGTTACAAGTGATTATCCTGTAACCTGTTTCACATATCTTGTTACTTTTTCTTTCATAAACATTTCTCCGTTTCTTAGCGTATAATTTTACGAGCCGCTGATTTTTCGCGGCTCGTATTTATATCAGCACATTAGGAAATAATTTATGGCAATGTCCGGCACACGAAAAACACTTTTAATTCTCGGCGGCATCTTTCTGGCGTTTGTTTTGGTGGCGATAATCGGCATCGCAATTATCGCAGCTTCGATTAATTCCGGTCCGTCAATCGAAAACAACAGCGTTCTGGTTTTGAAAATTTCGGGCGAATTGCCCGATTTTTCCTCCGAAGACCCGATGTCGCGGCTTTTCGGCGTCGAACCGCAAACTTCTTTTTCTTCCGTTCTGACGAATCTTCGCAAAGCGAAAATTGATAAACGAATCGGTGCTGTGCTGCTCGATATTGATTTTCCGGGAATCAGTATGGGCAAGGCTGACGAATTGCGTGAAGCCGTTGCCGAATTTAAATCTTCGGGCAAACCGGTTTATGCCTTTATGGAAATCGGCACGAACAAGGAATATTATATCGCCACGGCAGCCGACAAGATTTTCGTGCCGCCGACCGGCGACCTTTACATCAACGGTTTACAGGCGCAAGCATCATTTTATCGCGGCTCGCTCGATAAACTTGGAATCGAGCCGGAAGTGATTCAAATCGGCAAATACAAAAATGCGCCTGACGCTTATACGCGCAAAGATATGTCCGAAGGTCAACGCGAAGTCGTTAATGCTTTGCTCGACGATTTTTACGGACGAATTATCGGCGCAATCGCCGAAACGCGCAAAAAGACCCCCGATGAAGTTAAAGCAATCATTGACAACGCGCCTTATAACGCAGTTCAGGCGAAGCAGCAGAATCTGATTGACGGCGCGATTTACCGCGACGATGTTTATAACGAGCTGAAAAAGATGCTCGGTTATAAAGAATCGGAAGATTTGAATGTCACAACGGCGTCGAAATACCGCGACATCAATCCCGAATCGCTCGGTTTAAATACAGGCGAACGCATCGCCGTGATTTTTGCTTCGGGCGGGATTATGACCGGAAGCTCAAACGACGGCTCGTTCGGCGGCGCGCAAACAGCCGGTTCCGATACGCTCGTTAAAGCGATCAACGATGCGGCGGAAGATTCCACAATTAAAGCGATTGTGCTGCGCGTTGACTCGCCGGGCGGTTCTGCTCTGGCGTCGGATTTAATCTGGCACGCGATTGAAAACGCCAAAACGAAAAAGCCGGTCGTGACTTCAATGGGCGACGTAGCGGCTTCGGGCGGTTATTACATCGCCGCGAACTCAAACAAAATCGTCGCCGAGCCTTCAACCGTCACCGGCTCAATCGGCGTCTTTTTGGGTAAACCGAACGTAAAAGGTTTGTATGATTGGCTCGGAGTTAGTACGGAAACCGTTTCGCGCGGCAAAAACGCCGGAATATTTGATGTCACCAGAAATTGGACGCCCGAGGAAAGAGCCGTTTTTGAAAATCAGGCGAAAAATATTTATTACGACAACTTTGTCCCGAAAGTCGCCGCCGGGCGCGGAAAACCCGCCGAATACATTGATTCAATCGGTCAGGGAAGAGTTTGGACGGGAATGCAGGCGAAAGAAAAAGGCTTGGTTGACGAGTTCGGAGGTTTGAACAAAGCCGTCGAAGTTGCCAAACAATTGGCAAATCTGCCAGCCGACAAAGATGTCAAACGAGTCGTTTTTCCGACCCCGAAACCGTTCCTTCAGGAGCTTTTCGGCTCCGACGACGAAGCCACAGTTCAGGCGAAACAGCGGGAAGCGCTAATGCAGGCTCTGCCGGAAGATGCGCGCCGATTGTTCCGTTACGCCGCTCTTTTCGACGCAATGAAACGCGGCGAAACAATGGCGCTGATGCCTTTTGAGTTAAATATCAAATAGTTTCTACATCAAACATAATCAGAAAAAAAGGCGGATTTTACACAATTCGCCTTTTTTTGTGTCAAATAAAGCTGAGGTTACGGCATCCGCATTGAGTTTTGTTTGTCTGCTGATTTTTTATTGGCTAAATTCGATACGATTATTGTATTGAGTTTTTACAAAAGAACGGCTGATAAATCTCCAAAACCGCAATTTACCAACAAAAACAGCTCTGGCACGGTGCTTGCGAGTGTGTTAGTTAAAAAATATACGTAATTCGCATTTAGCTTTTAAATGCTCGAATTACTATTTTTTATTTAAATGGAGGTTTTTATGAACAAGAAAATATTCAGTCTCGGTGGAAGTTTAGCCCTCGCATTTTCACTGTCCGGCGTTGCATTGGCTCAGGACGCAACGACTAAAACGACAACTACAACTACAACAACCGCCAGAACAACGGTTCAAAATCCAGATGGCAGCTACTCGGTTATCGAATATCCGGTCGGCAAAGAAGTAATGGTTGAATTGACGCCGATGAATTTGCAAGGCGCAAAAGGCATGGCGCGCGTTATGCGCTCGACCAGCGGAACAAACGTCGCGCTTGATTTGTCCGGTCTTCCGGCTGATGCGAAAAGCTATTACGTTTACGCAGTTGACCCAAGCGGCGCAGTTACTCTGCTCGGTCCGACGCCGATTAGTAACGGTGTCGGAACTGCGACTTTTACCACGCCGATGAATCAATTTATGCTCGTTTTGTCGCCGAACGAAGGTTTGACGACATTCGGCGGCGATACTCCGGTTGCGTTCCGCAGCGCTGTGCCGCAAGGCTACGCCGTTGTCGGCAATCGTCCGTCAAATTCGATAGAGGAAACCAAACAGGTTGCCGGCAGCGCACCGGTTTCTTCGACTTATGAAGTGCCAATGCTCGGCATTCCGAGCCTCGGCGGTAAAGATACTGAAATTCGAATCCAATTTTCGGGCGAACTTCAGGGCTTGAAAGGCAAAGCCTATATTGACCCGAAACAAGCCGGCGCAACGCAAATCAAAATGCGTTTCGATGATATGAAAATGGCTCCGAAAGAAAGACGCTTTGTTTTATGGGCTGTTTCACCCGACAGAAAATACACGAAAATCGGTCAGGTGATTAACACCGGAAAGCGTCAGGAAGCCGAAATTCGCGGCGAAACCGCGCTCAATGACTTCGGTTTGTTTGTAACGATGGAAGAAACAGACGTTGCTGAGCCGCGCGGAACAGTTTATGCACCTTTTACGGTTTACAAGCCATAACACAAACTTAAAGTGTTTTTTCAAAAAAGCAGCAAGTTTTTCAGGCTTGCTGCTTTTTTTTACATAAAAATTAACGATTAATTTGTGAGCCGGACAGCTCGATTTCTTCTTTCCAGTCTTCAACTACAAATTCATTTGCGTCGTTAATCCAAACGTAAAACAATCGGTCAAAACCTTCGGCATAAACAGGTTTTTCCAATCGTTTAAGAAAATGACGCAAACCTTTTTCGGGGATTTTCGCTTTGCCTTCCCGCAAATCGTTTCTCTTTAAAGCCTCCGCAAAATTCGAGCGAAAATAATAACCGACAACGCGAAAATGATTTGATATAGCGGCATTGACATAGCGAGAACGCTGTTCGCGCGTCGCGTTTGTTTTATCAACGACAAACGATTGTTTCGCACGTAAACACGCCTCAATCAAAATTTGCTCGCGGCGTTTCGTTCGAAGCATGTCGCCGTTGATGCGAATATGCGTATCAACAAAACTCTGTTTGAAAAACGTTGATTTTCCCGCGCCTTGAATGCCGATGAAAATTACCGCTTCCATTTAAATTCTATTGGCAATCTTTTCCAAACCGTTCATATATTGCTGTAAAACTTCGGGAATGATGATTGATCCGTCTGCTTGCTGATAATTCTCCAGAATCGCAATCCAAGTCCGTCCGACCGCCAGACCGGAACCGTTCAAAGTATGTGCGTATTCGGGTTTTGCGCCGCCGGCACGCCGGAAGCGAAGATTCATTCGCCGAGCTTGAAAATCAGTGCAGTTCGAGCAGGAAGAAATCTCGCGGTAAGTGTTTTGCGAAGGCAGCCAAACTTCGATGTCGTAAGTCTTTGCAGCCGCAAATCCCATATCGCCCGTAGATAAAACTATCGTGCGATACGGCAAGCCCAAAAGCTGCAAAATCCTTTCGGCATTCTGCGTCAAACGCTCGTGTTCGGCTTCGGAAGTTTCCGGCAAACAAACTTTAACAAGCTCGACTTTTTCAAACTGATGCTGGCGAATTAACCCGCGCGTGTCGCGCCCGTAAGAGCCTGCTTCGGAGCGAAAACAAGGCGTGTAAGCCGTGTAATACAAAGGCAAATCGGAAGCGTTTAAAATTTCGTCCGCGTGATAATTCGTGACCGGAACTTCGGCAGTCGGAATCAGATAAAATCCGCGCTCGTCAGTAAGTTTAAACAAATCCGCTTCAAATTTCGGAAGCTGCGCCGTGCCGAAAAGCGCGCCTGCGTTGACGATAAACGGCGGCACTGTTTCTGTATAACCGTGTTCGGTCGTGTGAACATCGAGCATGAAATTTATCAAAGCACGCTCAAGCCGCGCGCCCGCGCCTTTTAAAATCGAAAACCGGGATCCGGCGATTTTTGCCGCCCGTTCGATGTCCAAAATGCCGAGAGCTTCGCCCAAATCAACGTGATCTTTCGGCTCAAAATCAAACTCGCGCGGTTCGCCGACTCGCCGCACTTCCATATTCGCGGTTTCATCCGCGCCGATTGGAACTGATTCGTGCGGCAAATTGGGCAAATTGATTAAAAGCTCGCGCATTCTAGCTTCGGCTTTTTCGCGCCCGGCGTCTAAATCTGCAATCTGCATTTTTATATCAGCCACAATTTGCTTGCGCGCTTCGGCGTCGCCCTTTTGCCCGGCTTGCATCAGCGCTCCAATTTCTTTGCTCGCAGCGTTGCGCTGCTGATTGAGTTGGTCGGATTCGCCGATAATTCGTCGGCGCTCTGCGTCAAGTTCGCTGAAATCGTTTAAAGCTTCCGCCGGAAAATTGCGATTTTCCATCGCTTTTCTAACGGCTTCCAAATTTTCGCGGACAAAATTTAAATCGAGCATTTTGTTGAAATCCTTTGAATCAAAACATTTTGAAAATAAGAAAGGCTAACCAGCAGGCTTAAACGGTGTCAAGTTCATCGGCGGATTTGTCCCCGAAATTAAATTTAATTAGAAGTGTAAACTTTTTTTACAATGTGCAGTAGCTTTGCATTTGATGCATAAGTCATTTAATCGCATTAATTAATGCTCTGGTCGGGGACTCTTTTAGGATGCGCAGGAAATAGTGTGCAATTTTTTATCATTTATTTGCAAAAATCATAAAAACAATAAACGAACTATTTAAGTCGAATAAGTTCTTTATATGGGGGATTTGCAGAGAACGGGGCGAACTTTTATGCAGTGGCACGCAAATTGAAACTAGGTAGATTAGAAATTGAGAGAAAACAAAAAGAAAGAAGGAGAACAAAAATGAAAAACACAAATAACAACGCTCTAAAAGGAATCTTAATGTCGGATTACGCAAAAGGAATTTTGATGTCGGATTATATGAAAGGCATTCTGATGTCAGATTACACCAAAGGAATCTTAATGTCGGATTAAACAAAAGGAATTATCCTTACCGACTAAGTAATTCGGAAAACAAGCTGGAAGCTTAATAAACTGCTAGCTGCCTCAAACCGGATTCACATATAAAATAAAAAACTTCGGTTCTTTAAAAGACCGGAGTCTTTTATTTTCTTTTCATTTCTATCAATTTACCTCATTACTACTAAATGCAATTTGTTACAATCGGATAAGTAATGTTAATTTATGTGCGTAAACTTCCTCAAAGCGCGCATAAATGAAACTCGATAAAAAAAACTTAGAAAAAAAGCCGCCAGCCGGATTCAATTCGCTTTTCAGAAGCGCCGCGACGAGCGTTAACAACGGCAAGAAGAAGCCTGCCAGATTCAATTCACATATTGATTTTCAAACGGAAATCGAGCAGATTCAATCGTTAATTGATGAAGGAATCTCGCGTCAAGCCCAGGAAAAAGCCGAATCGCTGTTAAAACTAAAACCGCGCGACGCCAATTTGCTGGCGAAAATTCGGCTTTGCTGGTCGAAAGCTCTTGAGCTGCAAGCGCGTCACCGCGAAGCGTTCGATGCTTTGAAAATGTATGAAAACCTCGAAGTCCGTTTTGGTCTCGAACCGGAACTTGACCTTGAGGTGCAAACTCACATCGCGGTTCTTTATAATCATTTAACCGAATCACCAAAATCCGCGTCGCTCCTCAAAGGAATTCTCGAAGAAGCTACTGAAATCGAAGCCGGAAACAGCACGTTCGGTTTAATTAATCTTTCGTTATCGAGAGCTTATCGCTCATTGGGACAAACCGTAATTTCGCGCGGTTTTGCGGAAGACGCCTTGAAATCTTACCGAGAAGCCGGAAATTGGCGCGGAATGGTTCACAGCTACATCGCGCTTTCAAATCTAACGGTTCAAGAAGGAAAATATGAAGAATTTATCGAACACAGCCGCCAAGCCTTAAACATTATCGGCGAAAGACCCGAAAATTACTGGCTCGGGCGAATTTATTCGGAACTGGCGGGCGCTTATTATTTTCTGCATCGTCCGCACGATGGAATCGCCTGTCTGGAAAAAGCGACGCGGTATTTCGAGCAAACCGAACACATCACTAACTCGATAGCCGCTTATAACAATCTAGGGATTAATTTAACCGTCATTGGCGATTGGGAACGCGCCGAAAAAACACTCAAAAAGTCGTTCAAATTAGCGACGGAAATCAACTCTGCATCAATTTCAATTATTTACGATTCGCTTGGGGAATTGTATTTATTACAGGAAAGATTTGAAGAAGCCAGAGAACATTTGGAAACAGCAGTCGAGCTTAGTCAAAAGCAGAACCGCAAATGGTATCTCGTTCAGTCTTTAAAAAATTGGGGAAGGCTTCAAATTGCGCTTAGAAACTTTCCGTTTGCGCTCGAAATTGCCAACAAATATCAGGAAACCGCCAAACAGGTTAACGACGAAAGCGCGATCAGATTGTCGCATGTTCTGCTCGCAGACATTTATCTCAATCTGGAAAATTGGAGCGATTTTCACGCGGAAATAGAAAAAGCCAATCAAAGGCACGAAGACGACGAAACCGATTTACAGGTTACGGCTTATTCGCAATTTTTACTCGGTCGCTTTAACAAACTTAAAGGAGACGACGCAACTGCCGAGTTTCATTTCAGCCGCAGCCTCTCGCTCTACGAAATACTTGACGATTTTTATTACATAAGCCTTTGCCGCTACGAGCTTGGAATTGTCTTGTCCGAGACAAGCCCGAAACGGGCGGTTGAAAATCTGGAAGCCGCAATCAAAAATTTCCGCAAGCTGCAAATAGAATCGCTGCTGGAAAAAGCCGAAACAGCGCGCTCAAAAATTTCAAAAATCGTCGCCGAAACCGTTCGGAGAAATCCTAATATCGGGCTTTTAGCTTTGCGTTTGACAGAAGCGGCGGCGGCTTCGCGCGAAGTTTTGCTGCGCGAGTTTTTGTCGGTTTTACAACTGGAAAGCCGTGCGAAAAAAATCATCATCGCCCAAAACAACGCGGATAAAAGGCTTCAGCCTTTGGTCTTTTCCGGCTACTCGCCCGCCGAAGCCGAGGAAAACGTCGCCCGGTTTGAACAGGCGAAAAACGGCGACCGCGTTTCCGGTTTTGTCGAATCAAACAATTTTTCAATTTTTCCGCTTCTTGAAACTTCAGCAACACCGGCATTTTTGCTTGTCCACCCGCGCGCAAACGCGAAGCTCGCTGACGGCGCGAGCATTCAACCGCTGGTAAAAATCGTGGAGCTTGGTCTGGAAGTCTGCGCTCTGCGCGAAAAAAGCCGGACGCAAAAAGCCGACGCGGAAACAAATTCGCTGTATTCGGACGATTTGCTGCCCGGTTTTATTCATTCAAGTCCCGGAATGACAGCAGTTGTCGAAGAAATTTATAAAATCCGCACATCGGATATTACGGTTTTAATCACGGGCGAAAGCGGAACAGGAAAAGAACTGATCGCCAGTGCCATTCACGTTCTCTCAAACCGTAAAGATAAAATTTTCATTCCGTTTAACTGCACCGCAATTCCCAAAGAATTAGCGGAAGGACATTTGTTCGGTTACAAAAAAGGCGCATTCACCGGCGCAATCAACGATTCGCCGGGCGTTATTCGTTCAGCCGACGGCGGAACTCTCTTTTTAGATGAAATCGGAGATTTGCCACTGGATGTCCAGCCGAAGCTGCTCAGGTTTTTGCAGGAAGGTGAGATTCAGCCTTTAGGAGAGAAAAAACCCGTTAAAGTTGATGTTCGAGTCGTGGCGGCGACAAACGTCGGGTTGGAAGAGAAAGTTGGAGAAGGCTTGTTCAGGGAAGATTTATATTATCGTTTGAATGTGATTCGATTGAGAGTTCCGCCGCTTCGTGAAAGGCGTTCGGAAATACCGCTGCTGGTAAATCATTACGTCAATCATTATTCGCAGAAATTCGGCAAGAGAAATGTGACTATTACGCCGCAGACAATTGATTTGCTGATGGTTTGCGATTGGGAGGGAAATGTGCGGCAATTGACGAATGAAATTCAGCGTCTGGTTGTCAGAGCCGATGACGGAGAAACGATAACGCCGGAACATTTATCGCCGGAACTGAGAAAAAGCAGCCTTCCGCTCACTTCCGAACAAAGCGCAAACGCATTTGCCGCCGATTCGCTGTCCGCTATATTAAACATCAACCCCGAAAGCGGAAGGCTTGACGAAATCATCGAACAAATCGAAATTCGTTTGATTATCGAAGCTCTCAAACGTCATCAGGGAAACATCTCGCGCGCGGCAAAAGAATTGGGCATTTCGCGGCGCGGTTTGTATATCAAGCTCGAACGCTATCAGCTTTACAAAGCCAGCAAGCCGACTTTTTATTTTTAATTCAGCAATCAACCGGAACAACTCTTGCAGTTAGAATGATGCATTTTTAAAATGCATTAAAACGTTACGCGAGAGGAGAGTTTTGTTATGAGTTTATTGCGCGGGGCAATCGCCGGAGCAGGCGCCTGGAAACTTGGCGGCGGCATTATCAGCACAATTCTAATATTCTTGCTGTTGTATTGGTTACTCGGATTCTTTATGAGCTAAGAAAGTACAACCAGAAAAGCCGGGAAATAAGAAAAATAGAAAAGGACGATTTAAACGTCCTTTTCTTATCTGCGGCTGAATTTTTTCATCGTTTTATTTTTGTCTTTCCGCCAATTCGCGCAGATATTTAAAGCTGTAGATGCCGGTTTCGTGACCGTCGCTGAATTTAAAATTTAAAGCGTAACGACCGACTAGATTAGCGTTTTCGATTTTAAGGTCGTCCGGGACGGATTCCGGTTTGACCATTTGCTCGCCCGTCCACTCGTTGACGCAGCCCGCGCAGGCGCAAGCGCGGCGCAGAGCGGGCGCGTCAAATCGGCTGACCGCATCGTCAGCCCAGCGAATCGAAAACGAAGAGCCTTCGTCAATAATTTCGCGCGGCTCGAATTTCATAATTCTAACTTTTCAATTCTTCCAGCGCTCGCCTCACCGAAGATTTTGTGATGTCGTAATGCGAAGCGTGCCAGACGGGTTTGCCCGATTGCAAAATTATCGTTTGCGGCGATTCGTGGCGCACGCCCGTCCGCGCGGCGATTTCGTTTGAAAGGGCGCGCGCGTCCTGAACGATAACCAGCGCGATTGGTTCGTCTTTCATCAAAGACATTTCCTCGTATGCCGCGCGGCTAATCGGGCAGGTCAAGCTATGTTTATATAAAATGACGGGCTTTTGGCTCGATTCGGCAAAAAGCGCGTCCAAGTCGTTTGCGTCGGTAATTTCATTAAAAGCCATAAAATTAGCTTACCGTCATAAACCGCGATTGGCAAAGTTCGGCGGCTGATTGAAATTCGGCGGAGGCGGTGGTGACGTGAAAGGTGTTTCAACCGGCGGAAAAACTTTTCTGTACGCCACAAAAACGCCCGCGAACATAATCGGAAAGACCAGATAAAGCCCGACGCAAAGAAGCAAATAACCGATCAGCCCAAGCGCAAACTCGCATAAAATCAAACCGATTACGCCGCTCAAATTCGCAAAAACCGCCCGCGCGCTCAATTTGAAAGCCGCGATTCCGCTCAAGCGTCGTTCGACGATTAACGGATAAGCAAACATTATCAGCGCGTGAATGCACGCCATAATAATGCCGATGACGAAAACGCCGATTCCCGTCCCGATCAACATCGGAAATAAAATGTCCGGGTCAATTCCTCCCCGCCGGTTTGTGGCGGAAATTTGGATGACGAGCATCGGAATATAAACCAGCGTCCACAGAATGACTGCCGGAACCATCACGAAAAGCGTCACAATCAAGCTCGGACCGAAATATTCAAAGCCTTTAAAAAGTCCGTCGAAGGTGACTCGCTGACCGGCGGCTTTTTGAAAAAGGCAGTAATAAACGCCGCAAATCATCGCGCCGAGAATAATACCGAACGGTACGAGTCCGCCGATCAGCATCCCGACAATCGTAATGCCGAAAA
>DASVRD010000134.1:0-36894 GCA_036388775.1 Pyrinomonadaceae bacterium | reverse complement strand
GGATTCCATGCCCAACATTTTGGCGCAGACGGCGACACGCCTGCTCCGGCTGCTTTCGTGCCCTAAATTCGATCAAAAAAATCAAAAGTGCGGTCGCGAGCAATGTTCGCGACCGCACTTTTGTTTTTTTTAAGAACTACTTAACGCCGCTCTTCACATTGCTAAAATAATAGCTTGTGATCTCTTCGGTTTCATATAACTGAAATTTGCTCCGGTTACAAACATAAGAACTTTTTCAATTCTTCGATATTAACCGGTTTAACGAGATGATGATTGAAACCTGCTTCGTTTGAGCGGCGGCGGTCTTCGTCCTGTCCCCAGCCGGAAAGAGCGATCAAGCAAATGTCCGGCGAACTCTGCCGCAGACGTTTCGCAACCTCGTAGCCGTCAATATCCGGCAAACCGATGTCCAGAATTACCGTGTCGGGTTGAAATTCTTCAGCTACTTGAATTGCATCGTGTCCGGTGAAAGCAGTTCGGACTTCGTGATTTTCCATCGAGAGAAAGATTTCGAGCATATTTGCCGCGTCGGTGTTGTCGTCAACGACGAGAATGCGCCCCGCCTTGATTGGTGTTCCGGGGTTTTCAATCTCTTGCTTTTTTTGTTTCTTTTCCGGTTTTTGATTGGCGGCAAGCGGCAGACGGACGATGAACTCGCTTCCCTTGCCTTCGCCTTCGCTGTGCGCTTCGACGCGCCCGCCGTGCATTTCGACGAGCTTTTTGACGAGACTCAAACCGATTCCAAGCCCGCCTTGTCCGCGTTTTTCGCTGATTACGGTTTGCGCGAACATATCGAAAATGTCGGGCAGCAGTTCAAACTGGATGCCGATACCATTGTCGCGGACTCGAATCACAGCTTCGTCGCCCTCGCGCGCGGCGATGAGCAGAATATGCCCGCCGGGTTCGGTGTATTTCGCCGAATTATGCAGCAAATTTAAAATGATTTGCGACAAGCGCGTCGGGTCGGCTTCTACGAAAACAGGCGCGTCCGGCAATCGCACATCAAGCCGGTGACGCAAATTTTCAATAAATGGCTGAACCGTTTCGACCGCCGCCGAGATCGAATCGGCAATATCAACGCGTTCTTTACGGAGCTTGATCTTGTCCTGCGTGATGCGCGAGATGTCGAGCAAATCATCAACTAAATGAACAAGCTGACTGGTTTGACGTTCGATGATTTCGCGCGCATGCTGTCCTTTTTCTTTATCGTTGCCGCGCCGCATAATTTCGAGCGCGGTGCGAATCGGCGCGAGCGGATTTCTGAGTTCGTGCGCCAGAGTCGCCAGAAATTCGTCTTTGCGGCGGTCGCCTTCGCGCAGGGCTTCTTCCATTTGCTGGCGTTCGGTCAAATCGCGGGCAATTTTGGCAAAAGAATATCGTTCGTTGCCGCTGTGCAGCCGCATCATCACGCCGGAAACGTAAAACCGCGTTCCGTCTTTGCGAATGTGAAAACGCTCGTCTGCGGCGCGTCCTTCGTGTCGAGCAGTTTCCAATTCTTTGAGATGCTCGCCGTTAGCGCGATCTTCTGGCGTGAAAATAATTTCGCTGTGTCGTCCGAGAGCTTCTTCCTCCGAAAAGCCGAACACGTTTTTCGCTCCCTTATTCCAGGCTGTATAATGCCCTTCGCTGTCGAGCGTCATAATGGCGTAATCTTCGGCGCTGTCCATTATCAAGCGCAGACGCTCTTCCGATTCGAGTAAAGCCTGTTCCGCCTGTTTGCGCGCGGTGATGTCGGCGGAAACTCCGACAACTCCGATTAATGTTCCGTTGTCGTCAGTGATTGGCGAGTTAAATACTAGTGCTGGAAAAGTCGTTCCGTCGCGTCGCTGCACGTTGAATTCTCCGCTCCAGCTTTTGCCTTGGCGCAGTTGAGACATTATATCTTCGGCTTGACCTGCCAATACTTTGGGCGTCGTCAACTCCATTATATTGCGCCCCAACGCGTCTTCCGCCATCCATCCAAATAGCTTTTCGGCAAACCGATTCCAAAAAAGAACAACTCCGCTTAAATCCGTAGCAATTACCGATTGCTCGACCGCATTGAGCAGATGTGCCTGAAATCGGATGGATTTTTCCGACTGTTTGCGCTCTGTGATGTCGAGAAACGTCAAAACAACGCCGTCAATTTTGTCGTCGGCGGTGCGGTAAGGCAGCAGACGCGCCAGATGATAACGCCCTTTTCGGCTTCGGACTTCGCGTTCGACGGGGCGGAGATTACGGAGAACCTGCATCGCATCTTCAGTCAAATCTGCGTAATCGAGCTTGTTTGTCAGATCGTCAATCCGTCGCCCGGCATCGGACGGAAGGATGTTGAAAATTTCCTGCGCGCTCGGCGTAAAGCGTTTGATTTGCAAGCTCCGGTCGAGAAAAATCGTGCCGATGTCGGTCGAGTGAATCAGATTTTGCAAATCGGAATGTCCCCGGCTGACTTCTTCGATTTTTTCGCCTAACTCAAAGTTAACGGTGGTCAATTCTTCGTTGACTGATTGCAGCTCTTCCTTGCTCGTTTCGAGTTCTTCGGTCGCCGAACGCAATTCCTCGTTTATTGACATCAATTCTTCGTTTGAAGCCTTGAGTTCTTCGATAGAAGTTTCGTGTTGCTCGATGGTCGAGCGAAGGCGGCTTTTGGTGCGGCTCAATTCTTCTTCGAGACGGCGGACGATAACTTCCATCGCCTGATTTCCGCCGAAATTTATCGAAGTCAATTCGGAATCGGCAAACGGAGCGTTTTCGGCGGTTTTGCTTTCCTCGAAAATGACGAGCATAAAACTGCCGCCCGCATCCTGCGCGTCAACAGGCTGAACCCTGACGTTAACAAAACATTTTTCGCCCGCGATTTCTGCGCGAATCGGGCGCGTTTCCGCCGTTTTGTTGTCCTGTTTCGCCGTGTACAGCGCGGCTCGCAAATCGGCTCGCAAAGCGGGATGCACGACTTTGAGCAAATTGCTGGATGGCTCGCCGCCGACGAACTGCAGAAAACGTCCGACGTTTTCGGTCAAATGAACGATTTCGTGATCTTCGTTAACGAGCAGGCTCGGCGGGGCGTATTTTTCGAGCAGTCGAAAATGAAGCTCGTTAAACGAATACGCTCGCCCGTGCGCTCCGTTTGAAACTTCCGCCGTCGGCGCTTTTTCCTGAAGCCATCGGTCGTGAAGCGGAAGCGCCAGTGCCGTGTGGTCAATCGGATTTGTCGGGCGGCGCAGATAAAGTCGCTGTTTTTTGTCGTAAGGCGAAAACAGCAAAGGCAGATTTTCCGCCGATTCGCTTGAACCCAAAAACAAAAAACCGTTCGGCTGCAAAGCGAAATGAAACAGGCTCATCACTCTTTCCTGCGCTTCGCGATTGAGATAAATCAACAGATTGCGGCAGGAAATTAAATCGAGCTTGGAAAAAGGCGGGTCGCGCAAAATGTTGTGCGGCGCGAACAGAATCATCTCGCGCAAAGATTTTTTGACGCGGAAGGAATTGCCTTCTTTGGTAAAAAATCGGCGCAAGCGGGCGGGCGAAACATCTTGCTCGCAAGATGTTTCGCCGTAAAGCCCTTCGCGCGCAAAGGCAATCGCTTCTTCGTCAACGTCCGAAGCGAAAATCTGGATATTCGGAACATCGTCAAAGCGCGAGGCGTATTCGCAGAGCAGCATCCCAATCGAATACGCTTCTTCGCCCGTAGCGCACGCCGAAACCCACACGCGAATCTGGTCGTTTGCCGTTTTTCCCGCAAACATTCGCGGAACGATGTCGCTTTCCAAAACGTCAAACGAATCCGGGTTACGGAAAAAATTCGTGACGTTAATCAGCAGATTTGCCAGCAGGAAATCAACTTCTTCCGGTCGCTCGCGGAGCAGCTTGACGTATGCCTGCATACTCTCTAGCTCGTGAATCTGCAAATGACGTGCGATTCGGCGAAGCAAGGTCGGGTGTTTGTATTGTGAAAAATCGTGTCCGGTGCGAACCCGCAAAACGGCGAGAATCTCGCGCAAAGAAGTGAGGTCGTTTAGTTCCGGCGCGATTACGCCGTCGTCTGCTTCGGTCAGCCGCAATTCTTCGCTTCTTTTCCGCAATCCAAGCAGCTTTTCCGGCATTTGCTCAATCGGCAAAACCCAATCAACCAACCCTGTTTCCAATGCGTTGATCGGCATCTGGTCGTATTCAGCGTCCTTCGGTTCCTGAACAATCGCAAAGCCGTTTGCCTCTTTGATTTTTTTGAGTCCGAGCGTTCCGTCCTCGCCTGTTCCGCTCAAAACGATGCCGACCGCGCTCGCGCCGTAAGCATCGGCGAGCGTGCGGAAAAAGCGGTCAATGACGACGCGCGCTCCGCGCGAACGCTGCGGTTTCGTCACGCGAACTATGCCATCAATCATTTCCAGCCCTTTGGCGGGCGGAATTACATAAACGTGATTCGGCTCGACTTTGACGGCTTCGGTAACTTGAACTACCGGCATTTTTGTTTCGCGCCCCAAAATCGCCGCCAGATTGCTTTCGTGAGTTTGCGAAAGGTGAAGCACGACGGCAAACGCCATCCCGCTGTCGGGAGGCATTTTCGAGAAAAATTCTTTTAACGCCTTAACACCGCCAGCCGAAGCGCCGATTCCAACCGTTAAAAAATCCTTTTTCGATTTTTTGTGTGTAAGAGACTGCGCCCCTCGCTTTGGAGCTTCGGAAGTATCCATTGTAAATTCTTTCTAAATTAATGACTCTTATGTGAGTTTACGACTTTAGATTTTATAATTCTATATGGAATCGTACAATAATCCGCAGATTCTAACCAACGGCTAAATTCCCTAACTGCAAAATAATCAGCAGGTTTTAATAAATGTTTTCTACAGAATCAAAAATATTTGAAATTTTTGTTTTCAGTCGCCAAAGGCGACAAATATTAAAGCCCAGCGAGAATCGCTGGGTTACGCAACAAAAACGGATCGCTCGCTGAAGGCGAGCAACAATAAACGCCGCATTTGTTCGACGCCTACAGCGTCGGATTGTCGTTTTTGCTCTGACCTATGGTTTCACCATAGGCTTTAATATTTGTCGCCTTTGGCGACTTTAATTCCGGTTAGCTGAAAGGGTGAGAAACATTTCAATCCCATACGTATCGCTCGTCATATTCAATCTCGTATTTCATTAGCAATGCCCGGAACTCCGCTTTGAAATCCTGCTTTTTGTGATGTTCTTTTTGTCTGTTGATATAACGCACAACGGTTTCAACCTGCGATTGCCCGACGGAAAATGCCCCATAACCTTTCTGCCAATAAAAATTTCCGAAACCTGCATCCTGTTGTTTAATCCAAAGGGAGTTGTCTCGCTTGATATCACCAATCAATTCGGGAATCTCAATTCTCTTTCCCAGAGAAACAAGCAAATGAATATGATTTGCCGTACCGCCTCCCGCAATTAATTTTGAGCCGTTATTTTCGACGATTCCGTGAATATAGCTAAACAGAGGATTTTCGATTTCAGGAGTTATCAAATCGGCGCGATTTTTCGTCGAAAAGACGATATGAACCAGAATTTTGAATAACGATTGCGGCATTTTTGTTCGTCGCTTTCAGCGACGGGTTGATTTTACTGATCATACCCAGCGATTCTCGCTTGGCTTTAATATTTATCGCCTTTGGCGATTGAAAACAATAGCTGTTAGATAAATTCCAAAGTCTCAAACGATTCAAGATTTTTGTCGCCAAAGGCGACCAATATTATAGCCTAGCGAGAATCGCTAGGAACTAGGCGAATCGGAGCACCGCTCGCTGAAGGCGAGCAACATTCAACGCATCGGTTGTTCGACGCTTTCAGCGTCGGCGCGTTTAATTTATCTGTACCCCAGTGATTCTCGCTGGGCTTTAATATTTGTCGCCTTTAGCGACTGAAAACAAAAATTTCAAATATTTTTGATTTGAAATTATCGGTGAAAATCTGAATTAATCACTCCGCCGCAGATTCCTGCAATATTTTTTCGGTGTTGAGTTTTTCGTGCTGCATAGCGACTTGTCTCATCACATCAATCCGGTTTTCGGCTTCCCGCGCTTTGATAAAATATGATTCCGAAAGCTCTTTTTGTCCTGTTTCAGCCAAATGATTGCCCAGATGCTTGAGCAGCATCATATTTTCTTCCATCACGCGCACCGCGTTCCAGATCGAATCTTCGACGTTTTCGGTGAGAGTAGTCAGCAAGCTGTCGGCTGAAAAAGCGTGTCCCGTGTGGCAGCGAAAGCGGACGAGCTTGCCGTCTTTTAATTTCAATAAAACGCCGTGACAATCCGGGCAGGTAAACGGCGATAAATTGCCTAAATTGAAAACGCCTCGTTCATATGCACCGTCTTCAGCCGCAATGCCGATTTCGATTTTTACCTTTTCATTCTCGTTCATATCAATTTGTATGTTTTCGCCAGCCGATTCATTTACCAAACGAGCTAAGATTCCGGCAATTTCCCCGACCGGCGCGCAGAAATCAACCTTCACTTCGCGCATCGCGCTTTTAGGCATCGAAGGAAACTCGGCATCGAGCGGGTCTTGCACGATTGCCGTGCCGCCGCGATATTTAATCGTCCACAAACCGGCGGTTCCGTCGTCAAGCGCGCCGGAAAGCACAATGCCGACGACGCGCGAGCCGAAATTGTAAGCGGCGGAACGAAACAGCGGGTCAACCGCCGGTCGAAAACGGTTTTCTTTCGGACCTTTCGTCACGCGAATCCGATCAGTTTCGAGCAAAAGATGGAAATCGGGCGGCGCGACGTAAATTTGTCCGGTTTTAATCGCCTCGCCGTCAACGGCTTGTTTAGCGGGAAGTTTTCCGGCTTTTTGGAGAGCGTAAGGCAAGACGCTTTCGCGGATTTCCGGTGCCATATGCCAGACTACAAAAACGGATGCCGGCAAATTTGCCGGCAAACCGCTTACTAAAATTTTCAGAGCCTCATAACCACCCGCCGAAGCTCCGATGACGATAATATCTCGTTTAGCCATTGATTAGTTGTTAATGGAAAACGTTCGGCTTGTCAAATCGCAGACGACCGAAAGTAACGAGCAGAATCAACAAACCGTTTGGCTCGTTTGCGACGTTAACTGCGCTTTTTAGTTCTCCTCTTTTCAAGAACTTCGACTTTCGGTTTCTGTCCGCCATTATCTTCGCAAGGAGGACAGGTTACAACCTTTGAATGGTTATTCTTTACTGATTGCAAAGTGTGTTCGTCAACTTGCGCCCATTCTCCACCGCTCTCGCTAACTCTTTCACACCGGGCGCAAATCACTTGTGATTTGCGCCATTTACTGATGTCTGAGACCACGCCGCGCAATCTGGTGACACGCTGCTGCGTAGTTCTTTGAATGTTTTGGCGGCGTTCCATTTCCGCCGCAAATTTCAAGTTTGCAGTTTCGAGTCGCTCGTTCAATTGCTGCAATTCGAGAATTGAAACATATTGATTGTAAGCGCGCCTGATCGTGCCGTAACATTCGCAGGCAGCTTTTTCGAGCCGCTCGCGGTCGCAAATCGTAATCGTGCCGCGGCGATAATTAATCAATCCTTCGTCTTTCAGATTGATCGCGGCGAGCGTGATGCCTGGACGATGCACGCCGAGCATTTGCGCCATTCCGTCCTGCGTAATTTGCAGTTCGTCGCCGTCAATCCGGTCGCTCAACATTAACAGCCAGCGAGCCATTCGCGCATAAACGGTGTGATGTTTGTTGCAGGCTCCGGCTTGAGCGACCTGCTCGAAGAAAGCGAAAATGTAGCTGAGCGACAAGTGTCTCAAAATCGAGTTTGTTTCAAAAGCCTCGCGGAATTTATCGCTCGACATTCGCAGACACTCGCCGGTTGTTTGAACCGTAGCCTCGCGCGGAGTCGTCATCGAAGAAAGCGCAGGTGCAACTCCGAGAAGCCCTTCATTACCGATAATCCCGTTTTCGATGCTCGTTCCGTCGTCAAAAACCGTTACGGTAGAAATAATGCAGTCTTCGGGAAAATAAACGTATTTTATAGGTTCGTTCGGTTGGTAAATAACTTCGCCGTGCTTTAATTTAACTGATTTTAAATCCGGTTTGATTTTTTCAAATTCATTAAAAGGTAGTGAGTTTAAAATCCGGTTTCGCGCCTGATTCCGTGTTACTGCGGCGGGAGATGCAAGCATTTAATTAGCTCCTTAATCTATTATTGCCCCTAATTCGTGCCGACGTAATATAATTCTGTTTGTAAATCGTCTGCCACAGAAAACATAGACGCCTTTTGTATTATATCTAACAATTTAACACGAATATTATATTGATTCGGTATTGTTTGATACATACGAGCAGTTCTCAGCTTTGTAAAATCACAATATATTTTGTTAACCGGTGGTCTTTATGCGTAAGCTGCCATTGCGCCGGTAACTTTTCGACCTCTGGGTTTTTGAAGTGAGAAAGCATTAATCGGAATTGGAAAGCAAACTTTAGCCCTTTTTCCCTGTTTGTTTTGCCCTCGCCGCTTAATGCTTTTTCTTTTTTTGTAAAAAATCACTTTGTTTGAAATGAATTATGAGAATTGAAAACATACGGACAATCGCCGGAGCAAATGTTTACAGCCATCAGCCGGTTATTTTAATGCGGCTCAATTTGGAAGATTTAACCGAAAAAGAAAGTCGGGAATTTGCAGGCTTTAACGAGCAATTGCTCGAATTGCTGCCCGGATTGAAAGAACATTTTTGCAGCAAAGGTTATGAAGGCGGTTTCATCGAACGCCTTGGCGAAGGCACTTATTTCGGTCACATCATCGAACACGCCGCAATCGAATTAATGACGCTCGCCGGAATCGGCTCCGACCACGGCAAAACCCGCTATGCCGGAGCGCCCGGCGTTTACAACGTCGTCGTCGAATACAAAGCCGAAGAAGCAACAAAATATCTGCTGAAAATGGCGGTTGCGCTGGTTTCTGCTCTCCTTAATGGCGATACTTTTTCGATTGAAGACAAAATCGAAGAAGCCAAACAAATTGCCGCCGATTACGAGCTTGGACCGAGCGCGCGGGCGATTGTTGACGCCGCCGAGATGCGCGGAATTCCGTGGTCGCGCGAAAACGAATACAGTCTCGTCCAACTCGGTTACGGCAAAAATCTGCATTTCGTCCAATCCGCTATGACCGATGAAACGAGCAACATCGCGGTCGAAATTGCGGGCGACAAAGACGAAACCAAACAGCGGCTCGATAAATTCTCGATTCCCGTTCCGCGCGGCGAAATCGTAGTCAACGAAGACGAAGCCGTCGCCGCGCTCGAATATCTCGGCGCTCCGGTTGTCGTCAAACCTTTAAACGGGCGGCAGGGCAAAGGCGTGTCGCTCAATCTCACCGAACCGCAGGAAGTGATTGACGCTTTCCACATCGCGCAGGAATATTCGCGCGAAGTCCTGGTCGAAGAGCGTTTTGAAGGAAGAAATTATCGCGTTCTCGTCATCAACGGAAAAATGATTGCCGCCAGCGAGCGCGTTCCCTGCCAGGTTCTCGGCGACGGCGAACACACTGTCGCCGAATTGATTGACCTCGAAAACAAAAATCCGCTGCGCGGCGAAGGTCACGAAAAGCCTCTGACGAAAATCAAAGTTGACCCGATTTTGCTCAAAGCAATGCGCAAAGAAGGCTGGCAAATGACCGACGTTCCGGAAGCCGGAGAACGTGTAAACCTCTGCGCCGGAATGAATCTTTCAACGGGCGGAACCGCCGAAGATGTGACGGACGAAGTTCATCCGACAATCAAAAGTCTCTGCGAACGCGCCGCGCGAGTTATCAATCTCGACATTTGCGGTGTTGATCTGGTTGTAGAAAACATCGCTGCCCCAATGCCGAAAGAAAAAGGCGGAGTGATTGAACTCAACGCAGCACCGGGACTTCGTATGCACGTTCACCCGTCAAAAGGCACGCCGCGCGATGTCGGCGGCGCAATCGTCGAAATGCTTTATCCGGCGGGGAAAAGCTCAAGAATTCCAATCATTACAATCACCGGAACCAATGGCAAAACCACCGTCACGAGAATGATTGCTCACGTTTTGCAAGAGCAAAATCTCACGGTCGGAATGACGACGACCGACGGAATTTACTTGAATGGCGAAATGATTGTCGAAGGCGACACGACCGGACCTGTTTCGGCGAAAACCGTTTTGGGCGATAAAGCCGTCGAGGTCGCCGTTTTGGAAACCGCGCGCGGCGGAATCGTCAAACGCGGACTCGGTTACGATTGGTCTGATGTTGCAGTGATGACCAACATCAGCGCCGATCATTTGGGGCAGGACGGAATCGAATCCGTCGAAGATTTGCTCTGGATAAAATCGCTCATCGCCGAACGAGTCAAAAAAGGCGGAACGCTCATTTTAAATGCCGAGGACGAATTGCTCGCCAAATTACCCGAAAAGAATGCAATCAAACGAGTTGAAAAACAAATCGTTTATTTCTCAATGAACGAACAAAATCCGGTTTTGCAAAAACATCTGTCAGAAGGCAAAACCGCTTATTTCGTGCGCGAAAACCAAATTATCGAAGCTGGAAACGGCGAATTTCACGCAGTCGCAGACGTTTTAAAAATTCCGGCGACAATGAACGGAACAGCCGAATTTCAAGTCGCTAATGTGATGTCGGCGATGGCAGCTTGTCGCGCGTTCGGACTGGAAAGTGAAAGAATCGCAGAATCGCTCGCACGTTTTCAAGCCGACGCGAATAATCCGGGCAGAACAAATCTCTATAAAGTCGGCAGCGGTTACGTTTTGATTGATTACGGTCACAATCCCGAAGCGTTTGCGGCGGTTTGCCGGATGGCGGCGAATTGGAATGGTAAAACCGTGACCGGAATCATCGGTGTTCCGGGCGACCGCGACAATTCGGTAGCCGAAGAAGCCGGGCGAGTCGCCGCGCGCGGTTTTCATCGAATTATTATCAAAGAAGATCACGACACGCGCGGTCGAAAACGCGGCGAAATCGCCAATCTGCTCTGCCAAATTGTCAGTCAGGAATCGCCTGATCGTCATTGTTCGATTGTTTACGATGAAGTCGAAGCGTTTGAGCAGGAGCTAAAAGAAATGAAAGAAAATCAGGTCATCGTGCTTTTCTACGACAAGCTCGCGCCGGTTTTGGAAGTTTTGCAAAAATATGAAGCCGCGCCTGTTTTAAATTTTGATGAATCTGCGGCAATGGCTTCGAGCTAAATTCTGCAAATCTTCGTGTTCTCTGTGCGCTTTGTGTTAAAAACATTTCACCACAGAGAACACAGAGAAGGCACAGAGAGCTGACACAGAGTTTTAATATGTTGACCTTAATCGAAAACGGCGAGATTTACGCGCCGGAAAAGCGCGGCGAAAATTCGGTTTTAATCGCTGCCGGAAAAATTCTTAAAATCGGGCGCATTGATCGTCAGGCGCTCGAAACTCTGCACGTTTCGGTTGATGTGATTGACGCTTCGGATTGCGTCGTCGTTCCGGGTTTGATTGATCCGCACGAACACCTGCTCGGCGGCAGCGGCGAAGAAGGTTTTGCTTCGCAAACGCCCGCAATTACGGCGAGCGAATTAATTACAGCCGGAATTACGACCGTCGTAGGCTGTCTCGGCGTTGACACGACGATGAAAACGCTGCCAGGACTGCTCGCCAAAGCAAAGGGTTTGAAAGAAGAAGGTCTCTCGGCATTTGTCTGGACGGGCGGTTACAATGTTCCGCCGACAACTCTTTCCGATTCAATCAAAAACGACATAATGTTTATCGAAGAAATCATCGGCGCGGGCGAAATCGCCATTTCCGACAAACGCTCGACCGATCCCGAACCCCACGAATTGGCGCGGCTCGCTTCGGATGCGCGTAATGGCGGAATGTTATCGAAGAAATGCGGGCTGACCCATTTTCACGTCGGCGATGAAGAAAAACGCCTCAAGATTTTAAATATTTTGATTGACGAATTTGAGACGCCCGCTGAAAGTCTTTACCCGACACATATCGAGCGCAGCGAAGAATTGATGAAAGAAGCAATCGCTCTGGCAAAACGCGGATCGTTTGTTGATATTGATACGGTCGAAGAGGATTTGGCGAAATGGTTCAAGTTTTATCTCGAAAACGACGGCGATTTGAAAAAACTGACCGCTTCGTCCGACGCTTCGATCAGCAGCCCGCGCACGCTTTTTGAACAGGTTCGGTCGTGCGTTCTCGAACATAAATTCGCGCTCGAACAGGTTTTGCCGATTGTCACGGCAAATACGGCGGCGGCTTTGAAGCTCGAAAGCAAAGGCGTTCTCGAAGCCGGAAAAGACGCAGACGTTTTGGTATTGCGGAAAGAATCGCTCGAAATTAAAGATGTTATTGCTGGCGGCAGACGACTTTTCAAAAACGGCAGACTTGCTTTTCAAGAAAAATTCCGGGAAGGCAGCAACAGAAATTAAAATCAGCAGTCAGAACCGCAAACGGTAGTGAGCGGGTTTGTTAATTAACCCACTCACTACCGTTTGCGGTACTGACCGATTACAACGCTCATTCCTTATTTGCTCTAATTCAAACGTTTAAGAACTTTCCGCTTGTCTCTCTTCACCCAAAAACCTTCATAATGCTCAAAGGCTTTAATCAAGCCCTGCGCCAGCGCGATTGTCGTTTCGAGCAGAGTTCTGGCTTTTCGGTTTGTCACATTTCCTAAATCTTCATTGGCGCATCTGAGGACTTCACTCAACATCTGCTTGGTTTTCTCGACTTGCAGTTGAGGTTTAAAAATCTTTTCGAGAGATTCCTGAGCTTGAATTGGCTCAATATTTTTGGTGGTTTTTAGAATCATCTTTTGTCCCTTTGCGGCTTTACTTCTTTATTCTAAAAAAGCAATTTTATTCTAAAACCCCGAAATGTTCTGTTCATTATCCTACATAACTCATTGGTTGATTGTGTTTCAATAATAACAATCAGTCAGGCTAACGAAAGAAAAACGAGGGGAAACGGCTCGTTTCCGGTTGTTTGTTCGTGTGTTTTGCCGCTGAAATTTATTTTTTGTAAAGGTTATTTTTTATGTCTGAAAATCCGCGAGAGATTGAACCGAAACCGCCGTTTCCCGAACAGCCGCAGACGCCGCCCGGAAGCGAAGCCGAAATGACGCCTGCGCCCGATTACGGCGATGCGAGCTATCGCGGCACAAGCCGTTTGTTGGGCAAAACCGCAATTATTACCGGAGGCGACAGCGGCATCGGACGCGCCGTTGCGCTCGCGTTTGCGCGCGAAGGCGCAGATGTGGTGATTTCTTATTTAAACGAGGAAGAAGACGCACGCGAAACGATGCGAATTGTCGGCGCAGCCGGACGCCGCGCCGTTTTGATTCCGGGCGATATTTCCGACGAAAGCCATTGTCAGCAAATCGTCGAACGCGCGTTTCAGGAATTCGGCAAGCTCGATATTTTGGTCAACAATGCCGCTTTTCAGATGACGCACGAAAACATCACCGAATTGTCGTCGGAAGAATTCGACCACACTTTTAAGACGAACATTTACGCGATGTTTTATTTGTGCAAAGCCGCGCTGCCGAGAATGGAAGCGGGCAGCGCGATTATCAATGTTGCTTCGATTCAGGCTTACAATCCGTCTCCGAACTTGCTCGCTTATGCTTCGACCAAAGGCGCAATCGTTACTTTTTCAAAAGCTCTTAGTCAGGAAGCGCTTCAAAAAGGCGTGCGGGTCAATGTCGTCGCGCCGGGTCCCGTTTGGACGCCGTTGATTCCGGCGACAATGCCCGACGAAAAGGTGAAAACGTTCGGAGAGGACACGCCGATTGGTCGCCCCGCGCAGCCAGCCGAGCTTGCGCCGCTTTTTGTGTTTCTGGCGTCGCAGGAATCGAGCTATATCAGCGGCGAAGTCGTCGGCGTTACGGGAGGAAAGCCTTTGCCGTAATTTTTTAACCGATTAATTATGTTATAACCGGGCAAAATCGGCAGGAAATCTAGAAATGAATGGAACAGTACAGACTCAGTAGTTTTTTTAATGTTAAAGTTAAGATTCGCTTCATTAAGAAAGTTGCGCAAGCCGTGAAAACAGGTTTTCTGTTTTTACGGATTTTATTTTTGTTCAAAGCAGGAGGTTTTGCTTGAGATTTTTAAGCGGTTTTGAAAGCACACATATTTTCGGGTCTGAAAAAGACGTTCTGGAATTGACCGGACACACCGAACATTATCGTGAAGATTTGCAGCTCGCAGGCTCGATGGGGCTAGAGTTGATGAGATATTCGGCTCCGTGGCACAGCATCGAGCGCGAGCGCGGCAAATACGATTGGCGTTGGATGGACAACGCCCTGCGGTGTATGAACGACTTGGGAATTGAGCCGATCATTGATCCGCTGCATCATACGAGCTTTCCCGAATGGTTGACGGGCGGTTTTGCCAATCCGAATTTCGTTGATTCGTATTTTCGCTTTGTCGAAGCGCTCGCCGAGCGTTACCCGCACATTAATCATTATACAATCGTCAACGAACCGTTTGTAACAACGTGGTTTTGCGGAAAAACGGGCGTCTGGTATCCGTTCAAACGCGGCGACCGGAATTTCGTGCCGATGATTCTCAATGTTTGCGAAGTTACAAACCGCATCAGCCGAATGCTGGTTGAGAGAAACCCGGAAGTTCAGCTCGTACACGTTGACGCATCCGAGCAGCATCGCGCTTTGGACATAAAATCCGAGCCGTTCGCCGCGTTTATGAACGAAATGCGATTTTTGGTTCCTGACCTCGTTTTAGGAAACGTTAACGAGGAACACTCGCTTTACCGTTATCTGATTGAAAACGGAGGAGATGAAAAACGGCTGCAATGGTTTGTCGAAAATCCGGCGCGGATTGACATTCTCGGCTTGGACTATTATTCGCACTCCGAGCTTGAATGGAACAAAAACGGTCGGGTTTATCCGCATCTTTTTCCCGAAGGTTTTGTCAGCGTTGCGACCGATTATGTCAACCGTTTCAATTTGCCGGTAATGCTGACCGAAACCAATATCAGAGGCTTTATTTCAGACCGAATTTCGTGGCTTAAATTTATGGTCGAGCAATGCGAAACGCTCGAAGAGCAATTAAAGCCCCGCAATATTCCTTTTAAAGGTTTCTGCTGGTATCCGTTTATTGATTCGACCGATTGGTGTTCGCTCGTGACAAAAGCCAACTGCAACATTGACCCGCAGGGCATTTTCTGGCTGGATTGCGAAACCAAGAAAAGAAATCCGTCAGAACTGAGCGAAATCTTTGAGGCGCTCGCGCGCGGCGTAATCACTTCAAAAGATATTCCGGCTTACAGATTTCAAAGCCCGCTCGACAAAACGCTTAAAAACTTTTTGCCGATGATGAGCCATTGGAACTGGCGCGAGCCTCTCGTCGGCGGAAGAAAGAAAACCCGGCAAATTGTTGTGCCGAATTTTGACAAGCCTTTTGTTAAATTGAAAGCTAAAAAAGCAGATTTGGTTTCTTAAACTTAACTTCAATAGAGATAAGAAACAGTTGAATCGCCGAGATGCAAAGACGCAGAGTTTGAAAACAAAAGAGATAAAAAGAATCGTTCTCTCTTGTTTTTCTTATCTCTGCGTCTTTGCGTTGAAATAAAACTTAACCAAATCTCACGTTGAATAAATTTCCTGCGCAGCGGAAAGAAACCGCATTATTTTTTGGCTTGTTTATTATTTTCGTTTGCCCCGGCGCGCTTGGCTTTATGTTGCGCTTCTTTCGGGATAATCATTTGTCGTTCGAAAAGATTGAATTTTTCGCCCTCGCAGACAACGTGAACTCTGACATCAGCCAAAGCGAGATTCTGTCCCTTTTCAATATACGGCGTGTTGGCGTAAGTCATTCCGCCCGCATCAATAATGGTGACCGCGCCCGTTCCCATTACGCGCATCTCGCCTTTGTCAACAATCATTGCCGTATTTTCGTCAAGCCCGATGCCCATATCCTGCGGATAATGCGCGACGGCTGTTAAAAGCCGCCCGTGTCTGCCGCGCTGCGAAAAATGCGTGTCAATCATACAACCGACAATTAAATCCATTCCCGGTCCCATCTCAACCGCACCCAACTTTGGCGCTTCTTCGCCCTCGCCTTGTAAGATCATCGAATTCGACATCATCGCCGCGCCCGCGCTGGTTCCGCCGATAATTACGCCTTTTTCGTAGATTTCGTGAATCGCTTTTTGCAGCTCGGTTCCGCCAATCAAGCTGGTAATATGAAGCTGATCGCCGCCGGTAAAGAATAAACCGCTCGCTTCACGAACAGCTTTTATGTTTTCTTCCGCTATTGCATCCGCGCGGCTCGAAACGTCAACCGCCTGCACCGTTTTAACGCCGATTTTTTCAAAAACTTCAATATATTCCGCGCCAACCTCTTCCGGGCTGTCTGTCGCCACGGTCATCACCACAATGTTCGCCCTTTTTCCACCGGCGAGCCGAACGAATTCTTTTAAGATCGGACTTTCGGGCGTTCTTTCTTCCGCCCCTCCGATTGCCATCAATATTCCGCGAGCTTCAGTTAATTTCATAAAAGTTGATTTTCCTCGTTAATTAAGCAGGATAAAGTCACGCAAAATGGGATAAAAAGGAGAAAACACACCCGGTTTTGCGCGACTTTATATCTTACTCTTTGATTCTAATCTCACAATTTTTAAGCGTCTGTACGCAAAAAAACACAAGAAATTAACAAACTGGAAGATTTCCGTGTGAGAAGAAAGAAAATTATTTCAAATCTCTGTTAACATTTTTTGTTCATATTCGTCTTTACTAACGGCAACACATTAAAAGCCAATCTCGATAATCCGTTACAAATCGAATTCCGAAACCGAAATGACAGGCAACATACTCTTTTTTACCAGACCGGAAGCAGCCGCCGCATCAGCCCTGGCTGCGCCCGAAAAGCCGAAGCCGGAAGCGAGGCTGGTCGAAAGAGCCTGCGCGGGCGAACAAGAGGCTTTTAATGAACTTTATCGAATGTTTGCGCCGCTGGTTCACGGAATTATTCTGGCGCGCGTCCCGCGCGATGAAGTTGACGATATTGCGCAGGAAGTTTTTCTATCCGCTTATAAAAATCTACACAATCTTCGCGACCGAAACGCTGTCGGCGCGTGGCTTGGAATGATTGCGCGAAATCGCGCGACGGAATTTTATCGTCAGGCAAAACCGACCGAAGAGCTTTCGGAGGATTTAAGCCGGTACGATACTCCGCAAACCGAAGCGCGCGAAATTCTGACGGCGATTCGTTCGCTACCCGAAACATACAAAGAAACTTTGGTTTTGCGTTTGGTCGAAGGAATGACCGGGCAGGAAATTGCCGAGCAAACGGGACTTGCGCCCGATTCGGTTCGCGTTAATCTGCATCGCGGAATGAAGCTGCTGCGAGAAAAATTAGGCGTCAAGGAGTAAGCGATGAAACAAGACTATTTATGGGATAAAACGGGCGCAGACCCTGAAATCGAAAGTTTGGAAAACGCTCTCGCAGTGTTTCGTTACAAAGAAATCGCGCCGCCCGCGCTCCCCGCTAAAATTATTCCGTTTAAAAAAGAATCGCCGCGCAGGTCTTTTCGATTTGCTTATGCGATTGCGGCTTGCACGGCGTTTTTAATGATTGGTCTGGGCGTTTGGTTTCAAATTTCAACCAATGAAATCGAAACTCAAGAAAACTTGGCGCAAACAATTCAGCCGCAAATTCCTGAGACGATCCCAGATATTGAAGCTGTCGAAAACCCGGCTCCAATCGTTAATAATGCGGAAACTTCTCCCAAAACTAAGATGGAAAGCGCAAAACGAATTTCCGCGCCGAAACCTGTTAGGAAAAACAAGATTATCCCGGCAGTTGTTCGCCCAACGGAAAAGAGAGATGGAAATATCGTGGCTAAAAAATCCGATGTCCAGCTCACAAAAGAAGAACAATACGCCTACGATCAGCTAATGCTGGCGCTTTCAATTACGAGTTCAAAGTTGAAATTGGTGAAAGACAAAGTTGAAGGGTTTGAAGAATAAACACCCTTCTCGAAAACCCGGAAAGTTTCTTAAAAAAAATTAGAAAAGAGGAATTATGAAAATGTTGAGCGATCAGTTATTAAAGATTATTTTGCTGGTGATGTTTTTTGTCCTAGCAAGTCCGGCAAACGCACAAGACCCGGCACGTTTGCGGTTTGAAAAATTAAACCAGCTTGAAAACAGAGCCAGAGATGTCGTCGAAGTCAATATTGAAGGCAAGCTTCTTGATTTGGCGAAACGAGTTTTGGTCAAAGTAAACGACCCGGAATCCAAGAAAGTCGGTCAGGCGATCAGCGGCTTAAAAGGCATCTACGTTAGAGTTTTCAACTTCGAGAACGAAAACGAATACAACATTGCAGATGTCGAGGAAATTCGTTCACAGTTACAGTCGCCGGGCTGGTCACGTCTGGCAAATGTCCGCAGCAAGAAAAATAATCAAAAGGTTGACGTTTACACGATGTTTACCGGAGACACGATGAGCGGCGTCGCGGTCGTAATTTCCGAATCGAAATCCGTCGCGCTCGTCAACGTAATCGGTCCGATTGACATTGATTTGCTCGCAGAATTGAGCGGCAAAATGAACATCCCGAAAATCGAAATCGAAAACGACAAACCTAAACCGTAGAAAGGAGCGCTCAAAAAATGTCTGAACTTAAAAGATACTTATTCGCATCAATTTTGCTTGTTATGTTCATCGCCGCTCCCGTTACGAACGTTTACGCCGGGGGCAAGGAATATGAAGCGGTCGTCAAGCATTTAAAAACCAAATACAAGGCAAAAAAAGTCAAAATCCCAATGATCTGGCTAGCGCGTTTCGCGGTCAGAATGGTTCGCCCGGCTGGTGTTAAGAGCTTTAGTATTACAACGTTTGAAAACCTTCAGTTCACGCGCGAAACGCTTGACGTGGAAATGCAGATGGCTTTGAAAAACTCTTTCAGCGCGCTTTGGAGTCCGATTTTCCGCGTCCGCTCGCGCAAAGGCGAACAGGCTTATATGTACGCCCGCGAAGACGGAAACAGCGTGAAAGTTATGGTCGTCACGATAAACGAAGACAAAGCCACGGTCATCCGCGCCGCGTTCAGCCCCGAAAAGCTCGCTGATTTTGTCAATGACCCGAAAATTATGGGCATTTCTCTTGATGACAATAAGCACAACTCTGACAATAAGCCGGTGGAATCAAAAGAAACTGTTGTAACGGAACAGAAAACGGAAGATATGAAAAAGCCGAATTAACCGATTTTCTTTGCAAGAACGTTGAAAAGAATTTCGCAAAAGTGCGCCGCTCGGCGCACTTTTTTTTGTATCAATTTTACCCAACAAATCGCCGTCGTGATTGATTTTTTGATATTCGCTGACATTATCTGATTCATTTGGTTTTGAAGCAAATGTTTGCTTCAAATGACCGTTTGCTTGCCAACGGAATTAAGCTTGAGTATTATCGCAAACGTTGCGGTTCACACATCTTTTTTGACGTTTTCCTTTCAAAATCGAAACTGAAAAAAAGCGCAACGATACCAATTCAACAAATTAAAATTTGAGGTAAAGCCGATGAAATTACAATTCGCAGCTTTTTTGTTTTTTCTTTTAGTAATACCGGGCGTTGCTCATTCTCAAGAGCGCGTTGTGGCGGCTGTTTCAAATGCGACGAAAACGCCTGCGGAATCCAGATTTGAAATTATTCAGGTGCATCATTTAAGAGAAACGATTCTCTTGAAGCTTGATAAATATACGGGCGAAGTTTATGAACTGGTCCGCAATCGCGATTATATTAGAGATAAAGGACAAGCCCTTGCGTGGCAGCTAACCAAATGGAACAACAGACCTTCAATAGAAGGTTCTGACGCTCAAAAAGTAAATTTCCAAATATTCGGCGCGACTAATAATGACAACTCCGTTTATTTGATAAACGTTAATAACGGCGACTCCTGGACGCTGGTTAGAGAATTGCAGGAAGATAAGGAATCTTATTGGGTTTTGACTAAAACGCAAAAGAAATAAATCTGGGAAAGGCAAGTGGAATACACATTTTGCCTTATGAGCAATCTTTCTACTTTAATCAGTAGTATTTCATATTAAATTTACTTGTATATTCTGCAATCGGATATTTTTTCTTCACAGTGCCTTTCGTTTGAAAAATTTTATTTGAGATGTAAGGTTTTCACCAAAAAAGTCATATATAAACGGAAATCAATTTTTTGAAAAACCGCTCTTAGGAATCTTTAAACTCAAAAAAGGAGAATATTATGAAATTAAAGCAAATTACCGCTTCAGTTTTATTACTTGTTGTATTTCTAAACTTGTTGCTTTTGCCTGTGCAAGCTCAAGTCGGAGACCCTATCGAAATCACTTTCGGACAGCCTAACATCTGGTCGCTCGAACAGGCGCATTACCTGCTGTCGCAAATGCGCGAGCGAAGTATGAGAATAAAGGCTGACGAACTAACAGACCTCGACCCTAATTCGGCTGAAGCCTCGCGGATCAACCTGATCCGGCAGTTGTTCGGATTGACCGGCGAGTTCAGACAAAACCCCAATTCTCCGAGCGCGATACCTTCAACTTCTCCGACTCCTGTGCCAAGTCCCGCAGCGTTTCCATCCCCCATAACCGAACCGAGTCCACTAGCCGGAACCATTCTTTCCCAGCTATTAGATAAAGATTTTCTTAAGAAACTCAACAGCGACTCAAAACTTAATGCGACAACGCGGCTTGATAATCACGTTCAACTGCAATATGAAATCATTGCCAAACAGTTGACGCTTTTGCGCGATGAAGTAGGACCTGATGAAAGATTGGTGTTCCTTGAATTGCCGCAAACAATTTATGCTTCTGCCCACGATACTAAAGGAAAAGTTGTGCAAACCTATTGGGAGATTGCGGGTTACTCCGAATATGACAGAGCGACCGATTTGGACGAAAGCCTTAGAAAGATTAAAGAAAATTATGAAATCGTAAAAAAAAGCCAACAACTCGCTGAAGAAGCGGTAAAAACAGCAGATTTCACTGAGTATAAAACGTATAGAGATAATATTGAAAAAGCTATAAAGGACTATGAAACTGCTGAAAAGAGATGTCTCGAAAATCCTCAATCCGAATGCAAATCAAATTTAACTTTGCTCGAAGCCAAGCGCACAACCCAAATGGGAAGCTTCGAAAAATTTAAAACCAATAATGAAGAAAAGGTGAAGCTTTATGATGCAGCAAAAATTGAATACGATGAGATAACGAAAACGCGCGAGTATATTGAAAACGCATTTAAAAAATTAAATGCTCAGAGAATTAAAGAATCTAACAACAAAGCCGCTAACAATGCGAGAGAGACGATTGAAAGAATCGAACAACAAGGGTCGCTCCCGAATTATGAAATAATTCAGCGAGTAATGAAGAGCGGAAATTTTGCCTCTTCACAATTTCGAAAAGAAGGACAGCCGTTTCAGAGTCTGGGGGATTACGTCAATAACCGGAGAACCCGTGCTGTCGACATAATTCCGCGCCAAAGCTCGCTTAATATTAATGATATTCAGGAAACCGTTAAATCAAGTATTCTCGGCGGCGCATTCTCGTTTCTTTTCGGGCTGGGCTTGAGAACTAACTTTCAACGCCAGCGCGACACTTTCGAGCAATACTTGCACCAGGAAATTTATGCCTCCGGCTTTGGAAAAGGCGAGAATATTTTTGGATGGACTTTCGGACCGGTTCCCGGCACAAAAAGAATAGCTTCGGGAGTGCGAACAACCTATGCGGTAGTGGTTGTGCCACGCAAAGCCGAAGCCTTGGTTATGAATGCTCGCGGCTGTTATTTCTCCCACAAAAAATTTCAACCGCAAAACGTAATGGATGGAAATGAGACTGCTTTTAACGGACAAAATTGGAAGGACGATGATGATCGCGACTGTTCCGGCAAAAAACAATATGTTATTCCTATTCCGAACGGCGGCGACGCTCGCGGATTCTGGCTTACATCCGTTGATTATGCTCCGGTTGAAAAGGGACAAAAAATAGTTTTATCAATTAAAGGCAGAAATTTCACTTCGCAGGTCGGCGTATTAGTCAACGGCGTTCCGCTTCAACAGGTAGTTGAGCTTACCCGTAAATTACCAAGCGATGATCTATTGATTCGTGATTATTGCGAAAACGAAATCTGCGGAAAATATGAAGTTATTGATGCCGAAGAAATCACGACGGTTTTCAGGATGCCAAAAGATTTTGAAGGCACGCCCGAAATAAGCATTGTAGGTCCCGGCAGGACGGTCAGCTTAAGTGAGCTAAACATTCAGATTAAGCCGCACGGCGGCTCGCAATGCGAAAAATGTAATATTAAAGCTAAAAATGTTCCGTTTATGTTTGGAACCAGAGCAACTGCGACGCCGGATAAATTGACACTTACCGAACTTCAGGTTTTTTCGAGTGAAGATCCCAAAGTTAAATCAAGCGCGATATTATCAGGAACCAAATTTACAGGTAAAGAAACAATTTTTGTTGATGGTATTGTTTTAAATAAAGACACCGAGCAGCTTTTTATTTCAAACAAACAATACAAGATTGACTTCAATCTTAAAAAAAGTGATTCCGTTTCGGTGCTGATAAAGCAGTGTACAAAGAAACAGCCGGAAGATTCGAAGGAAAAACCCGTCATAGAATTTTGTAATACCGACTCAGATCAAGATATAACAACTGTAATCAAAGCTTTTCCGGTTAACACCAGCCAATTTACCATTACAAACGTCACTGCTCTGCGTTTCGATTCGGTAAGGGATGAGATGTTTGTCAGAATTGAAGGCACAGGTTTCGAAAACGTCAAATTGTCTAAAGTAGACGACATAGAAGAAAAGCCCTCCGTTTCGGCGATAATCCCCGTTTCATCACGCGAGCTGCTCGTGAAGATTGCGCAACCGAGATCAACTGTGAAAATAACTTTGAGAAACTTGAGTGGAGCGGAGATTAGTACGGTAGTTATCAGACCGCCTGATATTGATGTGATAGAAGGACCTTAACAATAAACAGAAGGCAGAGCTTTGAAGCTCTGCCTTCTACTTTTTACATCAATCGTTGAATCTATCTTTCGTTAATCGGCGTGTATTTCAAATCGCGCTGTCCGATGTATTCGGCTCGCGGGCGGATTAGTTTGTTGTTGGCGTATTGTTCGAGAATGTGTCCCGTCCAGCCGGAAATGCGCGAGACCGCGAAAATCGGCGTGTACTGGTCGAGCGGAATGCCCATCAGGAAATATGTCGAAGCCGAGTAAAAATCAACGTTCGGATACATTCCCTTTTTCTCAAGCATCAAGCGTTCGATTTTCTGTGACATATTAAACCACTTCATTTCGCCTTTTTTCTCGCCCATTGTACGCGAGAATTTGCGGAGCCAAGTGGCGCGCGGGTCTTCGGTTTTATAAACGGCGTGACCGATGCCCATAATTTTGCGTTTTTGCGAGAGCGCGTTGTCGAGCCACGAATCAATCGCTTCTTCGCTGCCGATTTCCTGAAGCATTTTCATCACGTTCGTGTTCGCTCCGCCGTGCAAAGGTCCCGACAAAGCGGCTATTCCGCCCGTCACAGCGCCGTACATATCGGCGAGAGTTCCGGCGATAACGCGCGTCGTAAATGTCGAAGCGTTTAGTTCGTGATCGGCGTGCAGAATCAGCCCGATGTCAAACATTTTGGCTTCATCTTCGTTCGGTTTTTCGCCGAACAACATATAAAGAAAATTGGCGGCGATATTGGCATTTTTATCAGGCGCAACGATGTCTTTCCCGCTTCTTATTCTTTCCCACGCTGCGACTAAAGTCGGTATTTGAGCAGTTAGTTTTGTCGCGGTTTTCAAGGCGGCTTCGCGCGATGTGTCTTTCGGGTTTTCGGCATAAAAAGCGAGCGTCGAAACCGCCGTGCGGAGAACATCCATCGGGTCTGCCGATTTCGGGATGTGCCTCATAAATTCCAGCACTTCCGCCGGAACTTCGTAATTGGCGCGAAATTCGGAAGTAAGTGAATCGAGTTCGGCTTGAGTCGGCAATTTGCCGTGCCAGAGCAGGTAAATGACTTCTTCAAACGTCGAATGCTCGGCTAAATCGTGAATGTTATAGCCTTGATAAATCAAAATTCCCTGTTCGCCGTTAACATCGCCGATTGCCGACGAAGCGGCGACGACGCCGCGCAAACCCGCCGCAGCGGCAGCGGCAGCCGCGCCGCCTGTTGAACCTGTTGATTGACCTGTATCTTTAGCTGTATCCATGGCTATTTTTCCTTAAAAAGCTGAATTTTATTGCTATTTTGAAGATAGCAAAGACGTTTGCGAGTGACAAGTTTCTTTTTTAAATTCCCTTCACGAATCTTCCGCCCCTTCAAAAGCAATTGTTTTGAAGCCTTGCTGCATCAGAAATTTGTCTGGATATAAACGAACACAAATGACACAGCGAATTTTATTTGTCACATTTCTGATTTCCGCGTTTTCGGTCGTCGGTTTTACTCAAACTCCGACGCCGCCGCCGATTGAAACGGATGAAAAACCGACGCGTATCACAACCGAAGAAATTCAATTAAACGTTGTGGCGCGTAATCAGTTCGACCATTTCGACCCGACGCTCATCGCAGATGATTTAATGGTAGTCGAAGACCGCGTGCCGCATAAAATCGAAAGCCTGCGCCGCGTTCCGGCGAATGTGATGCTCATTTTGGATATGGGCGGCGAGATGCGCACGGCGAAAAATCTAAAAACGACGCAAGCAGCCGCCGCAAGCTTAATCCGTTCGTTATCGAGCGAAGATCGCATCGCTGTGATTCAATACAGCGACCGCGCTCAGGTTTTATCGGAATGGGAAACGAAAGACGAAGCGATTAGTGCGGTTGCGAAAAAGCTCGCTTTCGGTCGCCGCAGCGTTTTTGTCGAAGCCCTGAAAACGGCGACAAAAATGCTGGACTCGCGCGAAGCGCAAAATCGCCATCTCGTTTTAATCACCGACGGTTTAGACAGCATCGCGAAAAAAGAAGAACGCGAAGCCGCGATAAAAAAACTGCTCGAAGCCAATGTTTCGGTTCACGTTTTGAGCTACACCGCGATGGAGCAAAAAGGAAACGCCTCACGCTCGGTTATCTTAAAAGGCGGCGATGGTAAAATTCCTAAAAGAACCGATGAAAACAACAAAATCAGCTTGCCGGGTCCGATTCAGGATTTGATGAATCTTCCGCGCCTCGGTTCAATCAACACCGACCGCGAAATGATCAAAAAAGCTCGCCAGCAGCAGCAGGATTTGCGCGACTCGCAAGCCCAGCTCAATGATTTGGCATTTAAAACCGGCGGCGCAATCGTTTTCCCCGAATCGGACGAAACACTTATTGCTGAGGGTAAAAAAATCGCTGAACTGATTGATTCTATTTACGTTGCCACCTACATTCCGAAACGTCCGCTCGAAGCGTCCACGCCGGGCGAAACACGCGAAATCGGCGTCGTCTCGCGCCGCGTCGGTTTAAGAGTCGAAGCTCGCCGCGTTTTCGTTGTACCGGCTAAAAATCAGTAGCTTCTCATCGGGTCGAAAATGTTTTCTGATGACGGTTGAGGGCTTGATTCAATTCGTAAACTGTCGCCGAAACAAGTGTTGGCGATGGTAATAAAATTTTTGCTTGGGGTAAATCCATAATCTTCGTCGTTCCAGCGCATCAGCTTTAGCGTTAATTCGTTTAATTTGGCTTGAGTTAAATCCGGCTTTTGCGCAAGCCATTGCTTGCAGCTTTGTTTTTTTACAGCCCGCCGGACATAGGTTCGTAATCCGATGAGATTGGAAATGATTGAAGGATTCAGAGCCTCGTTTAAATGGTCGGTAAAAAACGGCTTGATAAGAAGTTCGCGGGAATTAAAATTCGAGTTGAAGATCCAAATTCCATTGTTGAGAAGCAAAACCGGCGCTCTGGTTTCATCCTTGATTTTTAGCTCGCGCGTCAACCCCTGATAAAACAGCATTCCGACATAATTAGCTGCTAAATCGGCGTTTGAATAAACGCCGGAAACCATTGTTCCGTAATAAGTACGCTCGGTTTTCTGTCCCCAGAGAATCGCCTTTCGGGCGGCTTCGTCAGGCGCAGAGCCTTTCGACGCGGCTCGTTCGGATATTTTGTAATATGCGTAGCCCTGTTGAAAAAAATGCGCTATTTTGTCGGTTCCGAATTGCGCGCCGTAAACCTTGACGGTCGGACTGATAGTGAAATAATTGGTCGGAATCGTGAAATAAATCGAATTCAAATAGTTGGTTTTATAAAGCGCGGGCGTGGCGCGGAATTGATGCGTTTCAACCCAGGTCGCGGAGCGCGTAAAAGGGAAAATTCCTCCGCCTAGCGGATTATAAATTTCCCGCACAATCGCTTCATCGGAACGCAGAAATGCGAGCCGCGCTCGCTCTTTTTCCGCCGAACCGCAATTTGGCGACCTTACTTTGACCGCCGGATTTTCCAAACAAGATTGCCGGCGAATGACTTCAGCGTTTATTTTTTCAACCGCTTTTTTTATATTTTGCTCGACATATTCCGAAAGCTCATCGCCAATGTCTCCGAGCGGCTGCGGCGGCAGATTGTATTGGTCGGTTTCAAAAGCTGCGACAAACGGTGCGAGCAAAACGATGCATAAAAATATCGGCAGGACTGCTTGCAATCTCATATTGGCTATAAAAATGCGCACCGAGACAAAACCTTCTTTCTGCCTCATTTTGCGAAGAAGAGTTCAATTCTTAATTTTCAATTTCCAGTTATCTTTTTGGAAAACCGTTTATCGTCATTGCAATTATACTGAAAATTCCGACTTACGCCGAATTTTACCGCTCGCTAAAAAAGTATTTTGATTACTTTATTTTTTCACACACTTGTTATAAAGTTAGTCCCTATTCTTAAAAGGCGGTAGAAAAAATGAAAAAATTGAGATGTATTCTAACCATTGCGGTTGTTATCGTTTCGCTGAGCGCTCCGGCTTTCGCATGGGGTGACAAAGGTCATAAAACCGTCGGACAGGTCGCTCAGCTTTATCTCGACGCGATGACCAGACAAAAGCTCGCCCAAATTATGAAACAGGGCGATACGCTCGCCAATATGTCAATTTGGGCTGATCAGGTTAAGCGCCGCAGGTTTGGAGCGAACGCAAACGACCCTGACGAGGACACTCAGGCATTTCTCCGAGATATGCGCAACAAAGATAATCGCGACTGGCATTTCGTTGATTTGCCCCTTGACTGTCAAAGTTACTCCGCGTGCCCGCAGTTTCAGGACAAATTCGACGTGGTTCACGTTATTGATAACTGCATTGTCGTTTTGCAGGGCGGCACAAACTTTCCAAACTTGAATAAACGAAACGCGCTGAGAATGCTGGTGCATTTGATCGGCGATATGCACCAGCCTCTGCACGTCGGCGTCGGTTTTATTAATGAAGACGAAAATAGCAACAGCATTATCATCGAAACCGATCCGGCTGTGATTATCGCCCGGCATTTGCGCGGCGACAGCGACATCGGCGGCAATAAATTGCTGTTAAGCCGGGAGAGCGGCAATAACCTGCACTCGTTTTGGGACGGCGATTTGGTGTATGGCGCATCCGGCGGCAAATCAGTCGCGCAATTTGCCTCGGAACTAAAAAATACAGCCACACCCGCGCCAGTCTCATGGAACGGGACGGATAATAATCCTCGCAAATGGGCGCAGGAATGGGCGCTTGACTCGCTTAAAATATCTAAGCGAAACACCTACAATACGGTTCAGATTGTCAGACCGGTTGTCGTTGAGGAAGAACAAAAATACTTGATTAAAGTCGGCGCCGACTATTCGTCAAACAACACGCGCATCGTCCAAGGACAATTGGCGAAAGGCGGCTACAGATTGGCGCAGCTTCTCAAAGCCATTTTGTAATTCGGTATGAAAACAAAGGCGAGCGAATCATGCTCGCCTTTGTTTTTTTTGAAACTTCACTTTATTCAAAAACTCTGTCAACCGGTGTGATTGTCACATCTTCCGGTCGGAGTTTGATCGGATAAACCGAAATCGCTTTGTCCTCGTCGAGAATCGTTTGCGGTTTCGGTGAATTATAGGTAATCGGCGAAGCGGTGTTGTTGATGATTGCGCTGCGCAATGATTCGGCGTCTTTGGTTATCATCACGACGCGCATCGCTCCGGCGTCGCCGAAATGTTTGCGAATCGCATTGTTGACATCCTGCAAAGTCAGTTTCGCAAGCTGCTCTTTCATATATTGATTGAAATTCGGAATTCCGTAATAACGGCTATCGAGTTCGTAGCCGAGCGCATCGTCCTGTGTTTGCGTCAAAATGTTAACGTATTTCGACAAAAACTCGCGCGTGGCTTCAAAAGTTTCCGGCGACATTCCGTTTTCGACTAATCGGTTATATTCGTACAAAGCCGCACGCAAAGAGAAATGCGCGTTGTTCGGCTCGACCGGGCGAATCCAGATTTGAAAGATTTGCGACTGCCTGGCTAGATTCGGGTCGGGCTGAAATTGGAACATTCCGCGCGGAAAATATTCGATGTAAGCGTAATCGCCGTAATTCAAACCGCGCGCTTCGCGCAGACGCTGATAAAGATAGCTGTTTGAAGAGCGATGCTGTCCCAAATATGAAGCGACTACGGCGAGCGCCGGAAAATCTTTCGACGCGCGGTTGATTGCAATCGGAAATCCGAGCGAAATCGCCGTGGCGCGAGTTTCGCGCTGCACGATGTCAATTTTCAATCCGGTTTCGAGATTCGGCTTAGCAACTTTGCGGACAGTCTTTTTGCCGGCGGGAAGCTTGGCAAAATCGGCTTGAAACTTTTTAGAAAAATCCGCGGCAAAACCGCCTGACATTCCCAGAACCAAATTCGCCCGCGAGTAATTTTTGGCGTAAAAATCTCTGACATCCTGCAAGGTCAATTTTTCAAGCGAAGAAATCGTTCCGCGATTGTGATGCTCATACGGATGATTGTCATAAATGATGTTGTAGAGCCGTTCTTTGCCCAGTTCTTCGTCATTTCCCTGCCGCAAGCCGGTTTTTAAATAATTAATAGCTTCGTCTTTGAGGCGTTTGAAATCGTCTTCGCGAAAACCGGGTTCGAGCAGCATCTGGCGAACAATAGCGTAATATTTTTCGAGATTGTCGCGGTGACTCGTGCCGGAAAATGTAGTCATTTCCTTATCAACCTGCGAGCCGAAACCGGTTGCCATCGGATAAAACTGTTCGACGATTTGCTCATAAGTTTGAGTTTTTGAGCCGCCTTGCGCGAGCATCGCGGCGGTCAAAGAAGCCACTCCTTCTTTTCCCGCCGGATCGTCCATAGCGCCGGTCAAAAACTGAATGCGAATCGAAATGAGCGGCGAGCGATTCGGCAAAAATACCGTGTTACTTGAATTATTCATCGTGTTTGAAGCTTTTGTGCCGCGTTTTTGCGCCAAAACCGGAAGCGACAAAATTGCGAGCATTAAGATTGCGAAAATCGTTAATTCGTAATTCGTAATTCGTAATTTCACTTTTTACCTCCGTTTTTTGTCGCCAGCGTTACAACAGTTTGATTTTTGTCTTGAAAATACGTGCGAGCAGCGGCGCGAATGTCTTCGGGCGTAATCCGGTCGTAAAGCGCAAACAATTTTTCGAGCGTTTCCGGCGTGCGTTTCAAAGCGATGTACGGGGCGAGCGTGTTGGCAATCGCGTCATTGCTGTTCATCGCCATCGCGAAACCGTAGCGCATCCGCGAGCGCGTTTGGTCGAGTTGTTTTTGCGGGACAAGCTCGCCCGTATAACGCTTGTAAGTTTTGACGATTTCATCGCGAACGTAATTCATATCGGTGTCGGATTTGGCGCGAGCGTAAACCGTGAAAAGCTCCGGGTTAATTTTGTCTTCAAAATCCGGGCTGATAAAATCCGCTTTTTGCTCCTGCAAAACGAGCTTTTGAAAAAGGTCGGAGTTTTCGCCGAACGCTATCAGCGACAGCAAATCGAGCGCGGCTTTATCTTTGCTTTCGTCCGAAAAAGCGGGACCGCGATAACCGACCGCTACATAAGGCAAAGTCGGCGAAGTCCATTCGATATGCTCGCTGCGCGCCTTTTCCTGCGCCGGTTCGACCGGAATTTGCGGTTTGTAATCGCCCGCTTGCCAACTGCCGAAATATTTATTGACCATTGCCAGAACTTCATCCGGTTTAACATCGCCGACGACCACAATTGTCGTGTATTCGGGGCGATAAAAACGATTGAAAAACTGCAAGCTGTATTCGTATTGATTCGGGTAATCCTGAATGTCTTTCAGATAACCCATCGTCGTGTGGCTGTAGGTGTGTGTTTTGTACGCCGTTTCGCGCAAGACTTCGTGCATTTTGAAAGTCGGCGAGGCGCTGTTCTTGTTGTATTCGCCCAGCACCGCGAGCGCTTCGGTTTTATATTCCGGCTGCGCGTACTTCAAACGCTGAAAACGGTCGGCTTCGAGCTGCATAATCTCGTCCAAATCTTCTTTGGCGAAAGTCGCATGATAAACCGTTCGGTCGTCGGTCGTATAAGCGTTACTCGACGCACCGGCTTTTTTCATAATCCGGTCAAAGCTTCCCGGCGGAAAATTTTCGCTCCCGCGAAACATCAAATGCTCGAAAAAATGCGCGTAACCGGATTTTCCCGGCTCGATTTCGTTGCGCGATCCTGCGCCGACGACTGTGTACAGCGCGACCAGATTCGGATAATCGGTCGGAACGGTGATGACGCGCAATCCGTTCGGCAAATCGTTAATTTTATAATCGTATGGAAAAACCTTGCGCGCGTTTTGCGCGTCAACGGCAATTACGTTTGCGGCAATTGCCGCAAGCGCGAAAAGAGCTAAAAATATCATTTTCATTTTATTTCGTAACACTCTGGGAGATAATCTTTGTTTCAGATGTCAGAAAACCTGTTGAAAGTTTATCCGAAAATCAAAATATTGGCGACAAACCGGCTTTGTGATCGTTCCACTTTATAAAAATTAGATATAAATCAAATCGCTCTAGAGAAATCTCGAACAATTACTGCTCCCAAACCCAAAAAATTGATTTCTGAGGCGCGTAATAATCCTAAGTTTTCATCAAACCGATTTTTCTATTGTAATTCTTTAACTTTCCTAGTATAAATTTACTTATTCAAAGGCTTAGCCTTTAACAAAACTTAACGTCTATTGATGGTCTTGCCAAAATTTGTACAAGGAGAAAAAATGCAGCAATTTAAAATCGTCTGCGCGCTCTTTCTAAACGTCATTCTGTTTTGCGGCAGTCTGACGCCAATCGTTTTCGCTCAGGATTCAAAAACGGCTTTGTTTCGCGGGTATCGCACCGGATATTCCGACGGTTATATGGCTGGCTACCGCGATGCGTCTGAAAAATTACAGCGCAGCGCTGAAAAACATCAGGATTACGTCAAAGCCGACCGCGCTTATTTGCCGGAATACGGCGCGCCCGAAGATTACCGCGACGGTTATCAGCAAGGCTTTGAAACCGGCTACGCGACCGGGTTTGACCGTCAGAGCTTTGATTCGACCGTTCCGCCGACGCTCGAAAGACGCGGAGGAAAGACCGTTTCAGCAACGGCTAATCAAATAGAACCTCCGGTTTCAACAAATCCCGCGCAATCGGAAAGCATTTCCGCCGCGAACAATTCCGACGCTTTGATTGTAATTCCCCCTAATACCGAATTGATCGTTGAAATGCAGAACAGTTTGAACACCAAAGACGCTCGGAAAGGCGATTCTTTTCAAGCCCGCGTCGTCGCGCCGGTCGAGATCGAAGGCGCAATCATCGAAGGTCGCGTGACGGAGTTGCAAAAGCCCGGTCGCATCAAGCGGCGCGCCGAAATGCAGCTTTCGTTCGACCGCATTTTGCTGAATCAAACGCGATGGTCGAATTTGAACGCGATGGTCGTCGAAGCGTTTCCCGCCGGAGACAAAAGCCTGAAAAATAACGTGAAAACCGTTAACTCGGAAGGAACCGTGCGGGGCAAAAGCTCTTTCAAATCCGACGCAATTATTGTCGGCTCGGCTGCCGGAACGGGCGGTACAATCGGCGCAATTGCGGGCGGTCCGGTTGGTTTTGCAGTCGGCGCGGCGGTCGGCGGGGCATTCGGTCTCGGCGGCGTTCTAGTTGCGCGCGGCAAAGACATTCGACTTAACGAAGGTCAGCGCCTCAGAATCAGAACCGCTTACGAAGCTCAAATCCGCTAAAAGTTTATTGAGTTTATCGAGTTCATCGTGTTGCGAGTTTTCTCGATGAACTCGATGAACTCGATAAACTCGATGAACTTAATAACTTTAACCACAGATTTCGGAACGTCGGATTATTTTGTCGGCGCGATGAAAGGCGCGATTTTAGCCGTCAACCCGGACGCACATTTGATTGATATAACTCACGAGATTCCGGCGCAGGACATCGAAGCCGCCGCTTTTACCATTTTCGCCGCTCATCAGACGTTTCCCGCCGGAACGATTCATCTTGCTGTGGTTGATCCGGGCGTAGGTTCTGAGCGCCGGGCGATTGCGGCAATGACGGAAAAATATTTCTTTGTCGCGCCCGACAACGGGCTTTTGAGTTTTGTTTACGACGCAGAGCCTTTGACCAAAGTTTTTAACATTACAAACGAGCGATTTTTCAGGCACCCGGTTTCGGCAACTTTTCACGGGCGCGATGTGTTTGCGCCAATCGCCGGAGCTTTGTCGCGCGGAGTCGCGCCCGCCGAACTGGGCGAAGAAATCACGAATTTTGTTCGATTTGAAATTAAAAAGCCGATAAACATTGACGAAAACACAATCGAAGCGGAATTTTTTCACATTGACCGTTTCGGAAATTGTCTGGTCAATTTAAAGCGTGACGATTTGCCGCAAAAATTTCTCGAAAGCGGTTTTCGGGTTGAGACAAAGGGGCGAGATTGAGCGGCTGCAAGATTTTTATGCCGAAACAAACGAAACGGGCGAATTGTTTATGATTTTCGGGAGCGCAGGTTTTTTGGAGCTGGTCGCGTTTCGAGATTCGGCGGCAAGAAAATTAACAGTGGAAAAAAAAGCGGTTTTAGTTGTAAAGTGTCGTTGACAAAAATGGCAGGAGCGACTTTTTTTGCTCGAACGTACCGACCGCCACTTCGGAGTTTTTTTCAAACGGTCGTCACGCTCGTCGCAGCCGCTCCTGCTTTTTCCCCACGCAGGGAAAATCGGTTTAGAAACTTCGTCGGAAAAGATACGAAGCTCTGATGAAAAAGGTTCTCGCGTTTCTCTCAAATTTCGGTTCGAGCTGTCCGGTAAAAGGACTAAATCCGTTGTAATTAAAATTATCGTTGTAGCCGACGTAAAGCGCGGTTCCCGGATTCGGGTTATAACCGAACAGTAATTGTCCGGCGGCTCTCGACGCCAGCGTGTCGTAATCAACGCGCGTGCGGACAAACGCGAAGCGAGTAAATTGATAAGTCGAGCGCAAGGTAAAAATGTTTGTGTCGAACGCCGTTAATCCGGTGTCGTTGCGTGTCAAACGGGCTTTTGTGTAATCGAGCGAAACGCGGAGCGGGTCAATTGGTTTGTAATTAAATCCGACGTTTAAATCAAACTGCCGCCCGGTTCCGGGATCGAGCTGTGATTTTCCCGCTAAAGCCGCTGGACTGACTCGCGGATAACGATTTCCGCCGCCGAAATCGAAATCGTAAGCGTTCCAGATTGTGCCGATGAATCCGTAAGCGCTGAATTGTTTATTAAAAGTTTTGCTGGCGTTAACACTCAAATAAGGCTGATAAGTCGAGCGTTCGGGCGCGCCGAAAAATGCGCCGCCGTTCGGTCTGGTCGGAGCGCGTTTTAATCCGAATTCTTCCTCAAAAAGCCGCTCGTAGCTAAGTCCTCCGCCGAAATTAATGTAGGTGCTTCCCTGCAAAGTCAGATTGACGTTTGAGCTAAGCCCGGCGTCCTGAGAGCGCCCTTTCCAGTCGTAAGCAATGTTCGCCCCGTGACGCCAATCGGCGCGCAGGAGAAATCCTTTCGATTTCGGTTCGGTGCTGAGACGGCTGCCCCAGAAAAGCGAGTTTGTATTTACACGACGCGTAAAACCTGCATCGGCGCGGTAATCTTTCGAGCGCCCGACGGCTTCTATAACCCAGCCGCGATTTTTCTCGGTGTAATCCAGATTCCAGTAATAGCCGACGCCGTTTCCGACGCGATATTGTCGAAACGTATTTCCGCCGCAGATTTCTCTATTCCTCTGCGCCTGTGTTTGATTTAAATCAGGTTCAAAAGCGGCTTCACGAAAACAAGTCCGCGAATTGCTGCCGACCACTTGAAATTGCGAAACGAGCTTGGGGCTGTATTTGATACGCCCGTCAAAACCGGCGAGAAAATTGCGCTGTTCGGGAAAAATGCGAGCCGTGCCGAAAAACCCGACGTTGTTTTCTCTGCCGAAGTCGCGTTTTACGCGGACGACGGCGAAATGCGCGTTTTTGTCCAGAAATTCGTCAATTCCAGGTCTGACGGAAGGATCGTTGCGGTCGTCTTCGTCGTAATTGCCCGGCGCTTTGTCGGTCGCCGCGAGAAAACCGAACGAGGTTTTGCCGATTTTTCCGGTTAATTTCGCCGCCGCGTCCGGGTCAATAATCTGGCGCGAATAAAAAACTTGCAGCGGCGATTGGAAAATCTCGACGCCTTCCAAAAAGAAAGGACGTTTTTCCTGAAAGAAAATCGGAAAACGCTGGTTAGCCGTGACGACGGGCGCGTCGGCTTCGATTTCGGCAAAATCCGGGTTTATCGCCGCATCAAGCGTGATGTTCGGCGTGATGCCGAATTTCATCGTGACGCCGATGTCTTGTTTAATCGGTTGATTGACAAATCTTCCGGGATCGGGCAAAACGCCGTTCGGGTTGAGAGTCGGATGAAAAATGCCTCTGTCGTTAAGAATGTAGCGGGGAACGGTGCGCGTCCGGTGTCCGGTTTCCGAGAGCGTGATGCTCGGCACGATTTCGAGCGTGCGTTCGGTTTTAATGTCTTCGAGTCCGGTGATTTTGCCGTGTTTGACAAGCGTGCCGGAAATGTTGCGGTCATCGGGCATCCACGAATCCAATTCGTCATTGAATCGGTCAATGTTGCGCACCACATTGAAGCCCCACATTTTTCCTTTGCCGGCAGTATAGCGCAAGGATTTAAACGGAATTTTGACTTCGACAACCCAGCCGTCGGCGACGATTGAGCCTTTCGATTCCATCACGATGTCTACCGAAAAATCCTGTCCCTGTCCTTCGGTTTGAATTCCGTCCATCTGAATTCCGAGCGGATTAAAGCCGAGAATATAAGCGCGCCGCTGGTCGTTGTAAGTGTCGAGCCAGACGCGCACGTTGTCTTCGCCGAAAACGTTATCGCGGCTGGCGACGGTGGCGCGAATTTTGTCCGGCTCGTCAAAACAGTGAAAAGCGAGATAAAGATGCCGCTCGTCATAGCCGAGATAAGCGATTGTCGGTTTTGAAGCGGGAACATTGTCGCCGGGCGAGACTTGATAAAAATCCTTAAAAGTCGCGGCTTGCTGCCAAACTGCTTCGTCCAGTTTGCCGTCAATTACCGGCGATTGGTCAAAACGCGGGATTCGCATCGGCTCGGCTTTTTCAGGCGGCAAATTAAAGCGAGATTTTTTTACGGAGCCGTTTGCGTCTTTATCATCATTGCTCTTATTTTTTTTGGCGTCGGATTTTTTCGTCTCCTTTGCAGTCGGCGTGTTTTTTGGGGAAGGCTCGGTGGATGTCCTGACAATATTTGCCTGCGGGGGCGGCGCATCTTGAGAATAAGCTGCTGTTGATAAAAATAAAAATGCGGTTAAGAGCAGTATTTTCATTATAAATTTTCGTATTTAAGGCTGTTTTATTGAGCGAAATTGAAGACATTTCTTAAACGCGGGCTGCGCCGAAAAGTTTCAAGCAAACTACGAAAAGTTTTGTGAGCGGTTATTTTTTAATCCAATAACCGCTCACAATTTAATTTTTAGCCGAACAGCGGATTACGCAGCGGCACAAGATAAAAATTGTTATGAGAGATACGGACGTTTGATGCGCTGCGAACATAAATTTGCCCGTCTGCGGTCGTGCGTAATTTGTAGTTGGAGCTTCCGCCGCCGATTTTCCAAACGGTCGAGTTTCTGGTGTCTTTCGGTTCGCCGTTCGGCTCGATGCCTTCAAACGTGACGTTTTTCGTCGACGCTTCGAGCGTTGCCGAAGCGTCCTGGTTTAAAGTCAAAACGGTTTCGCCGCTGACGGTGTTTGTCGAAAGCGCCGTGAAATTGCCTTCGAGAGCAATATTGCCCTCAGTTGTTCTGATTTTAGCTTCGCCGTCGAAACCGATCACGCGAACCCGACCTTCGCGCGCCGTAACCGACAAATTCCCGCCCGAATCGCGCACGTCAATCGCGCCATTGCTGCCGTCAAGCTCCACTTTGCCGGTGACGCCTTCAACGCGAATTTCGCCGCCGGACATAATTTTGACGTTCGATTTGCGCGGAACATAGATTTCAAGACGATAACGCTCGACAGTTTCGGGAATGTTTATACGAACTTCCAAACCGTTTTTTTGCAGCGACGGTTTAAATCCGCCCGCGCCGGCTTGCTGAATAAATCCGAAAGAAACTTCCGATTTATCCCAGCCGCGAATGCGAACCGCGCCGCTGCGCGCCGTTACGTTGAGATTCGGAGCGCCCTCAACCTGAACGCTTCCGGCTTGGCGGCGGCTGAGCGCAAAATTGTTATATTCTCCCGGCTCATCTCCGTCCATATCGAGGTCAATGTCAACGTCCAAGTCCATATCAATATCAATTTCCGGCACGGAAGCGCGCGCCACTTCAACAGAGCGCCTCATTTCTTCCTGATCAATCTTCATCGCTTCTTTAGCGACTTTTTTCGATTCTGCGATTGCTTTCCTGATTTCCTCGCGCGTTTTTTCGTCTATATAAATGCTGCCTTCGATTGCCGGAGTTGGCGGAGCCGGCGGAGGTAC
>DASVRD010000133.1:0-19114 GCA_036388775.1 Pyrinomonadaceae bacterium | reverse complement strand
ATTATTACGCTCGAAGACGCCGTTCGGAAAATGACGAGCCTTCCGGCGCAAACTTTCGGTTTAAAAGATCGAGGTTTAATTCGAGAAGGCTTTGCCGCCGATCTCGTGTTGTTTGACGAAAAAACGATTGCCGACCGAGCGACATTTGAAAATCCGCATCAATACGCGACCGGAATTTCGCGCGTGTTCGTCAACGGCAAAGCGGTTTTCGCCGAAGGCAAAATGACCGCCGCGCGTCCCGGCGCGCCGCTCAAGCTAAACGGCGGAAACTGAGTTTCGCCGTTTAGCCGGTCATTATTTTTTAATACCGGCAAAGAAAAATTCCAATTCCCAGACGAAAGTTGCGACTAATTTGTTGATGAAATACATAATTTTATCTCCCTGCTTCTTAACGCGCTTAAATTGCTGAAAAAGTGTCAAAAAATTTGCTGATTTTAAATTTCTTTTTCAGCAGCCTTCGATAAGACTTTGAGTTGTTCTTTTTTTGCCGAATTTCAATAAAAACTTTGCTGTTTTTGAATCGAAACGTCTTTTGAGCTTTTTGTAATGAGACTCGGAATCGAGAGAAAATTCCCGAATTCGCAGTAAAGTTGTCAATCTTGAATATTTCGTGGAAAATCGTCTGCGATGATTGATGTTTTGTCGGAAGATAAAATAGCGTCTTATTGGTTGTCCGCACTGGTTGAGTCGGCTGACGACGCCATTATCAGTAAAACCCTCGACGGGATAATTACCAGTTGGAACAAAGGCGCGATGCAGATTTTCGGCTATACCGCTGAAGAAGCGGTCGGCAAACCGATTCTGATTTTGATTCCGCCGGAGCTTCACTCGGACGAAGCCGATATAATAAAAAGAATCAGAGGCGGAGAAAGAATCGAGCATTACGAAACCGTTCGGGTCAGAAAAGACGGCTCGCTCGTTGAAGTTTCCCTGACGGTTTCACCGATCAAGACGCCGGAAGGCGAAATCATCGGCGCTTCAAAAATCGCACGCGACATCAGCCAGAGCAATCAAGCGGAAGAACGTATTCGCCAGAGCGAAGAACGCTATCGAATGCTGTTTAATTTGATTGACCAGGGATTCTGCGTGTTTGAAATGCTGTTTGACGATTCGGGCAAAGCGGTTGATTACCGGTTTCTCGAAGTTAATCCCGTTTTTGAAAAAATGACGGGAATTCCAAACCGCGAAGCGTTAAGCGGAAAAACAGTCAGACAGCTTATTCCGAATCTCGAAGACAAATGGGTTGAAGTTTACGGACAGATCGCGCTGACGGGCGAATCAGTCCGTTTTGCCGAACGTTCGGACGCGATGAATCGCTGGTTTGACGTTTACGGTTTTCGCGTCGGAGGCGCGGAAAGCCGCAAAGTCGCGCTTTTGTTTAACAACATCACCGACCGCAAACGGGCGGAAGAACGCTTGCGCGAATCCGAAGAAAATTTGCGCTACACCGTCGAACTAAATCCGCAGGTTCCCTGGACAGCTACGGCGGACGGAAATATAGAAGGTTTTAACGACCGCTGGCTCGAAATGACCGGCTTGACACACGAAACCGCGCTCGGCGAAGGCTGGCTGCGGATTCAGCACCCGGACGATTTACAGTCAACCGTCAATGCCTGGATGCATTCGATCAAAACCGGCGAGCCTTACGACGTTGAACATCGCATCCGACTTGCCGACGGCTCTTACGGCTGGGTGCGCTCGCGCGCGTTTCCGCGCCGCGACGATCAGGGGAAAGTTGTTCGCTGGTACGGCACGACCGAAGATATTCACCAACACAAACAGGCGGACGAAAATTTGCGCGAGAGCCAGAAAATGCTCAGTCTGGCGATGACCGGGAGCCGGATGGGAGCCTGGTCGCGCGATTTAGAGACCGAAACGGTTTATTGGAGTCCTGAGCTTGAAACGATTTTCGGGCTGCCCGTAGGAACTTTTGCCGGTAATCTGAACGGTTTTCGGGATTACGTTTACGCCGAAGACAAAGAGTTGATTGCGCTCGAAGTCCAGCGAGCGATTGCCGAACATCGGGATTACATCATCGAGTTTCGTTTTCATCACGCCGACGGCAGTTTGCGCTGGATGGAAGGACGCGGGCAGGCGGTTTACGCGACGGACGGAACGCCGACCAAGGTTTACGGCATCGGGATTGACATTACGGCGCGCAAACGCGAAGAGCTTGACCGGCAATTTTTGCTCGAACTCGGCGAAAAAATTCGTTTCGGCGATTTCACCCCCGAAAAACTGCTCGATGAGATAACCGAAACGACCTGCAAACATCTAAACGCGGCTCGCTGTTTGTTCGTCGAAATTAACGAGACGGAAAATCGCGGCAGAGTTCGACACGAATTTTATAAAAAAGGAATGTCGCCAGTCGCGGGCGAATATAAAATCTCAGATTACAGCCGTCAAACTCTCGAAGGAATCCGACGAGGGCAAATCATCGTCAACAACGACGCCCGAAAGGATCCGCGCACGGCTGATATTTATCTAACAACATACGAGCCTTATAACGAACAGGCTTACATCTCGATTCCGCTTTTCGCCAACGGACGCTGGGACGCCATCTTTTGGATCAGCGACGACAAACCACGCGAATGGACGCCGCAGGAAATAGCGTTTCTCGAAGCTGTCGGCGAGCGCGCCTGGCTGGCAATCGAAAAATTACGCAACGACGAAGCTCTGCGCCTGTCCGAAGAGAGGCTGCGCCTGGCGACCGGAGCGGCAAATATTTATTCGTGGGAAGCTGATCTCGAACGGCAAACAGTCGTTTATTCAGCAAACACCGAACAGGTTTTGGGCTTCCCGATGCCGCAGGATTTGGCGGAAAGCACCGCTTTGATTCACGAAGAAGACCGCCAAACCGCCGCCGAGAAATTTGAGCGCGCGATTGCCGATAAAACAAATTTCAATGCGGATTTTCGTCTTGTTAATCCGCGCACCGGCAAAACGATTTGGCAGACCGTCCAAGGTATCTTTATCAGCGGAAGCGGGAATAAAATCAATCGCTTCCTCGGAATCACGCAAAATATTACCGAACGCAAGCAAGCAGAGCGCGAACGCGAAGAGCTGCTGCGGCGAGAACAGGAGGCGAGGCGCGAAGCCGAAGAAGCGAGCCGCTCAAAAGACGAGTTTCTGGCGACCGTTTCCCACGAGTTGAGAACGCCTTTAAACGCAATTATGGGCTGGTCTCAAATGCTGGTATCCGCCAAACTCAGTCAGGAAGACGCGGCGCGCGCCGTAGAAACGATTTATCGCAACTCAAAATCGCAGGCGCAGCTAATCGAAGATATTCTCGACGTTTCGCGGATCGTAACGGGCAAGCTCAGAATCGAGCCGAAACCGACGGCGCTCGCTCCCGTTATTCAAACGGCGGTCGAATCGCTGCGTCCGGCAATCGAAGCGAAAAACATCCGGCTGCAAATGCGGCTCGATTTTGAGCCGCGAATGGTTTACGCCGACGCAGACCGGCTTCAGCAGGTGGTTTGGAATCTGCTCTCGAACGCCATTAAATTTACGCCCGAAAAAGGACAGGTAACGGTCACGCTCGAAAGCGACTCGTCGCAAACGAAAATCATAGTTTCCGATACCGGCAAAGGAATCAGCCAGGAGTTTTTGCCGTTTGTTTTCGAGCGGTTTCGTCAAGCCGACGGCTCCAGCACGAGAATGCACGGCGGTTTGGGATTGGGTTTGTCAATCGTTCGCCATCTGGTCGAGCTGCACGGCGGCAGCGTGGAAGTCGAAAGCCTTGGCGAAGGAGCCGGAACGACTTTTACCGTTCGTCTGCCGCTGTGGGAAACGCAGGAAAACAAAATCGCGGATTTTAAATCCGGCGATTTGCCCGCAAACGGTTCAGCCGCAGGAAAATCCGATTCGGCGGATAATCACGTCAAAGTTAAAGGATTAAGGATTTTGATTGTTGACGATGAAATTGACACGCTCGAATTGATCGTGGCGGTTCTCGGTCAAAAAGGAGTTGAAGTCAAAGCCGAAACACGGGTTAAAGACGCGCTCGAAACAATCAAGGAATGGCAGCCGGACATCATCGTTTCCGATATTGCAATGCCCGAAGAAGACGGTTATTCGCTGATTAAAAAATTAAGAGATTTGCCGCCCGAACAAGGCGGCGCAATTCCCGCAATTGCGCTGACGGCTTACGTCGGCGTCAAGGAAAGAGCCAGAGTTTTAGAAAGCGGTTTTCAAATGTATGTTCCAAAGCCGGTCGAGCCGTCGGAATTATTAAGCGCAATCGCAAACTTCACGTCCGAATTAAAATAGCAGAAAAAACCGTTTGACCGTTCGGTCGCCGACATTGCTTTCTATTTTATAATTTCAAGCGCGGCGTTCGCCCGGTTAATAATACCGTTTGGATATAATGAATTACCCGGCAGCGTTGAATATCTTGAGATTAATTTTGACACGCCCGGATCGAGATGGATGAATTTGACCTTTCCGCCGAGCAGCATACTATCAAGCTCGATAATTTTTGAATTGTGAGCGTAGAGCGCGACGTTGCTATTAATATATCCGACAAACGAATCTTTGATTCTTGTGTGAGCGACATTAAAAAGTCCAATTCCGGGACCGATACCGTTATTCATCGCAAGATTGTCAATCTCAACCCATTGCGCCCCCCAAACGAAAAGCCCGTAACTGCATCCTTCATCAAAACTTGTTCGCTCTATTCTGATTTTGCCGCGCGCCCTAGCACCTACGACTGGGTATGGATTTATGGCTCTGACCCAAGCCGTATTGGGAGCGTGCCCGGTTTTGGTAACCGTTTGACCGTTATAATATCCATAGTCAATAAACTGCGAATCTCTGATGGTTAAACCGTGCCACGCATTCACATTGACGTTTCCGCACTGAACTGTGCCGCAACCTCCGAAGTAGCAACGCTCAACCAGCAAATCTCCGTCACTAACGCTAACGATTCCGTGGTTTTTATTGGGAGCATAACCGTTCCAAGGCTCGCCATACGGCGCGCTGATTGCGATGCCTACGAATTTACAATCTCGCACTGTGACCTGTTCAACATAAGCGCAGTAAATAACGCTTTGAGAGCAATCAAGTAAATCGTCGTTATAATATTCCTTCTGCGTGCCGATGAAGGTTAAGTTTTCGACATTTACTTTCGATGTGTTGTAAACCCCAATCGCAATTTCGGTTCCGGTTCCGACTTGAACAACCGAATTACCTCCCGAACCAACCAGGCAAACCGCTCCCTGATTCCCTAAAAAATCTACAGAAGCCGTGCCGGCTAGTCTTGTAATGCCGTTGGGAAAAACGATTGTTCCGCCGTTTGTGCTTTTGAGCGCATTAAGCGCGGCGTTTAATGCGCCGGAATTATCGGTCACGCCGTCGGCTACTCCGCCAAAATCTTCAAGACGAAGAAAATTTTCGTTAGAAGAAGCTAATCTCGCAGAGTTATCTGGTTGGGAAACCGCACTCACAATACGCGGGGTTCCCGCCGTCAATCCTGCCGAACTCAGCAGAAACAATAAATTTCGTCTTGTAATCATATAATTAGGAAGGATGGCAAGCTGTAATCAAATAATTCAAAGCAGTGACTAAACTTACTATTAGGAATATTGCTGTTAGTGGTTTTTAGAATGAAAAAAATAGGACTGCTTCAAGCTAAATTCCGATGTTGGTTTTGATGAAGCGACTACTAAGCAATAGCCTGTATTATGTAATAGGATTCATAATACTTTGTCAAGTTATGTTATAATCAAGGTCTCATTTAAATAAGTCAAAAGGTGGGGAAATGTTAATACTAATTGGCTGTTTATTAGAGATAACTTACCCTACAGATAAACAAGCTAGAAGCTGAGTCTTTCTAACGTCATTATTGCCGCTAAACAAGCTTCCTTATATTATCAACTATTAAGAGAATGCAAATTTAGTTCTCTCGTATTTGATAAAGCAACGAACTTATTTGCGTAATAGTTGGAGTATTAAAATAAAAGCTAGATATATGAAGAAACTGCATTACTCATTTGAGGAAATCGAATCTTGTGAAATGTGCGGCGATAATACTGCCAATCATAAAATTCTGGGTCAACGTCTCAACTGTTCACAAGGACTAAAACCTAAATCAAAAACCGGCATTTCCGTATCGGTAATGAAATGCACGAATTGCTCGCTGGTTTACTCGCAACCGATGCCGCTTCCGCTTAATTTACAAGACCATTATGGAATATCGCCCGAAGAATACTGGGAAGAGGAACGATTAAGCTGGACGCCGGATTATTTTTTAGGAGAAATTAATACGGCTAAAAAACTTATTTCTTTTCAGGATGGAATGAAGGCTCTCGACATCGGAACTGGAATCGGACGCTGTGTGATAGCGCTAAAAAGTGCCGGTTTTGACGCTCACGGCATTGAACCGGGAGTGAAGTTTCGAGAATTTGCAATCGCAAAAGGCAACATCAACCCTGAAAAAATCCAGCTAAGCTCTGTTGAAGATGCGCACTACGAACCCGAGACTTTTGATTTTATCACCTATGGCGCGGTTTTCGAGCACCTTGCCCACCCGGCAAAGACACTTGAGAAGTCCCTCGGCTGGCTTAAATCAACGGGCGTTATTCACATTGAAGTGCCCTCTTCGGCTTACTTTGGCTCAAAGCTGTTTAATTTGTATTTCAAAATAGCGCGGACTAATTACGTAACGCACTTAAGCCCGATGCATTCACCCTTTCATTTGTACGAGTTCGACCTGAAATCCTTCGAGGAACTTGGCAAAAGGTTAAATTTCAAGATAGAGGAATATAATTATTTCTATAATGATGTAATGTTGATTCCGAAAATTTTCAGCTTGCCTTTTAACAAATATATGGAAGTAACACGCAAGGGAATGATGTTTAATCTTTACGTGAGAAAAACCCCTCAATAAGAATGAAAAATCAAACCTATCGGTGTTATTAAGGATATTTGGATGTAATACTCATGAAAACAAAGAACTCTTATCTGGAACTGACGTTAAATATGAGAATCCACCACATAAATGAATCCTTTTCCAGAGCTTTGTTCAAATTGTTCAAAAATCAGCCGAGTTGTTTTTTCAAAAAGGCTTTCATTCGCTCGTAAGCGAGTTTTGCAGCCGACGGATTATGCAAATGCGGACGGGTGTAATCGTAAAAAGCGTGTCCCGCGCCTTCGTATGTATAAACTTCGGCTTTCGCTTTTTGCGCTCGCAGAGCCTGTTCGAATTTCGTGACATCGGCAAAAGGTATTACCCGGTCTTGCGTTCCAAAATGGCATTGAATCGGGACTTTGATTTTATCTGCAAAAGCGATTAAATTCGGGCGCGGGTCGGTTGCTGAAGTGCGCAGAGCATCATTTACGGGCGGCGCGTAGAAGGCGACCACCGCTTTAATGTCCTTGGAAATGGTTGAAAGTCTTAAAGCAAGATAACCGCCGCCGCAAAATCCGACAATTCCGGCTTTTTTCGGTATAACGAATGATTGTGTTTTCAAATAATCAATGCCCGCTTGTGTGTCCTGCATATTTTGCTTGTTAAAAGCATCGGTTATGTAAAACTCAAGCGGCTTATCGAGCTTGCTCGTATCGCCCGCCCCGCGCGAATTCCAGTCAATCGCCAGACCGACGTAATCGAGTTCAGCCATCTGCGCCGCCGTGTTGCGAATGTCTTCGGAAATTCCGGGATTTCCGTGCGAGACGAGAACGGCGCGAAAACGCCCCTCTTTTTTCGGGCGAGCCAGATAGCCTTTTATTGTGTCAGCGCCGTTTTTGAAAGTTACCGGCTGATGAATCACATTTGGATTATTCAGGGCTTTCGGCGCTGTTTGTTGTCCGAAGGTTTGAGTTTTTAAAGCAGCGCCGACAATTGCGGTTGCCGCCCCTTTCAAAAAATCTCTTTTGCTTTCATTAACTTCATCACAATCAAAACACATAAATTCATTTTGCAAGGATTATAATTTTGAACTTCAACTCCTTAACTTATTTCAGCTTCTTTTCTTCTATGACTGCCGGTAAAATATCTCTCTCCATCATTTGGTCAACCTGCAAATGCATCCACGATTTGCCAAAGGCAGTGGCGGTGACGACAACGACTAACGGCTGGTCTTTGAAGACAAAAATCTTGTTGCCGCCGTTTCCGGTCGCGAAAAACGCTTCATACGGTTTGCTTTTGACGTTGTAGGTTATGTTCCAGAATAAATAGCCGTAATTCAGGCTTCTGCCGAATGGTATCGTCAGGTATTTTGTGAAAGTCTTATCCACCCAGCTTCGAGGAATGACTTGCTTTCCGTTCCACTTGCCGCCGTTTTTGTAAAGCTGCCCGTATTTAGCAAAATCCAGTGAACTCATCTGTAAACCGCCTGCCGTATTTGCTACTTTTTGCGGCGTGTGCTGCCATTGGTATTTTGTAATGCCGAGCGGCTTGAACAATTTCGTATCGGCGTATTTTTCCAAACCTCCGGGAACGGATTTGTTGATAACATCGCCTAAAACGACGACTCCGGCGGTGAAATAATTCCAGGTTTTCCCGATTTCTTTTTTATCATCCATCGGCAAATCCAGAGCAAATTTTACCCAATCGGCGGTCGGATACATTTTTTCTTCATTACCCGGAGATTTTTCGTCATCGTCATTCCCTTCAAAGTCGGAACTCATTGTCAGCAAACTTTTGAGGGTAACGCGCTCTTTTTTGGGCGAGTAATTCGCAAACTTGCTGAGGTCGTAAAAATCTTTGAGAGTTTGATTTTCGCTCTTGATATAGCCTTCATTGATTGCAATGCCCATCATCGTCGAGGCGAAAGATTTACCGGCAGAGCGCGTGTTATGTAAGGTATCTCGTGCTGCGCCGTTAAAATATTCTTCGATTAATAATTCGCCGTTCTTGATAACGACAATACTCGTGATTTGCTTATAAAAGTTTTCGGCAATTTTCCGGTTAAGCTGCGTGATTTTTTCTTTGTTGTAATCGGCGTTGGAAATCTTCCATCCGCTTTGTGGCTTGATCGCTTGAATAGCAATTAGCTTCTCGTCAATTTTCGGTTTAATGACCGTCAACTGCAGTTCCCCTTCGGCAATCAAATCCCCGACTTTAAGTTCAGCGGTTTTGAGATATGGTCTGAGTTCTATCCGAAGCGAGTGCCTGCCTTCTGAAAGCGCTTCTTCGCCGCCGTTTAGCAGGAAACGTCTCCAAAGGTTTGTCCCCGCTGCTTCTTCATTCGTTGAATTTATAAAAGACAGTTGATAAATAGTTTTGGCATTTTTGTTTTCAATTCCAGATGTACTTGCAAAAGCATTTTCCTTGTAAATCAAAGCGCCATCTACAAAAAACGAAAATTGATAATTGCCGCGACTGACAAGCTCTTCGGCAGTCAATTCAGGCGCGAGCCGGTGCAAATAATTCGTCAGAGAATTATTCATAAAAACCCTGATATTCAGGTCGCCCGCTTCTTTCAATTCAAAGGTCTTCAAAAAATCCGATTCCTTATAATTCTCGACGGGGACGAGTTTTGACATAAATGTAATCTTGCCGACGCTCGCCTGATGCAATTGACTCGTGATGCCCTCGCTTTTCACAATGTCCGCCTGCCCGGAAGCAGCGGCGGAAAGCAGAAGAAAAAACGCTGTCATAATGCTGACAAATTTCGCCCATTTCGAGATTTTCATTTTGGAATCCTCCACGTTAAATCACTTCAAAACATAAAAAGCTTATTTCGTTTCGGGCTTCATTTCCCACAAGACATTGATAATCACCCAACGCCCGTTAAATTTCGCTATGTGCAGATAATCAATCCAATCCGACGCTACGATTTTGACGCTCGCCGCGTTTCCATAAACGTCGAGAATCGTGACATCTTTTTGCTGTTGGTCTTTGGGCGTTTGTTTTCCGCCGCCCCGCCGGGTTCCCTGCACAAGGCTCATCGCGCCCATATTGTCGAGTCGGCTAAAGTTTTTATTTTCGGGATGCGGTCGGACAATTCGCTTTGCCAGATCGGGATGGAGCGCGCGTTCCATTCGCTCGGCATTTCCCTCGTACCAGCCTTCGATATAATCCAAAGCCGTTTGTTTGATTGCGGATTTATCAGTCTCCGAAACATTCGTCTGCGCTTGAACACCGGAAACGCAAAGAATAAAACCGACAACTAAAATTAAAATTGTATTTTTCATTATCATTTTTCTTTCACCTGCCATAAAACAACGGTCAAATCGTCGCTGACTGAAGCCAGCAATTTTCCGTCGCTGCTAAAAGTCATGCCGTTAACGTCAGCAATATGCTCCTTTAACGTTTTGATTAATCGCCCGGTTTGGACTTCCCAAATCCTTATCGCGTCGTCGAAACCGCCGGTTGCGAGCCATTGCATATCCTGGCTAAAAGCAACCGCGTGAACCGAATCGGTATGCCCGTTTAATGTGTATAATTCTTTTCCTTTGGCAAGATTCCAAATCGTGACGCTTCCGTCACGATTGCCCGAAGCAAGTAGTTTTCCATTTGAGCTATAAGCGACGCTGTAAATGCTGTCGGCGTTATTTCCTAAATCTTGAAGCTGTTTGCCCGTTCCGACATCCCAAATACGAATTGTTTTATCGCGGCTGCCGGAAGCCATGCTCTCGCCGTCGGGACTAAAAGCGACACTGTAAATGCTGTCTTGATGCCCGACAAATTTACAGACCTCGCGTCCCGTTCGGCTGTCCCACAATTTGATAACCCGATCTCCGCCCGCAGATGCAAGAAGATGCCCGTGCGAGCTGAATGCAACGGCTTCCACTTCTGCATCGTGCGGCAGCACGTAAAGCAATTTTTTCGACCGAATATCCCACAAATAAACTTTGTGGTCAAAACCGCCCGCCGCCAGCAAAATACCTTTCGGGTCGAAAACCGCTTCCGTAAAATTCTTGCCCGTAAAAATATATTCCGGCTTGTTCGTTTGCAGATTCCACAAAACGATTTTGCCGCCGTTATCGGCTGAAGCGAGCCATTTGCCGTCAGGACTGAAAGCCGCGCCTTCGACATCTTTTTGGTGTTCGCCGCGCAGGACTGATTTTGGCGTTTCTGAATTTGTCCCGGAAATTTTTGTCTGATCGTCTGTGGTTTGAGTGAGAATTTGCCACGAGCCGATAAATAAAGTTATTACAATCAGCAAAATTGTTTTTTTCATTTTATTTCCTTATCAGTCCGTTACTAACTTTGATTTTTTCAGGGCATCACCGCAGATTTTTTTCATAAACCATATATGTATCTTGGAACATATAAGCAATTTCGCCTTTTGCGTTTTCTTTAAATCCTGTGAAAATCTGACCGGCTCGCTCGCCGTCGGCTAAAACAAAGAGCATCGGCTCGATTTGTTTCCAGCGTCCGCCCAAAAACGAGAGCATTCCGTCATCGGTAACTTTTACTTCAAACGCTTCGGGAACATAAGAAGTATTCGGCGCGCAGGAATGACAATAAATTATTGATTGATATTTGCCTGCAAATTTTCTCAGCGCATCCGGCGAAGGATTTTTCGTTTGCGGCACTTCCGGTTTTGTTTTCGAGGGAAAATAACGATTCAAAAAGGCGTTTTTGATCGCGCCTGACAAACCGAAAGCGCACGATTCGGTATTACAAGCGATAAACAAGCCGGTGTTTTTTTCCGGTATCAGCGAAAGCAGCGCCGAATAACCGTCGTCCATACTGCCGCCGTGTTCGACGAATCTGAGATTGTTTTGTTCGGTTTCGTAAAAACCATAAGCCCAACCGGGAATTCGCGGATGATTTCTAAAATGCGTCGCCTGCATTTCGCGGGCGGATTTCTCGCTCAAAATCCTTTTGCCGTCAATCGTCCCGTATTGCAGATTGGCAATCATAAAACGCGCCATATCCGTCGCCGTGCTGTTAATGTCCGACGCCGGATAAGTGTGAAACCACTGAAAAGGGAGTTTTTGATGTTTGTTTTCCGCATATTCATAACCCGTCGCGAGGTCTGATTGAAGGTTTTCCGGTATTTCGGCAATGCTTGTTCGCGTCATTTGGAGCGGCTCGAAAATGTTTTCTCTAAGAAAAATTTTGAAAGGTTTTTGAGTGATTTGCTCTATCGTATGAGCCGCTAACGCCGGATTGTAAGTGCTGTAGCTGATAATCTCGCCGGGCGGCGCGCGCCGGACAATTCTGGTTTTGAGAAACGCACCGAGCGGAATAACCTGAGCGTGGTCGCCGGTTCGCCTGCCCGGACTGATTTCGTCCAAACCTGAAGTGTGCGTCAGCAAATCGGCAAACGTAATCGGCTGCGGAAAAGTATTCGGCGCTTGCACGCTTTTGAGATATTTGTTGACATCATCGCTTAAACTAATCCGCCCGCCGTCGGCTAACTGCATCACAGCGGTCGCCGTAAAAACTTTTGTGATTGAGCCGATTCGGAAAATCGTTTTGTCTGGAATGACCGGAGTTTTCTTTTCGACATCCGCAACGCCGTAGCCTTTTGTAAATAATATTTTACCGTCTTTGACGATGGCGATTGCAGCGCCGGGAATATGCAGTTTCTCCATTCGCTCGCTGAAGATTGGCTCGAGGAGAGTTTCCAAATCTTTAGGATTAAGCTCCGAAGTCTGTGTCGAATTATTTTGGGGTTTTGGAAGTCCGTTATAAGCGTCAACCTGAAAACGCCATTCACCGCTGCTCATTCGCCGCGCGACAACGACAAATTTTCCGCGCCCGGCGCGCGCTTCGCCATTTTTCGCCTTTTCCGTGACCGTATAGATTCCAACGTCGTAAGCCAAATCGCCGGAAACGCGGCGGTCTAAAATTTGAAACGAAACTGCCAAGGTTCCGCCCGCATTTTTAACCGAATTAAAATAGCCTGAAAATTCAGCCAGAATCTTTTCGCGCCCGCGTTTGATGTCGCTTCCCGGCGAAAGATAAAAAGCATCTTCGGTGTAAAGATTCGTGACTGCTTCGAAATCGAATTTGTTATAGGCTTCGCTGAAACGGCGATAAACGTCGTCAATCCCGGCATGCGGCGCGACTCCCTTTTCTAAAATCAATTCCTGCTGCGATTGCCCGAAAGCTGTCGAAACTAATAACAGAGATACCGCTAGAGCGATCAATAAATCTGTTTTCATAATTTTCATCCAATTACCAAAACAAATTTATTAGGATTTGAGAATCCGGCGCAGCTATTTTGTGATTTGCGGTTGTTTTTGCGTGAAATGCGGCGCAAAGCGGAAGTTTTAGATTTTTAAAAGCGCATCTAAATTTTTTCGATAACGGCGGCTCGAAGACAATTTCACGCCGTTTCTCAAAACCACTTCAAATTCGCCCGCGAAAAGCGTATGCAATTCTTTGATTTGCTCGACGCGAACAATCGCCGAACGGCGAATCCGCACAAACTTTTTCGGATTCAGCTTGCTTTCAATGCCGTCCATCGTTTCGCGCACGAGATTTTTTTCGCTGCCCGAATGAATTTCAACGTAATTCCCCTGTGAAGAAATCCAGTCAATTTTATCCACGTTTAAAAAACGTATTCGCTCGTTTTCTTTGACTGCGATTCGCTCCAGATAATTTTCTGCGGGAGGCTTTAAAAGATTTAATAAATCCGCCAATTTATTTTCAAGAAATTTATTTTCCGGCGACAAAACGCGGCTTCGGACGCGATCCAAAGTTTTATGAAATCGCTCCGGGTCAGTCGGTTTGAGGACGTAATCAATAGCTCCGGCTTCAAAAGCGCGAACGGCGTGTTCATCGTAAGCGGTCACGAAAACAATCTCCGGCAGATTTCCCGCGCCCATTTTTTCGAGAAATGAAAAACCGTCGAGAAGCGGCATTTGAATGTCGAGGAAAACGAGGTCGGGCGAGTGTTTTTCGACGGCTGAAATCGCTTCCCGACCGTTTCCGGCTTCGCCGACAATCTCGAAATCAATCTCCGATTCTAAAAGCTGGCGAATTCCGCGACGCGCGAGCGGTTCGTCGTCAACAATCAAAGTTTTGATTTTATTTGCCATTGACGCTCGTGTGAAAAGGAATTTTGATTTTGACTTGTAAACCGCCGCCCGCTTTTGGCGCGAGTTCAAATTGCTGTTTTTCGCCGTAAAGCTTTTCGAGTCTTTCCTGAGTGTTTTTCAGCCCGATGCCGTTTTCGTTCTTTGCCGAATCGCTCAAACCCGCGCCGTTATCGCTGACTGCGAGCCGGACAAAACCATTTTGCCTTTTCGCTTCAATTAAAATCTTTCCGCCCTCGGCTCGCGGCGCGATGCCGTGTTTTATTGCATTTTCGACCAGCGGCTGCAAAATCAGATTCGGAACAATGGCGTCGAGCGTTTCTTTTTCCACCTCAAAATCAACCTGTAAACGATCTTGAAATCTAATTTGCTCGATTTCCAGATAACCGCGCAGAAAATCCAATTCATCTTTAAGTGAAATTTCCTGTGTGCCCTCATTCTTGAGCGCAACGCGGAGCAGTTCGCTGAGACGCACGAGCATTTGATTAGCCGCTTTTACGTCGTCGCGCATTAAAACCGAAATCGAGTTGAGCGTGTTAAAGAGAAAGTGGGGATGAAGCTGCATCTTCAAAGCGTCGAGCTGCGCCTGCGCGAGCTTTGTTTCAAGCTGCGCGGTTTCCAGCGTGAGGCGCGCTCTTTCGCGTTCGCGTTCAAGATAACGGCGGTTAATCAATCGCAGATGAGAAATGCCGACGACAATCCAGTAAATCAGCATGTTGACGTGAAACTCGCCCACGAATAATTTCTGAAAATCGCCGGAAAATGAAAAAGGTTTTTGCGGATTTCCCAAAAGCCATTGTCGAACGAAGATAAAAACCGACAACTGGACGAGTGAAATTACGGAACCGGCAAGAAAATGAATCGTCAAATTTCGCCGGATTTTGCCGCTTTCAATAAAAAACCTTTCGGCGAGATACATTACAAGCGGCGTTAAAAACATCCACGCATAACCGCAAATCAACCAGACTGCAAACGTGTTTCCGAGTGATATGCGTTGCCCGTAATAGATAGCGTTGACATAGCTTTGGAGGGCGAAAAAAACACCGAACAGCGTCCAGCCGATGAAGCCCGGAATTATTAACCGCTTATGAAGAGCGATGGTTTTCATTTTTTAGACGCTGAAACGACTGGCTCACGGCAGCTAAGCCGTCGCCGTTTTCCGGTTATCATAACACGGACGAAAACAAAATAAGCGGAAGCGTCATTTGGGTGTCTAGCTGCGATTGAATTCGACTTTTTATTGCGCTCTGATAAAGGTTTTTCCAAACATTGTAAATTCGCCGACGACGGAATTCTTGTCGCCTTTGAATGTTAGATTTGCATCGCCAGCCAAAAAGCTTGCGGCAAATACATCGGGTTTAGCCGGAACGAGCAAAGAAGTCGGATTGCCAAAGCGCGCGACAAGAGAGTTTCCTTTGTTATTGTTTTGACGGTTAACAAATCCATATCCGTTGCTGTTTCGTGAGAATCGTTTTCATTGCATTCAATATTTTTTATTTCCTGTAGTGTGCCTTTCCTTTGTGTTGTAATTTAGCTTCATCTGAGCATTGGATTCAGTGTCTGGAAATCTTTTACGGCTCGATTTTGGAAAGGAAAAAACCTGCCGGCGAGGGCAAGCTAAATTTAATAATGCCGGATTTATGCGGAAATTGGTTAACAATTTTAACAACTATGCTAAATTACGTTAGAAAGTGAATTATTTATGGCAGCAGTAAAACTTTTAAATCCCAATTCAAACTAACACAAAGATTTTTCCCAGATGGAACAGGCATTATTAGTGTTCCTGATGGTAGAGCGTTTGCAAAATAACCTATTAAGGCAGTGGGTCAGTTGGAAATATATTTTAAATAAGTTTTTCGATTTGTGTGCTATCACACAGAAAAAGATTGTTAGTTACATCATAATTTATTGAATATGGGTGATAATGCATTCGAAAATACTTTTCAATCATTGCTTTGTTGTCGGTGTGACAATCAGATGACTTATGGCATTCATCAATCGAAAATTTAGTATGTTCACGCTGTCACCACCTCCTGATTGGTGAAGGAGTTTCAGATGACGAAATCTTTGGAAAAAAGATTTCATCCTTAGCCTCGGAAAGTTAGTCACTCTTTAGCGCAAATTCAAACCGACCCGCTACCAGTCAATTTTAAATCGAATAACTGTATAAGGGCGAATTTCCGCTAATCCGCGAAACATTAAAGCCGGTTCCAGCCGGATCATTTGCGGCAATATTTTCAATAACACGAATCTGGAAAATTACTCGGGAGTCAAATCCAAGATAATAGACTTATCTAAACTTGTTTCAACAAAGTAGGAGATTACCAAAAGTGAATATTAGAAAGACTTTTCTGCATCGTGCGAATACGAGAATATTGTGTCTCACTATACTTAGCGTATTGGCAGCGGCTGCCTTGAGCTTATTACTGGTTCCGGCTTTTAATAACACAGGCACCGTTTCAGCTCAAAACGGCAGCGGCGTGGAGCAGGCAACACCTGAAATGCTCCAATACGCATTAAACTTTAAATCAGCTTCCACGTTTCAAACTTTAGCTGCAAACACAGAAGGTGTTAACACTCAGACCAGAAAAGAATTGTCCGATACGTTTTCTGCCCTTAACCAACTTCCCTGTAGCGATCTGAAAGGCAGTCAGTTGGGCGGCAAGAGCTTCGGAGCAGGCGTATATTGCCTGTCATCGGTTGACTTAGACGGAGAAATGACCTTCGATGGTGCAAACGATGCCAGCTCAATCTTCGTCTTCAAAATTGCCGGGTCGCTCACCGCAAAAAGCGACGCCGGCATTTCGCTTGCTAATAGCGCTCAAGCGGCTAATGTTTTCTTCGTTGCCGGTGATTCGGCAGTTATTGAAGAAGGCGCCGACTTTAAAGGAAACATCTTTGCCAGACATAACATTGATGCGAATCTGAATTCGACTTTCAAGGGTAGATTAATTTCGCTCGAAGGCAAGATTTCAGCTCCGGCTCAAAGCAATTTGGGTGGAGACACCGGAAGCGTTCAGATTTGTAAAACAGTCACCATTGCTGGCGGCACTGACATCTCGAATCGTTATTACCGGTTTACGGTTTCGGGCGGTCCGGCATTAGTCGAAGTTTTCGTTCCTCCGACACCTGCGGGCGCAACGACCAGCACGGGCTGTTCGGCTCCGTTTGATGTAACGGCTGGTCCGCAGTTGATCACCGAACTCAACACAGTTCGTTTTATCAATCAACCCGGCACCTTTACGGGTAACTTCCAGTTGATAAACGTTGAACAGCTTTCCAACAATCCAGCGACAAATGAGGGTGGAACAACAATCGCGGGTTCGAGCTTGGGTTTAGTTAATCTGCCGGCTCGCACAGCGGCAGTGAACATTACTGCCGGCGGTCAAAACAACGTATTAACACTTCGATTCACCAATCAACCCGCGATCACAGGTTTTGTTGAAATTTGTAAGCATGCCGCATTTATACCTGGATCAACAACTGTCCAGGATCCTGACGTAACAGGCTTTTTCAACTACACTATAGATGGAGTCTTCGCTCAGCCTGGGGGAACAACCCTCCAGCAATTTACAGTTCCGGTCGGGCAATGTACCGGACCAATTGAAGTGTTAGTAGGAACTCCAAGAACAAACGGCTTAATTAATACATTGTTTGCACCAAGGCAAGAAGCCGAAAACAGCAAGAGCACTTCCGGTGTCAATAATCTATTAAACTCCGCCAGCCCGATTGTCGTTAGTCCTTTCCTTAATTTCTTCTATGAGGCGTTCTTCGGCGGCAATAACACGGCGGTTGTGTATACGCCGACAGCCACTGCTCCAAATCTTGGTACGGCTGCCAGCTTTGCTGTATTGGCTGGTTCCACTGTGACGAATACTGGTCCAACCACTGTGAGTGGAAATGTAGGGGTCAGTCCGGGTACTGCTGTCACAGGCTTTCCGCCTGGAGTAGTAGTGGGCGGTACAATTCATGCGGGTGATGCAGTCGCAGCTCAAGCGCAAAGCGGTGCCCTTGCCGCTTTTAATAATCTTGCGGGTCAGCCTTGCGATGCTGATCTAACCGGACAGAATCTGGGCGGACTCACGCTTACGCCGGGAGTTTATTGCTTTTCAACATCAGCTCAACTGACCGGGACACTCACCCTCAATGCTCAGAATAATCCTGATGCGGTTTTCATTTTTAAAACAGGCAGCACACTCACAACTGCAAGCGGTTCATCAGTAGTCGTGATCAATGGCGGAACCGGTTGCAATGTGTTTTTTCAAGTTGGCAGCTCTGCGACGCTCGGTACAGCTACATCATTCACAGGAAACATCATCGCGAGTCAAAGTATCATAGTAAATACTGGCGCAAATATCACCGCAGGAAGAGCATTGGCGCTGAATGGAGCGGTTACGTTGGATACAAACAACATCGACGGATCTCAATGTACGAATCCTCCGCCAACACCGACACCAACAGCAACGCCGACAGTGTCACCGACACCTACAGTATCACCAACGCCAACAGTATCACCAACAGTGTCACCAACACCTTCACCAACAGTAACGCCGACACCGCTGCCGCCAACGGTCGTTATCAGGGAATTACCGCGTCCCGGCTTTATATTTACCGGTGCCACTACGATTCCCGGAGATAGATTAATCAACGTTGACGTACCCAACAGTGCTGTCACGGTGCGGGTTGTTGAAGGCGGACCTGCCAATGAAACAATAGTCAATTTCTTTAACCGCTCAAGTCCGGGTATTGTTAAAGTCTGTAAGATTGCCGGACCCGGAATCGCCGAAGGAACGCTCTTCCGTTTTAGCGTTTTCGGTCCGTTCGGAACAACTGACGCCAATCCGCCGCAAACCGCGACATTCGGTCCTGTTTCAACAATAGTTGACGTTTCTGCGGGTCCGGCTGCTTCGGGTGGCAACTGCCAAATCGTCCCCGGCTTGGGAGGCGGCGTAGGTAATCAAGAATTCCAAACTTTCCTAAATGGCACACCCGTGCTGGTCGTGGAAAACGGAATTTCACCGGCTAACCAGGTTCCCGTACCTCCGGGCGCAATCAGAGTATCGCGCATCAGAGTGTTCGGTCCTGCGACCGGAACGCTTGTTCTGCAAAGCGGAACCGGCGCTGCGACAATCGGTCCCAACAGAGCCGGATTTACTCCGAATCAATGCTT
>DASVRD010000132.1:0-14979 GCA_036388775.1 Pyrinomonadaceae bacterium | reverse complement strand
TTGAATCATGTTCGTTGTTCGTTGTTCGTTGTTCGTTGTTCGCTAAAATTTCAACGTTTCCTTCTTCGGGACTTGAATCTTCCGGTTTGTGTTTTGGAGCTTTTATCCACCGCGCGGCGAGCATCGGCGTTAAAGTAAATGAAACAATCAGCGAAACGGCAATTGCCGCCGCGCTCGTCAAACCAAAGCTCGACATAAACCTGCCGACAATTCCGCTCATAAATCCGACCGGGATAAATACGGCGAGCAAGCTCAAAGTCGTCGCGAGAACGGCGAGACCGATTTCTCTGGTTCCTTCAATTGCCGCTTGAAACGGGTTCATTCCCTTTTCTTCGACAAAGCGGTAGATGTTTTCCAGAACGACGATTGCATCGTCAATCACGATTCCGACCATTAGCGTCAGCGCGAGCATCGTCATTTGATTGAGCGAATAACCGAAAGCCGCAATCAAAGCGAAAGCCGCGATAATCGAAACCGGAATCGCCAGCGCCGCGATAATCGTCGTACGGAAATTCCACAAAAACAAGAAAACGATAATTGCCGCAAACAGACCGCCTAAAACAAGGTGCTCTTCGATGGCGTGCAGACTGTTGATGATAAATTCCGATTGATCGCGCGAAACGGCGACTTTCAAATCCGGCGGCAAAGTCGGCTGAATTTCCGCCATTCTCTTCTTGACGCCTTCAATCAGCGCAACCGTGTTTGAACCGGATTGTTTGCGAATGGCGAGCGAAAGCGATTGCACGCCGTTGAGCGAAGCGGCTGTCTGCGGCTCGACGCCGCCGTCTTCGACGCGCCCGATGTCGCTGACTTTGATCGGAAAACCGTTTCTGGTTGTGATAACAATGTCGTTAAATTGATTAACGTCTGTGATTTTGCTGAGTGTTCTTAACCCCAGCGTGCGCGCTCCTTCGTTTACCGAGCCGCCGGGCAATTCCTGATTTTGCGCGCGCACGGCGTTGGAAACCTGCGTTACCGAAAGATTGTAGGCGCGCAGGCGGTCGGGATTGATGTAAATTTTTATTTCGCGCTGGCGTCCGCCGAAAATCTGGACTTCGCCGACGCCTTCTGCGTTTTCAATCCGCTCCTGAATCTGGTTTTGAACGATTTTCGTCAGCTCGACCAGATTTCGCGGCGCGCTGATGGCGTAAATCAAAACCGGCTGCGAATCGGGGTCGGCTTTGCGAACGACCGGCGGATCGGCGGTTTCGGGCAGACGATTGACGATGCCGCTCAGTTTTTGCTGAATTTCCTGATAAGCCTGATCCGGGTCTTTTTCGAGATTGAAAGTCAGCGTTACGTTCGACCGTCCCGACGATGAATTGGAACGCATTTCGTCAATGCCCGGAACGGTGTTTACCGCGCCCTCGATAATATCGGTGACCTCGGTTTCCATTTGTTCCGGCGCGGCACCCGGATTACTGGTTGACACCGAAACCGTCGGCAGATCAATTTTCGGAAAACGGTCAACGCCGAGCGTAAAAAACGCAAAACCTCCAACAACCGTTAACAGCAAAACGATAACAGTCGCGAAAACCGGACGGTGAACACAAACTTCAGCTAACCATTGCATAATTTGTTCGTTGTTCGTTGCTCGTTGTTCGTTGTAGATTGCTTTTGCTACGAACAACGAACAACGAACTATTGATTAATTTCAACTTTCGCGCCTTCGTAAAGTTGATTTAAATTGCTGACCGCAATAACTTCGTCGGCATTGACGCCGTTTAAAATCTGAATCGTATCGTTTTCTTCCGTGCCGAGCTGAACGACGCGCAATTTGGCGATGTTGTCTTGAATCACAAACACGCGATAAGACTGCGTACTCTGGTCGTTATAAACCGCAGAGCGCGGGACGAAAATCGCCGTGTTTCCGCCAGCCATCGCGACGCGGGCAGTGGCAAACATTCCGGCGCGTAAAACATTATCGGGGTTTTCAACCGATGCTTCGACAATCGCCGAGCGCGAATTCGGATCAACCGACGGATTAACCGCCGACACCGTTCCGGCAAATTTTCGATCTTTAAACGCTTCGACTTCGAGCGAAACGCCCATTCCGGCTGAAACGCGCGGCACGTCAGCCTCGCCGACCTGCATTTGCAGTTTCAAGGGATTTGTTCTGAGCAGCGTAATAATCGGCGTCGCGGTCGTCACGAATTCGCCGACGGCAACCGCTCGATTGCTGACAAAACCGGAAAACGGCGAGCGGATAACCGTGTCGGCAATTGTTTGCTGCGCGGTGGCGACTTGCGCGCGCGCGGCTTCGACTCCGGCTTGCGCGCTGCGAATCGCTTCGTTGCTTTGGCGCGCGGTGTTAAGAGCGGCTTCCTGCTGCTGTCGCGCGGTGTTTACTCGTGCGCGTGCGGTGTCGCGCTGCGTGCGATAACTTTCGTAATTCTGCATCGAAGTATCGCCCGTCTGCACCAAATCCCGATAACGCTGTTCGTTTGCTTCGGCTTGTCTCAATTCGGCTTGAGCCTGTTCTAAACTGGAAACGGCGGCGCGAACTTCGGGAATACTCGAAGCCTGAAAATTTCCGCCGTTTAATAAACCGAGTCTCGCTTCGGCTTGCCGGACTGAGGCTTGCGCTTGTCCGACGCCGGCTTGAGCTTCGCGCAAACGCAATTGAGCTTCGCGGTCGTCGAGCTTGGCTAAAATCGCTCCCTGCGCGACGAATTGACCGATGTTGACGTAGGTATTAATGACCTTTCCGGCGGCTTTCGGCGCAACATCCGAAGTTTCACTCGCCACCAGGCTGCCCGTAGCTTGAATATATGAAGGAACTTGCCGCGAAACGGCAATTGTAGTTGACACTCTAATCGGAGCTTCATTCGTTTCTGCGCGTCCCTGCCGATTTCGATTTCCCTGATTTTCTTCGGCTCTCGATGAAGCCGAACCGCCGCATGCGGCGGAAAACAAAACGAGCGCAAATAACGCCAGATAAAATTTAACTGAATAAATCCGCAGTGCGGATTTCAAAATACGCATAAATATTAATATTACCAGTTATTCCCGATAACGCTTGTTCTTTTAATTGACTGCCGAATTACCTTAAAATGAAAACAAAAAATGTCTGCTCTAAGACCGATTCGCTCAATGATACGTTTTAATCGGAAGTTTGTTAGACACTTTTTTTTGCTTTCGGGTTACATCAAACATTGAAATTTTCCGCATTTATTTTCAAAATCTGTTTTTAAGAAATCTGTAACTTTTTCATCCGAACGATTGTCTATCTGTTTGAGAACACGGTTTTGATGCTGAGAAATCGTCGGAGACAAGGTGTTTTTTGCTGAATTCATACAAAGAGTTATCCGATTTGGAATTGGCGCGGCGCAGCACCGATCAGGACGAAGCCGCGTTTGCCGAAATCGTGCGACGCTACAGCCCGCGCGTTTTCAGCTTTGCGAGCCGCTTTTTTCGCCAGCGCAGTCTGGTCGAAGAAGCGGCGCAGGAAGTTTTTTTAAAAGCGTTCTTACAGCTCAAAAATTACGAAGGACGCGGCTCATTGGAAGGCTGGCTGACGAGAATCACGACCACGACTTGTTTGAATTTGCTCAGAAATGCGCGCAATAAACTGGAGCTGACGGTTTCGGATTTAAACGATTCGGAGATCAACTGGCTCGACAGCCGCGCGGTTTTCGCCGCCGAGGAAAAACAAAGCACAGAGGAAGAACGCGCAATCGCCGCCGATTTAGTCAACCGGGTTTTGGACACGCTGCCGCCCGACGACCGTTTGGTTCTGATTTTGATGGAAACCGAAGGAGCTTCGATTAAAGAAGTCGCGGAAATGACGGGCTGGAGCGAATCAAAAGTAAAAGTGCAGGCGTTCAGAGCGCGCCGCCGGATGCGCGAAAGCGTCGAAAAACTTTTAAACAAAACAACGGTTTCCGAGAAAGTAAAGAAATGAAAAGCAAACACATCACAAAGATTTTGAATGAAACGGCGTTTAATGATTTGAGCCGCGCGGAAATCGCCGAAATCAACGCTCACGCCGATGATTGCCCTCGCTGTCGAAAGGCTTTTCAAGCGGCGCGGATGTCGTCCGCGTTGCTGGAAAACCGCGTGTCGGAAGTTTTTGAACCGTCGCCGTTTTTTGAAACCAGAGTTTTGGCGGCGCTGCGCGAAAAACAAATCGTGGCGAAACCGATTGCAGCGTTTTGGCGCTGGTGGAAAGCGTCGAGCGTCGTCGTTTTTCCGATTTTGCTGGTTGTGATAACACTGATGGCGCTAACGATTTTTTCGCCGCAGCCGCCGCTTCAAGCAACCGCAGCAAGCGACGATTTTTCGACCGAACAAATTATTTTTCAGGGGAACGATTTTAATCAAACTCTGACGACGGCTCAGGCGATGCAAATTATTTACGAGCAAAACAACTCAAAATAAGCGATTATGAACACCGAAACCAAAAACGTCTGGCAAATCCGCGCCGCCACAACCGCAGTTTTTCTGCTCGGCTTTCTCGCGGGCGCGCTCGCATTAAACGCTTATCACGTTTGGTACGGCGCGGCGGCGAACGTGCCCAGAAGAGAGCGTTTCGAGCGTATTTTCAACCAGCTCGAACTCACCGAACAGCAAAAAACGGAAACACAGCAGATTTTTAACGAAACGCGCGAACAGCTTCAGCATCTGCGCGAGGAAGGCGAGCCGCGCGTGCGCGAGATTCGCGCTCAAGCCGACGCACGGCTTCAGCGCGTTTTAACGCCTGAACAATGGCAGAAATTTCAACAATTCAGAGGTGAAATGCGCGGTCAGGAAAAACGCGACAAGAAAACTCAATAACTTTTTTCACGCTGTCTTAGACCAAATCTAAACTCGGCGTGTCTAATCAATAAAGCATTTTCAATCTTTGCTCCCCGCGTTGAAATGCTGTTAATTCAAGAAAGGTAAAAAGAATGAAAATCACTAACTTCAAAAACATCTTCGGCGGCGCGGCGCTCGGCTTGGCGATCTTAGCCGGCGGCGCAACAACGATTAACGCTCAGGAAACCCAAACTCAGCCCCAAACCGAGCAAAAAACCGATAAACAATGGAAACATCGTCGCGGCGACGGTCTCAGACGCGGCGGCAAACACGGCAGAGGCGGTGAAATGCGGATGTTCGGCGGGCTTAATTTGAGCGACGCGCAAAAAGAACAGCTCAAACAAATCGCAGACCGCTACCGCGAAAACCACAAAGCCGCGCGCCAGCAAATGCGTACCGACGGCACAGCTCCCGATCCGGCTCAACGCGAACAAATGCGCGCAAAACGCAAAGAAACTCACGAACAAATGCGCGCTGAAATGCTTAACGTTTTAACGGCTGAGCAAAAAACACAGCTTCAACAGTTTGAAGCGGAGCGCAAACAGCGGTTTGAACAGCGCAGACAACAGTTTGAGCAAAGACGAAAACAACGCGAAGCTCAACCGGCTCCAACCGTTAACTAATAAGCAACTCACAGCTTAAATTTAACGAACGAAGAAAAGGCGGCTTTTTCAAGCCGCCTTTTCTTTTTGTCAGTATTCAAAAATTCAAAATCCGATAGAATTTAAGCGTTGCTTTCGGCTGCTTTTTCTTCCGCCGTTTCAACCGGATTGGTTTCATCCTCGATGTTTTCCTGATTATCCGACATTTCCGGCGTTTGCTCGTTTTCGTCAATCCATTCGCCATCGGTAATCGAAGCGTTATTAACTAAAATTTCGATAGCTTGGCGGTTTTGCAGACGCTCGCGAATTCCGTCGGAGCCGTTTTGCTTTGTTAGAGCTTCGCGCACTTCGTCAATCGAACGCCCGCTGTAACCGGCAATCGCTTCAAGCTCGGCATTGACTTCATCATCAGAGATTTCGATGTTTTCGAGATCGGCGATTTTATCGAGAAGAAGCGCGCCGCGCACTTCGCGTTCCGCTTGCGGCAGCATCCTCTGAAACAACATTTGCCAGACTTTTTCGTCCGCCTGCCGCATATCAACGCCCTGCTGCTCCATTTGTCCGGCAAACTGTCTCGTTAAACCTTGAGCCTGATAATTAACGAGCGTTGGGGGAACTTCCACCGGGTTTGCGTCAATCATTTTGTTCATCAACTCGTCGCGCAAGCGGTTGTCGGATTCGGATTTTGCATAAGTTTCCAAATCCTGCCGGATTTTCTGGCGCAAACCGGCGAGCGATTCGTAATTTTCTTCGCCTTCGCTCAAACTCGCCGCCCATTCGTCGTTCGCTTCGGGAATTTCGATTTTGCCGATTGAAACCACTTTCGCCGCATATCGAACTGTTTTTCCGGCAAGCCCGGGCGAAGAAAAATCAGCCGGATATTCGACATCAAAAGTGCGTTCCTCGTCAACGGATGCGCCGACGAGATTGTCTGTAAAAGTTTTTTCGACGCCTTCGCCGCCCAATTCGATTTGCAAATCATCAACGACAATCGGCTCCGCCGCTTCGTCGTCAACAAATTCTCCGTTAATGTTGACGGTCACGGTATCGCCCATTTCCGCCGCGCGGTCTTCGACAGGGGTAAGTGATGCGTGCTCGCGCCGGCGGCTTTCGATCAGCCGGTCAACATCTTCGTCCGTGACGGGGCGAACGCGTCGCACGGCTTCCAGATTTTTGTAATTCGGCGTTTCGATTTCGGGAATTACTTCGACGTGAACGTGCAAACCGATTGATTCTGTGCCGTTCAAATTAGCGTTTTCCGCGTTTTCCAAATGAAGCTGCGGCTCGCTCAAGGGCTGTAACTCATGTTCTTCAATCGCCTGCTGAACTTTTCCGGGCAAAATCTCGCGCAAGACATCATTGTTGATGTCATCTTTGTAGCGATTTTTGACCACCGCGGTCGGCGCGTGTCCTTTGCGAAAGCCCGGCATTTGAGCCATTCGCGTGTATTGCTGCAAAACTTTATCGTAAACCGGCTTTATTTCCTCAGCCTCGATTTCGAGCTTGATTTCCTTGTGAACCGGCGAAACGTGTTCCAATTCGCTTTTCATAAATAAAATGTTCAAAGTTCAAAGTTCAAAGTTCAAGGTTAAAGAGAAAATCTTTAAACCTTGAACCTTGAACTTTGAACAGATTTCGATGCCGAGAGCGAGACTCGAACTCGCACGCCTTTCGGCACTGGCTCCTAAGACCAGCGTGGCTACCAATTACACCATCTCGGCAAGTAAACAAACAATATTTGAATTTATCGAAACAGCGGACGATTGTCTAGCCACTCTATGAAAGCGATTTGATTGACTCCATAACATTAATTATTTAGATTAGCTCGCAGAAATTCCGTATAAATAATTATCGCAATTATAATTTGGGTGAATATCAAGATAATAAAATTATAAAGTTAAGATTTTATTGACTTATTCGATGAGGTGAATTATAAATTTTTGGCATTAATATAGGCTTTGCGCCTTAATTCAAAAAAGTTGAATAAAGTATGAATATTTCAATGTTTTACGCGCTTTTATCCGCCTTTATGCAAAAAATCTTAAAAAAACGTTTGAGTGATGATAGTTTTCTCTTCCTTTTGGTGCGTTTCTTAGTAAGAACTGGAAATTAAAAAATACAGTTGATTTAAATACTTTGTAAAGTGAAGAACTATCGTGCTGAAGTTCAAATCATTTCACTAAAAGAAGGCGATAAATTAATAGCGAGCATTGAATGAGTCAACTATATCAATGCCAAATTTTTCCGTATAAGACAGATGTAATTCAGTAGAATTCAAAGTTGGGCGTTTCCTGGTAAACTCGCGGACGATTTTTTATGAAAGAAAAAAATGCTATTCATTTAACTCAACCACAACCTCATAATGAAATTAAAAAATGGTTGTTTCTTTTTGTTGTAGGAATTATTGGACTCGTTTTAATCCACATCGGAAATGTTTGGAGTATTGAAATACAAGGTGTGAGCGTTTGGTATAAAGTCGCGCCTAAAACAGTCCTTGATTTGGGTATAGGTTTTGTAGTTGCGGCTATTGTTTCAGGATTATTTGACATAACATTTCACCAATCAAGTTTTGGCAAACCTGTTCAAGAGATTGAAAGAAGAGTAAAAATCCTCTTTGGTCAAGTGGAAGTCAATGCCGAGAAACTATCTTCATCAGTAGAAGGCAAGTTAAAAGATACTATTGAAACGGTTGGAGAGTTGAATTCAATTCTGAAGTCGGCTTCTCAATTAAATATAAATGCTATTCAGAAAAGACAAAATCGTTCGGAGATGAATGATTGGCGCGACAGAGTTGAAAAAATTGTTGATGAGGCACAAGAATTTGTTTACATCGCTGGAAAGACGTTAGAAGAATTGTTCTCGACAAAAACAGATGAGCCTAATCTGAATACTCTTATTGAGAATAAGCTGCAAAATGGAAACACTATCTTCAAATTTGTATTTGCTAATCCATACGATACAGATTCGTGTTTTAGACAAGAGTGCGAGGAACGTCGCCTGAAAAGAGGAAATCCATCAGAGATATGGCACCAAACTAAGCGAACGGTAGAGCAAATTCTGAAGATTAAGTATGAGGGGCAAAGTCCAATAAACCAACAAAAAGTACAAATTAAAATCAATAAAGAATTGTTTCCCTTCGTTATTGTAATTACAGAAAAATGTTTATTGGTTCAACATTATCTGCCCTATGTAAGCGGGAGAGATGGTTTAGTTATCGAAATAACTAAAACTGATGATGAAGACCAAACACATCTCTATAACATTTATAAAAAATCCTATGAAATATTTTTCAACAAATCAGAAAGCGTGAAGCCTGTATTTGAAAGATATGTTGCCCGAAAGCCCAAAATGAAAACAGAGCTTAAACTATTGCTAACATCTTTAGGAATAGATACGTCTTTAGAAATTGATGCCTCAGACCTCTAAAAAGAGCATTTTTTGAATTAAAAATATTTCAAGGCAACGGCACTCCCAACAAATTATTGGACGTGAGCGCGAAACAGCGACTTTCATTTGGCATTGTCTTTTTAACTCGGAGTTGTTTGTAATTGGTTTTACCCCACGTCAATTCTGCCGTTAAATGTTTTGTGCGTTAACGGAAATTGCATTCCAGTCAACAATAAATTTATTTCGATATGTCGAACAGTGAGCAAAATTATGCAAGCGTGATTCGCCGCGTCGGTGCTTACGCCGTTGACGTAATTTTGCTCTTTATCGCTTTCCCGTTAATTTTAGGCGCAGTTTGTGCGTTGATTCTTTATTTGACCGTTGGTTTCGATTGACTGCAAAATGGGTTTCTTTTTTGGCTTTGCGTTTTCTCCACCGTTTCGATTCCAATCTGGCTGTATTATTCGCTGCTCGAAAGTTCCGCGCGACAAGCGAAGTTTGGAATGAGGCTTTTCGGTTTGCAAGTAACGAATAACGATAGCGAGCGCATCGGTTTCGAACGCGCATTTCTGCGGACGGTTATCAAACTGCTTCCATTCGAACTAAATCATCTGGTTATGTTTCTACCGACACCGATTTGGAGTGACCCGAATCTGGGCTTTCGTGTCGGGTTCGTTGTCATCAACGCGCTGATAATTTTATACATAGTGACAATGTTTTTGACCAGAAGGAGGCAAAGCGTTCACGATCTTTTCGCCCAAACGGTGGTGGTCAATGCAACAAAAGAACACATTTAACAAATCATTGGACGTGAGATTGTTGCGGCGATATTTCGACGTTATCAAATTATTTTACCAAGACGATTCTGTTTTGCTGCTTGAATTACCATAACGCCGCCTCGCGGCAAATCAAATTACAACCACAAAATAGAAAGAGCCTGTTGCGCTCTCCCCTTCGCAACAGGCTCTTTATTCGACCGCTCAGGAGGCAAATCACGAACGGTCAAACTCGTTTAAATTTTCTATCTTTTATGAGAAACCCGCCCGCGCTCTCCCCTTCACTGACGGGCTTCTCAAACGGCGGGCGCGTGCCAGCCGATGCTGTAAAAACTTTTCTAGGATTTTGTCAATCTTGCTGAGGCGTTCAATCTTTTTGGCTAAAATTGTGAATTCAATTTCCCACTCGGACAGACATATATCAATATGTGTGCCACAAACTTTAAAACGCCCGAAAAAACTTTAACTCAAATCATTTCAACAGTTCTTTTGTTTATTATATTAAGCCTCCGGTTTTCGATTGCTTCTTACACCATTTCACTCTCGAATTCGTAGAGCCATTACACGAAATCGAATGCTTTTTCAGTTATCAGTTAAATTTTGCCGGATTTGGCGATTTCTCATTGAAAGATTATTTTGATAACTGTTAACTGATAACTGTTGACTGAAATTATGCACACGAATTTACGTTCGTTTCTCGCCGCTTTGCGCCGCGAAAACGATTTGGTGGAAATTGAGGCGGAAGTTGATCCGTATTTGGAATTGGCGGAAATTCACCGCCGCACGATTGAAAACGGCGGCGCGGCGCTGTTTTTCAAAAACGTCAAAGGCTCGCGTTATCCGGTCGTTACAAATCTTTTCGGGACGGCGAAACGAATCGAGCTGGGATTTACGAAAAAGCCGCAGGAATTGGTTAAAAAAGCAGTCGAAATGGTCGAAATTTTGCTTCCGCCGCAAATCGGAAAACTGTGGAATTATCGTGATTTGGCTTTGACCGGATTGAAATTGGGGACAAAAAAAGTTTCTCGCGCTCCGGTCTTGGAAGTTGTTGACCGTCCCGCAAATTTAAACGAATTGCCGATTCTAACAACCTGGCAGGAAGACGGCGGCGCGTTTGTGACGTTGCCGCTCGTTTACACCGAGAGCCTGACCAACGGCAAACACAATCTCGGAATGTACCGCATTCAACGCCACGACGCGCAAACGACGGGCGTTCACTGGCAAATCGGCAAAGGCGGCGGCTTTCATCATTACGAAGCCGAGCAGCAAAATAAACCGCTGCCCGTGACAATCTTTTTGGGCGGCGCGCCAGCGATGATTTTGGCGGCAATTGCGCCGCTGCCCGAAGACGTGCCGGAATTGGTTTTGGCTTCGGTTCTCGCCGATAACAAAATCAAGATGGCGAAAAATCCTTTGCTTGAAAACGGCAGGCTCGTCGCCGAAGCCGAGTTTGCGATTTACGGGAAAGTGCCGCCAAAGGTCAGAAAACCGGAAGGACCTTTCGGCGATCATTACGGTTATTATTCGCTCGAACACGATTATCCGATTATCAACGTCGAAGCCGTTTTTCATCGCAAAGACGCGATTTATCCGGCGACGGTCGTCGGCAAACCGCGTCAGGAAGATTTTTTTATCGGCGATTATTTGCAGGAATTATTATCGCCGCTGTTTCCGCTCGTAATGCCTGCGGTGCGCGATTTGTGGAGCTATGGCGAAACCGGTTTTCATTCTCTGGCAGCGGCAGTTGTGCGCGAACGCTATGGACGCGAAGCCTTGAGCGCCGGGTTTCGCATTCTCGGCGAAGGTCAGCTCGCTTTGACTAAATTTTTATTATTAACGGACAAACCTCAGGATTTGCGCGATTTTAAATCGCTGTTTGAACACATTCTGGCGCGCGTCAACTGGAAAAATGATTTTTTCATTTTTACGCAAACATCTTTCGACACGCTTGATTACGCTTCGGGCAAAATCAATTACGGCTCGAAAGCGATTTTGATGGGTTTGGGCGAAGCTAAAAGATTTTTGCAGCGCGTCTGGCAGGGCGAACTGCCTGTCGGCGTAAAAAAAGCCGAGCCTTTTTGCGGCGGCTGCCTGGTTTTGGAAACCGAATCTTACGAGCAGAATCCGAATCTAGGCGAACAAATTGCCAAATCGGAAAAATTTAACGACTGGCAGGTTGTTGTTTTACACGACTCGATTGAGTATGCCCGCTCCGCGGACAAATTTTTGTGGGCGACGTGGACGCGGTTTAATCCGGCAACCGACGTTTTTGCCAAAGAAATAACCGTCGCGCAACATCATCTTTCTTATTCCGCGCCGATTGTGATTGACGCGAGAATGAAACCATGGTATCCGAAAGAGCTTGAACCGCGCGAAGATGTTATCCGGCTTGTGGACAACCGTTGGCGCGAATATTTTCCGACCAAACAATCCTGGGAAAAATAAACGTGAAAAACTTTTTGATTTATTTCTGGCGGAAAAGATTTGTCATTTACGCGGTTTTGTCCCCGTTTCTATTATTTTTTGGGTTATGGGCTTTTTGGTATGAACCGAGCAGCCTGGTTGTCAAAAATTATGATTTAAAAATTAAGCATTGGAATCCGGCGCATAACAATTTGAAAATCGCGGCGGTTTCAGACGTTCACGGCGGCTCTAATTTTATAACCGAAGAAAAAATCCGAAAGGTTGTTGAGTTAACAAACGAACAAAACCCGGATTTGATTGTACTGCTCGGCGATTTCGTTTCCGAGCAAACATTTAATCGCTCCGAATTGAATATGCCGGCTTCGATAATTGCCGATAATCTTTCCGGTTTCAAAGCCAAATACGGCGTTTTTGCCGTTTTGGGCAACCACGATTTTCGTTACAACCTGCCGAAAGTCCGCAGCGAACTCGAACGAGTCGGAATCCGGGTTTTAGACGGCGAAACCGCAATTATCAATCATAACAATCAGGATTTGATAATTTTAGGGTTGGCGGAAGTTTTGAAAATTAACGAGTGGTATTCTTATGCAAACGGAGCTAAAAACGCTTTAAAAACAACCAGGGCTGATGTAAACGTTTTAGCTTTGGTTCATAACCCGGACGCAATCGGTATTATTACCGGGGATTTTTTAGTTTCCGAAAATCTCCGGCTGGTTTTAGCCGGACACACTCATGGCGGACAAGTCAGATTACCGCTTATCGGCTCGATTATAGTTCCTTCCAGCTACGGTCAAAAATACGCACTCGGACACGTTGTCGAAAACGGCATTGATATGTTCGTCACAACCGGAATCGGGACAAGCATTTTGCCGGTTCGATTCGGCGTTCCGCCGGAGATTTCAGTGCTGACAATTTCAGCAAAACAGGAATAAACCGCAGACGATGCTGACCGGCAGATTTTCACAGGTAAAACTAAAAATAAATCTGTGTTTAATCCGATCAATCCGCGTCGTCTGCGGTCTATTTCCATTAAAAAATTCCGCTTTAGTTAACTCCGCACAGCGTCCAAGCCTGCGCGACGGCATTGTAATTGGCGCTGCCCGAACCGTAAAGAGCCGCCGCCGCGTTTAAAGTTGCGGTGCGCGCGCCTCTGTAATTCGTGCTCGAAGTCATATAAGAAGTCAAAGCCCGATACCAGATTCGCGCAGCCGCGTCCGCACCGATTCCGGTCATCGAACCGCCGCGATGATGCGTTCCGCCGACAGCCAGCAGGTAAAACGCTTTGTTGCCGATGCCGGAATTGATGTGGACGCCGCCGCTGTCGCCGGTTCCGGTGTAGCGTTCGGCATAATGATCGGGATCATCGTCGGCAGTAAAGCCGCTGTTACGAGCCGAATGCGGGTTGTCCATATGACGCAAAGCGTCGCCGCTTGTTGCAGGCGTATAGGCTTGTTCACCGATTTTCCAGGTGTTCGAGCTTTGCCCTTTAGCGTATCGTTCGACCATCGCGCCGAAAACGTCTGACATTGATTCGTTGAGCGCGCCCGATTCGCCCGAATAAGTTAAATTAGCGGTGCGTTCCGTCACGCCGTGTGTCATTTCATGACCGCAGATGTCGAGCGTCGTAAGCGGTGAATAATTCGTGCCGTCGCCGTCGCCGTAGGTCATATACGAACCGTTCCAGAAAGCGTTGTTGTAATTGCTGCCGTAATGAACTTTCGAGCTGATCAGCCCGGTCACGCCGTCTATGGAAGTGTAATAGGCGGGACCGCCCGCACCGTCAATTCCGTTGCGTCCGTGAGTGTTTTTGAAATAATCGTAGGTTTTCGCCGCCCCATAATGCGCATCAATTCCGGCGCGGGCTGCCGTAGCAGTCCAATTATTATCCGTGTCGCTAAAACGATAAGTCGAGCCGGTCGTATTGCGATTGTCGAACGTGCCGATTTTGCGCACGGTGTCTTCCATATAATACGCGCTGCCGTTGTAATAAGTGGTAAAGCTGACCGTACCGCTGTATAGTGACGAGCCGGAACCGGTCGCGGTTTGCAGATTGTCGTAAGACCAAAGTTGTTTGCCCGAATGCGCGTCAATAAAAATCACCGGCATCGAAGTTTCTTCCGAACCGTCCTCGCGGCGAAGCTGAACGCGATAAGCGAGCCGGTCGGTTTTACCGCCGGGCAAAATCCACAAATCAACTTCAGGCGCGGCTGTTAAGCAATCGGCACAGCCGTAAAGATCGGTTGCCAGTACGGCAGCCGATTTTTCGCTAAAGCTCGGAATCGTGTTGACGACGCGGAAAGCTGATTTCAAATCATCAGTCATCTCGGCGACTTCATTGTTGTCGTCGAAATGAACAATCGCTTCGGCGCCGAAAACGGGAACGCCGTTAAAAGCTTGCTGAACGTGGAGGTGGGCTAAACCTTCTTCATCGGCGAAAACACGCCGGGTTTTGAATTCTTCAAAAGGCGAAGCGGCTAAATTAGCTCTGCGGGTTTGGAGGAATTCAAGTCCGCGCTGTCTCGCTTTTTCGAGTCTGTCCTGCCAGCCTTTATCGGACAAAGGCGGCGTGGCGGTTACGGTTTGAACGGCAAAGACAGCCGCTACAAAGAGGCACAAGGTCATTAACTTACGCATTCGTTTCTTTCTAACTCCTTCTGGAAAATTTAAAAGTTATGGAGAGCCGTGAAATATGAGGCTGCTCCTCCCAAATAAGGGCGAATTGTAATTAAAATTTATGAATTGAGAATTTCTTGTCGAAAACGATACTTATCATCTTTCAAAGATGACCTTTTGTCAACAGCTTTTTTTATTGCCCCGATAAATCGCACTTATATTTATTCGTTATTTTTTTTTCAAAGAAAAACCCCGCTTTTTTCCGAAAGCGGGGTTTCCTAGAGCATATTTCATAAAAGTGAAAGACAAAGAATTAACAGGGATGAAAGGGATAAAGGGGATATTTCTTGTTTTTATTTATCCCTTTTATCCTTTTTATC
>DASVRD010000131.1:0-39541 GCA_036388775.1 Pyrinomonadaceae bacterium | reverse complement strand
AAAAGTGAAATTTACGGAACGAATGCCGAAGCGATTGGTACGTCGCTGCTCAAACCGAATTGAACAGCGGTGAATTGATTATCGCCGCTGAGAAGCACGAAATAAGTGCCGTTGCGCCAAACTGCAAAATCGGCGCGCGCGTCGCCGTCGTAATCGCCCGGAACCGGAATATCGTTCGGCAATCCCCAATTTTGGTAAAGCGGCTGATTGTTTGACGATTGCAGAATTGCCCATAAACCATTGCGGAAAATCGCAATATCGGTTCGCCCATCGCCGTCGTAGTCGGCTGGAACCAGTTTGTCTTCCGGCAAGCCCCACGGAAGGTAAAGCGGCTGGTTATTTGAGCTTTGCAGGACATACCAGGTTCGTGTTGACGGGCGAAAAACGGCGGGGTCTTGTTTTCCGTCGCCGTCGAAATCTCCGCGCACCGCCCGGTCAAAGATATTGCCCCACTGGATAGCGCGGAATGTAACGCCGGGCGTGGCGGAAGGACGATAAAAGAAATGGGTTGGAGCCGGATTTTCCGGGATTCCGATGGCGTTGCGGTAAACAGCTAAATCAGCTTTGCCATCGCCGTCCCAATCGCCGACAACTCGCGGGTCGTCTCCGAGCGAGCCGAACTGCTCGGCGCGAAACGTATTATCTGAGCTGTTTAAAATGTAAAAATACGAAGGGAAATTGAGGCTCTCGCGCCAAACCGCGATGTCCGTTTTGCCATCGCCGTCATAATCCGCCGGAACAGGCTTATCAATCGAATTGCCGAACTGGACGGCGGAAAATCCGGCGGAAGAACGCTGTAAATACCAGAAATTGTTCGCCGGACGAAAAACTGCGTAATCGGTTCTCCCGTCGCCATCGAAATCAAACAAAGCGTGCGTCGCGCAAGAGCAAACTACATTCACCTCAAAAGCGCCGATGTCAACGTTTGCCCCGAACTGACGCGGAAAACCCGAGCCGCGCTGATCGGTTGTGAGCGGTTGAAACGGGCTTCCTCCGGCGCAACTGCCGTTGATGACGCAATTGTTTCCCGCGTTGACAGCGGGCGAATTGCGAAGCAGAGCGTGTGTCTGCGTTTGCCCGCCGTTATTGGCAAGCGGAGCGAGAAGCGGGTTTTGATTAAGCAAATCCGAGCTAATAAAGCCGGTTGCGAGACCTGTGACGCCGATTAAATTGTTGCCGAACGAGTTAAGCGCCCCAGAAATATCGGGCGTATTACCGCCCGTGTTATTGGCGATGATTGTATTTCTTAAATTAAAAGCGGTCTGTGAAGTACTGAGCAGCCCGCCGGTGCTTAAGCTATCCCTGTTGCCCGTAATTGTGACATTATTCAATGATAAAGATATGCCGGTGTGGAAAATTCCGCCGCCCCTTCCATTCTGCGCGACGTTGCCGGAAAAAGTTGAGTTAGCTATGTTGGCAATTCCGTCGTTGCGAAGCCCTCCGCCGCCGTTCGTTGTGGGTGAAGCTGCTGTGTTTCTGGAAAACGTCGAATTTATAATATTTATCGTGCTGCCGGGAAGATTCATCATTCCCCCGCCAGAGCCGTACGCCGTATTCTCCGACACGGTAGTTTCTCTTAAAGTTAAAGTCCCGTTTGCCCAATTGCTCACACCGCCGCCGTGTCCCGCCCCGTTTCCGCTGATTACCAATCCGGTCAAAGTTAAGTTTCCGCCTTCGTTGTGAATACCGCCGCCAAGTGCGGTTGAGACGCTGCTGGTAGCGTTTCCGCCCGTGACTCGAAGAAAGCTGATCGCCGTCGCCGCGCCGATATTATTGGTAAAAACCCGGCTCGCGTTGTTGCCGCTGACGGTGAGAAAATTAGCTCCTCTGCCGACAATCGTTAAAGAGCCGTTGTTCGTAATGATGAGGTCGCCGCCTGTCAACACAATTGTTTGCGGCGTACTGAAAACGTTAATCGAAAACGAAATCATATCGTTTTCGCCGCTTGCGTTAGCCGCCGCAATCGCTTCGCGCAAACTGCAATCGGCATCGCACGCACCGTCGTTTGTGTCTGCGGTTTTCGTGACCGTGTAAGTTGCAGCGGCGGCAGTTTGCGCGAGGCAAAACAGCGTGAAGAAAACAAAAGTAAATTTAAATAATGTGATCATTAGATTTCTCCGCCAAACTGCGGGTATGTTATGCCCTCGCGCATTAAATTTCAAGAGAAACGCAGAAAAATAAGAAAGGCGAATAATCGGAAAAATTGTGCGCCTTGCGCTCGTCCGCTTGTTTACAGCAAACTAATCGAATGATTTCGATTGCCGACGCTCTGAAAATAATTGCGGAAAACGTTTCTCCGGTTGAAACGGAAAAGATTAAATTATCAGAAGTCTGCGGCAGAGTTTTGGCGGAGGAAATTCGGGCGGATATGGATTTACCGCCGTTTGACCGCTCCCAAATGGACGGTTACGCAATCCAAGCCGAAGATGCCGAAAACGCGCCCGTCAAATTAAAAATAATCGGTGAATCGGCAGCAGGAAAAGGCTGGCGCAGCGATTTAAAAGCGGGCGAAGCCGTGCGAATTATGACCGGAGCGCCTGTTCCGGCGGGCGCGGATGCGGTGCAAAAGCTGGAGCTGGCGGGCGAAGAAAACGGTTTTGTGGAAATTTTGGAGCCGGTCAAAATCGGTCAAAACATCGTCCGCCGGGCAAGTGAAATCAAAGTGAATGCGAAGGTTTTTGAAGCCGGTGAAATCGTCAATGTTGGGATGATTGCAAGTCTGGCTTCATTCGGTTACGCAACTGTAAAAGTCGCACGGAAACCGCGCGTTTCGATTTTGGCGACGGGCAGCGAGCTAGTGCCGATTGAAGAAAAACCGGCGCAAGATCAAATTCGTAATTCAAATTCTTTAACGCTAAAAATTTATGCCGAAAAATGCGGAGCAGAATGCGAGATTTTGCCGATTGCCGGCGATGAAATCGAACATCTCAAAGTGAACATTGAAAATGCCGTCAAAGCGGCGGATGTTCTGATTCTTTCGGGCGGCGTTTCGGTCGGAAAATACGATTTTACAAAAACCGCTCTGCGCGAGCTGGGCGCGCAGATTCTTTTTGAAAGAGTCGCGCTGCGTCCGGGAAAGCCGACGGTTTTCGGGCGATTAAACGATTGTTTGATTTTCGGTTTGCCGGGAAACCCGGTTTCGGCGATTGTCACGTTTAATCTGTTCGTCCGCGCGGCGTTGCTGAAAATGCAAAGCGCGAATGATTCGGATTTAAAATCGGGCTTTGCCGTTTCAGGGGGGAAATTTAAAGGCGCAAAAGAACGTGACAGTTTGCTTCCCGCGAGATTTTCGACAAATGAAAAAGGTCAGCTCGTCGCGGAAAATCTGCGTTGGGGCGGTTCGTCTGATTTCGTTGGATTTGCCCGCGCCGACGCGCTTGTTTTTGTGCCTCAGGGTCTAACAATCGAAGCCGATTCAATTGTCAAAATTGCGTTTCTACCATAAAGAAGGTTGACCGCAAAAGATGCGGAAGTTTTTATTATTAATAGAGGATTTCTCAAAATGGAGAGATTTAGCTGCAACTGCCAACTATAAAGTGTCTTGCAAGGAAATATAGTTTTCAGCAAAACAGTTGACAGTTGCTGTTTTTCATTTCTGAAAATTCTTGATTAATTCGGATTACTGATGAAAAAGCTCACACATTTTGACGAAACGGGAAAAGCCGTAATGGTTGATGTCGGCGAAAAAGCCGAAACTAAACGCCGCGCGGTCGCCTCGGCGCGCGTTTTGTTAAATAAGGAAACGATTGCCGCGATTAAAAACAATCAGACACCGAAAGGAAATCCGCTCGAAATTGCTCGAATCGCCGGAATTATGGCGGCAAAACAAACGTCGAATTTGATTCCGCTGTGTCATCAAATCCATTTGTCAAAAGTCGAGATTCGCGCCGAACTGACGGATTACGGCATCTCGCTCGAATCCGAAGCAATAACAACCGCGCAAACCGGAGTTGAAATGGAAGCATTGACGGCGGTTTCGGTTGCGGCTTTGACCGTTTACGATATGTGCAAAGCGCTCGATAAAACGATTACAATCACAGAGATTCGGCTCGAAGCGAAAACCGGCGGGAAAAGCGGCGACTTCGAGCGGGCGAAAGTTGAAGATTAAAAGCTAAATCGGGAGAGGAATTTGGCATCGTAAAATCGAGAACTTTGCGGTAAGATAAACGTAAGTTTATTCGAGACTTGAAACAAGGGAGTTACAGCACAATGAAATTTAACGTCGCGCCGGATGCTCGCCCGCAATTGAAAACTTTATTAATTGCGACCGTTCTGAGCATTGTTTTGTGGTTTATTCCGTTTGCCGAATATTTAATTTACCCGATTCGATTGTTTGTGACGTTCATTCACGAAGGCGGTCACGTTCTGGCTTCGCTCATTACCAACAGCGCGATTTTCAGCTTGACGGTCGCGCCGGACGGAAGCGGAGCGGTTTTAGCCGCGCCGGAAACAACGGTCGCTTCGCTGATTATTTCGAGCGCGGGTTATGTCGGAGCATCGGCTTTCGGCGCGCTTCTATTGATTTTGATCCGCCGCGCCGTGCAAGCCAGAATTGTTTTAGCCGCAACCGCAGGTTTTATCGCGCTGATGACTTTGATTTTCGGTTTTGCATTACCGATGTGGAATTTCTCGCGCGCCGAAGTTTCTGTTTTAGGCATTGCGTTTACGGTCATTTCCGGTTTGGCAATCAGCGGCGGGCTTGCGGCGGTTGCCCGATTTGCGACGGCGCGTGTCGCTTCGTTCTTTTTGAGCTTTCTTGCGGTTCAATGTTTGCTCAACGCTTTGTTTGATTTAAAAACAGTCTTCTTTATGCATTCGCCGTTTGCGGCTTCGCACGTTCACAGCGACGCGGCGAATATGGCTCAGGCTACGGGCGTTCCAAGCATTTTCTGGGTGGTTGCATGGATCGGCATTTCGCTCGTGCTGGTTTCAATCGGTTTGCGATTTTACGCCGTAAACAAAGAGCGCAAAATACAGCAGGACTTGCCGTTTGAAGACTAAGCTCTCGTTTGTTTTTAGAGAATTGAAAAAGCGCAAACTGAATCAATCGGTTTGCGCTTTTTTGTTTCAATTTTGGAAATAACGCAAAAACAACTGACTTTGGGCGAATTGCCAATAGGCTCGCGCCTTGTTTTGCGCTGCAAAAAAGATTGGCGCGAAGCGGTCGTTTCGCAGTTTGATGAAGACAAAGCGGTGTTGATTATTTGGTCTGTGTCGGGCAAAACTTATCGCGTTCGCCGCGCGGCGGATGCGCAAATCGTTCTTGACGGTAAAATTCCGGTTTTGCCCGTCGAATGCGACGAAATCGAGTGGCGCGAAAATCTCATCAAATACGACACGCGCTGGTAATTTCGCAAAATCTCAAAATCTAAACTTTTGTGAAACGATTTTCGTTTATTTTTCGCGTTAGTTAGCGGGGGATTTATGGCGACTTATGAAGGCAAATGGCGTTGTTTGCGCTGTTCAAACGCAAATCTCGGGCGATTCTTGAACTGTCAAACCTGCGGCACCAAGCGCGATGACGATGTTCAATTTTTTATTGACGACGATACATCCGTCGTCAATGACGCCGCGCTTTTGCGGCAGGCAAACGCGGGCGCGGATTGGATTTGTCAATATTGCGGCGGCAACAATCGCGCATTCGACCGGAATTGCACAAGCTGCGGAAGCGCGCGCAGCACCGAAAACAAACAGCTTCAGGAAGAAATTCGCGGCGTTAACGATTGGACGGAAGCGGCGCAAACAGCGACGGCTATAAATTTTCAAAACACGCAGCCGAAAAAATCCTTTTTCAGCAGCCGTTTATTTAAAATCGCTTTACTCGGGGCGGGAACTTTGGGCGCTTTGTTCGTAGTTTTATTCGGAGTTCTGATTTACATTTCGACTCTTGAATATTCGTGTGACATCGAAGTTGTCGGGCTTGAATGGCAGCGCACGATTCGTCTCGAAGAATATAAAACCGTTCGGGAAACCGCTTGGGAAGGTGAAGTTCCGTCTGCGGCGCGCGTTCAGTCAAAAGAAACCGCGCTGCATCACACCGACCGAGTGCCGAACGGCACAAGGCAAGTCCCGGAAACTTATACCGAGCGCGTTTCCGATGGCACGGAACGCTACGTTTGCGGGCGCAAAAACAAGAAAAACGGTTATTTTGAAGACGAATACTGCACGCGCACGAAATACAAAGACGTGACAAAAACGCGCAACAAAACCGAAACCATCTACAAAGAAGTTCCGGTTTACCGAACGCGCTACACTTTTTTGATTGATAAATGGGTTGCGGCGGGCGAGAAAACGACTTCGGGCAGCGATTTTAATCCGCAGTGGGCGGCAATCGAGGTTGACAACGTTCGCACACGCGAAGCCGGGCGCGACGAAAATTATAATCTGCTCTGCAAAGAATTGGGCGGCAAAAACAAACTTTACAAACACAAAATCGAATCCGACGCCTGGTCGCGTTTTCAAAACGGAATGCGTCTGCACGGCAAAACCGACTTTTTCGGCTCGCTCGTCTCGATTGACGAATTGCCCAACGGCAAATGGTAAATCTAAAGCAGATTTAAATTAACGAAATACAAAACACAGCCGTTTGCTTTTATAAAGCGTTTACTCAAGTGTGCGAAACAATGCTCTGATTAATTTCCGGCAATTTGCACAATTGTTTGCTGCTCGCGGGACTCGGTTTGCTGCCGCGCGTGATATGACGAGCGCGTGAGCGGCGACGATTCGACGTGCTTAAAGCCCATTTCCAAACCGATACGCTTCCACTCAGCAAACTCTTGCGGCGTGACATATCGCTCGACTGGCAGGCGGCGTTCGTAAGGCTGCAAATATTGACCGATGGTCATAATGTCGCACGAAACCGAGCGCAAATCTTTCATCAATTCGACGACTTCATCAAACTCTTCGCCGAGTCCGACCATAATTCCGCTTTTGGTTTTCATCTGCGGAAACTGCGTGTCGCGGAAACTCGCAGCACGTTCGAGCAGTTCGAGAGTTTGCGCGTATTTTGCATCGGGGCGCACGCGGCGGTAAAGCCGGGCGATTGTTTCAGTGTTGTGGTTTAAAACGTCCGGTCGCGCAACCAAAACCGCGTTCAAAGCGTCTTCGTCGCCGTTAAAATCGGGTATTAAAACTTCGACTTTACACGTCGGATTCAATTCACGAACGCGCAAAATCGTTTCCGCCCAATGCGACGCCCCGCCGTCGGGCAAATCATCGCGATTGACCGACGTAATCACGGCGTGCGCGAGATTCAAATGCCGCACCGCTTCGGCGACGTGGCGCGGTTCTTCGGTGTCTAATTCACCCGGTTTGCCTTTGTTGACGGCGCAAAAACCACAATGGCGCGTGCAGGTGTCGCCCGCGAGCATAAACGTTGCCGTTCGGTCAGTCCAGCATTCAAAAATGTTCGGACAACGAGCTTCCTGACAAACCGTGTGTAATTTCAAGCCTTCTATCAGCCGCAAAACTTCGTTTTGATTCGTAGGATCGCCGAGCTTGATTTTGAGCCAGTCCGGTTTTGGCAGACGCTCTTTTTTCTTTTTCTTAATAAAATTATTGATTAAAACTTTTTCTTCCTGCATCATTTTAAAAAGCAAACGGGATGAGTTTATTTTAACTCATCCCGTTTGCTTTTGCATTTTGCGCTTCAAACACAATTGATTTTAGAATTTCTATTTTCCGGTTTGAAAGTTGTTAATTCGTTCGCCGACAACTTCCCAGTTCACCACGTCCCACCAGGCTTTGAGATAATCGGCGCGTTTGTTTTGATATTTCAAATAATAAGCGTGTTCCCAAACGTCGTTGCCCATCACGACCTGCAAATTGTTCATCAAGGGCGAATCCTGATTCGGCATCGGCTGAATTTTCAATTCGCCGTTGTCAACGACGAGAAAAACCCAGCCCGAACCGAACAGTTTTGTTCCGGCTTCGTTAAATTCGGTTTTGAAATCGTCGAAACTGCCGAACGATTTTTCAATCGCCTGCAAAGTCGCGCCCGTCGGAGCAGCGCCGTCGTTGCGTTTCATAATTTGCCAGAACATCGAGTGATTATGATGCCCGCCGCCGTGATTTCTGACAGCGGTGCGAACGGCTTCCGGCACTTCCGAAATGTTTTGCAAGATTTGTTCGAGCGAACGGTTGTGAAATTCCGTGTGGTCTTTGAGCGCATTGTTTAAATTGTCAACGTAAACCTGATGATGTTTGTCGTGATGAAGCTGCATCGTCTGCGCGTCAATCACCGGCTCAAGCGCGTCAAACGCATATGGCAGCGGCGGCAAACTGAACGGATATGTTGAATTTTGATTTTCCATAAATTTCTCCTTGTATTTTTAAAACGGATTGTTGATTTTCGTCGGAAACAATTGAAATGCGTTAATCAACCGGGCGATTTCCCGCATCAATTCCTTCAACGCTCGCCTGACGGATGACTTTGACATGCAAATCGTCAATCACGCGAATCTGACACGAAAGTCTGGTGCGCTCGCCCAAATCGGTTTTGGTGGCGAGAATCACACGCTCAGGTTCGCCGATTTCGCCCGGATCGCCCGACAAAACTTCGACGCGGCAAGTCGTGCAGCGAGCGTTTCCGCCGCAGCGGTGCAAAATATCAATACCGTGATCTTCAAGCGCCAAAACCAATTTTCGCCCGGCTTCGGCTTCAAGCATTTCCGTTCCCGCAGCGGTTTCGGCTGTGATTTTAGGCATAATCTAAAACTCCTCAAAATTTTTTAAATGAATCAATAACAAAGAATTTGCCACGAACCGAGCGCAAGAGCAAGCCGAAATATTTTAAGGTGTGTTAAACAAAATGAAAAAACTTTGCCAAAAATGTTTAATTTTCTGGAAAACAAGTTTCTATAGAAATTTCTCTTTGATAGCAGAGCCGAAATCGCGCCTGCTTGTGAAGTCTCTTTTCAGCTAACAGACAAAATAAAAAAAAATCCGATAAATTAACTCGCCCGATTTATCTCAAATTAACGGGAAGGAACGCTCTATTCCGATGGGAAAAGTCTGTCTTTATTTCGCCTTATTCAGCCTCGTTTTTACGGTTACTGCGGCTTCGGCGCAAACGCGCCAGCGCGTCATAGATAATTTCGATCTGGCGAGCGGCGTCAAAGTTTACGCGCCGGACACCTCGAAACCTGTTGTCAAAACTCAAAAGAAATCGAACGCGCAGCAAACCTCAAAAAACAGAACGGTTGTTCCGATTGTAATGACCGGAACGTCCTGGCAGCAGCAACCGGCGGCGAGAATGTCTTTTAATAAATCGCTCGGCAGCTTTACGACCGGCGACGTCGTAGTTGACAATTATATTGCGACTTCATCTGCGCGCTACAACGTTGATCCTTTGTTGATTTACGCGCAGATGAATCAGGAATCGAGCTTTAAACGCCGCGCGGTTTCATACAAAGGCGCGAGCGGGTTGATGCAGTTAATGCCCGCAACCGCCGTTAGATTCGGAGTTACGAACATCTTCGATCCGCAGCAAAACATTGACGCCGGAGTCAAATATATGCGCTGGCTGCTCGACACTTTCGGTCAGGATTTGCGGCTCGCGCTTGCCGGTTACAATGCGGGTGAAGGCGCTGTGATGAAATACGGCAATCAAATTCCGCCGTACCGCGAAACCCGCGATTACGTCGCGCGAATCACGGCGCGTTACGAGCAAATCCGCAATCCGAATTTTGTCCCGAACGTCACTCAACTGGCGAAAAAAGAAGTTCCGCAGGTAGCGAAAAACGAGCCGCCGAAAACCATTTACGTGCCGAGCGCGGCGGTCGAAAGATTGCCCGACGGACGAATCCGGCTCGCTACGCAATAAATTTCTCCCAAAAAAAAATGCGACAAAAAGTTTAATAGAAAATAGAAAAAGTTTTGTTCTCGTCACTTAGGCGAAGTCTTCCCTCAGACTTCGCCATTTTTTTATTCGGTTTGCCGCCGCACGTAAATTTTGTATCATAACCGCGCTTCTAAAATTCCGATTTTTCGAGGAGCGAACGAATATGTTTTGTATCAATTGCGGCGCCGAAGTTCCGGCAGCAGCACGTTTTTGCAGCGTTTGCGGCGAACCGGCGAGCGCCGTCAAAACAATCGGCTCGTTTTCCGATGAAGAAACGGTTATCGCTCGACCGCCGAGTGAAAAACCGCAAATTGCGAGCAATGAAAAAGAGCTGGTGATTTTCAACATTCGCCCGACGCTGCTTTTCGTGAAAATCGGTTATGCGGCGGCGTTTTTCGGCGCGGCGATTTTGGGCGGAATTCTGCTTTATCTCGGCGTTGTTTTCGGGCTGTCTGTTTGGTTGATGGTTTTGTCGGTTTTGCTCGCTCTGCTGCTGTTTTTGATTCCGGCTTATTATCATTTCCGGCGCAATTTGATGCGCTACAAATTAACGGACGCCAAGCTCGAAATTGACACGGGCTTTTTCAGTCGGCAAACTCAATTTGTCGCGCTCGGCAAGATTCAGGATGTAACGGTTTCAGCCAATTTCCGGCAGCGACTTTTCGGTTACGGAAATCTCGTCATTGACAACGCGGGCGAAAGCGGCGCGACAATCGTGCTGAAAAATATCAACAATCCGCGACAACACGCGGATTTAATTTTGCGCGAGATGCGAAGATTGGAAAGCTAGAGCATATTTCATTAAAGTGAAAGACAAAGAATTAACAGGGATGAAAGGGATAAAGGAGATATTTCTTGTTTTTATCAATCCCTTTCATCCTTTTATCCCTGTTAATTTTCTGTTTTTTGTATTTCGGCAAATTGATATTTGCTCAAAAATTTTTGAAACAACGATGAGAAAGTTTTTTGTCACGGGCGGCGCAGGGTTTATCGGTTCGGCTTTCATCCATTTGATTTTGTCCGAAACTGATGACGTTGAAATCACAAATTTCGACGCTTTAACCTACGCCGGAAATCTTGAAAACCTAAACGGCGTTGATGAAAGCCGATACAATTTCGTCAAAGGCGACATCTGTGACCGCGCGGCGGTTCTCGCAGCTTTGCCCGAAGAAACGGACGCCATCATCAATTTCGCCGCCGAATCGCACGTTGACCGCAGCATTCAATCCGCCAACGAATTTGTTTTGACCAATGTTTTAGGGACGCAAGTTTTGCTCGACGCCGCTCGCGCAAAAAATGTCCGACGATTTTGTCAGATTTCGACCGATGAAGTAATGGGCAGCTTGCCGGACGATTCCGATGAATTTTTCACGGAAACTTCGCCGCTCGCGCCGAACTCGCCTTACGCCGCGTCGAAAGCAGCCGCCGAGCATTTTGTCCGCGCCGCTCAACACACTTTCGGACTCGACACGGTGATTACGCGCTGCGGCAATAATTACGGACATCGGCAGTTTCCCGAAAAACTGATTCCGCTGATGATTGCCAACGCGCTCAACGATGAACCGCTGCCGGTTTACGGCGACGGGAAAAACGTGCGCGATTGGATTTTTGTTGACGACCACGCGCGCGCCGTTTGGCAGGTTTTGGAAACAGGTAAAACGGGAGAAATTTATAATATCGGCGCGCGCAACGAACGTGAAAATCTGGATGTTGTGAAATCAATTTTGGACGCTCTCGGCAAACCGCACAGCTTGATAAAATTTGTCACAGACCGTCTCGGACATGACCGCCGTTATGCGATTGATCCCAAGAAAATCGAAACCGAATTAGGCTGGAAACCGCGTGAGACCTGGGAAAGCGGTTTGGAAAAAACGGTTCGCTGGTATCTGGAAAATCAGGATTGGGTGGCGCGTGTCAGGAGCGGCGAATATCAGAATTATTTTCGCCGGCAATACGGATTTGAAATCAAAGCCGCAACAGAAACACGACCGTAAGGAAGTGTGCTTTATTTTTACATACTCCCTTACGGTCGTGTTTCTGTTGGGAAAAATTATGGATTTAGCTGCAATTAAACAGGCGAGCGAGCGAATCAAACCGTTCGTTAAACGCACCGGACTCGAACGAAGCGAGGCGCTCAGCCGACTTTTGGGAACAAACGTTTTCGTCAAGCTCGAATTGTTTCAAAAAACAGGTTCGTTTAAAGTTCGCGGCGCTTTTAACAAACTGCTGAGTTTATCGGAAGCGGAAAGACGAGCGGGCGTAGTTGCCGTCAGCGGTGGAAATCACGCGCAGGCAGTCGCTTATGCCGCGAGCGTTTTGGGAGTTGACGCCGTTATCTTAATGCCGGAAACGACTCCGCAAAATTACCTCGACGCCGCGCGCGGATACGGCGCGAGAATAGAATTGCTGCCGACGATTGCCGCCGCATTTGCCGAGCTTGAGCATTATCAAGCCGAAGGGCGCGTTTTAGTTCATCCATTTGACGATCCGCTCGTGATTGCCGGGCAAGGAACAATCGGTTTGGAAATTCTGGAAGATTTACCGGAAACGACCGATGTTTTTGCAAGCATCGGCGGCGGCGGGATGGCGGGCGGCGTTTCGATTGCAATTAAAGCGCTCAAACCGAAAGCGCGGATGTGGAGCGTAGAAACCGAAGGCGCGGATGCAATGTCGCAAGCGCTCGACGCCGGACAAATCGTAGAGCTTCCGGCGATTACTTCGATTGCCAAAACTCTCGGCGCGCCTGCGGTTTCGCTTAGAACTTTGCGATTAACGCAGGAAAATATCGAAAGCGTAACAGTCGTTTCCGACAGCGAAGCCGTCAAAGCCCTAAAATTCATTCTCGAAAGATTGAAAGTGTTGACCGAACCGGCGTCTTCCTGCACGCTGGCGGCGGCTTTGCGTTTAAAAGATCAATTCAACCCGTACGACAACATAGTTTTAATTTTGTGCGGCGGCAATCTTTCGCTGAGCGATTTATGCCGCTACAGCAATTTATGAAAATTTTAATCACGGGCGCAGCCGGACTCGTCGGCAGAGCGACCGTTAGCTATTGCCAATCAATCGGCGACGAAGTTATTCCAACCCGGCACGAAGATTTGAACATTGCCGACCGCGAATCTGTTTTTGCCTTTTTGCAGCGTGAAAAACCCGATTCGGTCATTAACTGCGCGGCTTGGACGAACGTTGACGGCTGCGAAACGGACGACGAAAGAAATTGGGCGGCGAATGCTTACGGCGTGGAAAACTTGGCTCTAGGTTGTCGCAAGATCGGCGCAAATCTGGTAACGATTTCGACGGATTATGTTTTTGACGGCGCGAATTTCGGTTATTACACGCAGCGCGACGACCCGAATCCGCTGAGCAAATATGGAGCGGCAAAGCTGGCGGGCGAACGTCTGGCGCAAGCGACACTCGCGCGAGCAATCGTCGTTCGCAGCGGCTGGATTTTCGGAGAAGGCGGCAGGAATTTCCTGAGTCAGGGCGTCGGATTGCTGCTCGCCGGAAAATCAATCACGGCGATTAACGACACATTCGGCACGCCGACTTACGCGCCGGATTTAGCGCGTCGTTTGCGCGAGCTTGCCGAAGCCGATTTGCCGGGGATTTACCACGTCGTAAATTCCGGCGAAGGAACGACCTATGCCGGATTCCTTCGCACGGTTCCCGGCGTCAGAGCCGGACAAGTCACCGATATTTTAAGCGCGTCGCTGCAGCGTCCGGCTGCGCGCCCCGATAATTCCAAACTGCGTTGTTTGATTTCGGAAAAATTAGGATTCGAGCCTTTGCCGGATTGGAAAACGGCTTTGAGCGATTTTGCGGAACAAAAAAAACGAGGCTTATAAAAGCCTCGTTTTTTTTGAATTGAAAATCTATTACGATTTCTTTGTTCCGTTTCCGTTCGTGCTGCCGTTTCCGTTAGAGGCGGCTTCATCGTCGTTGTAGGTATAGTAATAACTGTAACCGTAGCCGTAATAGCCGTAGTCAACCGAGTGTCGTTTCAAACCGTTCAGCACAACGCCGTAAATGCGCGAGCCGACTCCGGTCAGTCGTTGTCTGAAGCGTTTGATCATATGAATCGAGCTTTTGCCGACCATCGCCACGATAATCACACCGTCAACCAGAGTCGAAAGAATCACCGCGTCGGTAAAGGAAATCGCGGGCGGCGAGTCAATAATGACGTGCTTGAAATTGCTTCGCAAAAAGTCTATCAAGTTTCGCATCTCGATTGAGCTTAACAATTCCGCCGGATTCGGCGGAATCGGACCGCTGGTGACGATTTTCAAGTTCGGCAGCTTGTCGCACTCTTTGATCAATTCGCTCGTGTTGCGCTCGCCTGACAAAAAGTTTGTCAAACCGTGCGTGTTTTCGAGTTGAAAATGATGATGCAGGCGCGGGCGGCGCAAATCGCAATCAATCAGGACAACTTCGGCTCCGGCTTGAGCGAGCGTGATTGCCGTATTGATGGCGGTCGTAGTTTTGCCTTCAGACGGTTGCGAAGACGTGACGAGAATCGTCTGCGGCGGTTTTCCGGCTGAGGAAAACAGCAAACTCGTTCGCAAATGGCGATACGCTTCGGCGAGCGCGGAACGCGAATCATCGAGCGCCGCCAACGCCGTTGACGCTCCGCTGCTGCTTGGGGCGGGACTGCCTGTTGCGAGCTGTTTGCCGCGCGCTACAGAGCGCTCGAGACTGCCGTAATGCGGAATCAACGCCAGCGTCGGCAAGCCGAGATGTCGTCCCACATCGTCGCTCGATTTAATCGAATCGTCGAGATAGTCAAGCAAAAACGCGAGACCGACGCCGAAGATCAGCGAAGCCAGAAACGCAATCGTAATATTGCGCTGGCGCTGTGGTCCGACCTGCCCGGCGGCTTCGGCGCGGCGCGTCACCTTGATGTTGTTGGGACGCGAATCGTTTTTTTCCAATTCAAGCACTTTTTGACGCTGCAATGCGTTATCGAGCAGCTTGCGGTTGGTTTCGATTTCCTGCGTCAAAGTCAGCAATCTGATTTCATCTTGACCTTGTACGTTTGCCGCCGCGCGCTCACGGAAGTAGGAGGATTTTGCTTCATTTTCGGTTCTAATGGCTGCCTGTAGCTTGGCTTGCAGACCGGTCAGAACATTGTTTTCAGCCTCACGCACTAATTTCTGACTTTCCTGCTCAATTTTTTGTAAATTGTCGCGCCGAGTAGTTTCTTTGGTTTTTTCCCAGTTTTTGATTTGTTCGTTAATCTGAATGACTTCCGGGTATTCTTCTGTATATTTAACTAAAAGCTGTGCTTTTTTGTTGGTCAGTTCTTCGATTTTTGCGTCAATCGTTTCCAGGCGTTTTTCCAATTCAACCTGGCGAATTCGTTTTAGCTTATCAGCTTCAGCCAACATCGAGCCTTCTTTAACAACCGCCATAATCTGATTGGTGCTTTTGGCACGTTGGGCGGCTTCGTATTCGGCTTGCAAATCGCGGCGATTTTTCTCGGCTGTTAACCAATTTGTGCTGTAACTTTGTAAACGGTTGGACAATAAGCTTTGACCTTGTTCTTGCTGGAGCGGCAAATCTCTGCTCTTCATGTAAGTGATTCGCTCGTTTTCAAGGTTGTTGATGTTTGTCTGCAAATCAACGATTTGTCTCGCATTATCTTCGGTTTGCTGAATAGCGCCCTGCATTTCGCGTTTTGCGTCTCTGGCAATAAACGCGACTGCGACGGCGTTCGGGATAGTTGACGCCAGCTCCGGGTTAACGTGCGTGTATTTGAGAGTGATGAGATTGGTTTTTTCAATCGGTTCGACCGTCAAGCCGCCGAGCAGATAATTCCCGTATTCTTCAGCGCGCTTTGCTTCATCGGGCGGCAATTGAACATTGCCGACATCAATAATATCCGAATCGCTGGTTAAAACAGGCAGCGTCGGCGTTTTGACCGTCGGCGGTTTTGCGCCGGTAATCATATTCGTGATCGCTCCGAAGATGCTCGGCGCTTTGGGTTGTTCCGCGATCAGGTTCGGATTGCGATGTAAGCCCAAAGTTACCACGGCGTCGCGCATCAGTTCCGGGCTTTGAATCAATTTAACCTGCGTGTCCCAATATTTGGTGTCGTACCAGAAATTGATATAAACCGATTCGCTCGATTTTTTCGGCGCGCGGGTTTCAACTAAAACTTCCGCCGAAGACGAATATTGCGAAGGGAGACGATGCATATAAATCGCCGTGCAAACCGTGATTACGGTAACAATCGCCAAAATCATCCATTTGCGTTTCAGAACGACGCTGATATATTCGCGAATGGAGCGCGCTTCGGCAAACGGGTCGCCGTCGTAAACGGGCGAATAAGTCGAAGGAATATCCTGCGGTGGTAAGGTCTGCAATTCCGTTGTTGCAGTGGGCAACGGCAGCAGCCGTTCATCTCTTGCCATATAAATCAGTACCTCTTAAGAAAGCGGAAGATAAATTGAATAAAAACCGTTGAGTAAATTCAATCCGAAAAGCGGTATTTTAACACAATCGGCGAGTTTAGCCAGCCAATCAAAGCCGCTTTTTATCATATCGCGGTAAAAAACAAACTCAAAACCCAATATTTGCCAAATAAATTGCTAACCGCGCGGCGAAAGCTTCATCTAAATCAAAATATGCTCTTTTGTCGCTCGAAAGCGTCAAATGCTATATTTGGAAATAATACGAAATATTTCACAAACTTTATTTGAGACAAATTTTATTGAATTTTTATGTCAAAAACTGATGCCGAAAAGGCATTTGATACAAAATCGAATTTTGAACTCGGCATCGGAGGTTTCTCCTACGCGGATTTATACAAACCCGAACGCCTGCGCGAGCTTGCCGAAACGTTTTACGACGAAATCAAACAGGAAAATGCCGAATTGCACTCCGCTTTGATGCAGTATATCGCCGTGCGAGGTGCCAATTACGAACAAAAAGTCGAATCAAAAATTTTAACCGACGCAGCGCCGTATCTTTCAAACTTCATCGCGCGCCTTTTTAACATCGAGCCGCGCCGCGAAAGCCTTGTGCAATCGGTCAAAGAACAAGACCCGGTTTGGCAATTTAAATTTTTCATCCAGCGCCGCGCGATCAAAAAGTTTCCAGCCGAACAAGCCGTCGCATTTGATTTGGATGCGCTCAATGCGAGCCTGCTCAATTTGGAGCAAACCGCTTTTGCGGACATTTTCGATCCGCAGGACGATGAGCTGACCATTTCAAAAATTACGATTCAACTTCTCGCCATCGAAGAAGCTCTGACAAAAAAACAGGAATTAACAGACGCGGAACGAGAGGTTTTGCGAAAACTCAATTCGGTTGAAACAACTGAAATTTTGCGGCAATTTCAATCCGATTTAAACCCTGAAGCCGAAGACGATTTGCTCGCGGTCAAAACTTATTTGCGTCTCTTGGAAGCATGGGCGGCTGTTCATTCATTTAAACCCGAAGCCAAACGCAATGTGCGCGGCTGGCAATCGTTTCGAGTGCCGCATCAGCTTGATTATCAAAATCTCGTTCACGTCATTCGACCGCGCGGGGAAAACGGTTTGCCCGAACTGATTCAGGAATTTCCCGAACATATTCGCCGCCGCGACGGTTTTGATTTGACCGACCCGCGCGGCACACAGCGCGAGGCTTTGTACGAAACCGATTATTGTTTGATCTGCCACGAACGCTCGAAAGATTCCTGCTCGAAAGGTTTTCACGAAAAAGACGGCTCGATCAAACGCAATCCGCTCGGAATCAAAATGACCGGCTGCCCGCTCGAAGAAAAGATTTCGGAAATGCACTTGATGAAACGGCACGGCGATTCGATTGCGGCGCTCGCGCTGGTCGTGATTGATAATCCGATGTGCGCTGGAACGGGACACCGGATTTGCAATGATTGTATGAAAGGCTGCATTTTCCAGAAACAAGAGCCGGTCAATATTCCGCAGGCGGAAACTTCGGTTTTGACCGACGTTCTGGAACTGCCTTACGGTTTTGAAATTTACAGCCTGCTGACGCGCTGGAATCCTTTGAAAGCCAAACGCCCTTACGCGCTGCCTTACAACGGCAAAAACGTCCTCGTAGTCGGAATGGGTCCGGCAGGCTATACGCTCGCGCATTATCTTTTGAACGAAGGTTTCGGTGTTGTGGGCGTGGACGGTTTAAAAATCGAACCGCTTGCAGCGGATTTAACCGGGCGAAATGGAAAAACGCCCGCGCCGATCAAAAACGCCGACGATTTGCGCCAGCCATTGAGCGACCGCGTTTTGTCGGGCTTCGGCGGCGTGCAGGAATACGGAATCACGGTTCGCTGGGACAAAAATTTTCTGACTGTTTTGCAACTTCTTCTTGAGCGAAATCCGTATTTCCGCGCTTACGGCGGAATCCGTTTCGGCGGAACTCTGACGATTGAAGACGCCTGGGATTTCGGTTTTGACCATATTGCGATTGCGACCGGAGCGGGACGCCCGACAATCGTGCGGATGAAAAACAACTTGATTCGCGGAATTCGTCAGGCTTCGGATTTTCTGATGTCTTTGCAGTTAAATGGCGCATTCAAAAAAGATACGCTCGCCAATTTGCAGGTTAGACTGCCGGCTGTCGTCATCGGCGGCGGTTTAACGGGAATTGATACCGCAACCGAAATTGCCGCGTATTATCCCGTTCAAGTCGAAAAAATGCTTAACACGCATGAAAAACTCGCGTTGGAAATCGGCGAAACGGCGGTTTTCGAACAATTTAATGAAGAAGAACTTGGAATTTGTCAGGAATTTTTAGCACACGGTCGCGCCGTCCGAGAGGAACGCGAGCGCGCGGAAAAAGCCGGAGAAAAACCGGATTTGGTTTCGCTCGTTAAAGATTGGGGCGGCGTCTCGCTCGTTTATCGCAAACGAATGCAGGATTCGCCCGCGTATCGTTTGAACCACGAAGAAATCCAAAAGGCGCTCGAAGAAGGAATCAATTTCATCGAGCTTTTCGACCCGCGCGAAGCTGTGCCGGATGAATACAACGCCGTCAAAGCTCTCGTTTTCGAGCGTGTCAGACACAACTCGGAAACCGGAAAATTTGAAAACACGGGCGAAACGGTCGAATTTCCGGCGCGTACCGTTTGCGTCGCGGCGGGAACCGCGCCGAACGTGATTTACGAAAAAGAAAAACCCGGCACGTTTCAGCTCGACGAATGGAAACAATATTTCCTGCCGCATAAATTGGTGAAAAACGGCAAGCTCGCGGTCATTCCGGCGGAAAAAGGCGAAACCGGATTTTTCACATCGTACGAAGAAAACGGCAAATTCATCACTTATTACGGCGATAATCACCCGCAATACGCCGGAAACGTTGTCAAAGCAATGGCTTCGGCAAAAGACGGTTATGAAAAAGTCGTCGAAATTTTTGCCGATGAAATTTCGGATTCAATCCAGTGGGACGAAACCGGATTTACAAATTTAATTGAAACGCTCGAAGACCAGCTTGTCGCGCGCGTTGTGCGCGTCGAACGCCTGACGCCGAATATTGTTGATGTCGTCGTCCGCGCGCCGCTGCAAGCCAGACAATTTCAACCCGGACAATTTTATCGTCTGCAAAACTTTGAAACTCACGCCTTGCAGTTAAAAGGAACAAAGCTCTTGATGGAAAACCTCGCGCTAACGGGCGCGGAGGTTGATGTCGAAAAGGGCTTGCTTTCGATGATTGTTCTCGAAATGGGAACAAGTTCGAGAATGTGTTCGCTTTTGGAAGAAAACGAAGAAGTTATTGTGATGGGACCGACCGGAACTCCGACCGAAATCCCCGAAAACGAAACTGTCCTGCTAGCTGGCGGCGGACTTGGAAACGCTGTTTTGTTTTCAATCGCCAAAGCGATGCGCGCGAAAAACAACCGAATTATTTATTTCGCCGGTTACAAAGACGGCGGAGATATTTTCCGGCGCGAGGAAATCGAAAACTCGGTTGACCAGGTGATTTGGACGACCGACAAAGGTGAGGCGATTCAGCCGCATCGTCCGCAAGACCGTCATTATCGCGGCAACATCGTTCAAGCAATGCTCGCTTATGTGAACGGCGAGATTGGCGAGCCGCAGTTTGATTTAAAAACGGTTGACCGCATTATCGCCATCGGCTCGGACAGAATGATGAACGCCGTCAAGGAAGCGCGTCACTCGGTTTTAGCTCCGTATCTGAAACAGGAACACGAAGCCATCGGCTCAATCAACTCGCCGATGCAGTGTATGATGAAAGAAATCTGCGCCCAATGTTTGCAGCGCCACGTTGACCCGCACACGGGCGAAGAATCTTTTGTCTTTTCTTGTTTTAATCAAGATCAATCGCTCGACCGCGTTGATTTTTCAAACCTGAACGAACGCCTGAAAGCCAACAGCGTGCAGGAAAAACTGTCGAATTTGTGGCTCGATAAACTGTTCAGGGAATTTGGGAAAGATACAATGCAAAGCAATTCTTAATCAATTAAAAATCTGAAACAAGAAGGCGAGATTTTCAAGTCTCGCCTTTTTACTTTATATTGTTGAGCGCAAAACTGAATTACCAAAAAACTCAAATGAAAAATATATTCAAAACAATAATCACCGCTTTTGCATTTCTTTCTTTGTGCGCGGCGTTTGTTCAGGCACAAAAAATATCAGCCGAAGAACAGAAAATCATTGATTACATTGACGCGCACCAAAACGATGCCGTTTCGCTTCTCGAAAAAAGCGTGAACATCGAAAGCGCGACCGAAAATATGGCGGGCGTCAAACAGGTTGGAATTGTTTTTAAAACTGAATTTGACGCTTTGGGTTTTACGACGAAATGGATTGAAATGCCAGCCGAGATGCGGCGCGGCGGGCACCTTTTGGCTGAAAAAATAGGAACAAAAGGCAAGCGTGTGCTGCTTCTCGGACATCTCGACACGGTTTTGACGGGCGAAAAATTTCGGCGCGAAGGCAATCGAGGTTACGGCACGGGTTCCTCGGATATGAAGGCGGGAAACGTGGTTTTGTTTTATGCTTTGAAAGCTCTGCACGCTGCGGGCGCGCTCAAAGACGCGCAAGTTATTGTTTTACTGACGGGCGATGAGGAAAATTCGGGCGAACCGGAATCAATCAGCCGAGGCGATATGATTGCGGCGGCGAAGCGCAGCGATTTGGCGCTGAGTTTTGAAGGCGGCGGAAGCGGCATAGCAACTGTCGGGCGGCGCGGCGCGAGCAGTTGGACGTTGGAAGTGACGGCGAAAACCGGACATTCCAGTCAAATCTTTAAAGAAAGTATGGGCAACGGCGCGATTTTTGAAGCCGCGCGGATTATCAATCAATTTTACGAGACTCTTCGCGGCGAAAAATATTTAACCTTCAATCCGTCGGTGATTGCGGGAGGAACAGATGTTGAATCAAAAGAAGGAAATCTGACGACTTGGGGAAAATCGAACGTTGTTGCAGCAAAAGCAACTGTGCGCGGCGATTTGCGGTTTATCAGCGAACAGCAAAAGGAAGCGGCGCGCACCAAAATGCGCGAAATCGTCGCCAGGAATTTGTCTGGCGCGCAGGCGAAAATCACTTTTTCCGACGGGATTCCGGCGATGTCTCCGACCGAGGGGAATTATGCGATTTTAAAACAGCTTGACGCGGCGAGTCAGGATTTGGGTTTTGGAAAAATCGAGGCGCAAGACCCAGGCGAGCGCGGCGCGGGCGACATCGCTTACGTCGCGCATCTTTTGCCCGGTCTCGACGGTTTGGGCGCAACCGGCGGAAGATCGCACGCCAAAGGCGAATATGCGGATTTGGATACTTTGCCGAGACAAATAAAACGCGCGGCTCTTTTAATTTACAGACTTACCCGATAAACAAATAATTCACACAAAGAGACAGAGGCACAGAGAAAATTAATAAAAATCTCTGTGCCTCTGTCTCTTTGTGGTGAAAACACCAATTTTATTGAACCAAATCTTGGCTGCCTGCTTGTTCCTGAACGGTGCGGGAAACTTCGCCCGCGACTTGCTGTACTTTGTCGAGTGCGCCGCGTGCTACGTCTCCGGCTTTTTCCACGAGCGAGTCGCGGTATTCGCCCATCAATTCGCCTTCGGTTTCGGTCGAAGGAATCATAAATCCGACCGCCGCGCCGACAGCCAAAGCCACTGCGCCGACTGCGAGCGGGTTTTCTTCGAGATAATATTCGTATTGGTCTTGAGCTGTTCCGGCAATTTGCCGAGCCTGCGTTCCGACGGTTCCGATTCCCTCATAAGCCGAACCGGCTGCGCTCGTCAAACCGTCATAAGCCGTGCTCGCCGCCGTTGAAACGCCCGAATAAGCGGTGCTGGCTGCGGTTGAAACGCCTCCGACAGCCGTGCTTGCCGCGCCGCTGACGGTTCTTGTCGCGCTTTTCAACGTTGAACGAGTGCCTCTGCCGCGTCCGGTTCGGTGTTCAGTACCGCCGTCATAATCATAATCGCCTTCGTTGTAATTTCCGGCGTCATAATCGTAGCTATACGAAGGCGACGACAATCTAGTCGTAGTTCTTCGGCGCGATTGCAGCGCGAGCATTCCGACGCCGAGTCCGATTAAAGCAAACGGAAGCGGATTGCGGCGAACGGTTTCGACAATACCCGTGTCCGACAAAGCGTTTCCGACATTTCCGGTGACATCGCTTAAACCTCTGCCAACACTTCCAGTTACATCACTTAAACTTCTACCTACATTTTGCATAAATTTTCCAGCCTTTCCGATAGTCGCGTCGTAAACGGCATCTTTCGCCGTATCGACTGCGCTGTTAATTTGATCCGAAACTTGTTCTTTGATATTCGACATGCTCAGTTTTTCCTGAATCGCATCAATAGTTTCGCTCATTTGACTGCGCGTCTCTTCGATTTGCGCCCGAATCTGTTCAGTGTCCTCCGTGGTTTCCTCGTCCGTTGTGTTTGCGTCAAGCCCACGGGTTTCGGTGTCGGATGCAGGATAATCTCCAAGTCTGCCGGTCGAATATGTATCAGTCGCACCCGCCGCCGTTGAAACGGCGTCTGTGCTTTCATCGTCATCCGAAATTCTGCTTAACTTACCTGGTTCTTCAGCCATTGTGCATCCTCCTTCACAGATTCAATTGTTTGATTCGGTGCCAAACTCGTTTCGCGGAGTTTAGCCAATGCGCTCGTCACGAGCGAATACGCTACGACGCCGACGATAACTGCGACAATAAGTGCGGCAAGTGCCGCAGAAGTCAGTTCAGTCCAGCCTGTCAGCGAAGCGATTATTCTCCCCAAGCCCATTGTCACGGCTGCTAAAACGACGAGCAGCGCCGCGTAACCGACTGCGCCGCCGACTACGAGATAACCGACTTGTTTCCCGACGCGCGTGGCTTTATTCGTTATTTCCGTTTGCGCCAGAGCGACTTCCTGACGGACGAGCTGGCTGGTTTCGGTTGCCAGTTCCGCAAACAAATCGCCGAGACTCCGGTCTTCCTGATTTTGCGGCTGCCGCATTTGATTAATTGGTTGCGCCATAATAGTTTACCTCCTGTCGCTCAAGCATTAAAGCTGCGGTGTCGTCCCCGTATCGGAAGCGCCCGTGTCGGTCGTCGGAGAATCAACGCTCGGCAGAGTTTTTCCCAATGCCGGCGGTTCCCCGGTTGCAATAGTGGCGCTGGTGGTTGTCGTACCCGTTGTTCCGCGATTGATGTCGGCTGTTCCGCCCGTTGTCCCGATTCCCCGGCGACTTGTCCCGGCTGTGATTTGTCTGTTGGCTGGAAGCGGACGCCGTTGGCTCGATTTAATAAAGCGCGCCGCTACAATGCCCAATGCAAATGCGCTGCCGATGAAAATCGCGGGATTTCTGCGCGCAAAGCTCTCAACATCGCGCGTTAACTTCTGCAAATCGGCGCGGTCGAGATAATCGGCGATTCGTTCGACCTGATTTGTCACCGTATCGCCGTATTGCGCGACGGTTTGAGCGATTGGAGTGTCCTGATTTGTCCGTAGAGTTTCAGTAAATTGCCGCACAGTGTCGGCGACGCCTGTTAAGCTTTGCGCGACATCGCTGGTTTTCGTATCAACGAAAGTCGAGGCTTTTTCCTGAACTTGTCCGAGAGCCTGACTTGCGACTTCCCCGGTCGCGGTTTTAGCTTGATTCAACATATCTTTCGCTTTGCTGGTGTCGCCGCTGACGACGCCGCTCACAGCGTCTGAAAGATTCGCTTTACTTTCGCCGCCCCCGCTAACGCCGCCGGTCGTCGAAGTATCGCCCGCGCCGGTTGTGGCAAACGATTCACCGCCCGTGTTTTCTTCGGTTGTGGTGAAAATCTGTTCACCGGAAATCTGCTGTCCGCCCTGACCGGTTGATGCCGCTTTTCCGGCTGCTTGTCCGCCGGTTCCAGCTCCTCCGCCGGTAGTTCCTTTTCCTTTGTTTTCTTCGGCTGCCATATTCTTTTTCCTTCCTTTCACAAATAAAGTTATCCTTAATCGTTTCTACTCACACTTTTCTGAGTGTTCGTTATTGTTACAAACCGCGCGCGGACAATCTGTACGCAAACGGACAAATATATTTTGGTTTGATTGCGTACAGAACAGATTTTGATTTTTTATAAAACTTAAATTATGGCTGAAAACATTATTGAAAACGAAGAGACGATTTTGACCGAAGATGTCAGCGCGTTGAGCGAAGACGAAATCCGCAAACGAATTATCCTTCTCGGCTTCAACGGCGACGAGCAGCTTTACGAGGATTTCTGTCAGCGCATTAAAGAATGGCTGCCTCCCGCGAACAGCGCGTCTTTGCGCGGCAGCGTCGTTACCAACGCCCGGTACGAAGACGGAACGCCGTTTGATTCAAAAGGCGAAGGAACGTCGGATTTGGATTTGACTTTTCACGGCGCGGAATCGCTGGCGATGTTCGGCTCTTATTATATTCCGGGTTTCCACAGCAAACCGCTCGGCGACAAAGACCCAGATATTGCGACGCCGGAACTCGACCGATTTCGCCGCGAGCTGCAAGCGATGGTCGGACGCCCGGTAAATATTCACGCGACCGCCGATGTTTATATGTATATCCGCGACTTTTTCGGGCAGCCGTTTTTTATGATTGTCGAACCGGAAGAAACCGAGAACAACAGTGATACAGCTTCGACTGCTTAGCTACAACATTCGTTTCGGCGGGCAAAATCGCGGCAAGAAAATCGCGGAAGTCGTCAAGGCGGTTGCGCCCGACATCGTTGTTTTTCAGGAAGCCTATGCGCCCGCCGTTATCGAACAAATCGCCGCCGATTGCGGAATGAGCGTTGTCGGCGCGCGCCGGGCGCATTCGATTGCTTTCGCCTCAAAAATCGAAATCGCCGATTATTGCTGGCATTATCCGCGCGGCTCGACTCATTCTTTTCTGGAAATAGTCTTAGCCGATAATCATTCGCGGATTTTCGGTCTGCATTTAAAACCGCGTTTTTCCAAATGGAGCGAAGCGAAACGCGCGCGAGAAATACGCTCGCTTCTGGAAGGCATCAAGCAGCACCAGGAAGGTTTTCACACGCTGGTCGGCGATTTCAACACTCTCGCGCCGGGCGAGCGATTTAATTTGCCGAAAATGCCGCTCTGGATTCGCGCTTTGATTTGGATTTCCGGGCGAGACATCAAACGCGAAGCCGTCCAGACGCTACTCGACGCGGGCTACATTGACGGCTTTCGTTATCTTTACCCGGATGACATCGGACACACTTTTCCGGTTTGGGACACGCACGTCCGGCTCGATTACGTTTTTCTCCCGGCACGAAACGGCGATTCTCTGAAATCAATCGAAATCATTAAGCAGCCGGAGATTGTCAAAACGGCTTCCGACCATTTTCCACTGCTCGCGGAAATTCAAATTCCTTGATTCCTTCCCGCGCAGCCGAATTAACCGTTGCGTCTTACCGAGGAAATGTTTTATTTTACAAAGCTAATTGAAATAAAAAAGCTTCCGGTTTGAAATTTGACGGCTAATATGGCTTCCACAATTGTTCCCTTAAAACGGCGTTCTTTCGGTCAAACTACGCGCAAAGGCGCTTGGTGGTTATATCCTTTACTGGTTTTTTTAGCCTTGTCCGCTTTTGTTGTTTATTCGACGTGGGCAGCGTTTCAAGGCGAACATTATTTGTACACGGGAAACGGCGCAAACTATCTTTCGCCGTTTTATTCGCCCGAATTATTCGGCTCGGAGCATAGTTTATTCGGCGCGAAACCCGCGTGGATTCCCGATTGGCTGCCTTTTTCGCCTGCATTACTTATTCTCTGGGCGCCCGCCGGTTTCCGTTTTACCTGTTATTATTATCGCGGCGCATATTACAAGGCATTCTGGGCTGATCCGCCCGCCTGCGCCGTCGGCGAACCGCGCCACAGCTATCGCGGCGAACGAAAATTTCCGCTTGTTATCCAAAATATCCATCGTTATTTTCTTTATCTTGCGTTGATATTTTTAATTTTTCTGGTACACGATGTCTGGAAAGCGCTTTGGTTTACCGATGCATCGGGAAACGCTTCTTTCGGAATCGGAGTCGGCACGATTGTGCTTGCCGCAAATGTTTTTTTTCTGGGCGGTTATACGTTTAGCTGCCATTCTCTGCGCCATCTGGTCGGCGGAAAATGCGACCAGCTTTCTGATAAGCCATTGCGCTGCGCGACTTATAACTGCGTCAGTTCTCTCAATCGCAGACATATGTGGTTTGCGTGGTTCAGCCTCTTCGTTGTCGGATTTTCCGACATTTATGTCCGTCTTTGCTCGATGGGAATCTGGTCTGATTGGAGAATTCTTTAATGGCGGAATATCAAACATTCGAGCATGACGTTCTGGTAATCGGCGCTGGCGGCGCGGGACTTCGCGCGGCAATCGAAGCATCGGCGGCGGGCGTTTCCGTCGGATTGGTCTGCAAATCACTGCTCGGAAAAGCGCACACCGTAATGGCTGAAGGCGGAATGGCGGCGGCGATGGCGAATGTTGACGACCGGGACAATTGGAAAGTCCATTTTTCCGACACGATGCGCGGCGGTCAATACGTCAACAACTGGCGAATGGCTGAGCTTCACGCCAGAGAAGCTCCCGACCGCGTTCGTGAATTAGAAGCTTGGGGCGCTGTTTTCGATAGGACAAAAGACGGGCGGATTTTGCAGAGAAATTTCGGCGGACACAAATATCCGCGTCTGGCTCACGTCGGCGACCGAACGGGATTGGAGATGATTCGCACGCTTCAAGATCACGGCATTCATCAGGGCATTGAGGTTTATATGGAAGTCACCGTGATTTCCCTGCTCAAAGACAGCGACCGCGTTGTCGGCGCGTTTGCCTACGAGCGCGAACACGGAAGATTTCGGATTTTTAAGGCAAAAGCTGTGATTTTGGCGACGGGCGGAATCGGACGCGCGTATAAAATCACGAGCAACAGTTGGGAAGGAACGGGTGACGGACATTCTCTGGCTTACGATGCGGGCGCGGAATTGATTGATATGGAATTCATTCAATTTCATCCGACCGGAATGGTTTACCCGCCGAGCGTACGCGGAATTCTGGTAACGGAAGGCGTGCGCGGCGAAGGCGGAATTTTGAGAAACAGCGAAGGTCGGCGTTTTATGTTCGACGACATTCCCGACAATTACAAAGACCAAACCGCCGACAACGAGGAAGAAGGCTGGCGCTACACCCAAGGCGACAAAAACGCGCGTCGCCCGCCGGAGCTTCTGACGCGCGACCACGTTGCGCGATGTATTGTCCGCGAAGTAAAAGCGGGACGCGGAACACCGAACGGCGGCGTTTATCTCGATATTGCGTGGATTAAAGAAAAAATTTCAAATGCGCCCGAACACATCAAGAAAAAGCTGCCGAGTATGTATCACCAGTTCAAGCAGCTTGCGGATTTGGACATTACGACGACGCCGATGGAAGTCGGACCGACGACGCATTACATTATGGGCGGAATTCGCGTTAATGCAGACACGCAGGAGTCAACCGTTCCGGGACTGTTTGCCGCCGGTGAATGCGCCGCAGGAATCAACGGCGCAAATCGTCTCGGCGGAAACTCGCTTTCCGATTTATTAGTTTTCGGCAAACGCGCGGGCGAATACGCGGCGAAATTTGCGCGGGAAAACAATCTTGGAAGTATCAACAACGAGCAGATTGAAAAAACCGTGCGCTGGTCATTGGAAGCGTTTGACCGGACAAACGGCGAAAATCCCTTTGCGATTCAACACGATTTGCAGGATATGATGCAGGATTTGGTTGGGATTGTCAGAACTGAAGACGAGATGCAACGCGCTCTGGTCGGCATCGAAAAACTTAAAGAGCGTCGGGAAAAAATCAGTCTGACAGGCAATATTGATTTTAATCCAAGCTGGCACACGGCGCTCGATTTGCACAATTTGCTAAATGTTTCCGAAGCAATCACGCTCGCGGCAATCGAGCGAAAGGAAAGCCGCGGCGGGCAGTTTCGTGACGATTATCCGGCGAAAGACCCGGAATTTGCCAAATTTAATTTCACGATTAAAAAAGGCGCGGATGGCGAAATGCAAATTACGCGCGTGCCGATTCCCGAAATGCCTGCCGAGTTAAAACAAATTATTGAGGAGATGGGTTAAATGGCTAAAGCGACATTCAAAATCTGGCGCGGCGACCGCGAAAAAGGCGGACTTGTTGATTATACGACCGAAATCTCCGAAGGAATGGTCGTGCTCGATGCCGTTCTGCAAATTCAGGGCGAGCAGGCTGGCGATCTTGCCTGTCGCTGGAACTGCAAGGCAGGAAAATGCGGCTCGTGCTCAGCGGAAATCAACGGAATGCCGAAGCTGATGTGTATGACGCGGATGAACACTCTGCCGCTCGATTCGCCGATTACGGTCGAGCCGATGCGCACGTTTCCGTTAAAAAAGGATTTGGTAACGGACGTTTCGTGGAATTATGAAGTAAAAAAACGAATCAAAAAGTTCAAGCCGCGTAAACCCGATGCACCCGACGGAACGTGGCGGATGGCGCAGGAAGACATCAACCGCGTGCAGGAATTTCGCAAATGTATCGAATGTTTTTTGTGTCAGGATGTCTGTCACGTCTTGCGCGATCACGACAAACACGAAGAGTTTATCGGTCCGAGATTTCTGGTCGGTGTAGCGGCTCTTGAGATGCATCCGCTCGATACGGAAAACCGCGTGGAAGAATTAAAGGATAAGTTCGGCATCGGCTACTGCAATATCACAAAATGCTGTACAAAAGTTTGTCCCGAACACATCACTATAACCGACAATGCGATTATCCCGCTCAAAGAGCGCGTGGTTGATGAATTTTACGATCCGATTAAAAAGTTCTTTAGAATATTTAGGTCTCGAACCACCAAAAAAGAATAATGCTAAAAGTGTGGAGGAGCGAATATGTTTGAGCTAAAACCCGTCTCCAAAGAAGCTATTCCGGCGGCTTTGGAAAAAGCGAACCGATACCGTCTGCTTAACGAACCGAGCGCCGCCGAGAGCATTTGTCTCGACATACTAAAAATTGAACCGGACAATCAAGAGGCTTTGGTCACAATTGTTCTTGCAATGAGCGACCGTTTTGCGAGGGATTACGCCGTCGGAAACTCGCAGATTCAAGAATATCTATCCCGCATCGCCGACGAGTATGAGCAGGCTTACTACACCGGAATTATTTACGAGCGACGCGCCAAGGCTGTTCTTTGCAGCGGCTCGCCCGGCTCAAGCTCAAACGCTTATGAATATTTCCTTCGAGCGATGAATTGGTTCGAGAAAGCCGAAGCGATACGCCCGCCTAAAAACGATGATGCCGTGCTTCGATGGAATGGATGCGCTAGAATAATCATTCACAATAAATTAGCCCGCAGAGAAATGGAGCACGATTTTCTCGAATAGGCTTTTATTACAAAACCTGAATTGGACGCACGGAGGAAATTATGGAAGACAAAGAACTCAAGAAACAATTGGATAAAGTGCCGGACTTGGATGAACACGGAGAACCCGTTTACAAAATTGACGGTAAACCGAAAGAACCGATCTTTCTTAGAAAAAGCCCGGAAGTAGCACATGGAAATGCTCAGGACGAGAAAGACGAGGCGGCAGAATAATTAAATTGTCCGCCTTCCCTGTGCTTTGTATTGCAACGCTCGTTTCATTCGCCCATCCCTGCGCTGTTTTATTTGTCTCGGAAGGAGACAAATAAATTATGGCGTCAGGCGATTCTCTTAATTCTGTTTTTTACGCTTAACACAATTCCGCGTTTTCATTAATATTCGGTTAATGAATTATTTTTTTCCGATTATTTTTGTCCTGCTGTTTCTAATTTCCCCTGCGAATGCTCAGGAAACCGCTTTGCCACAGTCAAATCTGCGCTGGTACGACCTAAAGGATTTTGGAATCGAAGGAAAAGGCTGGACTGAAACCAAAAGTTTTTACGACCGCCTGCCCGCTAAAGCTGAAGCAATTGTCCGCGAGCCGGTTTGGAAACTTTCGCTAAACTCGGCGGGAATGTCGGTCCGTTTTGTGACAGACGCTGAGACGATTTACGCGCGCTGGAAATTACGTTCGCCCTCGCTGGCGCTCGCGCATATGGCGGCAAGCGGTGTCAGCGGCGTTGATTTATATGTCAAGGAAAACGGCTTCTGGCGCTGGATCGGAATCGGCGAAGCGATGAAATCTTCAATAAATGAATACAAATTAATCGGTAACATTGCACCACAAAAACGCGAATATCAATTGTATTTGCCTCTTTATAACGGCGTCGAATCCGTTGAAATCGGGCTGCCGGAAAAAGCTGCAATCGAAAAAGCCGCGCCGTACCCGGCTAAGCAAGCAAAGCCAATTGTTTTTTACGGAACTTCGATTGTGCAGGGCGCGGTCGCATCGCGTCCGGGAATGGCTTATCCGGCAATTTTGGGCAGAGGATTGCAGCGCCCGACAATTAATCTGGGTTTTTCCGGCAACGGCAGAATGGAGCCGGAAGTGGCGGAATTGCTGACCGAAATTGACGCGGCGGTGTATGTCATTGATTGTCTGCCGAATTTAAGCACCGGCGCGGAAGTCGCCGAACGCGCGCCGAAATTAATCGAAATCATCCGCAAAAAACGCCCGGCGACGCCAATTATTTTAGTCGAAAATCTCGCTTATCCCAACGCGATGTTTGAACAAATCAAACAGCAAAAATATCTGGATAAAAACCAAACTTTGCGGCGCGTTTATCAAAACTCAATTCGCTCGAAATTTAAAAACATTTATTACGTTTCGGGCGAAAACCTGATCGGCACGGACGGCGAAGCCACCGTTGATGGGATTCATCCGACCGATTTAGGCTTTATGCGGATTGCTGATACATTAGAGCCAATTTTGAAAAAAGCGTTACGCAGTAAACGATAAAAATGATGAAAAATCTTCTTGGAGTCCTTTTATTATTTGGTTTATTCATTTCTGCTCCGGCTCAAACGACAAAGCTGCCAGCCGGATATTGGTCGGTCGAAAAAAGCCAGCCGATAATTGACAAAATGCAGCCGACGCGGCTTGCGCCCGACATTTCCGGCTTGAGTGCGGGCGAAAGCCGCGCGATTGAAAAGCTTAATGAAGTCGGTAGAATATTTCAAAACATTTACGAGCGCCAACGTGATCCCCAAGCGGTCGAAGCGCGAACGGCTCTCGAACAGCTCGACAAACGTTTAGGCTCGCCCGCCGCGACGCAAAATCTTCTGACGCTTTATCGCCTCAATCAAGGTCCGGTTGCGACTACGCTCGACAACAACCGCGAGCCGTTTTTGCCAATCAAACCTGCGCCTGAAAGCGGCGGAATGTATCCGGCTGACGCGACAAAAGCCGAATTGGACGCATTTTTAGCCGCAAATCCCGATAAACGCGATGAGATTTTGCATCCGCGCACGCTCGTGCGCCGCGCCGCAGCCGCAAATCTGCAAAAAGATTTGGCGACGCTTCGCAAATATCCGGTTTTGGACGCGCTGCATTTTAATTTAAAAAATCGTTTGCAAGCGATGAAACCCAATGCAAAATCGTTTTACGCCGTTCCTTATTCGGTCGCTTACGCCGATGACATCATTCGCGCCAGCCAGCTTTTAAACGAAGCCGCAGATGCGGTTGGAAAAGACGATTCGGAATTTGCCGGATATTTGCGAAACCGCAGCCGCGATCTGCTTTCCGACGATTACGAATCGGGCGACGCGGCTTGGGTAACTGGCATTTTCAAAAATTTAAACGGTCAAATCGGCAGTTACGAAACTTATGATGATCCGCTTTACGGCGTCAAAACATTCTTTTCCCTTAACGTTTTAAAAACGCGCCAACCGGAAACCACTAATTTACGAAAGGCTTTGAGCGGAATTCAGGCTCTTGAAAATTCTCTGCCGTACGAAAATCACAAACGAGTCAAAGAAGACATTTCGGTCGGCGTTTACGATGTCGTTTCGGATTTTGCGCAATCGCGCGGCGGCAATACGGCGACGATTTTGCCCAATGAAAGTTTGTATTCGCGGCGCTACGGGCGAACGATTATGATTCGCGCCAACATTTTGCAAAACCCGGAAATTTTTAATGCCAGCCTGAAAGCGTTTCAAACGGCGGTTGACCCGAAACACGCAAACGATTTAAAGCCCGAAGGCAGTTTTTATTACACGCTTTGGCACGAAATCGGGCATTATCTCGGCGTTGACAGGACGAAAAACGGGCAGGAATTGGATGCCGCTTTGCAGGAAAACGGCGACATTTACGAAGAAATGAAAGCCGATTTGGTGTCGCTCTTCACCGCCGAAGCTCTACAAAAATCGGGTTATTACACGCGCGACCAGCTTCACGCGGTTTATGCCGCCGGAATTCGCCGCGTTTTGCAAAGCAACCGCCCGCGCCGTTCGCAGCCGTACAACACGATGCAATTAATGCAGTGGAATTTTTATCTCGAAAACGGTTTGCTAGAATTCGACCGGAAAACAGGGCGGCTCGAAATCAATTACGACAAATATCACGAAACAATCGAAAAGCTGCTGCGAAGAGTTTTGGACATTCAATATCAAGGCGACAAAGCCGCTTCCGACCGTTTTATCGAGCAATACAGCAATTGGGACGAAACACTGCACGGAGCGATTGCCAAAAATATTCGCGACAGCCAGCAATATCGTTTCCGTTTATTCAAATACGCCGCGCTCGGAGAATAAAAGCAGCTTTGAATTTCTTAGAACTTCTTATTTGAAGCCTTGTGGTTTTACTCAGAACATTTTTTGAGACGGCTTCCGATTGGCTTTTTATTTTTCAAGTTCTAAAATTGTGTAAATGAATTTGCCTCCTGCACAGACTATAAGCGACAAAATAAATTCGCAAATTTTAAGTGTCGGAGTGCGAAATATGTTATTGGCGACATTCTTTTTCGCCATAATGAATGTTTTCGTTAAACAACTTTCGGGCATTCCCGCGATGGAAATTGTTTTCTTTCGCTGTCTGGTTTCGGCTCTGATTTGCTTTGTCGGCATTTTTCGGGCAAAAGTTGACTGGCGGGGAAACAACAACGCGCTATTAATAGCGCGCGGCTCGTTCGGAACAATCGCTCTGTTTACTTTTTTTCTCACGGTTCAAAATATTCCGCTCGCCACGGCGGTTACGATTCAATATCTTTCGCCGATTTTTACCACATTTATTGCTGTTTTTCTGTTGAACGAAAAGGTGCGAGCGCTGCAATGGATTTTTTACTCGCTCGCTTTTGCGGGCGTGTTTGTGATGAAAGGTTTCGATTCGAGCGTTTCGACGTTTTTTCTTGTCACCGGAATCATTTCGGCGTTTTGTTCCGGCGTCGCTTATAACCTTGTCCGGCGTTTGAAAGAGCGCGAGCATCCGCTCGTCGTCGTGCTGCATTTTCAGCTTGTCGGCGTGATCGCCGGATTTGTTTTCACCGCATTTAATTGGGTGACGCCGGCGAATTTGTGGGAATGGTTTTGTTTGCTGATGTGCGGCATTTTAACGCAGCTCGGACAGATTTGTTTGACCAAATCTTTGCAAGCCGACCGAGTCGCCAATGTTTCGATTCTGAATTACACCGGAATCATTTACGCTTTGCTTTTCGGCGTTTTTATTTTCGGCGAAGTTTATACAATGCAAACAATTATGGGAATTTTGCTGGTCGTATTGGGAGTTTTGCTGAGCGTTATTTACGGCAAACGCTCTCGACTCGAAGTGATTGACGAAACGACGGCGGCTTAAAAATCGGTTTTCTGTGCGGTCGCAGACCGAAACTAAAATAAAAACGTGAAAATATTTTAGTTATGAAACGACCGAAAATTTTAGCTTTGATTTTGGCGGGCGGAGTCGGTGGGCGGCTCGGAGTTTTGACCGAAAACCGCGCCAAGCCCGTAATGCCGTTCGGCGGTTTTTATCGCTTGATTGATTTCGCGCTCTCGAATTGTCTGCACAGCCAGATTTCCGATGTTTGGGTGATCGAGCAATACGAGCTTCATTCTTTAAACGAGCATTTATCGAACGGCAGACCTTGGGATTTAGACCGTACTTACGGCGGGCTGCTCGTTTTGCCCCCGAATCAGAATCGAGGCGATGAAGAAGAAACCGAAAGCGGTTTTGCCGAAGGAAACGCCGACGCGATTTATCGCCACCGCAGTTTTATACGCAATTTTAACCCCGATATTTTAATTGTTTTGAGCGCCGACCACATTTACAAGCTCGATTTTCGCGATGTCGTTGAAAAGCATTTGGAGAAACGAGCGGACGTGACAATGGTGACGACAAAAGTGCCGGAAAACGAATCGGCGTCGCGTTTCGGCGTAGTCAAAACGGATGAAAACGGGCGAGTCGTTGATTTCGCTTACAAACCCGAAAAGCCGGAAAGCGATTTGATTACGACCGAAGTTTTTGTTTATAACGCGGCGCGCCTTTTGGATGTTTTGGACGAACTGGCTAATCCTTCCGACTCAGCCAACGCGCTCAAAGATTTCGGACACGAATTGATTCCACAGCTTGTCTCCGAAGGAAAAGCGTTTGAATTTCGTTTCGACGGTTACTGGCGCGATGTCGGAACGGTTGACGCTTATTGGCAGGCAAATATGGATTTGCTCGAAAAGCCGGAGGAATTGAATTTGGATGATTCTCGATGGGCGATTTTAACGCTCGCGGCGCAGCGAGTTCCGGCGTTCGTTGACGCCAGCGCCGAAGTTAAAGATTGTCTCATTGCCGGCGGTACAAAGATTCGCGGGCGAGTCGAGCGCTCGATTCTCTCGCCCGGCGTAATAGTCGAAGAAGGAGCGACGGTGCGCGATTCAATTGTTTTGCACGACGCCGTGATCGAAAAAGGCGCAGAAGTTTTTCGGGCGATAATTGATAACGAAACGCGCGTCAAAGCAGGCTCAAAAATTGGAAACGAACGGGAGATTACGGTTGTCGGGAAAAATGGAAATTAAAATTCGAGCGGTCGCCGTCACCGTCAGCGACCGCTGCTCGCGCGGCGAGGCGGAAGACGTTTCGGGCGCGGTTTTAGTCGAATGCCTGCGAGAAATCGGAGCAGAAATTGTCGAAAAAATAATTGTCTCGGATGATTTTGCCGGATTGGTCGAAGTTTTAAAAACCCAAAGCGGGCGCGAAGTGGTGAATTTAATCGTCACGACCGGCGGAACCGGATTCGCACCGCGCGACACGACGCCGGAAGCGACGCGCGCGGTTATCGAACGCGAAGCGCCGGGTTTAGCCGAGGCAATGCGTTTTGAAAGTCTGAAAAAAACACCGACCGCAATGCTTTCGCGCGCGGTGTGCGGAATCCGCCGAAACTGTTTGATAGTTAATTTGCCCGGCTCGCCAAAAGCCGTGCGCGAATGTTTCGATGTTATCAAGCCGGTTTTGCCGCACGCCGTCGCGCTGCTCGCCGGACAAACCGAACACTGAATTTTCAGTATAAATAATTGTAGAAAATTCGCTTTTTTGGTGTGTTTCAAATCGCAGACAAACCTTGCGCGGTGTGTTATATTCTAACTACTGCCGAGCGACTTGCTGCTCTTCCGGCTGTCGCTTTCGCAAGGCGATAAGCTCAAGCGCCGTTACCGTTTAAACAAGTGGTTGATTATTACCGCATTTTAAAAGTCTCGCCAAAGGCTTCGGACAAAGAAATCAAATCCGCATACCGGCGGCTTGCTCGAAAACTACACCCGGACGTGAACGGCGGTTCTAACATCAACTCGCACGAGTTTGCTCAAATTGCAAAAGCCTATCAAATTTTAAGCAATCCGGCGGAACGGGCGCGCTACGACGCGCAGCTTCTCAAAGCGCGTCATAACGGCAGCGACTCCGTGATTTTTTCCGACAATCCGCACGCGCGGCGTCTGCGTCGAATGGCGATTCAGCGGCGAATGGACGCGGTCGTTGATCGAATCATCGAGCGCGAGCGGCTTGAAACTCAGGCTTTGCAGCAAGCCGTTTTCCCGATTGTCGCGCTTTTTATCTCGACGTTTTTCGTCGGAATGCTCAAACCGCAATTTTGGTCGCATTCCGACTTATTGGGCAAATCAATTGTTTTGGGGCTTTTCGTCGCCGGAAGCTGGCATCTGCTGCGACGTTTGCAAATTGGCTACCAGCGTTATACGCGGGCTTCGGACAGATTGCACGATTCGGTTTTGCGCGATGAAGACGACGAAGACGAAAAACCTTTTTCCAGACTCTCGGCAACCGCATTTTTGTGTCTGGGAGTTGTAGTCAGTCTCGGAGTCGGCATTCTTGTCGGCAAATATTTGGAGATGATTATTACCAGTATGATGGGCAATCTTTTTGCGTCGAATTTGCATTTTGAACTGGTTTTTTATCCGCCGATTGCCGTCTTAATTTTTGACACGATGCATCTCGTCGCGTCAAAAGCCGATATTTAAAAACGATTTCAAAAAATCGGTTTCCAAGCTGAAACCACTGAGGAGCGGTTTGACCTGATGGAAAAGGTCAGCCGCTTTTCGGTTTAAATGCTTGATTTTAACAAATAACTTCGGCTATATTTGAGGCAACGACTTTAAGTTTAAATCCAAACTGTGGAGATAGGTTGTTTAGAGAAGTTTTGAGAAATTTACTAATTGAACAACATAAATTTCGACGACAGCCCGCTCCCGCACCGCGCAGGCGTTTCGCGCCCTAAACCGGAATCGAGGTAGGCTGTCGTCCGATGCTGAAAAGGAGCTAGAAGGAGATGGCTGAACGATTTAATAAACAACAAGCGCACAAATCCGATTACCATTCCGAAACGAATTTTCCCGTAATTTTAAACAAGGTTTCTTCACGCCTCGACGCATCAAATAATGCCGAATTAATCACTGACGACGAATTAATAGCTTCGCTGCAAAGCCGCCTCGAAAACTGTCGCGCCCGACAAGTTTTCGAGTGGGAAATGGCGCGCCGAGGCAGCGGCAACGCACCGCAGAATTATTATTACGGCGCGATATGAAATTTATTTTTATTTCGGTGCTCTGCTTCTTCGGGTTTGTTTTACCGCAATTTGCGCAAACCGCCGAACAAGAAATTGAGCGCCGGGTTATTGCCGTACAAGTTCAAAAATTAAAATCAGCCGACGTTGAAACGCGGCGCGATGCGGTTTATCAACTCGGTTTGCTGCGAAACGCCGCCGCTTCGCAAGCTGCCGCAAATGCCCTGCGCGATTCTGCGGAAATCGTTCGCGCCGAAGCCGCCAGAGCCGTTGTTTATCTGGCGCCGACGGATGCCGTGCAATCTTTGCTGCCTTTGTTATCGAACAAATCCGAATTTGTGCGGCGCGAAGCGGCTTTTGCGCTCGGCAGAACTTACGACAAAACCGCCGTTTATTCTTTAATTCGGGTTTTACAAACCGATAAGACTGCAAGCGTCCGTGCCGCATCTGCGATTGCTTTGGGACAAATCTCGGACGAGCAGGCAATTGAGCCTTTAAGCCAGGTTTTGCTCGCTCCGCTGACGAAAAAAAACCGAGTTATAGATGAGTTTGTTCGTCGTTCGGCGGCAAAATCTCTGGGACAAATCCGAAACAGAAAAGCAGTCCCGACTTTGATTTCCGCTTTGCGCGACAAGACAAACGCAGACGATATTCGGCGCGAAGCGGCTCGTTCGCTCGGAGTGATTGCGGATGAATCCGCCGTTCAGGTTTTACAGGAAAACTTGAACGCGGAAGATTATTATTTAGCGCAGATTGCCGCTGACGCTCTTGAAATTATTCGAAATTCCAATCTATCCAATCCGTTGTTTTAGCAAAAACTTTCAATGCAGTTCACGGTTTTACGATTTGATTCGCTTCCATCAACAAATGATGAAGCCGCGCGGCAGGCAAAGTTGGGCGCAAACGAAGGTTTGGGCGTCGTTGCGCGGCAGCAAACGGCTGGACGCGGGCGGCGCGAGCGAGTTTGGCATTCGCCGCCGCACGCCGGATTGTATTTCAGTCTGATTCTCCGCCCAAAACTTGAAATGCAAAAACTGCCTTTAATAACTTTGGCGGCGGCGATTTCGGTTTCGGACGCGATTGAAGAAGTGTGCGATTTGCCGACTGATATAAAATGGGCGAACGACGTTTTTGCGGGCGGCAAAAAACTTTCCGGCATTCTGGCGGAAACGGTAGAGACGGAAAATGGAATTGCGGTTGTTTTGGGAATCGGAATTAATCTGAAAAAAGACGCGGTTGCGCCGGAGCTTTTTCACACCGCAACCTCAATCGAAGGTGAAACCGGAAAAGCGCCGGACGTAGAAAAATTGCTCGCGGCTCTAACAAAAAACCTGGAGAAAAATTATCAGATTTTGCATCTAAACAACGGCAGCGAACAAATTATCGAGCTTTGGACGAAGCGTTCAAGTTACGCTTTCGGCAAATCGGTGCGCGTGACGCTTGAAAATGAGAGCTTTGAAGGAGAAACTTGCGGCTTGGAATCAAGCGGGGCGTTGCGCGTGCGCGCGGAAAACGGTTTAATGAAAATTATTCACGCGGGCGATGTTGTTTCGCTGCGACGACAATAAGATAAAAAAATGAACAAAGACGAATTTTACGAAGATTTTGACGACGAGTTTGAAGAAAACGAACTCGGCGAAGATTTTGACGACGCGGATGAAATGGACGAGTCGGCTTTTGAAATCGAATTGACCAACATCAAACGACGAACCGTAATTTTGACCAAAAAAGATATGATTGCCGTTCTCGGCGTCCAAACTTTTGACCAGGGCGGCACGATTTGCCGCATTGACCCGCGCGAAGAACGCCCGGCGGTGCAGCTTTACGATAACCCGGAAGACGCCCTCGATTGGTTCAAGCGCAGCCTCAGCACCAGCCGCCAAAACGGCTGGCAAGTCGCTTACGACGGATTGCCTCTTCACGGATAAAACGGTCTTTGGTCTTGGACTTTCGGTCTTTGAATTTGAATTTTCAAGATTTTTTGATAAGCAAAGACCAAAGACCAAAGACCAAAGACCGATGCTTTTAGTAATTGATGTTGGCAACACAAACACTTCTCTCGGGGTTTTTTCCGGCGAAAAATTAATTGCAAATTGGCGAATGGCGACGGTGCGCGACCGCACGGCGGACGAGTATGGTATTGTCGCGCGTCAGCTTTTCGCGCTTTCGGAGATTGATTATCGTGAGATTTCGGCGGTCGTCATCGCTTCGGTTGTTCCGCCTTTGAATTTTACTTTTCAAAAAGTTGCCGAAAATTATTTTAATCACGCGCCGGTTTTTGTTGATAACAAAACAAACACCGGCTTAAAAATTTTGTACGAGCCGCCGTCGGATGTCGGGGCGGACAGAA
>DASVRD010000130.1:0-13900 GCA_036388775.1 Pyrinomonadaceae bacterium | reverse complement strand
CAAAAAAACAGAAATAGAGACGCGCCGGGAATTTATTTCTTTTCATTCCGGGCGCGTTTTTTTGTGAGATCAACTCGGTTTATTTGTTTAATTGTTTGCCGCGTTTGCGTTAGCGCTGCAATGTTGATTAAAAGCAGCAATTAATTCCTGAGCGATTTGCTGCGGGTGACGACCTTCGAGATTGCGGCGCTCGAACATCTGCACTAATTCGCCGTTCTTGATCAAGGCAATCGCGGGCGACGAAGGCGCATAACCTGTGAAATATTCGCGCGCAACGTCTGTCGCATCAATGTCAGCGCCTGCAAAAACCGTAATCGCGCGGTCGGGTTTAGCTTCGTTTTGCAAAGCCATCGCAATTCCGGGACGAACGCCGCCGGCGGCGCATCCGCACACAGAATTAACGATGACCATCAAAGTTCCATCGGTATTTTCAACCGCATCTTTAACTTGTTCAGGTGATTTTGTTTCTTCAATTCCGAGTCGCGACAGTTCCTGACGCATTCCGTGAATCATAATTTCGGGATATGGCATAATTTTTATTTCCTTTTTTCTTGTTTCTGTAATCTCAAATGCTCAATCATTATTTTAATTTCAAGTATTCAGTTTCTTTGTTTTTTCGTCAAGTTCAAGGCTCGATTAAAACCTTTGTCCCGATTTGCAATGCTGCAAAAATCTCCTCAACATCTCCATTTTCAAGCGCAACGCAGCCTTCCGTCCAATCCCAGAGCGTTCCGCCGCCGTGTATGTAAATCTCGCCGCCGAGTTGGGTTTTCTGATTCGGCAAACGGTTTTCCCGATGTGCTTTGATAATTTCTTCGTATTCGGTTTGAGAAATGAAGTCTGCCCCCAAACCGCTTGCCGCGTGTTTCACAGTCGGATAGCTCAAACCGAGCGATAAAAAATATTTGCTTTTCGGATTTTTGACGGCAACATAAAATTCGCCTTCGGGCGTTTTCCCGTCGCCTTTGCGTTCTTTGTCGCCCACCGGCTCAAAACCAAGCGCAATTCGGTAGCTTTTGATTAATCGCCCGCCGTCATAAAGAAAAAGTTTCCTCTCTCTTTTTCGGAGCACGATTTGCGGATTTTTTAGTTCAGACAGAGCAGGATTTTTACGCCGAAAAAACATCTATTTATCATTCATTTAAATATTTGAGTGTGATTCGGCGAGGCTCATCGCCATCACCCGCAATCGAGATTTCAATTGTCTTTTCCGGTAGCGGAAAATCTTCCAACCTTTCAGCCCATTCGATAAAAACCACGGCGTTTTCGTTTTCCACAATTTCATCAAGCCCGACTGCAAAAGCCGCATTGCGCTCGATTCGATACAAGTCAATATGATAAACATCAAATTTTGCTCGATAAAGATTGACTAAAGTAAAGCTCGGACTTGTCACCTCGTCAATATCAAAATCAAGCGCGTTCATCGCGCCTTTGACAAAAAGCGTCTTGCCCGCGCCAAGCCCGCCCCGGAGCAAAATCGTTTCCCCGCCCTGCAAGCTTTCGGCAAATTTTTCGCCGAGCGCAAAAGTTTCCTCCGGCGAAGCACAAACAAATTCGCCAAAAACGGACTTTGGATTTTGGGTTTTGGACTTTGAGCTGTTCATTTCTCAAATTCTCGAAAGGCGTCCGCTAAACATTCGCGCACGTCGGTCGCGGTCATTGAACGTTTGCCGATTTTTTTGGCGGCAATATCGCCAGCCACTCCCGAAATGTAAAGCGCAGCGACAACAGCGAGAAAAGCGTCTGCTTTTTCGCCCATTGCCCCGTAGCTTTGAGCCAAAAATCCGGTAACAATTCCGCAGAGATTGTCGCCCGCGCCCGCTTTTCCGAGCGCGCTGTTGCCTGTCGGATTGACGACGACTCGACCATCAGGCGCGGCAATCAGACTGCGCTCGCCTTTTAAAACCAGAATGATGTAATGTTTTTGGGCAAACTCGCGGGCTATTTTCACGGCGTCTGAAAAATCCGCCGCTTCGTCGCCGAATAAACGCCGCATTTCGCCGATGTGAGGCGTCAAGATCAACGGAAACTTATCGTTGCCCCGCAAATCAAACGGCGACAGAGCGTTTAAACCGTCGGCGTCAATGACAACCGGAAATTTGCGTTTTTCGACAAATTCGCGGACGAGCTTTTTCGTCGTTTCCTCATCCGAAGTCAAACCGCTGCCGATTGCCGCGACATCGGCTTTTTCGGTTAATTCCAAAAGCTCTTCGAGCGCCGCGTGCGACATTGCGCCCGCTTCGGTTTCGGCGACTCCGGCGACCAGACATTCGGGCGCGGTTCTTGTCGCCACAGCGGTCTGCGCCGATTCGGGCGTCGCAACTCGCACCAATCCAAGCCCGCTCGACATCGCCGCATTCGCCGCCAAAACCGCCGCGCCCGCCATATCGCGCGAACCCGCGATAATCAAAGCCCGCCCGCGTTTTGTTTTGTGCGAATCGGGCGTAAACTTTGTTTGTTCAAGCCATTCGAAAGCATCCGTTTTATCGGAAACGAAAAATTGAGAATCGGGGGCTTCCGCCAACACTGGCGGCGTGCCAATATTTACGGAAATTACATCTCCATTAAATCGTGTGGCAGGCGGCAACACATTTGCGGGTTTCGGTGAAGTAAAAGTGATTGTTAAATCCGCTTGAAATGTTGTTCCGATAATTTCACCCGAATCGGCGTTTAAACCTGAAGGGACATCAATCGAAACCAACAGCCGATTGTTGTCGTCTTCGATTTTATTCATTTCATTATGAATATTTATGTGATGTACGATATTTCCAAGCCAAACGTCAAACGGGCGTGTCATTCCCGTTCCAAAAATTGCGTCAACGACGCAATCCCAACCTTGATCAAGCTGTTTAAATAAGAAATCGTCCCATTCCTCCTGTGAATTACATTCATAAAACGGGAAATGTTCAATGCCTAATAAATCTGCTTTAATCGTTTTTGTGATGAACGGCTCCGATTCTCTTTTTCGACAAATTTCAAAATTGATTCTGGCGTCACCTTTTGTATCCTCGACTTTTCCGAACAAAACAACTTCAACCTGTGCGCCCTGCACAAATAAAATTCGAGCCAAAGCTGCGCCGTCCCCACCGTTGTCGCCTTTGCCGCATAAAATTAAAAACGATTTTCCTTCGACAGAACCGCCAAGTTTTTCGGTGATCACCCGCGCGGCGGCATGAGCTGCGTTTTCCATTAAAAGCAGCGGCGGAATGCCGTATTTTTCGGTCGTCAAGCGGTCAACTTCGCGCATTTCTGCGGCGGTTAGAACTTTTTGCATAACTTTCAAATGTTAAATGGAAACGACGGAAATTGAAAACAATAAAAAAGCCGCGTTCTGCCAAACGCGGCGAAGATTACTTTTTAAGGAGAAGAACACTGAGACTTTCGGAAAAATTCGCTTGCCCTGTCGGGTTTGCCATCCTGCCTGCCGCTTCGCCCGACCTACCTGCTTTCCTTCCGATGTTTTAAGAAAATTTCTATTGAGCAAACTTTTCCAAAAATTCAGAAAAATTTTCTTAAACTCCCGATATTATCGGCATAATTTATTTTCCGATAATCTTAACGCGGTTGAAAAGTAATGTCTATGATCTTTATATTTTCCGATGGGCGTTCGGTTCCGGGAGCGGTCTGCGCTCCGGCAATCAAACCAACCGCGCCGCTCGGGTCTTCATAAACTTTCCCAAAAACCGTGTATAGCTTGTCAAAGCCGGCAAAGCGCTTGGTCATAATAAAAAACTGGCAATTTGCAGTGTCTGGAGATTCGTTAGTTCGAGCCGCGCCGACAATTCCTTTATCAAACGGAATATCGCTGAATTCGGACGGCACATTCGGCATTCCTGAATTACCCGTTCCGTCATTTCTCGGATCGTTGTCTTTTGAAAGCGGGTCGCCGCCCTGAATGATTCCATATTGTTGATTTACGCGGTGGAAGGTTGTGCCGTTATAAACGCCTTTTTTGGCAAGGTCTTTAAAACGAGCCACCATTTTAGGCGCAACGTTTGAATAAAGTTCCATTTTGAAAGTTCCGTAATCGGTTTTGATCACAGCGGCTTCGCCGTCCGCGACGGGTTTTGCATTTTCTGTATATGGAAATTGGGAATTGGAATTTGTCTTTTTCGCCTGAGTTGAATTGGTGTTTGTGTTTGCGCTATTGCAAGCAAAACTGAAAAGCGACAAAGATAAAAATAAAAACAAAAGTTTACGGTTCATATTGGTTGAAAACTCAAAATATGTATTTTTCAAAAAAGTTTGCGGCTGTCAAGCAGAATCGTGACCGGACCGTCATTAACTAATTCGACATCCATCATCGCTTGAAAACGTCCGGTTTCGACTCTTCCGATTTGTTTGCGCGCTTGCGTGACGAAAAACTCGTACAACTGATTGGCTTTTTCCGGCGCGGCGGCTTCGATGTACGACGGGCGACGACCGCGCCGCGTGTCTCCGTAAAGCGTAAATTGCGAAACGACGAGCAATTCTCCCCTTGTGTCCGCGAGCGACAAATTCATTTTGCCAGCCGCGTCCTCAAAAATTCTGAGATTGATGATTTTATCAAGCAAATAAACCGCGTCCGATTCTTCGTCGTCCGTCGAAACGCCGAGCAGAACGAGCAAGCCTTTTCCGATTTTTCCGGTGATTTCGCCGTCAACCGTGACTGAAGCCCGCGAAACTCTTTGAACGACAGCTCGCATCCGTTTTATTTAACCGGAGTAAAAATGCTCGGACTTTCATAAGTGACGCCGAACGTAACGCCGGAACGCGGGCTGTAACGAGTCAATCCTAAAATAGCCGCCGCGTCGAATTTTAAACCAGAAGCGCGGATTTGTGTTCCCAGACGAAATTCGCCCAGACTTTCCGTTCCGAGCGGAGCGCGACCGGAACGAGTGTTGAGTCTGCCGTTGACTTCGGAAACGATGTTGAAACGATTGTTAACGCGGTAACTTCCGGCAAAACCGTAAAGCAAAACGTCGTTTTGCGTAAAGGCTTCGAGCGGCGCTGGCAAAATTCCGATGCCGATGTTGCCGAAAGCGTTAAAGCGCCGCCCGCGATCCGGGAACGTTTTGCCGAATTTCTTGCCGACGAGAATTAGTCCGAAGATGTTGTTTTGATTTGTCCCGATACCGCGCGCTTGATCGGTGTTCGCGATTTGAAAACCGACTTTGAAACCGAGCGAGGGAAGATTTTTTGTTTCGTTTCTTAATTTGATTTTAGCGGCGACGGAAAAATCGCCAATGTCGTTTGACGAATTTCCGTTCGGCGAAACGTCGAGCGGAAGCGGCGCAGGTCTGGTTTGCGAATTGATGGCGAGAAAATTTTGAATTGTGCCGCTGACTTCAAATTGGACGTTCGGCGCAAAACCGACTTCCAAATCAATCACGCCGAGGCGCGTTAAATCGCCCTTTAAACCGGAGAGCGGAAACTTGGCGTTTTGTAGAAACTCAACGCCCGTGCCGATTCTGACCGCACCGGATTCGATAATATCAACATCTTCGGTAATCAGCGGACGCTGTTGCGCATTCAGATAAATGCAAAAAAACAAAATTGCAAAAAACGCTTTCAGAAAATTCATAAATTTATTTGCGCCAAATTCTGCGCCCGATTTCGCCCGCGCAAAACAAAACAATTCCCAAAAATAAAAGCGAAACGCCGGTCTCTAAATCAGACATAAATCGAAAGACCGCGAAAACAATCAGCAGCAAACCACTCAAATTTAAAATCCACAGCAAATTATTTATCATTTGTCCGCGTTTTGTTTTCCGGCTCAAAAATACTCCGATTTTGCTTTTTCTTTCAACCGCAAATTTGCCAAAAATGCGTCGGGCGCTTCAAAATAAAGATAACCTGTCTGCGAGAGATTTTGAAATATGAGTTTGGAAGAAATTAAAAAAAATGAACCGGCTGCCGTTTTGCGTTTCGGCTCGAAGCGCCAGCAGCATACGGAAAACGCTCCGCAAATCAAACGGCAATTTGTCAATTTCACATTTTACAAAGCTCGCCCGGAATGGCTTTCCCTGGACGAAGCCGCAAAGCAAAACGCAATCACCGAATTTGCCGCCGTCTGCGAAGAAGCGCACGCCAAAGCCGGCTTGATAATTCACAGCTATTCGCTCGCGGGCTTGCGCCGCAACGCCGATTTTATGATCTGGCGAATCGGTTATGACCTCGACGCTTTTCAGGAAATGACCGTTAACCTGAAAAAGACCGTTTTGGGGCGATATTTGGAAGTCACGGAAAGTTTTCTTTCGATGACCAAACGCTCGATGTATATTGACAAATACAACCCGGAACACGACGAAGACCGCTTGCACGTAATTCCCGGCAAAGGCAAATATTTATTTGTTTATCCGTTTGTCAAAACCAGAGATTGGTATATGCGCTCGCCCGAAGAGCGGCAGACTATGATGGACGAACACATTCGCGTCGGGATGAAATATCAATCGGTTCGTCTGCACACGACTTATTCGTTCGGGCTTGACGATCAGGAATTTGTCGTCGCTTTTGAAACAGACGAGCCGCAGGATTTTCTCGATCTGGTCGAAGAATTGCGTTTTACTTCAGCGAGCCGCTACACTCTGCGCGACACGCCGATGTACTCTTGCCGCCAGCGCGCTTTGGCGGAATGTCTCGACGCTCTGGGTTAACACGGGAAAATGGAAGCACGAAAATTAATTATCAGCGGCGAAGTCCAAGGCGTCGGCTTTCGCTTTTTCGCCCAGAGAGCCGCCGCCAAGCATCAGGTCTTAGGCTACGTCAAAAATTTACCCGACGGGCGAGTCGAATCATGGGCGCAAGGCTCTGCACGTTCGGTCGAAGCGTTTAAAATCGAATTGGCTGCCGGTCCGGCTTATTCAAACGTCGAACAAATCGAAGAAATCGTTGTTGAGCCGACAAACATTTATTCATCATTCAGAATCGAGAGATAAAAAGGTTCAAGGTTCAAGGTTCAAGGTTCAAAGTTTTTCTTTTTACCTTAATCCTTGAACTTGGAACTTGGAACTTGGAACTTGGAACAGTTAAAACAACTTATCCGCGAAGTGCCGGATTTTCCGAAACCAGGCATCAATTTTTACGACATCACCACGCTTTTAAAACATCCGCAAGGATTTCGGCAGACGATTGACGCGCTTTCCGAATCGTTTTCGGGCGTTCAGATTGACACCGTAATCGGCATCGAAGCGCGCGGTTTTATTTTCGCTCCGGCGCTCGCTTATAACTTCGGCGCAGGATTCGTTCCGGTTCGCAAACCGAAAAAACTGCCCGCCGAATGTGCCAGTATTTCCTATGATTTGGAGTACGGGCAGGATACGTTGGAAATTCATAAAGACGCCGTCGGCGAAGGCTGCAAAGTTTTAATCGCCGACGATTTGCTCGCAACCGGCGGAACTGCCAAAGCTGTTTGCGATCTGGTTGAATCTCTGGGCGGCAAAGTCGTCGGTCTTGCTTTTGTCGTCGAATTGGAGTTTCTGCCCGGACGCAAAAAGCTCGCCGGTTACGATGTGCGTTCGCTTTTGAAATATCAAGAGTAAAGCTGGACATTCAAAACTCTAAAATCTAAAATCGCAAATTGTAGTTGCTTCCGTAGCTCAGTTGGATAGAGCGTTCGCCTCCTAAGCGAAAGGTCGCGCGTTCGAATCGCGCCGGGAGCATTAAATTCAAGCGTTTATCGGAATTGAGAAAGGGAGAATTTTTATCAAGTAAAAATTCTCCCTTTCTCAATTTTGGCAATCTGTTTGATCTTGTTTTAATTTCTATTTCCAGCTTTTCAGCAATACGGAAATTGATTTAAATAATCGCCGCCGACGCCTTTCAGATAAACGTAATCGTTTTCAATCTTGCTCGCCTGCAAAGGTTTATACAAATATTCGTGAGCAAGGCAAAGACCTATAGAAACGCCGAAAGCTAAAAGCACTGCAAAACCGATGTGTCCGGCAGAGAAAAAGAAAACAATTGCAATCGCCGCCAAAACTCCGACGCCGAGCATATATTTGCCGACCGAATTCCGGTCTCCGAGATGCTGCTGGCAAAGCGGAATGTGAGCTTCCGCGCGGTGACTGAGAACTATAGCCAAAATTACATAAATCAAAGGACTAATCACCGCAATATAAACCAGCGGATTGTGCCAGCGATATTTTTGCCGGACGTATGAGATGTCCGCAGCCGCCGCATATTGATTGCCGCATTTAACGCAAACGGGCGGGAGATTTGCGTTGCGATGCACGACCACTTCACCGCCGCGACGATAAACGCCGCCCTGATACGGCATAGCTGCTCCGTACGGCGGACGAAAACCGTGCGGCGCAGGCTGCGCAAATTGCGAAGGCGCGCCGGTTTGCGACCAATAATCGAAACCGGGTGTGATGGGGTTCATCGGCTGATTAATTGATTGATAATTTGTCGGCTGATATGAGGGCTGTTCCCGGTACTGCTGCGAATGAAAACCGGTCGGCTGCTGTTCGGCAAAACTTTGCTGCTGCGGCTCATTTAATGAAACGCGGGTACGAGATTGCGGCATCACGTTGCCGGGAAGATTGATGTTGATGTTAAGCGTTGTTCCCTCGACTGTAAAATTCGCGTTTTCCAGAGGATTTTTACATCGTTTGCAAATTTGCGAGGTTGCAAAATTGACTAAATTACAGTTTGAGCATTTGACAGTATGTTTCATAATTCGGCGGCGTTGAGTTGAAGGCGGTAAAGTTTATCGGCAAGATTGGTAAGAGATGAAAAAACAGCAAAAAAGTCCTTTGCCATCGCAGATTATATGGCGGCAAAATCCGTTAAGTCAATAATTTTTACAATTGATTGTTGACCGTTGCCAACCTGAAGAAAATAATTTGTTTTGATTTTTCATTCGTCTTTTTGATGGCGACTTTATGAGTCGCCTTTGTTAACTTTGTTGTATGCGAATAATTGCCGGACATTATCGCGGGCGCAATTTAAAAAATCCGCCGGATTTGCGAACGCGACCGACTTCCGACCGACTGCGCGAAACGCTTTTTAATGTTCTCGCGCCGCGAATTAACGACGAAACCAGATTTCTCGATTTGTGCGCCGGGACGGGCGCAATCGGAATCGAAGCGCTGTCGCGCGGGGCGGATTTTGCCGTTTTTGTTGATAAATCCCGAAAATCCTGCGGTTTGATTGAAGCCAATCTCGATCTTTTGTCAATTCCCGAAGACCAGACCGAAGTTGTGATGTCAGACGCCGAAGAATATTTGCGGCGTTTAAATAAAAACGGAAATGAGGAAAACGGTTTCGACATCGTTTATTTCGATCCGCCGTATCAGTCGGAATATCGCCCGGTTTTGGATCAGTTTGCTTTATCCGATTCAAAAATTTTGCGCGACGAAGGGATTCTCGTCGTCGAGCATCATCACAAAAACGAGCTGCCCGATTTGATCTGGGATTTGCGGCGCTGGCGAATTTTAAAACAAGGCGATACGTCGCTCAGCTTTTACGAAAGAAATTAAATGAAAACCGTTTTAGCCTGGCTCGTTTGCTGTTTTATTTGGGGCACGACCTGGGTATTTATCAAAATCGGGCTGGCGGATTTGCCGCCTTTGAGCTTTGCGGGCTTGCGGTTTGTCGTCGCTTCGCTCGTGATTCTGCTGATGCTGGCGGCGCTCGGAATTTCTTTTCCTAAAACGAAACAGGAATGGTTTTTAATTCTGCCGACGGGATTGCTGACTTTCGGTTTGAATTACGCGCTCGTTTTCTGGGGCGAAACACAGATTTCTTCGGGTTTGGCAGCCGTCCTGCAATCCACGATTCCGGTTTTCGGACTCATTTTCGCCAAATTTTATTTGCCGGAGGAGCAAATTACAGCCCAAAAAGTTTTTGCGATTTTTCTGGGATTGGCGGGCGTGGGCGCAATTTTTTACGAGCAATTACAAATTTCGGGTTTTTGGGCATTAATGGGCTGCGCCGCACTGGTCGTCAGCGCCGCGAGCGCGGCTTTTGCGAACGTTTTAATTAAAACTTATGCGGTAAATACTCATCCGCTGAGCTTAACGGCGGGGCAGATGATTGTCGGACTTGTGCCGCTTTGTCTTGCAGGTTTGATAGCGGAAGGAAATCCTTTAAATTTTAATTGGACTTGGCGCGCGGTCATTTGCGTTGTTTATCTGGCGATTGTCGGCTCGATTCTTGCCTTTTGGCTTTATTACTGGGTTTTAAATAGAATTGAAGCGACAAAAGCGATGATGATCGCTTTTGTCACGCCGATTATCGCCGTCATTGTGGGCTGGTTCGCGCTCGGCGAGCAGCTTCCGGCGCAAACCGCGCTCGGCGGCGCGCTGGTTTTGGCGAGTGTCGCGCTGGTTTTGTTTCGGTTTAAGAAAAAAGAAGCAATGTTGCTCGAAGAAAGCATAGAAACTGAAAGCTAAAAATGTTTTTTAATTTTACAACAGCCGGAGAATCACACGGGAAATCGCTCGTCGCAATTGTCGAAGGTTTGCCCGCAGGCGTTCCGGTCGATATTGAGAAAATCAATTACGAATTATGGCGGCGACAGCAGGGCTACGGGCGCGGCGCGCGTCAGAAAATCGAAACCGATACGGTTGAAATTCTCTCCGGCGTTCGTCACGGCAAAACGCTCGGTTCGCCCGTTGCGCTTTTGATTGAAAACAAAGACTGGCGCAATTGGACGGAAATAATGTCAATCGAAAAACCGGAAATTGAGCCGAAGAATCTGCGCCGCGTGACGCGCCCGCGTCCCGGACACGCTGATTTGGCGGGCGGTTTGAAATTTAACACGCGCGATATGCGCGATATTCTCGAACGCGCTTCGGCGCGCGAATCCGCCGCCCGCGTCGCCTGCGGCGCGTTTGCCAAACAGCTTTTGGAAAACTTCGGCGTCGAAATTCTCTCTCACGTCATTCAGCTCGGCGGGCTTCCCGAAAATCCAATCAACGCGGATTGGGAAACAATCTCAAACATTCCCGAAGATTCGCCGCTCCGCTGCGCCGATAAACAGGTGGAAGCGGCGATGATTGAAAAAATTGACCGGACAAAAAAAGCGGGCGACACGCTCGGCGGAATTTTTGAAGTCGTTGCGAAAAACGTAGTTGCAGGTTTAGGCTCGCACGTTTCCTGGCGCGAGAAATTAGATGGGAGACTCGCGCAGGCAATTGTTTCGGTTCCGGCTGTCAAAGCAGCGGAAATCGGCGAAGGCGTTAGAAACGCCAATCTTTTCGGCTCGGAAGTTCACGACGAAATCGGTTATGACGTTGAAAATCGCAGGTTTACGCGCCCGACAAATCGAGCGGGCGGTCTCGAGGGCGGAATTACGAACGGCGAAGAAGTTCGCGTGCGCGGTTTTTTGAAACCGATTTCGACGTTAAAAACTCCGCTTTCATCTGTTGACATCGAAACCAAAGAAGAATCGAAAGCCGCTTTCGAGCGTTCGGACGTGACGGCTGTTCCCGCAGCCGGAGTTATCGGCGAAGCAATGGTTGCGATTGTTTTAGCCGACGCTTTCCGCGAAAAATTCGGCGGGGACAGTCTGGAAGAAATGTTGCGGAATTTTGCGTCTTATGTTGAACAAACAAAATGTTACTAAAATTTAACATTAGATTTTTCTTCGCCCATCGTATTAGAAATTGAGTAGAATTTATGTGACAGAACTCGCCGGGCGACAATTTCTAAAGGAGAAAATATGAATTGGTTGTTCGATAATCCGCTCGCAAATCTTCCGGGACCTTATTTTTTAGTTTTTTACGGATTTGTGATTGCATCGGCGATAATCGCCTTTAAAATCGTCAAATCCAAACTTGATTTCACCGGCAAAATGCCTTTACCGCCGATTCCATCTGAACCTGACCCGTTTGAAATCGCTTATTTGCGCGGCGGCGCGAACGAATTAGCGCGCGCCGCGACTTTTGCTTTAAATCAAAAAGACTTGATTGAAATCTCGCAAAACGGTAAAGATACCTGGATTCAACAAACCGCAACGGCGAATCCGCTTCGTCTGAATCCAATCGAACGCGCGGTTTTTAATTATTACTCGGAGCCGCGCAAACCGAAAGAATTGTTTCAAAAGAGCGGTTTAAAAGAAATTTTGCAGCCGTTCGCCTCAACCTACGAAGCGCGTCTGGCGGCGCAGCATTTTTTGGTTGACGGCGCGACAAAATCTCTAATCGGCAAATACAGCTTGGCTTTTGCGGCGGTTGTTGCCGGTCTCGGCGCTTATAAAGTAATCGCCGCGTTGCTCAATGGTTATTCAAACGTTTGGTATTCAATCGTAATCGGCGCAATCGGCAGCTTCGTTTTGCTGGCAATGAGCAATGCGCCGCGCCTGACCGAACACGGGAAAAAACATCTCGAACGGTTGCAGCTCGCGTTTGAAAAATTCAGATATGCTTCAAAACCGAAAATTCAAATTCAAAACCAACAAACCGCAACAACTTTCGCGGCGGTTGACCCGCTGCTGTTGACCGTCGGAATTTTCGGCACAGCCGCACTCGCCGGAACCGCTTATGACAGCTACAATCAGGCTTTTCATAAATCACAAAATGCGCAATCTTCTTCCGGCGGCTCAAGCTGCGGTTCGGGATGCGGCACAAGCTCTGATTCGAGCAGTTGTTCTTCGGGCGGCGACGGCGGAGGCGGATGCAGCGGCGGTTGCGGCGGCGGATGCGGCGGTTGTGGATAAACGGAAATGAAAGATTTACCGAAATTAGGCGTCGGAATGGGTTTTCGCGAAGTTTATCGCGGGGAAACTTTTTTGCACCGAGCGGAAATTGATTTTCTCGAAATCACCGCCGATCATTATCTCGACGCGCCGCCGAAAAAGCTCGCTGAACTGGATTTGCTCGCCGAAAATTTCGCTTTGATTCCGCACGGTTTGAATCTTTCTCTCGGCAGCGCCGAAGGAATTGACGAAAAATATCTGGAAAAGCTCGCCCGTTTGATTGAAAAAATTAAACCCGCATGGTGGAGCGAACATATTTGTTTTACTCGCGCAAATGGCGTGGACATCGGGCATCTGGCGTCGCTTCCCTTCACCGGCGAAGCCATCGAAACATTAGTTCGCAACATTGAAAAAGTAAAATCGGTTGTTAAAACGCCGCTGATTCTGGAAAACATCACTTACAATATTCGTTTCCCATCATCAGAATTGGACGAAGCCGAATTCGTCAAAATTGTTCTCGAAGAAACCGATTGCGGCTTGCTGATGGATGTCACGAATCTTTATATCAATTCAAAAAATCACAATTACGATTGGCGCGTTTTTTTAGACGGATTGCCTGCGGATAGAATCGTGCAGCTTCATTTCGTCGGCTCGCACCGGCACGAAAATCGTTTGATTGACGCTCACGCCAACCGGACGGAAAACGAAATATGGGAAGTTTTTGCGGATGTTTGCCGCCGCGCCGATGTGAAAGGGGCGATTTTGGAGCGTGACGAAAATTTTCCCCTATTTGAAGAAATAATCACCGAATTGCAAATCGCGCGGGAGATTTTTCAAAAGGGTAAAAACTCTGCGCCTCTCGCCGTCGTATGAAATTTCGGAAAGGAAGTCGTTATGTTTTGTCCGAATTGCGGAACGAGAAATTCGAGCGAGCAGAAATTCTGTCGTTCGTGCGGCTTGAATCTGGAAAAATCAATCGAATCGCTTCTCGAACAGCTTACGACGGCTGAAAGCGCCAACCTTCTCAAGCAAACAAAACTGCTGGAAAAATACGGCAATTTTGCCTTCGGCGGATTTGCCGCAGTCTTTCTGCTCGGCATTTCGGTTTTGGTTTTTACCATTCTCAATAAAATGGTTCTTTCCGGCGGAAATGTGATTTTCGGTTTACTGCTGCTTGCCTTCATCATTTTTGCAGTGCTGACTTTGGTGTATGTATTTCTCAATGAATCGGTAAAAGAGAAGAAATCGGAAGCAAAACCTGTTTTCAATAATGAATTA
>DASVRD010000129.1:0-45039 GCA_036388775.1 Pyrinomonadaceae bacterium | reverse complement strand
AAAAATTTTCTTAAATTAGCGACGTTGATTTCGACTATGCTCATCACGCCGTTGCGCGTCACACAATTCAACGCGCCGTTACACGGGTCAACGTCATCGTTAAAAACCCCCTCGCGCGTGTCGAACATTTCGATGGGAAATGGCACAATCCATTCATATTTCGTGTTGTTGTCAATGTAGGTAAGCCTTTTATGATCTTTATGGTCGGCAAATCCCGTGTCCAACCCCGGAACGGCATTGGGATTTGGATTCGGAGTCGGAGTCGGATTCGGCGTTGGTGTTGGTATCGTTTGCTGGTTGGTGATGACTAAGTTATAAGGCGTAACGTTCCAAGTTCGGTCGCTTAGCCAGTTGCTCGATGAGTTAATGATCTCGCCCGACATCACAAAACGCTGCAACTGAATGATCGAACGAGTGTCAATGCCCGAACTGTAATAATTCGAGGGATTTTGAATCTCGAACCTTTTGGTCGTACCTTCAAAAATGCGCGGCGCAGGATCGGTCACGCCTAAACTCAAAATATCTGCCGTAACATCAGCCGTGACCGGCAATTTGGTCGCCTGATCAAACGAAACCAACTCGACTTTTATCCAAACTTCACGTCCGGGGATGTGAAATCTCTCGCCATTTAAACGAGTCGCCTGATAGCCGGTCATCGGTTTGGGTTGATAACCGCGCGCTTCGCCGCTGCCCGGCTCGGAGCCGTCTCCGCTATCGTCGGCGTCGAGTCTGATTCCGCATACCGTAGTTACGGCGCTGCCGGTGCTTGTGACGCAGCCGGGAAGTTTGGCTTTGCTGTCAGAGAGACTGACGCGGATGCCCGCTTTGTTAGCGTAACGGCTTAGTGCAAAAATCTCGTTATCGAGGTTTGCGCTGGTGACGGGAACAATCGAAGGCGAAGCGGCTGTTCCGGTTCCATTGTTCCACAAATCGCCGATCAACTTGCCGCGTTTAATCAGTTCGATGTAATCCACGTCCGGTCTGGTCAGCTTCATCGGCAGCTTTAAGTCTTTTTGCAGCGCCATTAAGTTGCCGTCAAACAAACCGTTGGGAATGCTCCAATTCGGATTGCGCGAAACAGCGGGCATATCAGCGTTGTCAAAAAAAAGATTGCCGCCGGTTCCGCCGGTTTTGAGCGCGCTGCCCATATTTGCTTTTAACTGTTGATAAGTGCCGGAGCCGTCTCGTATCCAAACGTTTTCGCCCCATTGGCTTAAAGCATTTCGCCCGTTGCGTCCGACATCGGTTAATATTTCTCTGTGCGCCGAGACTCTCGATGAAAAATACAATCCGGTTCCGGCGGCGAGAAACAAATTGCCGTTCGAGTGAACGCGACCGCCGAAATCGAAACGCGGTCCGGGATGGAATTCGAGGTCGTCGTCGTAAAAAATACCGAATTGAAAAATCGGCACGCGGTCGTTGAAAAATGTTCTGTCCAGCTTAACTTCAACGCCGTTCGATTTGTCGGTCGTTATGGTAGTTAATTTCCAGGCGTCGCGCGTCGCGTATAAACCTTGCAGAAGTCCGCCCGTAATTACGACTTGTTGGGAGGCTTGGGTTTGAGCAACGTCATTTGCAAAATTGTAGCCGGTAAAATTCGGCGGAGCGGAATTTTTAATATTGGTGATGTCGGCGGAAGCCGGCGAAAGCTGAAAATCGAAAATAGCGTCAAATTGCTGCGTCATATTTTCCAGGCTCGCCTCCGCCGCCGTGAACGTGCGCGTTTCCGAAGTGTCGTTTGAGGTGGCGAGCGTCTCGTTCGTCGTCCGCGAAACCGCCAGGGCGACGAAAACCAACAACAGCGCGAGGACTAATAACGCAATCACAGTCGCCGAACCGCGTTCGTTTGTTTTCACAATTTTGCCGTTCATTTCTCTTTGTCTCCTGTTTTTCTGCAAAAGCTTCTTTCGCTTGGTGAGAGATTAAAATTTCCTTGTTTATCCGGCGTCGTATTCGAGGTTTCTGGTGCTGAACGTTCCGTCAAGGGTGATGTAAACCGGTTTGCCGGTCGCTTCGTCAATTCCCTCCTGCGCAGTTAAACTAATAGTCACCTGACGAATATCGTTGCGCCTGTCAACATTAACGTTTGCCCCGACGATGGTCGGGTCGTCGGACGAAATTCCGGTGTAAGTCGTGTAGCGAATCTGCAAATCTTTGATTCCGTAAGCAATCGGCTGTTCTTGAATTTGATTGGAGGCGCTGGCTCCTGTGTTGTTGCCGTAAAGAATTCTGACGAGCGTTCCGTCGGATTTGACTTTGTAAACAACGACAAAAATCCGCTTCAGAGTAACGTTCGGGTAAACCATACAATTTGTCGTGATGAGGCTGGTGCAGCGGCGCAGCAAACTGACGGTTTGCGGAGTTGAGCCGTTAAGAGCTTGATTGACAGCCAGCGGATCGCCCGGCGCGAACTTGATTGAATTGTTTGTCGGAATATCCGTCGCCATTACAATTGCCCGCGTCCCGCCTCCGTCCACCAAAAACAGGTCGTGAATGTTCGGAATGGTTGGCAGAACCGCAGGCGTCCCGACGGCGGGATTACCGGCGCGAGAAATATCCTGGACGGTGGTTACCGTGACGAAATTTCCGGTCGCAGAAGCGAGTGTAGCGTTGTTTAAAAAAATCGGACTGCCCCGGAAGAAATCAACATCCCGGTAAACGAAGCCGATCATATCGGTCTTGCCGGTTTGCAAATCGCTGGCGTTAATTTGATTGCCCGGAATCACCGAGGTCAGCTTATCGCGCTCGGTATCAGCATCGGTTGTGAAGCCAAGCTTGCTGCTGAGAAAATCGTCAGGCAAGCTCGCCCCGAAGCGCGTGTAGCTCAAGCCGGAGTTGAGCGCGTCGCGCCCGATCAAATGCAGAGCGGCGCGCGCGTTTTTCAATGCGTCGGAGCGGCGCGAAGCGCGGTTGCGGTCTAATCTGCCGACTTGCAGCAAACCGTAGATCGCTCCGGTGACGATCAGAAAGATAACCATTGAAACCAGCAATTCGATCAGCGAGAAACCGCTTTCGTTTTTTCTTGAATTCAGCTTTTTCATTTGTCCTTTTCTTCTCGGTCTTTATTCAAATCTGGCGATCATCGTGCTGACTTTTTCTTCGCGCCAAAGCGTGTTGACACGGTAACGCACCGTAATATCCACTTGACGGCGTAATACTCCGTGGGTCTCAAACGGTCGGTTCGGCGTTGTCAAATCTGTAATTACGACTTTGCGCTCAAAGTTGCTGATGATCTGGCTGCTATTAACCGTTCCGTCGTAGTTGCTGCAACCGCCCGTTCCGGCACAGGCGTCATCAGCCGTGCCGATTACGCCGTCCAAACCGGGATCGCGGCGAATCGGCGTCCAGCCGGTTAAAAATAATCCCTGATAAACTCCGTTAACCGGATTTGTCCCGACGTTGCCGATTTGCGACCAGCCTTCCAGGGCGCGCGGGCGGCGCATATCGCGCGCGGTAAAAATTGATTCGAGAGTGGAGTAAGCATACTGTTTGGCGAGCGCTCTTTTGTCGGTTTCCATCGAACGCATCACGCTCATCGAAATCGCGGCGGTCGCGCCCAAAATTCCGACCATTAAAATCGTGATGGCGATCATCACGTCAATGTATGAAAACCCGCTCTGGCTGTTGTGCTGTTTCATAACTTGTTTTCCTCGTTGATCAACGGCTTTGCCAACTCGGGCTGGCGGCGGCGTGCATGTAGTTCCACATTCGAATTGTCCCGCTCGCGCCTAAAACGGTAATGCCGCGCGTCAGCTCGGAATTTGTCGGCGAAGTTGTTTTCGGTTTCCAGACGTAAATCGTCATTCCGGTCATCGTCGAACCTGCTCCGACGCTGTTAGTTCCGGCGTTTAAAACCAAACCGGTGCTGGTAAAGCGCAACACGGCGACCGAATTACCCTGAGTCAAAGGATGGGAGCTTGGAGCAAATGTCGGACGCGGAACCGGCAGCGGTTCGCCCGGCTCGGCGGAAATATTTGCCGGTCGCGGTCCGACGATGGCTTCGTTTGAATGAGCCAGCGTAATCTGTTTAATAATTTTATCGTCGCTGTCTCCGGCTTTGTTTTCGTCAATTATCAAAATCGCGTTTTTAGTGGCGTTGATTTCAACGCGCATCGTTTGCCGCTCGTTTAAGGCGAGTTGTTTGGCGTCCTGTAAAACGTCAATTATTTGAAGCGCCTGGTCTTCGGCTTTATAGAGCTTTTTGTGTCCGGCTAGATAGAAAATCGAAACGGTCGCTAAGATAAAACCGATGACAATCACCATCAGCACTTCAATCAAGCTGAAACCGCTTTGTTTCGTTTTCCGATTTTGGGTTTTGAGCATTGTCATTGCTGTGTTTGTTTCGCTCGGTTGTGAGCCGCAGAGCATCGTCAACATCTTTGGCAATTTGCGTTCCAACATATAATCTTCAGCATTTATCGGCATTTTTTGAAAATTGCTGCTTCCTACATTTCCCGTCCGAATGTAAAATCGCCCGTAATTCGCTCATTCTGACGGATGAGGAACCGCGGGCGGGCTGAATTTCGAGCAAATTATCGGTAAACATTGAAACAAGTGCTGAAGGCTAAAGGATAAAGCTAGGGATTAATTCCTTATTTTCATCCTTTAGCCTTCAGCCGTTTAATTCCGTGGCTGCGGTATCGTTGTAGTTGTCGTTTGCTGTTGCGGAACGACTACATTCGGCTGACCCGTCGGCGGCTGAACCTGCGGGGTTGAGGTGTTTGACGGCGGATTGCCGAGAGGAACGGGTTGGAGAACAGTATTTGAGCGATTTCCGTCCGGGTCAAGGACGCTGTTGGTCGGGTTGCCACGGAAATCCGGGCGATAAATGCGCGGTGTGATAAAGAACAGGATTTCCGCCGTGTTGCGCTGCGTAGCGCGGTTTTTGAACAAATTACCGAGCAGCGGAATGCTTGCCAAACCGGGCGTTCGGCTTCTCGATTCGTTTTCGGAGTCGGTCAAAACGCCTCCGACTACAGTCGTTCCGCCATCCGGCACGAGAACTTCGGTTTGCATTCGCTGCGTGTCAATTCCCGGCGTTCCGCTCAATCCATTGGCGAGCGCGCTGTTCACCGAATTGTTTTCGGCAACTACACGGAGAATAACCGTTCCGGCATCAGTAATCTGCGGCGTCACGGAAAGACGCAGCGGAACGGAAACGAAAGTTGTCGTAAAGACCGCCAACTGATCTTCGCCGCCGCCGTTGGGCTGAATGGTTGTCACCGGGATTTGACTGCCCGATTCGATTTGCGCGGGGCGGTTGTTCAGCGCCGTAACGCGCGGCGTGGCGACGATTCTGGCTTGTCCCTTTGTTTCCGCCAAATTCAAGGCGGCGGTGATTTGCGCCGTGCCGAATGCGCCGGTCGTTAAAACCAGAGTTCCTGTCGGCGGATTATTAATATTACTGCCGGTTTGACCGCTGATAAAACCTCCACGGTCAAAGGGATTTCTGACGGTTGCGCCCAATTGCACGCCGATTTCGCGTAAGAAGTTGCGCTGAGCGATGACGATGCGGACTTCGATTTCGACTTGCGGTTCGGGCTGATCGAGAAAAGCGACGAGCTGACGAATCGAATCAATATTTCTTCTCACATCCGTGACAATCAAACGGTTTCCGCGTCCGTCAACTTCGATTCCGCCGCGCCGCGAAAGTCGGCGTTTGATAATCGGCATAATCCCGGTATCGGCGCCTCCGCCGGTGACATCACCACCGCTACTGGAGGAAACGCCTTGACTGGTAGCGCCGCCGGTGAAACCGCCGGTGTCGCCGGCAGCTCCGCCTAAAGTGCCGGAAGCACGGGCGTAATTGAGTTGAATAATTTCAGTGTAAAGCTGTTCGGTATCAAGTCTCGCGTCTTCGATTTGGCGGCGCACTGCTGTTTCGTCAGCCAGCAATTTGGCGTCGGCAACGCGCAGAATCGAGCCTTGAACATCAACTCCCAAGCCGTTCGCACGCAAAATGGCGTCAAGCGCTATGTTCCAAGGAACGTCGCTCAGATTGACGGTTACGGGAACTTGTCCGACCGATTTGTCAATTACGAAGTTCACGCCGTATTGCTCGGTAATGTGATTAAAAATATCTCTAATGTCGGCTTTGACAACGTTCAGATTGATCGCTTCACCGATGAATCCGGGCTGACCGTATTGCTGACCTTGCGGACTTAGCTGCTGCTGCGTTCGCGGCGGCGGAGTTTGCGACGGTCGCGGGGCGGTTGTTTGCTGCGCGTGCGCGGCAACCGCGGCAAGGGCAACGACGGCGACGGCAAAAGTCGCGCGATTAGTTAAGTTTTTAAGGGATTTGAGCAGACTCATATTTTACGCCTCCAAAGAAATTGCGGCTTTAGGCTTGGATTTTTTTTATTTTTCAAGTGCGAAAGAGTTTGGTGAAATTATTTCGATTTGCGCGGACTCACCTTGCGAGCGGGCTTTGTCGCGGGCGGTTTGCCGGCAGTCGGAGGATTTTTACCCGCTTCGGCTAATCCGGCTCCGTCCGTTTCCGCGCGCGTTTTGTTGTCGGCGGTTAAGACGGGTTCCTGATTGTTTGCAGAAGCGGCAGCGGCGGGAACCGTGACGGTCGGATTAACTGTGGCGGGCGCGCCTTCCTTGTTTTCGGCGGTCTCGGCGCGCGGAACGAGCATATCGTTTATCATCGGCACTTTCAGACCTTTATTTTCCGCCACGGTAAACGTTTTACCGTCGGTCATTCGAGTTTCGCGCCGGAAAACAAGGCGATTGTCTTCGATGGCGACGAGATAGCCGTCATAGAATTTTTCGCCGGGATAAATCGTGTAAGAAAGTTTGATCGGCACGGCTTCGACCATTGCGGAATATCCGCGCGGCGTTCGGAAAACGCCGGTCACTTCGACTTCGCTGACGGTCAGCACGGCGGTCGGTTTCGGAGCCGGAAGCCCTAGTTCGGCGGCGCGCATTCTGAGGATTTTGTAGTTTTCAATGCGCTGCTGAATCGGCGGAGCGGCTACAACGGCGGGCGCTGCTTTTTCCGGTTTCTTGACGGGACTTCCGGGCGATTTCGACCCGGCTTTTTTCGAGGCGGCGACAACCGGTTTGCGAAACGGATCGCGCTCTTGCGCTCCCGCCGGGTTTGTCGCTCCGATTGCCAGCACAACGGCGGCGCAGGCTAGTCCAAAATTTAACGAACGAATGATGGCGATTTTTCTCATAACTTTAAATCAATGCGCTGCGGCGCACCGGCTGATAATGGATGGGAGAAATTACGGACTTTACTTCATCGAGTTTGAAGGCGAGACAACGGTAGGCGGGGTTGCAGCGCCTGCTCCTGCGGGAGGCGTGGCTCCGTTTGCCGGCGGGGCTGCGCCCGGCGCTCCGGCTTTGGCTGCTTCGGTCAATTGCTGCTGCTTCATAACACTTTCCGGCGTGGCGTAATATGCCGTGAGCAAAAATTGTGAATCAATAGTTTTGTCACCGGCTTGTTTCGGGCGTTGCGTGATGCGGAAATCGCTGATCGAAACGATTCGCGGCAGCCGCGCCATTTGCGCGTAAAAGGCTCGCAAGTTCTGGAAAGTGCTGGAAACTTCGACTTCGACCGGCTTTGAAGTGATAAAGCCTTGCGGAGAATCATCTTTCGGCGAGAACCGCAGAAGCGTCAAACGACTGCCGCGCGCCGTGTCCAGCAAACCTTGTAAAACGTTCGTGATTTCGCGCTCTTCCGGCAGCAGGACTTTTAATTCTTCATACTCGGCGTCTTTCGCCTGAGCGAGCGCGCGAAATTCTTCGATTCGCTGCGTGGCGATACGCGCCGCTTCGTTCTTTTGCTTGAGGGCGTTCGCCTGATCTTCGATTTGAGTGGTTTCCTCACGAATCGGGCTGGTTACCATATACCAAAACGCGGCGTAAAACATCACGGCGAGAGTCACCAGAACGGCTATTTGCCAGTGAATCGCTAAATTCTTCAACTTTTCCATAATTCTTTTGTAAGTCGAGAGTCGAGAGTCGAGTGAGTCTCGCGGGTCAACTCGAATTTTATTTTGATTGGAATTTCTTTTGACTTGCCAGACTCGCTGGACTTGCTAAACTCGCCAGACTTTTTAATTTTTTGCCGTTTGCGGCGGATTCGCGGGTGCGGCATTGCTGCTGGCAGTTTGCGGGGTGCCGCCGTTCGGCAGGTCGGAAGGTTTTGCAGCTTTCGACGGCGTGTAGGCGCAGCGAATTGTGAAGTTAATAGTTTCCGGCTTTTTATCGGGAGCAGGAGCGCCTGAATTATCGGCAATTTGCGTCGCCTGAACTTCTTTGCGCTGCGTTTCGATGTTCAGATTCGTGAACAAACCGGACGAAAATTCGAGACTGCGACCGAAATTCGTGACGACGTACTCATCCGGCGAATTGCCTTTGATGGTTAGCATATCGCCTTTTTGCTCGACCGATTCGAGAAACAACCCCGGCGCACTGATGATTCGCTCGCGGAGAGCTTCCAGCACGGCGCTCGGTCCGGCTTGGCTGGCACGCAGATTTTTGATGGCGGTGATGCGGTCGTCAATGTCTTTGATTCTCTTTTTCAGGTCGTCCTGCTCTTTCATCACCGCTTCCATTTGTTTGGCAATCGCCTGCTGATTGGCAAGCTCTTCTTCGGCTGAAGCCTTTGCCGACGTAGCCGTCATATAATCCAAACCGACGCCGAGAACAAGCAAACCGGCGACGATTCCGGCGAGCAGCCCGAATCTTGTTCCGGCGCTGGCGATTTTCTTTTCAACGATGACCGCCGGGTTCGTCGGTTTATCAGTAATTGATTCGAGAAGATTTATTCTGATCATCTGAGTTCGACTCCTCTCAAAGCCAAGCCGACGGCAACCGCCATTTCCGGCATAATTTCATTTAAATAATCGGGATCGAATTTGCGCGTATCAACCTGAATACGTTGAAACGGATTGAGAATTTCGACCGGAACTTCGAGCTTGGCGGAAAGCTCTTTCGGGAGATTCGTCATTTTTGAACCGCCGCCGCACAACAGAATTTTTTCCACTTCCGTTCCGCCGTCTTCGCACGTCGCGCGGTAGAAATCGAAAGTTTTTTGAATTTCGAGTGCGATCAGTTCCATCACATTGTCCATCAACGGCTCGATTGATTTTTCTTCCGTTTCGCCGCCTTGCGCCGGTATTCCGCGCTTGACGGCTTCGGCTTGCTGAAAGCTGATGCCGAGACCGCGCTGCAAAACGTCGGTAAACTGGCTGCCGCCGGTCGTAATGTCGCGCGTGAAAAGCGAGCGCGTGCCGCGCACGATGTTAACGTTCATCGTCGAAGCGCCGATGTTTAAAAGCGCGACGGTTTCGTTTTCGTTTGGCTCGTAATTAACTTCATAGCAATTCTGGAGCGCGAAAGTGTCAACATCAACGACAATCGGATTTTTTCCGGCAAGCTGAACGGCTTGTTTCAAATTATCAATCCGCTCGCGTTTGCAGGCGGCGATTAAAACTTGAATTGTGTCCGCCGTTTCACCCGTGACGTGAAAATCGAGGCTGACATCCGCCAGATCATAAGGAATATGTTCTTCGGCGTGCCAATCAATTGATTCTTCGAGTTCTTCGCGGCTCATCGGCGGAACGACGATGTTTTTCAAAATCACCGAATGACCGCTGACGCCGGTAATAACGCGGTCGGATTTGATTTGATGGTCTTTGAAAATGCCTGTTATGGCTTCGGAAACTGCATTCAGCTCCATAATCTGACCGTCAACAATCGTTTCCGGCGGTAAATTTTCATAACCGAGACTGGTCAAACTCAAGCTCCCGATTTTGCCGTCAAGCTCGACGGCTTTAATAGAGCTAGAGCCGATGTCCAATCCGGCGACACCTTTTTTCTTGCCGAACATTTATTGCTCCTTGTGGTTTTTGCTAGATCAAATTTGTTGGCTTGCTTTGAAGAACAAATTCAGGACAACGTGCGGCTGGTTTTCGTTGCCAAAAACAAATTACCCTACTGCGGAAAGAAGTGTCAACAAGTTTTTACATCTTTTTGATATGTTTTTCATCGGGACGAACAAATATTCAATCAAATTGAACGACAGTTAAATAAATCCAATTATTTTCAGTTTAAAGATTTATCAAGCGGGTTTTGAGATTTGATTTTAATAATCAATGATCTGATTTTTTTGTATTTTTTCCCAATAACCGACATCAATCCATCGTCCGTGTTTAAAACCGATTTCGCGGAAATGTGCGACTTTTTCAAAACCGAATTTTTCATGCAGACGGATGCTGGCGTCATTTGGCAAAGCGATTCCGGCAACGATGGCGTGAATAGGTTTTGCGTTTAGCTCGGCAAACAGATTTTCGTACAAAAGGGTGCCAACGCCTTTCCCGTTGATTCCGTTTTTGATGTAAACCGAAACTTCAACCGAATGCCGATATCCGGCGCGAGGTTTGTAACGCGAGGCGTAGGCGTAACCGATGATTTCGCCGTTTTCTTCGCCAACGAGAAACGGGTAATTTTCGAGAATTTCGGAAACGCGCCGCCGCATTTCCGGTTCGTTTACCGCTTCGATTTCAAAAGTAGAATGCGAGCTTTCGACGTAAAAGTTATAAATTGCGGCAATCACGGCGGCATCTTCCAAATTTGCCGTTCTAATTTTCATACTTTTTCAGCTCGTTTTTGGCGATTGATTCGAGATGAACTTCATCGGGTCCATCGGCGATTCTCAATGCACGCGCTTCCGCCCAATATTTGGCGAGCGGGAAATCCGGCGAAACGCCTGCGCCGCCGAATGTTTGAATCGCGCGGTCAACAATTTTCAACGCCGCGTTCGGAGCGACTACTTTGATCATTGCAATCTCGCTTCGCGCCGCTTTGTTTCCCGCCGCGTCCATTTTCCACGCGGCTTTTAAAACCAGCAGACGCGCTTGTTCAAGCTCGATTCTAGCTTCGGCAATCCAATTTCTGATTGTTCCGTGTTCGGTTAAAGGTTTGCCGAAAGCGGTTCGCCCTTTCGCCCGTCGGCACATTAATTCCAAAGCACGTTCAGCCAAACCAATCAAACGCATACAATGATGAATGCGTCCCGGACCAAGCCGACCTTGCGCGATTTCAAAACCGCGTCCTTCGCCGAGCAGCAGATTTTCTTTTGGTATGCGGACGTTTTCAAAAGTGATTTCGGCGTGTCCATGAGGCGCGTCGTCGTAGCCGAAAACGGTTAAAAGTCTTTCGAGGCGGACGCCTTTAGCGTCGAGCGGAACGAGAATTATTGATTGCTGCAAATGTTTCGGGGCAGTTTCGTCGGTTTTGCCCATAAAAATCGCCAGTTTGCAACGCACATCGCCCGCGCCGGTCGTCCACCATTTTCTGCCGTTGACGACATAATCATCGCCGTCCGGCTTGATTAAGCCTTTGATGTTAGTGGCATCCGACGAAGCCACGTCGGGTTCGGTCATCGCAAAACACGAGCGAATTTCGCCGTCAAGCAAAGGGTTGAGCCAGATTTCCTGTTGTTCGGGCGTGCCGTATTTCGCCAGAACTTCCATATTTCCGGTGTCTGGCGCGGAACAATTGAAAACTTCCGACGACCAGAAAACTCTGCCCATCGTTTCGGCGAGCGGCGCGTATTCGAGATTCGTCAGACCCGCGCCGAATCGCTCGTCAGGCAAAAACAAATTCCAGAGATTTTCAGCTCTAGCCTTTGCCTTTAATTCTTCAATCAAAGGCAAAATTTTCCAGCGCTCGCCCTCGGCGACTTGTTTTTGATATTCGGCTTCGTTCGGATAAATGTTTTCCTCGAAAAATCGTTCGAGCCGTTTTTGCAGTTCGCGTGTTTTTTGTGAATAATCAAAATCCATTGCGCCGACATTTTGGCAAATACAAGCGAAAAAATAAACCCGGCGAAAAGAAATCTGTGATGCGCAGCGAAACAAAAACAGTCCGGCAAGGCGAGGAATTAAACGAAGCGAATCTTTCCGAGTTTTTGCGCGAGCAATTAAATTTAACGAGCGCGGAAATCGAAATCCGGCAGTTTCCCGCCGGCAGCTCGAATCTGACTTATCTGGTCAAAATCGGCGCGGAAGAATTTGTTTTGCGCCGCCCGCCATTCGGCAATCAAGTCAAAACCGCCCACGATATGAGCCGCGAGTTTCGCGTGCTGGAAAAACTGTCGAAAATTTATCAGCCCGCGCCTCGACCGCTTCTTTTCTGTCAGGACGAATCAATCGTCGGCTCGGAATTTTATCTGATGGAAAGAAAACGCGGCGTCATTTTACGCGGTTCGGTGCCAGATTCAGTGCAAAATTCGCCCAAACTGCAAAAAGCCGTTTGCGAAAGTTTTATTGATAATTTAGCGGCGCTGCATAACCTCGATTACAAACAGGCAGGACTCGGCGATTTCGGAAAACCCGAAGGCTATGTCGAAAGACAAACAATGGGCTGGATTGAGCGCTATTTTCGCGCCAAAACCGACGAATGCGCGGAAATCGAGTTTACAATCGAATGGTTGCGGGCTAATATTCCCGCCGCTTCAAATCGCGCAGCTCTCGTCCACAACGATTACAAATTCGACAACGTGATGCTGAATCCCGTTGATTTTACCGAAATCGTCGGCGTGCTTGATTGGGAAATGGCGACCGTTGGTGAGCCTCTGATGGATTTGGGAACGACGCTCGGTTATTGGATGGACAAAAGCGCGCCCGAATTTATGGTTTCCCAGCCGTTTAATCCCAGAATTTTGATGGAAAACTTTTCGCGCCGCGCGCTTGCCGAACGCTACGCCGAAAAAACCGGAGCCGATATTTCCAATCTGCTTTTTTATTACGTTTTCGGCACGTTTAAAATTGCAGCCATCGTCCAGCAAATTTATTATCGCTACCGTCGCGGCTTTACCAAAGACGAGCGTTTTGCGAATTTCAATCATTTCGTTGCCGCTCTCGGCAAAATTTCATGGCAAAGCATTGAAGCCGAACGCGAATGATAAATTCCGAATCTACCGAAGCAGACAGTCCTTAATAACCCTTCAAAAACCATTTTCGAGGGAGAATAATAAAAGCCAGACCAATTAAAATAACGGGCAGGATTTGAAATATCAAAGCAATATAGATGTATTGATGATCGAATAAACCGTAAAAGCCGATTGCCGCCGTTAGCATCAATAGAAAACCGATAAAACTCCACAAAGCTTTCCACCCGCCGCCTCGCCAGAAAATCAGAGACAAAATCGCGGTTGAGACGAAAATCGAAAAGAACTTCAGATTTGCCGCCATACGAATAATGCCGAATGTATTAGGCGAAATTTCGGCGAAATTGAGATTGAGCGCGGTATATGAAAAATAGTTTTCGACCAAATCGGATAATGCTCCCAAAGTCGCCAATATTCCCGCCGCAATTCCCAATCTGATAGCCCAGTTCAAATCGTTCGGGAATATTTTTTCTTTCAAAAATTTGATAATCCGCGAATGCAATTGCGAGCCGTCGTAATTCGGAGTCCAATCGCGCATCCATCTCGTCCAGGCGGCGCGGCGCTGGGCGAGCAAAATGCTCATCACGATAAAAAACGCCCAGTAAAGCGGGACAAAAGCCGCGCTGTCAACCAGCAGCGCGTTTTTCATTCCAGTGCGCGCCGTGCTTCCGACTTCGCCGATCATTGTCTCGACGCAGGGGACGGTTTGCAGAAACTCAAGGGCGAGAATCGGACTCAAGCCATCGCAGCGCTGCGATATTCTTTTGGTGCAATATTCCATGACCACGGCGAGCAAAACGATTCCGGCGCCGTAAAGCAAAACGATTATTCCCAGAAAACGAATGCTCAACCGCTCAACTTCGCGCCAGATGAAAACCAGAGCAAAAAGAACCACGAGCGGAGCAAGCGGCAGTATTCGCTGCCAACTCTGTAGTTTAGACAAACTGTTTTGCTTGTTGCTCAAGCGCTGCCATAAATCTCCGTCGTAGAAAAACGTATAGAAAAACAGCGCGCCCGCAACCGCTAAAAGCGCAATCACGCCGCTGCTGAAAAACGCCAGCATCCGTTTCCAAACCGAGCTGCCGCGCATTACGTCGTGTAAAAACAACACGCTCAAATGAATCGTACCGGTTAAAATCAAAGCGATGATTCCAAACTGTTGAATTTCCGGTTTGACGAGCAAAGTTCCGCCGATGATAACCAAAATCTCAAACAAATAAAACAGCTTGAGCCAGTATCGAAACAGCAGATTAAGCAGACTGTTCGGAGCGGCGACTTCGACCAAGCCCCAAAAAATCGTTCCCAAATGCGCAATCCAAGCCAGACGACTGCCCGCCTGAGCGTTTTTTTCAGCAATTCCTTCCAAAATTTTTCCCGTCACCTGTGTCGAACGCGAAGCGATTCGCAAAGCCTCTTTCGGTTCGAGACGACGGTCAACTTCGTATTTCTTCCCAACCGCCTCGTAAATATCGTTCGGCTCTTTCAGAGACGCGCCTAACACGTCTTGAAACTCTTTTTCGAGCGCCGAGTTCTCGATTAAATTGTCAACCAGGCGGCGGACGGCTTTTTTCGCTCCTTTTTCGTCGTCGCCGAGCGATTTGGCGTGGAGCAAGACGCCCAGCATTTCTTTATTGAGCGAATCGCGGCTGAGCGAAGTAAATTCGTCAAACAAAATTTCGTCGTGAGCCTCGCGGACGAGAACTTCGCGGAGCGTTTTGTATTCGTCGCCCGTCGGCAGCAGCGCTGTGATGAGTCTTTCAGCGGCGTCGAGCCTGCCCCAGGCAATGTCATTCTGCCGCCAGCGAACGTCGAGAAAAGCTCCGAACCCGTAAAGAACATCGCCCGCCAGTTTGCGCCGAGTTTCGATTTCGCTCAATTCGTTAATCAGGCTCTGCGAATCGTGCGGGCTGATGCGGACAATTTCAACCGTATCGGCTTCGCCGACCGGCGTTTCGTAAAAAATCGGAAAGCTGATCTGGTCATATTCGTCGAAATTGTCGTAATAATGCCAGAGATAACAGCGCACCGCTTTTGTCAATCGGTCTTCGTCGGCGGGCGGCACTGTCGGATTCAGCAGACCTTCGATTTTGCCTCTCGCCGTCTCGAAAATATCTTTCAGATAATTATCCAATTCCGCGCCTCCGACATTTAATGACTTGTAAACATTTGGATTTTTATCAAAAAAATCTTTCGCTCTCGACAATCCGATTTCTTCGTTAAAATCAGCCGAAATCAAATTGCCTTCGTAGTCTCGTTGACCGAGAATAAAATCCAGATTTTTCAATTCAATTCCGACCGTCGAGAGAGCTTTTATCAATTTGTATTCCGCTTTAGAATCCTGCAAATCAGCGTTTTCAGGCTTATCAATACGAAAAGCGGCGAGTTGTTCTTCTTTGCATTGTAGATAGCGAGAGGCTTCATTGAGTGCTTGATAGAAGGGAACGACGGTTTTCCGCAATTGATTTAACGCTTCGTCTCGATTATTTAAATAATGCTGCCAGATAATTTCGCTCGGAAACAATTCGCGGATTTCGCCTTCCGGGGTTGTTTCTCGAACAGCCGCTTTTTCGCTGACGGCTGAGCGCGCCAATGGCGTTTCTTCCGTTTTGTCCAAGTCTCTCCGGCTATTTCTAAATTTCTCTTGCTGTTGCCTGATTTCCTGTTCCTGATTCCAACGCCTTTCCAACTGCTTTTGGAAATCGCGGTCAAAACGAAAAAGCTGATCGGCTTTTCGGATGACGAATCTGGCGCGGCGCAAACGATAATCCAAATCGTAATGACGCAGAAAATAATTGACGGTCGGTTTTTCATTTTCGGTATTCTCTTTGAATTCTTTTTCGCGCCAGTGTCGGACTAGCGAACGAATCGCCAAAAAGTAATCCGACTCTTCATTAAATCCAAAAAAGCGCGTGACAAAACGCGAGACGTTATCGGTTAAAGAAATCAGCCGCAAACGGTAATACGGTAAAAAACATCGCCCTTTTAATTCGATAACTTCTTTTAATCCGCGTTTCTCCCAATCAAGCCCTTTATCCCGTTGTTCAGATGGCGTAGATTCCGGCTGAAGCTCCTGCTCGGATCTTTTTTTCTCCTTCAAACGCTGTTGAGCCTCTTCGTCGGTGAGCAGTTCATAAACGTCGTTTTCGGTGTTTCGGATCAGACGATTGATGCGCTCGATAAAGCGGTTGCGAGTCAAAAGCCGCTCTAAATCTTCGCGGATAGTTTCATAACGCGGCAGCGACGAGGCTTGACCGATCACATTCTGCAATGCGTCGGGCTTGATCGGAGTTCCGCCGCTTTCGTTCAAAAATTCAGGCGAAGGCTCAATGTAAATCAGCTTCCGGTCAATCGGAACATCGGATTGTCGTTTGAGTAAAGTCTCAATTGCAAAACCGAAAGGCTTGTTGTCCAACGCGCCGCCGTCCACCAGAAAGCGCGCACGATTTGCTTCGATTTCCTTTTTCTCGTCGCCCGCGCCGTTTTGCGGCAGTTTGAAATCGGCAAAAAATTCTTTCCATAATTTATTTTTCGATTCTTCGTCCGAATAGTTCGGAAACGAAGATTTAATGACGGCATCAATATCGGCGAGCGACATCGGCTCGAAAGCCAGCGGAAAGGCGGAAGTGCTGCGGGCGGCAAAAGCCAGAAACGGGTTGTAAACTTTCAGAAATTGGTTGGCGGCATTCCCGCCGCATTTATTCGGGTCGTATTTGAAATGAAAAGATTGCCGGTGACGGCGCTCGTAAACAACCCGGTCAAAATGCCGAAGCTTAATCGGAACACCCTTAAAATCGGTGACCGTGACGAACAAATCGAGGTTTTCGACGTTCGGCGAAATAAAATCTTGGCGGCTCGGATTTGCCGTTTCCATTTGTTCGAGCGCCGACAGCAATTTTGCGTACATTCGCTGGCTGTTGAGAAGCGAAACGGGCGCGCTTTGCGGCGTCAAATTGGTACCGGCAACGGAACGTTTATCATTGAGCAATTTGGCGAAATCGCCCTCCGCAAGCCAGAGCCTTTTCAAATCTTCAATCGGCTGATCGTTGGCGAGAGCTTTGGCAAGAAAAATGCCGTTGATGCCGCCCGCCGAGCTTCCCGTAATAACGTCAATAATAAATCGCACCAACGGTTTATCAATTTTCAAAGCCCGCCGTTTTAGTTCTTCAAATTCCTGATCGGAACCCTCCGCCGGATATTCGTTATCTTCCGGCATCAAAGCGGTGAGAACTTGCTTGATCCGCTTTTTGTCGTTTAGATTCGCAATCCGTTTGCATAAATCTTCGTCCGAAAGCAGCAGTGCGAGCCGGCGATAGACTTTTTCGGTGTTTTTAAAATCTTCGCCGTTTTGCCGATCGACGGTCGCGCGCACCATTTTCAAAAGTTCCTGCGCAATGCCGTTAATGTAAATCGCCAGCGAACCGCCGCCGTACATTACAACGGCAAAACGCACTTCTTTTTCTATTTTTTTGTCGGACATAATCGCTCCTCAAAAAATGTTATAGGAAGTTTCCCGTTTTTTTGACTTCCGAAACACGGATGCATGATTGCAGGAATAATCTTTTTCAATTGCCGCGATTGACTTAATCGTAATCTGTAATTAATCCGGCAATTAGCGACACGGTAATTAAACCGGTCAGAACCATTGATGCTTTCATCGCAGCTCGTGCGATTCCTTGCCATTCGTTCAACCGTCCCGCTGCGATGAAATAAATCAAAATCAGACTGGCAAGACCATTGCTGACGATACCGACGACAACCGTGTTTTTTGGAAATTGCCCTTGAGTCGAATCATACAAACCAAGAACATAGCCAACCAGCAAGGCGAAAAAAGCCGCTCCGAGAAGACGTACAAAAATCGGGAGATTTATCTCAGGCACGCCTAATTTTTCTAATCGGTTCTCGGATAAAAACAGAAGCGGGAAAAACCAACACAAAGTTAGAAGTATTTTGGAGATTAAAGCAAGCTGCGTAAGAAGCATTTTTGTTAGTTTCCTTTTCAGAAATTCTTCCTGAATTAAATCTCAATTGAGTCAGCGGTATTCCTGCCGTTTTGAGTTTTTAACTCTTATTTACTAACGCACCGAAAAGGTCTGAAAACTATCGTCAGCCAGTTACTTTTGCAGGAATTTTTCTCGCTAATTGAGCGGAATCAAAGCGGGCGGAACGTCGAAGCTTAGGCTGTTGAATCAGGAAAAGCTGTGCTCGTTAGAAATTAAATGAAATGGTGAAAAGAAAATTGCTGCGGCGGAAATTTGGAGAGAATTTTTATTTACCCTTCTTTTTCGGTGTCGGCGGCTTTTGCAAACAAAACCGTTTTCACTCTCTCGCCGAGAGAAACAAGTCGGTCGGCGGTGATTTTGTCATCGGTGATCGAATATCCAAAACCGACACCTAAAATAAATGCGGCGACACCCAGACGAAAAGACAGCGAGCTTGTTTTTTTCAGTTTGCCCGATTTCAACATAACGAATTGCCCTCGAAAATGCGGAAAGAAATTTGAGGCTCAAGTTTTGCCCCTTTCCTTATTTAATGGCAACGAAAATGTGACGAATCGAGAAAAAGCTGTGACGAACCGTATCAAATTCAGGACAAATTCCCGAAAAGCTCCGGGAGGCGCTCGCGGTAATTGCGGCTTAAATTAAGCTCCGTTCCGTTGCGTAGGATAACGGCGTAATCGCCGCCGAAAAGCGGGTGCAGTTCTTTGATCCGGTCAATCTGGACGAGAGTTGAGCGGTGAATGCGGAAAAACTTTTCCGGGTCGAGCTTGGCTTCGATTGACTGCATCGTTTCCCGAATCAAATGCGCGTCGCGCCCGACATGGAGCTTTAAATAATTTCCGGCGGCTTCGATCCAGTCAATTTCTTCGGTTTTGATAAAAAACACGCGACCGGAGTTTTTGACGACAATGCGTTCGAGATATTTTTTGGCTTTTAAATTTTCGAGGAGCGAAACGAGCCGTTCGTCAATGTTCCCGGATTGCCGGGAGTTTTCAAGCTGCTCGCGGGCGTGGCGGACGGAGCGGCGAAAACGCTCGCGGCTGAAAGGCTTGAGAAGATAATCGAGCGCGTGAAATTCAAACGCCTGAATCGCGTATTTGTCGTAAGCGGTGGTAAAAACAATTGCCGGAATTTTGTTTTCCTCCAGAGCTTTCAAAACGTCGAAACCGTTCATTTCCGGCATTTGCACGTCGAGAAAGACCAAATCCGGCGTTTTTTCTTCGATTGCAGAGACCGCTTCCCTGCCGTTTCCCGCCTCGCCGACGATTTCAATGCCCGGTTCGTCACGCAGGTGTCTGCGAACTCGCTCGCGCGCCAATGGCTCGTCGTCAACAATCAAAATTTTCATTTTTCCTCGTTCGAGCGAAAAGGAATTTGCAAATCAAGCCGCAAACCGCCGCCGTCGCGCGGCTGCAAAACGAAATTATGCTCCGCGCCGTAGAGATGTTTCAAACGAGCGCGCGTGTTTGAAAGTCCGACGCCTTCGCTCAAGTTCGCCACGTCGCCGAAGGGCACGCCAAGCCCGTCGTCAGCAACTTTTAAATTTAAATGCCCGTTTGCCCGGCTTGCGCCGATTTCGATACAACCGCCTTCGGCTCGCGGCGCGATGCCGTATTTGATGGCGTTTTCGACCAAAGGCTGCAAAATCATATTCGGCACGCGGGCGTCCAAAGCATCGGACGAGATTTCGTATTTCACCTCCAAACGGTCGTGAAAACGCATCTGTTCGATTTCGAGATATTTGCCCAGAAATTCCAATTCCTGCTGAAGCGGAACTTCCTGAACGTCCAATTTATCGAGCGCAATCCGCAGCAAATCGCTCAGGCTCGCAATCATCTGCTCGGCGGCGTCCGGGTCTTTGTAAACCAATTCGGAAATATTGTTGAGCGTGTTAAAGAGAAAATGCGGGTGAAGCTGGTTTTTTAAAACCTGAAGGCGAGATTGCGCAAGCTGATTTTCAAGCTGCGCGGCGCGCAATTCGCGCTCCTGATACATCCGGTAATAATTAACGGCGTATTTGATTCCCAAAACAGCCCAGTATATCGTCATCGAAAAATGCAGATTGACGATCAGAAAAAAGCGATAAGCCTCTCCGAATGAAGCGAATTGGCGATTCGGCGGATAACCGAGCTTCGGCAAAACGAGCGCGTCAACCGCCAGTTGAACCGCCGAAAGAACCACGCTTGCGGCGATATGAACCAGCAAGCTACGCCAAAAACGCCCGCGTTCAAACGAAAAACGGCGAGCCAGCCAGAAAATCACCGGCATCAGCGCAAACCACACATAACCCGAAAACAATTGCCACGCTAAGACCTGATAAACCGGTATGGGGCGCTGCGAAAGCTGATTCTGCAAAAGAAACTGGCTGGTAAAAAAGAATCCGCCGAGCGTCCAAATGCCGAAAATCATCAGCCATTTAAAAATCCTGTGCTGTTTTGAAAATTCCATCTGATACAACAAACTTCAATAATTTCGCTTGGTTGAATACGCGCCAAACTCGAAAAGGGTTACAAATTCTTTCGCTTAAAGCGCGTGCTGTTTTATATGTTTCTTATCCTAAACCGGAAGTTAATTTACCCTTTTCCCTCTGATTTCCCGGTTGCCGCCCATCAAAACCACAATTTCCGTAACTTTGCCGCTCGCGTCGCGGACGAATGCGACGGCTGAGCCGTGCGGCTGCGCGGTAAATTTATCGGGTTGATTTTCCGGCGCTAATTCAACTTTCTCATTGCCCGCGTCGGCGATTAATTTATCGCCTTCCTGACGAACGACAAGCGGACCTATCGTTGAATTGTAGCTGCCGATATAATCGGAAAATTTCGGATTTGCCGCAGTAATCGGGGCGGCAGATTTTGTTTCGGGTTTCGCTTCCGTCAGCGGAAACGCCGAACCGGGAACGGGAAGATTAAATGCGCCGCTCGCGCCGACGGTTTCCGCGCCGGGATGAACCGGGAAAACCGGATGTTTGGGCAGCGGGATTTTTGTTTTGGCGATTTCGCCAAGCGCGACTTCGACGGCTTTTTCAAGCTGTGCGTCGCGTCCCGCCATAAAATCCTGCGGCGTCGTTTCAACATCAAAATCGGGCGAAACGCCGACGTTTTCAATTCCCCACGAAGTTCCGTCCGGGTTAAAAGCGGCGCGATTCGGCAATTGAATGCGTCCGCCGTCAACGAGGCGCGGCGTAAAAAAGTACGGTCCGATTCCGCCGCCGCTCGTTCGTTTGCCGACAATTTTGCCGACTTTTCCAAGCTGAAACATAAACGCGCCTGTTTCAGCCGCCGAGCCGTTCATCTCAATTATCAGCATTACTTTCACGGGCGGTGCTGGATTAACGGGCGTAGCAACATCATTGCCGCCGCGAAACGCATAATAATAAAGGGGTTTTCTTGCTAACCATTCAATCAAATAATCGGGCGTGATTCCACCGCTGTTAAACCGCTGGTCAACAATGATTCCGGCTTTATCGGAATATCCTGTTAAACCTCGAATCGCGTTGGAAATTCCGTCCGGGTCGTAATTTTCGATGAAAATATAACCGAGCTTCCCGCCCGACATTTTTTCGACTAGTTGCCGGTTGTTTTCAGCCCAATTCGCCCGCCGCAGACGGTTTTCGCCTGCCGCCGGATAAACCGTATAAGTTCTCGCGCCCGAACCGTCCGGGTTTGCGCTGACCGTCAATTTCGTCGGTTTGCCGACCGCGTTTTCTAAATAACTCAAAACGTTTTTGCCTGATTCGACTTTGTTTCCGTTGACTTCCAATAAATAATCGCCTTCGCGGACATCAACGCCGGGTTGGTCGAGCGGCGCGGAAAAACTGCCGTTTACCGAAGAATAAGCGGTCGAGCGATAAATTTTCTTAAAGCGATAGCGCCCGTTTTCAATCGCGTAATCCGCGCCGAGCAGACCGATTCGATTTCCCTGCAAACCTTGCGGAGGCGGTGCGTCGCCGCCTCCGACTCCGAGATGGCTGATCGAAACCGAACCGAGCATCATTTGCATCAAGCGATTTAAATCAGTCCGGCGCGTAATGGTCGGCAAATACGCGGCATATTCGCGTTCGAGCGCGTCCAGATTTTGTCCGTGATGATTTGGGTCGTAAAACCAATCGCGCATTATCCGCTTTGATTCGCTGAATATCTGCCGCCATTCCGCCGCAGGTTCGACGCGGACTTCCATCTTCGACAAATTCAATTTTCCTTCGTCAGCCGCTGGCGCTTTTTCGGCTGAAGTTAAAAACCAGTCGCGCCCTTTTTGGAACATAATTCGTTTGCCGTCCGAAGTGATGTCGAAATTGCCGATTTCTTCGACAATTTTTTCAGGACGCGCCATTTTCGCGGTGTCAAAGAGATAAACAGCGCTCGCTGTTTGCGAATCAAACGCGCCGGGAGTGTCGCCCCATTCGCTTTGCTCGACGAACAATTTTCCCGGCGTTCCGGCGATAAGACGCGCGTAATCTTTTTGCGGCAGAGGCAAATTAATTATCCGCTTTCCGATGTTTTCAAAATCAATCTGCACCGCTCCAGCCGCTTCGGAAACTTTCGCCTCCGGGTTCGGCTGATTGTTCGGCAGCAACAATGATGCGCCGTTTTTTGCAAGAATCGCGGCATGAATGCGGCGCACGACGAGCGGGCGCGAAAGAATCGGGCTTAAAACCCAGCTCAAATCGCTCGTGTTTGCGTTCGGGCTGGAAACGAAATAAAGATATTTGCCGTTTTGGTCAAAAACCGGCGATTCGGTGTGCGTCACGCCGTCTGTAATTTGAAAAGATTTTTTCGCTGTAGAATCATAAACGAAAATTGTTCCGGCGCGGTTTTTCAGGCGTTTTGAATAAGTTAAAAAGCGCGAATCAGGCGAAAAAGCCGGTCGCCAATTCATTTGCCCGGCGTATTCCGAATTGTCAATTTTCGCAGCCGTTCCGCTCGCGACATCAGCGAGCCATAAATTCAAACGCCGGTCGGCAAAAGCGACTTTTTTGGAATCCGGCGACCAAACCAGTTCCCAGTAAAACGAAGGTTTCGGCTCGATTTGGATTTTTTTGACCGAATTGTTTTCGAGGGAACGGACGTGCAAAGCGTATTCGCCCGCTTCATCGGAAAAATAAGCGACAGATTTGTTGTCGGGTGAAACCATCGGATAACGCTCGGCTGCGCCTGAGGTGTTCGTCAGATTTTTCGCTTCATTGCTTGCCGCGTCAAACACCAGAACTTCGCCGCGCACGCCGAAAATTAACTTCTCACCGTTTGCCGACGGCAAAACCGATTCGAGAAAACGCATCGCTTGCGTAGCTCGCGGGCGCAATTCTGAGGTGTCGGGCGTGACTGAAACATTAACAACGCGATCTTGATTTGCAGTTAAATCGAAAAGATGAATTCGCCCGTCCTGCACAAAAACAACGGCGTCCGAAGCGGCTGACGCGGAGCGAATTCCGCGTGTATCAAATTTCGTCAGTTGTTTCGGCTGTTTTGTTTTCCGGTCGTAAGCGAAAAGATTAAAAGTTCCGGTGCGGTCGGAAATGAAATAGATTTTATCGCCGAGCCACATCGGAAAGCGGTCGTTGTAATTTTGATTCGGCAGTTTTTCGATTACGCCCGTTTGCAAATCCGCAATCCAAATCGGCGCAGCCAAACCGCCGCGATAATAACGCCACTCGAAAAAAGGCGTGCGCGGATTGTAAGCAAGCTGTTTTCCGTCCGGCGAAAACGAGCCGTGATTTGCCTGCGGCAGCGGCAGCGGCGCGGCTAGCGTCGGGTTGTCAACCAAGATTTTATACAAACGACTGACGCTTTCTTCGTCGCGCGTCGTCTCGAAAATCACGTCTTTGCCGTCCGGCGTCCAGGCGACCAGAAAATCGTGTTCCGGCATTATCGTCACGCGCTTTTCGTTAGAGCCGTTCGCGTCCGACACGTAAATGTCCCAATCATTGCCGTTGTGACGCGAAAACGCGAGGCGTCGTCCGTCGGGCGAAAAAACCGGAAAGCCTTCTTCGTTCGGAATGTCGTGCAAAATTTTGGCGGCTCCGCCCGCGCGTTCAACCGTCCAGATTTTTCCGGCGTAAACAAAAGCGATCTGGTTTTGATTTGCCGCTACGCGACCGATTAAAAGGGGCGCATTCTGCGTTTGAGCGAAAACGGAAAATGAGAAAACGAGCGAGACGACAAGCGTTGCCAACAGCTTGGACATAAGATATTCCTCTTTTAGAACTTCTTGAAACTAAGAAAAGTCGAATAGCTTAACGCGAGGAGAAACGAAGATGTTCCAAAAAATAGAATCTCAATTTAAAATCTCGGATTTTTAATTCGTAATTCGTAATTTGAAATCCGTAATTGATTCTTAGCTTTTCCAGTAATTTTTGATTCTGGCGTCGAGCATCGGAAACGGCACGTATTCGACATTGCGCCCGGCAATCCGCAGTTTTTCGACCATACGAATCGCGGCGTCGGCATTGCGCGTATGCACGATAATGGTTGCGGCGGGCTGGATTTTCGGATTTTGGGCGAGCCAGAGAGCGATGGCGTAGCCGGTCATTTCGTCGTCGGTTTCGCCGTCGTAATGTTCGGGCAGCAAATCGTGGTCTAAAAAAACTCCGTCGTAATTGTTAGCCTGCAAATATTCCTTGGCTTCCTCAACGGTTTCGGCGATGTCCAATTCGTCCTGTTCAAAACGCTTGCGAAACCAGCGATGACGACGGCGGTCGTCGTCAAGCAGAAAAATATAAATCGGATTGCGCCCCGCAGCCGTGTCAACAAAACCGAGACGATTTAATAAACCGCGCCAAATGCTCATAAAATCATTTATAATCAAAGTTGGCAGTTTCGCATATTTTTGTTGTTTGACAAAAGCCGGTCAAGTGAGAAAAAAGATTTTCGGTTTCTCAACTTGGTAAACGATTGAAAAATTGAGGCTCAACGGTTTTGTCCCGAAAGCGCGTTACGGAAATGTTAAATGGTTAGCGTCTAGCCTCGATTTTTACTGAATTTTATTTTGCAATTTTTTGCTTGAAACTTTGGCGGCTGGTGCTATAATCCGACATCAGATTTGGTAGTTCATTCACGGAGTCAATTTCTGACGGCTTTTCCGATGAATCAGAGTTCTAACGAGCACGGGTTTCTCGCAGTTCTATCGTAAATGGCAAAGGAACAACTTAAATTTCATCAGCTTTCGCTCGTATCGAATTCTGAAGCAGAGCCGGAGTTTGACCGCTCCGGGCTTGCGGAGGATTACGGCGCGGAGGTCGAAGCCTGCGAGCGTTGTCACGGGACGGGAATGGAAATCGTGCCGCAGCGCGGCGCGCGAACCTGCGAATGCAGAAAACTGAAATCTTACGAAAAATTGTTTCAAGCCGCACGTATTCCGCGCAGATATGAAAAATGCACTTTACAGAACTTCAAACCTCGCGAAATGACGCAGAGTCGTGCAAAAGCTTTATCATTTGATTTAGCTCAATCTTATCCAATTGTTAATCGCGGATTTCTTTTTACAGGTAGTGTCGGCGTGGGAAAAACTCATTTGGCTGTTGGAATTTTAGAGTTGCTGATTCAAAAAGGCGTGTCGTGTTTGTTTTACGAATTCGGCTCGCTGCTCAAAGAAATTCAAAATTCGTATAATTCCGTTTCAAAAACGTCCGAACTGAGCGTCCTTCAGCCGATTTTCGACACCGAAGTTTTAGTTCTGGACGAGCTTGGAGCGTCGAAACCGACCGATTGGGTGCGCGACACGATGATGTTTATCATCAACACGCGCTACAACGACAAAAAACTGACGATTTTCACGACCAATTATTTAGACAATCGCCGTCGCGACACCGAAGAAACGCTCGAAGACCGAATCGGCGCTCGCCTTCGCTCGCGTCTCTACGAAATGTGTCAAACTCTTCACATCGAAGGCGAGGACTTTCGCAAAACCTTTGATAAATCGCCGAGTCGTAAACAATAAAACCGGGGATTAAATCTCAAAAAGAAAAAGGCTGGAGAATTAATTCTCCAGCCTTTTTCTTTTTCTTCAGCCTTTTACTTCGTGTAGTTCGCGGGAATCGGCGTGTCGCCCGCTTGTCCCCAGCCAACGCCGTTAAAGCCGGATGTCGTGGCGAGAACGTACCAAGCACCCGCGCTCGGTCGGAAAACGGCGGCGTCCAATCTGCGGTCGCCGTCGTAATCGCCGGGAACCGGAATATCGCCTGCTTGTCCCCAAGGGATGGACGAAATTTCTCCCGTGAGAGTGCGAATATACCACGTTCCGTTACGGAAAACGGCGGTTTCGTCAATTCCGTCGCCGTTATAATCGCCCGGCACAAGCGTGTCGGAGGAAACGCCCCAGTTAGCGGATAGAAACGCATTGTTGGAAGAAGTCAGGATATACCAGTTGCCGGCGCGGAAAACGGCAAGATCGGTTTTCGCGTCGTTGTCGTATTTACCCGCAACAGGTCTGTCTCCCGGTATGCCCCAAGCCTGGTAAATCGGCGTTCCGCCGCCCGTCGGGTAAATAGCCCACAAACCGTTGCGGAAAATCGCAAAATCGTCTTTGCCGTCTCCGGTGTAATCAGCCGGGACCGGAATGTCGCCCGGCGCGCCCCAATTTGCCGCATACATTGTGTTGTTCGAGCTTTGCATAACGTACCACGCGCCGCTGCGGAAAACGGCAGGATCGGCTTTGCGGTCGCCGTCGAAATCGCCCGAAACCGGAATGTCGCTCGGAATGCCCCAGTTTACAGTGAAAAATTGGCTGTTTTGACTGCGAAGCTGATGCCAAGCGCCGCTGCGGAAAACCACACGGTCGGTTTTATTGTCACCGTCAAAATCGGCGCGCGTGGTGACTGCTAGCGGCGGTGGCGGCTCATCATTACACCTATAACTGTTAACGACCGCGATGTTGTCAATGTTCCAGCCTGTGACCGGAGGTCCTACATTGCTGCTATCCTGTCCCATTCTCCATTTCAGTTGAATGGCAACGCCGTTCGCTGACGCCGGAAGCTGAATTGAAGTGGTGATATAGCCGTTTGAGTTTCCAGTCCAAACATTTCTTCCCGCAAGTGGGCTATTGCTCGCGTTACCGGGAACAGTGCCGTTATAACCTCCGGTGAGAAACGCGCCGCCGGCTTCCGTAATGTCCTTAAACGCGGCGCCGCTAATGCTGATTTCGAGCAATCCGCCGTCCCAGCCTTTTTCTGTGTTGTATTTATGACGGAAATTCAAAATAGCGTCGGTCGAGTTCAACGTAAACACCGGCGAAACCAGATCGGAACCGCCTGCTGTCGGCGGATCCGGCGTGAAAGCAGAATTCGGAGCCGAATCGGGCGCCTCGGTGACGGTTTTCCAGCCGGTGTTTGGACCGATGACGGTTTGCGTCCAGCCCGCCGGAAGATTTGGAGCCGTTACCGCGTCAAAGTTTTGCTGAAAGCCGAAAACCGGCGCGCCGATTCTCAAAGTGCGAGTCACGACATTGGAGCCTGCGCTGCCATTGATATTAAAATTTAAGACCAAATTGCTGCCACAAGCCATAGTGCCGGGAACGAGGTAATTCATTGTGCGCGTTACTGTCGCGCCGTTAGCAATATCGCCGTAATTGACGCTGGCGCCGCCATTGGCGCTGACCGTGACGGCGGTTATCGTGCTGCCGGTCGGATTAGTAACCGGAACCGTTAAAACGAGCGTTTCGCCCGGTTCGGCAAATCCGTCGCCGTCACCGCCCGGCGCAGCGTCGGTAAATGAAAAATTGTTTGTCACGGAAACGTTCGGCAAATCAAACGCTTCGGTAACCAGCGCTCCGATACCGGCATTTTGAATGCTTGCCGAATATCCCATTCCGCGAATGGCAAAGCCCTGCCAAACCAAAGCGACATCAAGATCTGGATTCGGACCGTTGGCGGCAGCGGCGATAATTGAGTTGCGCGCGTCCAACATTGTCGGACTAGCCGGATCCAGCTTCATTCCATCAGTGACATACTGCAAAACGAGCCGTGTTCCTATGCCGTGACCGTATTGTTGAATGAATTTGGCACGAACTTCCCAAAGCGCGCTGCTCCAAATTTCGCTGGCATTGTGGATGTCGTCGCATTGCTGGTTGTTTGCCAACTGTCCCCGACCATAAGCGCTAATTGTATCAATGACCTCATTACAATTGGAGTTTAGATGTTTAAACGTAAGACCATTATGCGGACGATTGTTCGGTCCGCCGGTAAATGCCATTACGGCTTTCGGGAAACGCCGAATTCCGTAATAATAATTTCCGCCAAAACCGGTAACTCTTAAGAACGTTGAGTAACCGGCTAAAGCATAAACGCCGTTAATTGGATCAGATGTCTCGGAAAGCATTGAGAGGGCGTAAAAATCAGACCAGCCTTCGCCCATTGCTAGTGCCATACTGGAATTTAAACCGCTAGCGTTGCTATGCAAACGATTCGATAATCCGTGTGTCAGCTCATGAACCATAATTTCCGCATCGGCTGTTCCATCGCGGTCCGGGCTAGGTCCATTCCAGAGGTACATTTGCATTCTACCGCGACCGCCATCCCCTTCCGTTGTAAAGTTAGCATTGTTATATTTCGGGTCTTTCGGATCTAATAAATCCTGAGCTTCAGCCGAAATACGGTCGCCGGGGACGCCTTGACCGGTAAAATTTTGATGTTGGAAATTGCGAGCCGCTTCGGTAAATCCCAAACGATACGTTTCGTCGTGAAAACGATTGACGACATAAAACATCTGAATCACGGCTCCGCGCTGAGCCTGCGGCGATAACGGATCATCACTCTGAGTTCCCGGCGTTCCCGGCGGCGGATTCCACGTCGGCGATTCAAATATGCGATTCGGCGACCCTGTTATCACCTCGTCAACGCCATCCGGCGCAATGCGGTCAAGACCGGCTTGCACATTATTTCCCTCCGTCCCGTTTGCATTATCGGTAATCCAGCCTTTTTGGTTGAAGGTATAAGGCGCTTCGTTTCCAATCAGCGTCACGTTCGTGCGCGTTGCCGCGAAGCCCTGATTTCCAATTTCCGGATTAGTAGGTCCGGGCGATAGCGGCGCGGGGCTGTCTAAGGATTTCAACAAACTGGTCGTATTGGCATAAACGTTATAAGTCGCCGGCTGCGTTTGGTGGTTAGTCAGATTTTTGCGCCATAGCATCGTGCCGGTTTCAGCGTCAACAATAACGTAATAAGCCGCGTCTGATTCCCAAATCGAAACTCTCCACGCGGGTCGCGCCACGCCCGCTTCGGTCGGAAAATACATTTTCTCCGCAGTCGTCGCCCAATCGCCCGTTCCGAAAACAGCTTTTAGCTCGGTCGAAGCCGCTGCGTTTCTGGTCGCTTCTTCGTCTTTCATCGGTCGCGACACTTGTTTAAAAGCGGCGCGAACAGCGTCTTCCGGCGAACCGAAATCCGAGGAAAGCGAATTGTATTCCAAGCCGGGAGCGAGACTGTTGATGACGCGGATGATTTCGCCGCGCTTGTTGAAACCGGCTTTCAGCTCGCCCTGGAAAACCGGAATACCGTTTATTTCCTGCTCAAGATGAACGAATGAAAGCTCGCCGTTCGGGTTTGTGTAATCCGCCGCGACTTTTAAGTTATCAACCTGCGAATCGGTCACAGCCAGCAAATCGTTGTTCGTCTTGGCGAATGAGCGCAAATTGTCCGGTCGTTTCGCGGTCGAAGGCGCGGTCAACTTTGCCGATGCTCGCCCTAAACCGATTCGCGGAGCGATAACAGCGGCACTATCAAGCTCTTCGTTGTATTTAATTTCCAGCGAGGGAAAACGTTCGAGTAAAGCCTTTTCGTTCGCGGCAATTTTTTCTCGATCCTCTGCCGCCGCCATTTCGGGCTTGCCGGACGCGGCGCGAAATTCGGCGCGCGCGTTGAGGGCGGCAGCCGATTTATCCTTGCGAATATCGTAATTTTCGATTTTGGTATGTCCGTCGGGTTCCTGATTATCCTCGTTCGCCGTTGAACGAAACTGCGACGGAAGCACGGCGAGCGCGCCGATCAATCCGAGCGTTATAAACGAAAGCAGAAGTCCTTTGCGCTCTTCTCGTAAGCCTGTCTTCATTATTGCTGTTACCTCACAACTTATTCACTTGGGAATTATTTTGCAGCGCGGTTTTTTATAAAGTTAAAACAATGCGCTTTTATTGATGATTTTGAACCGAACGGTTCTAAAAAGTTACTTGCCGCGTAAGTCAGATGCTGGTTCAAACGAAAATGAACGCTGCCGAATAATTTCCGGCATCTAAAATGACAATACCGAGAACAGCCTTAAGTTTCCAATTTGTCATTTTGGTCAGGTTAGGCAAGTGATGAAAATATTAGCACACCGGACGCCGCTTTTTCAATTCAAAAAAAGCGTTTTCCGCATTGTTTTCGCAACAAATTCTGCGGTAAAACAACGGCGGCTCTTGTGTTATTCTTAAAATAAGCCTCAGGCGAAAGAAAAACAAGTCAAATTTCAATGGAAAAAATTTTCGGGCGCGCGGGTCTGATCGCCCAAAATCACACGGAATACGAATATCGCGAAGGTCAAATCAAAATGGCGGAAGCCGTTTTGCGCGCCTTTGAAGAACGCCGTCACCTGATCGTCGAAGCCGGAACGGGAACGGGCAAAACTCTCGCCTATTTAGTTCCGGCAATCGCCTTTGCGCTCGCCGAAAAAAAGCGCGTCATTATTTCGACCGGAACGAAAAATCTGCAAGAGCAGTTGATGGAAAAAGACATTCCGTTTTTGCAGAAAATTCTTCCGAAAAAATTCACCGCCGCGTATATGAAGGGACGCGCCAACTACGTCTGCCTGCAAAAAACGAAAAAGGCTGAATTCACACCGATTCTTTCGGGTTTGGACGACGTTGATTATTTTGAAGCCGTCAGCCATTGGTCGCGCGAATCGGCAATCGGCGACCGCGCCGAGCTTGTGGATTTACCCGAAAATCTCTCTTTCTGGCGCTACATTGACGCGCGTTCGGAAACTTGTCTGGGGCAAAAATGCCCCGAATTCGAGCCTTGTTTTATTACCCGAATGCGCCAGCGAGCCTGCGACGCCGACATCGTAATTGTCAATCATCATCTTTTCTTTGCGGATTTGGCGATGCGCGGCGATTCAAATTACGGGCGCGTTTTGCCCGATTACGCGGCGGTCGTTTTTGACGAAGCGCATTTAATCGAAGACATCGCCGCCGATTATTTCGGCGCTCAGGTTTCAAATTATCAAATTGACGAATTAATCAGAGATGTTGGAAATCTCGCGTTTTCGGATGTCGAAACAAACCGCGATTTGGTCAAAATTGCCCGCAAAATCACGGATTTTGCCGACCGCTTTTTCGCAGGTTTCCGTCGCGGCAGAGACGAAGACGGGCGTTTTCCGATTGCGCCCGACACTTTTAAACAAACGCGCGGCGCGGAAATTCTCGCCACCGCGCAGGGCGAAGCGTTTGTCGCTTTGGATAAAGCTCTCGAAAGATTGGAAACCGCTTTGGACGCCATCAAAGACGCGCCCGCCGAAGTCGAAAGTCTGGTCAGACGCGCCAGACAAATTCGTTTTGATTTGGATTTTATTTGTTCGGGCGACGACGCGAAATTCGTTTACTGGCAGGAACGGCGCGGGCGCGGCACTTTCCTGCGCGCTTCGCCGATTGATGTTTCCGGTCTGCTGCAAGACAAGCTTTTCGAGAAAACCGAAGCCGCCGTTTTAACTTCGGCGACGCTTTCCACCGCCGGGAGCTTTAATTTCATCAAAGAACGGCTCGGACTCGAAGCCGAAAACACAGACGATTTAATCGCGCCCTCGTCGTTTGATTACGAAAAACAGGCGATTTTATATTTGCCGCCGAGAATGCCCGATCCGCGCTCGCCGGATTTTCTGCAAGTCGCGGCGGGCGAAATCATCAAAATTCTGGAAATCTCGGACGGACGCGCTTTCGTCTTGGCGACGAGCAACGCTTCGATGAACGCGCTTTACGAACGCATCGCGCCGCGCGTTGATTTTCCCTGCTTCGTGCAAGGCACAATGTCGAAAGCGGGACTTTTGGAGAAATTCCGCACAACGGAAAACGCCGTTTTATTTGCAACTTCTTCGTTCTGGCAAGGTGTTGATGTGCGCGGCGAGCAATTGTCGTGCGTGATTATTGACAAGCTGCCTTTTGCCGTCCCGACCGACCCGATTGTCGCCGCGCGGCAAAGATTTATTGATTCGACAGGCGGCTCTTCGTTTTTTGAATATTCCGTGCCGCAAGCCGCGATTTCGCTCAAACAAGGCGTAGGGCGTTTAATACGCAGCGCGTCGGACAAAGGCGTGATTGCAATTCTCGACCCGCGTTTGACGACCAAAGGTTACGGCAAAGTTTTCTTAAACAGCTTGCCGAGAATGCGAATCGCGCGGAACTTGTCTGAAGTCGAAGCCATTTTCGGTACAAAACAGGAGGTGACAAATGTCACAAAATTTTGAAGAAACGTTTGAACGATTAAGAGAAATTTTCAAACCGCTCGAAAAAGATTTGGCGATTAAATTCGACGAGCCGGGGAAATATTATCTGCTCTCGAAAAAATTGAACGAAAAGAAACAGGAAATCTGGTTCGGCGGCGTGGAAATCAAAAAGAATTACGTTAGTTTTCACCTCGTTCCGCTCTACTTTTTTCCCGAATTGCTCGACGGCATTTCGCCCGAATTAAAAAAGCGTTTGACCGGAAAAGCATGTTTCAATTTCAAGAAACCGGATGAAGCGTTGTTCAAAGATTTGGGAAATTTAACGAAAGCAAGTTTTGAATTCTTCAAACAAAAGGAAATGATTTAATTTTCCCAGCGCCAAAGGCGCGCTGTAATATAGCTTAGGGCAACGCCCTGAGAAAAAGAAACGCCCTGAGAAAAAAGCCCAAAACATTTGAGCCGCAACGCGGCGGAGTAAATGATTTATGCCGCAATCATTATCGCAGATGTTGATCCACGTCGTTTTTTCGACTAAACATCGCCAGCCGTTTATCACTGAAAAAATCGAACCTGAATTGCACGCCTACATCGCTAAAATTTTGTATGACGAGTGCTATTCGCCCGCTTTAATCATCGGAGGCGATAAAGATCACATTCATATTCTTCTAGCGTTATCGAGGATTTGGACGATTGCCAAAATTGTTGAAGTTATCAAAAAACGCAGCTCCAAATGGATAAAAACCAAAGGCGAAGAATTTCATAACTTTCAATGGCAAAATGGTTACGGCGCATTTTCGGTGAGTCCTTCGGGTGCAGAAACTGTTAAGAAATATATTGCCAATCAAAGAGAGCTTCATCGTCAGCGTACTTATCAGGATGAGTTTCGCGCTTTTTTGAAAAAACACGAAATTGATTATGATGAAAATTACGTCTGGGATTGAAACTCGTATTACTCCGCCCTTTCAGGGCTAAATTATGTTGTTTCATTTTTCTTAGGGCGTTTATTTCTTAGGGCGTTTATTTCTTAGGGCGTTGCCCTAAGCTGGATTACCACGCGCCGTTGGCGCTTTTTTGAATATGACAGGAATTTTTGAGGTAATGATTGAGCGCAATTTTTCGAGCGCGCATCAGTTGCGCGGTTACAAGGGAAAATGCGAAAACCTTCACGGGCATAATTATAAAATCGAGATTTACGCGCGCGGCGCGGAATTGAACAACATGGGCTTGCTCGTTGATTTCGGCGATTTAAAACAGGCGGCGGACGAGATTGTCAAATATTTGGATCACAGAAATCTCAACGACCTGCCGCCGTTTGACGAAGAATTGAATCCGTCTGCGGAAAATCTCGCCCGCTACATCCTCGAATACGTCGCTTCGCGCATTAATGATGACCGCGTGCAGGTTTACAAAGTGCGCTGCTACGAGACTCCAACCAGTGTCGCTACTTATCAAATCAATTAAACTCTAAACTGTTAAAAAACTCGCTTGTGACAAATTTCTCTTGAGTTAAGCGCCCGCCTGTGTTATAGTTTCTTCACTTAAACAAATCCCCCAAAATCCAGATACGACTAACTTTTGAGTCGCCGTTAATACGTTGCGCTATAGGTTTGTCTGCGATACGAATCGAGCAATTATCGGACTTAAGTTTTTCTCAAGTAATCCGCAAGTGTGCTTTGAGATGATGTTCGTATTGTTGCCGGAAGTGTTCTTAATTGCCGACCTGAAGAGCGTTTATCGCTGATTGTTTTTTGCATTAGGTAAATGCAGGCGAGAGTTTATAAGCGTGGTTGGAGTCAATAGTGACAATGATTTGGCGGCTCGACGTAAAGCCGATTTAATTTAAATAATAAACATTTTTTGAGGAAAGAATAAAAAAGATGAAAACCAGTTTTCCTTTGTTGTTTGATAAACGATGGCGCTCATTGCTCGTCGGGCTGCTCGTTCCCTGTTTGGCGGTTGTTGGTTTGAGCATTACAGGAATCACGAGAGCGGGCGAAAAAGGCGAGATTAATTCGCAGAACAGCTTGTCGCCGATTGACGACCCGAATTTTCCTAAAGAATTCGACGTTCGCGCCTTTCACGGAACTCCGCGAGAAACTAATTTAATTGACACCCCGAACGCAACGGCGCTGCCGCAGCCGACGGCGGTTCAACTGCGCGCTCTTAAGCGTCTGGGAAATGTATTGGGCTTGTTAAAGCAGGTGAGTCTGGGTGACTTAGTGGTGGACACTGACAAACTGCGGATCAGCTATAACGGTTTGACGGCGACGCCGCGACATATTTTCAACCGCAACGGTTACTTATCGCAGCCGAGCAATTTGCCGGCAGAAACGATTGCGCTCAACTTTATTAGTCAAAACCGCGCGCTTTTCCGCTTTACCGAAAACGATTTGAACGGTTTTAAATTAATCAGCCGCGCAGTTTCCGACACCGGAACGACAACTCTGGTTTTCAATCAACAGATTAACGGGAAAACGGTTTACCGGGGCGATGTAATGGTGAACGTCGCCAAAAACGGACAAATCATCAATGTCGGCGGCGAAAGTTATCCGAATTTGACCGTCGCCAATTCGCCGACAATTTCGGCATCGCAAGCCGTTCAAAACGCGGCAGCGGCTCTCGGCGTCAACAATTTCTCGCCGCAATCGCTTGGCAGTGCGCAGGTTTTAGTGACTTATGGGAATTTGACGCCGGAATACGTCACGGGCGAAAAATTCAGTCGGGGCAACTCCTTCGGCGACGACATTACCGTTTCGCAAGTGCTTTTTCCGATGGGCGCAACCGCTCGTCACGCTTACAAATTCACGCTCACAACGCCGCAGTACAACGGTATGGTGTGGCAGCATTTCGTTGACGCGCAGACCGGCGCGACCTTGCGCCGCCATAGCTTGACGGCTTTTCAATCTTTCGGACCTCCGGGAGGCGGCAACGGCGTCGGGCGTCGCGGAACGTATCGTCCCGACGTGCAAAATATGGTTGAGGGTTTTAACAGCGCGGGAACGGCTCAGGGCAAAACCGTTGACACAGTGCCGGTGATGCTTTCCGGTTATCTGGGTTTCGGTCGTTCGACGCGCACCGGAACGAATGCGGGTAATTATGTTTACACCGCGCCGACTTATGCAGGTAACTCTGGAGTTTTAGCTCGTGATGCCGGACGCGGGTTCAGATATGGTCAGGCTGTCGGACGCATCGAATTCGGGCTGCCGTGGAATAACAATACGCCGCGCCCGACTTTTACGCACGCCGAGCTGCCTGGACTTCTCGGACAAATCACACGCGGTTTTCCCGATGCCGCCAATCCAACCAGCGCGTCGCCTTTCGGCTGGTTTTATCTTCCAACCGACAATTCTCAGCCTAATTCCGAAATCACCACGTCGAATGCAAACCGCACGACTACGCGCGCGCTTGGCTACACAATATCGGCGGAGGCTGAGACGCGCAACAAGGTCAATTCCGCCAATTCGCCCGCAGGCAACGGAACTCAGCCGTTTTCGGCTGACCTGACGACGCTTCCGGGTATCGTTGAATTGCCGGACGGACGCGATCTGACTTCGGTTTATCAATCGAAATACACTGAAGGCAACAACGTATTAACTTCCGACGACCGCGCTGATGACGAGGAAACGACGCAGGGTATCAAAGGCTATTCGCCTAATCGTCAATTTACAGCCGGATATTTTGATTACCATGCGGGTTATGAATATGGCACCGCGAACGCCGCCACAAATGCGATTCCGGCGAGCGCCAACCCCGACGTTTTCGGCGGGACGGTTTCGCTTTTCTACTTTAATAACGTTCTCCACGATTATTTGTACGAGATTGGCTTTACCGAGCAGTTCTGGAATTTCCAGATGGATAATTTCGGCAAAGGCGGCGCGGGCGGCGATTATGTGATCGCGCAGGCGCAAGACGCTTCCGGCACGGATAACGCCAATTTTTCAACGCCCGAAGACGGCAGCCCGTCTAAAATGCAAATGTATCTTTTCACCGAAAGCACTTTCCGTCGTTCGGACGGATCGTTTGATTTCGATGTGGTCGCTCACGAGCTTTATCACGGCGTTTCAAATCGTTCTGCGGGTAAAGGCGGCACGGGTTGTCTCGGCATCACGCTGGTCGGCGAAGCGGGCGGGATGGGCGAAGGCTGGGGCGATTTTATCGCCGCTTCGATGACCGACGATGACGTTGCGGGCGATTTTGTGACCGGACAATTGGACATCGGAATCCGTCGCCTGCCGATGACTAATTACCGCTGGTCTTACGGCGCGGTTGACAATCGAACGTTCGACGTGCGCCGCACAAATCCGGCAATTGGAACCACACCCGATTTGCAGAATCCAACTTCTCAAGCTAACCCGTTCGCGGTTCACTCCATTGGCGAGCTGTGGTCTTCGACGCTCTGGGATATGCGCGAGCTGCTGATTATGAAGCAAAAAGTGAACGGCGATTTTCCGGGCGTTTTCTTTGACGGAGATCGTCGTCTGGGCGGCGGCGCGACCTTTTATATCGGCGAGCGCCAGGTGACATCGAAAGACGCATTTCATCCGATTAATTATCGCCCGGAATTTAATTCGACTGTTCCGGCGACACCGCCGAATACGTTGCCGGTTCCTAATATTCTGCCCGAACACTTTGTTCGTCCCGGTTTGATTGCAGCGGAAAACGCCGCCAATCAGAATCGCAACGGAAATCTGGCGACGGCTGTCGCCAATGCCGGACGACTCGCCGACCGGCTTGTTCTGCGCGGCTTGCAGCTTGCTCCGTGCAATCCGTCGTTTGTCGAAATGCGCGACTCGATTCTGGCGGCTGACCGCGAAATTACGGGCGGCGAAAACCAAGCAATTATCTGGCGCGCATTCGCCAGCCACGGCGTCGGCGAAGAAGCTCGCTCGACGGGCGGCACAGGCGGCACTGACGCCAACGGCGCAGCGCAAAGCGCGCCGACGGTTGTTGAAAACTTTGACGTTCCTGTTGACGTTGAAGAATGCGAAACGGCAGGACCGCTTCCGGCTCCGACGTTCGCTTTGGCAAACAACGCGGCAAATTCGGTAACCGTCACGATTACCGCGCAAGCGGGCGCGGCGCAATACGTCATCGCCCGCAGCTCAAATCAAAACGGACCGTTTACGACGATTGCGACCATTCCGGGCAATCAAACGACTTACACGGATACGGATAACGGCGATAACCTGACTTTGGTTAAAGATAAAACTTATTATTATCAGGTGCGCTCGGCGCGCAATTCGCTCTGCGTCGGCGTCGCGTCCGTTAACTCTGTAACAATCAACATCGGCAATCCGCCGAATCCGGCTCCGGTTTTCTCAGGCGCGGCGACGGTCGTTGATCCGCGTCAAAACAATAAACTAATCATAAATTGGTCGCCGGCAACATCGCTCAATCCGACCGCCAACATCGTTTACGACATTTATCGCGTCAACTCAATTACGACGCCAAACGGCGGTCAAGCAGACAGCACCACCGCTCCGACATTCGCGACTACCGCCGCTAACCGCATTACGCCGGAAGCTGGCATCACCGGAACTTCATACACCGACACCAATTTAACGCTCGGACAAGTGTATTACTACATCGTTCAGGCTCGCGACAAAAACAACAATAAAAAAGACACGTTCAACACCGGCAATACTGCTGCGAAATTCAGCGCGCCGACATCGAACGCGGTTACGGCAACGCCGTTTGCAATTGAAAATTTTGAAAACGCGACCGCCAATATTCGGTTCGCTCCGCCTCTGACAGATCAGGCGACCGCGAACAACACGACGCCCATCTGGCAACGATTAACCGGCGCTCAAATGCTGGCTGAACAATCGCTTGCTCAAACGGCTGTGATGTTCGCGCCGAACATTGACGTGTTGCCGGAAACCGGCGGCGGAAACAGCGATTTTTCAGCAATCGTCGGACCGCTGACGCTTTCGCCGACATCGGTGCTTGAATTCGATTCGCGTTTCGTCACCGAATTCGGGTTTGACGGCGGCGTAATGGAAGTCGCGCTCGGCGCGCCTGCCTTTAATTCGCAAGTGTATCCCGATAACGCGACGACTTACGACCTGAATTATTTCCTTATTGAAAACGGGTATCTAGGGAAATTGGACGGCACGCTCGCGGGACCCGTTATTCTCTCGACACTGCAAGGTCGTTACGCCTTCACCGGAACGAGAGACACCAAGCGGGTTCGCGCCGCGCTCGGCAACTTTGCTCCGGGCGGACAACTAAACCCGACAAATCAGTCGGTTTATCTGCGATTCCGAATGACTTCAGACCTCGGAACGTCGCCGGGCGCGGGGAGTGGCTGGTATATTGATAATCTCGTCGTCAATAATTACAACCCAAGCCTCGATATAGCGGGTGTCGTCAGTTACGGAACGGATTCGCAGAAACTTGTTCCGGGCGTATCCGTAGCTGTTACGTCAGGCTCGCCTTCCGTTTCTGCTACGACAAATGCGGCGGGAGCTTACTTGCTAACAGGCTTAACGGCAGGCGAAGATTACACGGTTACTCCGACAAAAACCGGAGACGCCAACGGCATCTCTCCGTTTGACGCGACTATGATTCTTCGTCACATCGCAGCTAACGGAACGGGACCGAATGCCTTAAACGCAAATCAACAAAAGGCAGCCGACACAAGCGCCGACGGAAACATTACTCCGTTCGACGCGACGCTCATTTTGCGTTATGTGGCGGCAAGCGGATCAAATGCCAATACCGGACAAACCGGCAATTGGAAATTCGATCCGGTCTCTAAGCCATATCAAGACTTAAGCGGCTCGTTCTTAAACGAGAACTACACCGCTATACTGCTCGGCGATATTAACGGGAACTGGGAGCCAACCAATTCCCCTCCGACTGAAGCTGAGGAATCGGCTCGCCTGAAACAAACGGAAAACCTCGGGGCGGAAGACGACGGCGAAACTATTGCCGCTGCGCGCCGGGTGAAAACCGACACTCAGGCGGAAACGTACGGCTCGCCGCTGCAAGTGTCGCTCCCGAGTGACATTTCCGCCGCGCCCGGCGACACTGTGATAATTCCGATTATGGTTGCCAACGACGCAAAAACGCGGATTTCCGGTTATGCGGTTGATGTCGAGTTCGATCCGAACGTCTTGCGCCCGGATGTTGCAAATCCGGTGGACACAAGCGATACGCTGACGACGGGCAGCTTTTCCGTGTCCGCCGACGCCACAACCGCCGACAACCGGATCGGCATCTCGGCTGCGGGCGGCGCGGCGCTTGTTAAAGGTTCCGCTACGCTCATTAAGCTGCGGTTTAAGGTTGTCGGAACGCCAAACAGCGCTTCGAGCAGCACAGCTTTAACGCGGACTAGGTTGATGTTTGAAGATACCAGCGGCAGACAAGTCGCGGCGACAGCCAGCGACGGATTATTCACAATGACACCGCGAGTAATCGGAACTAAACGCAGTTAAGAGGCTTTAAGTGAAGCTGAATTTGACCGCCAGGCAGTTACGAAGAATTCATTCAGCAATGTTTTCTTCGCGCTGCCTGGCGGTTTTGTTTCCAAAATTATTTTGCTTCGCAGCATTTTATATGGAAATAAAAAAGCGGATGTAACACCGCCATCCCTTCAGCGTTACATTTAATACACTTATCTTTTTATTTTCGTATAAAATTACAAATTGATTTGCCGAAGAAACATTGGCAAATCCCGAATTCGTATTAATTATATAAAAAGTTGACGCTAACGGGTTTAGCTTATAAAGTTAGATTGTTCTCCGAACAAATATTGTAGATTTTAAGTTAATTGATTTCTTTTATGAAAAACGCATTTTTTATTTCAATCGCGCTCATCATTCTTTTATCCGTCGCCGTAACGGCGCAAACAACAAACCGAATTTACGGCACCGTAAAAGACCCGAATGGAGCATCGCTGCCTGCGGCGACTGTCGTTTTGAGCAATAAAACCACTCAAACCGACCGCACCGCGGGCACGGATGCTAATGGAAATTTTGTTTTTGAAACGGTCGCGCCGGGTAACTACGTTTTGCGAGTTTCGTCTCAGGGTTTTTCGCAGTTGACCCTGCCCGTTCAAATCAAAGCGGGCGAGGCAAAATCTTTGGATGTAACGCTTGCCATCGAACAACCGCAGGCGGTCGTGACGGCTGAAATCGGCAATGTCGTCGAGCGGCAAAACGTCCCGCAGGCGGTCAATCTCATCGGTGAGCAGAGAATCATGGAACGAGCCGAATCCGTTCTGGCGCAAGCCGCACAGGAAGAAGCGGGCGTTAATTTGCAGCGCACCAGTCCAACCATCGGCAGCATTTTCGTGCGCGGACTTGTCGGCGGCAAAGTCAATGTTTTCGTGGACGGCGTGCGTTTTACTACGGGAGCGCAGCGCGGCGGAATCAATACTTTTTTTAATCTCAACGAGCCGACCGGGCTGCAATCAATCGAGATTTTGCGCGGTTCTAGCAGCGGTGTCTATGGCTCGGACGCGCTCGGCGGGACTGTTAGTTTAATCACAAAAAATCCGGTTCTCGGAGACAAAACGCCCGAATTTCACGGAGAGTTTAACACCAATTTTAACAGCGCCGACCGCTCTTTCGGTGGCTCGACTCTGTTTAGCTACGGCACGCAGCGGCTTGGCGGTTATGTCAATCTTGCCGCGCGGCGCATCAACACTATGCGTCCCGCGCGCGGGATTGATACGCATTCGGCGATAACTCGCTTTTTGGGTTTGCCGTCAAACATTACCGGGAAGGAACGTTTGCCCGACACCGCTTTTACGCAATACGGCGGCTCCGCGCGGCTCAACTTCTCGCCGCGCGAAGACCAGCAATTTGTTTTCAGTTATCAGCGCAGTCAGCAGGACGGCGGAAAGCGCTACGACCAACTGCTCGGCGGCGACGGAAATTTAATCGCCGATTTACGCAACTTGATGCTTGATTTCGGCTATGTCCGTTACGTTAAGCAAAAATTTCTCGGTTTCGACAGCGTGAATTTAACGGCTTCCGTCAACAGCCAGCGCGAAGAGCGCGTTAATCAAGGCGGACAAGGCGATCCGTTCGGCGGAATTACACACCAATACGAGCGAACGACCGCTACCGGTTTTTCGTTTTTCCTCGATAAAAATTTGCCGTACAGAAATTCGTTCCTTTTCGGCGGCGACATTTACCGCGAAAAAGTCAATTCTCCGGCTTACACTTTGAATCCGGGCACAAACGTTGCCACACTTTCCCGCCCGCGCATTCCCGACAATTCACGCTACATTTTGGGCGGCGCTTTCGTGCAAAACGCATGGCAGGCAATTCCCGACCGTTTGAGAATTTCCGGTTCTCTGCGTTATAACGTAGCGAGCTACAAAGTCCGCGCAGCGGATAGCCCGGTCGTTGCCGGTCTTAGATTGTGGAACGATGACAGCCTGCGCGTCGGAGATTTTTCTGGACGAATCGGTGCTGTCGTTAGAGTCGTTGACCAATTTCGTGTCGCCGCCAGCTACGCTCGCGGCTTTCGCGCGCCGAACATCACCGATTTGGGAACTCTAGGATTAACCGGCGATGGTTTTGAAGTTGATTACACGGCGGCTAACAATTTGGGCGGAATAATCGGAACGAACGCCGGAAACAATGCGGTTTCGACCGGAATTCCCGTTTCCCGCCAGCGTTCCGAAATTACGGATAACTACGATTTCAGTTTGCGTTACGGCAATCGCAGATTTGAAACCGAAGCCACTGTTTTTCTGATTGATTTCCGCGACTCGATCACCAAACAAGCGTTGATTTTGCCGCAAGGCGCGGTCGGCAGATTTTTAGGCGATCAGCCGATCACGAGCCAGCTCGCCAACGGAGTCGTTTTCGTGCCGCTTTCGACAGCTCCGGTTTTGGTGCGATCAAATTTCTCCGAAGCCCAAATTTACGGTTTTGAATACGAGTTGGAAGCGCGTTTGACCAACCAATTAAAGTTCACCGGCAATTACACTTATATTCGGGCAAAAGACAAAGCGACTGGTTTGCCGCCGAATATCGAAGGCGGAACTCCGCCGCCGACCGCATTTTTGAGCTTGCGGTATGATCCGGCTGGAAAGCCATTTTGGGTTGAGTTTTATTCGACGCTCGCTTCGCGTCAAGATCGTTTATCTTCGCTCGATCTGTCGGACAGAAGAACCGGGGCGACCCGCTCGCGAGCGCAAATCGCGAATTTCATCCGGCGGGGCGCGTGCGTTCGCGGTTTATCGGTCAACACAAGCGGAACCGGCTGCGGTAATGCTGCGGGAAATTATATTTTGATTCCTACGGGCGAAACTATCACTCAAGTGCAAAATCGAGTTCTCGGCACAGCCAACGCTTTGCCGCTCTTCACAGCTTTGCCCGGCTATGGAATCATCAACTTACGCGGCGCAATTCGTTTCGGTGAGAACTCGCAGATTTTTTTGGCGTTTGAAAACATTTTAGACCAGCCCTACCGCAACCCGAGCTGGGGCGTTGACGGTGCCGGACGAAGTGTCAGAGCAGCTTATAAACTCCGGTTTTAAAAAGTTTCATGAACAAAAAAGGCGCAAGATTTGTTTGCGCCTTTTTTGCTTGAAATATAGCACGGAATGAATCTGCTTTCAGCTATTAGCTAATAGTTTCAACAGTTAGATGTCTAAAAAATCAATCATATGCAAGACTGGTTCAGCATAATTAGTGTCTGGCACGGACATACGGCAAACTCATCCGACGAGCCTCGCCGTTCAATACAAGGCGCTTATATCCGACGCGAAGCACAATCGGGCGTTAACCTGACTAAGCGGATGCTCCCCGAAACTCTCGCCCGCATCAGTCCGCTTGCGAAGTATGTATTAGCCGTCTGATAGGCATTAGATTCCGATTGATTGCAATGAATCAGAAACTTAGAATTGCAAGCTGCCAATTTCCCGTCACTTGTGATATTGCAAGCAATGCCAAGTTTATTTGTCGGTTTATGAAGAGAGCCGCTGAATCGGAAGCTGACGTAATACATTTCCCGGAAACGGCTCTGTCAGGCTATGAGCGCACGGATTTCACGCCTTCAAGCAATGACAATTGGCAACGCCTTGAAGAGCAGACGGAAGAGATTGCAAATCTGGCTGGAAAGCTGGGGTTGTGGGTCGCATTAGGGTCCTGTCGAAAAATTGCGGGCATGGAAAAACCCGCCAACTGTATTCACGTTATTTCCGATACGGGGCAAATTGTCGGCACGTATGATAAGCAGATGCTTACGCCGAGTGAATCTGCCTGGTACACGCCCGGAAATGGATTTCTAGTCGTCACTATCAACGGTCTAAAGTGCGGATTTCTAATTTGTTACGAAATGTGCTTTCCCGATTTATTCGAGACATACCGAAAGAAAGATGTGCAGTTGATTTTTCATTCCTGTCATAATGTTTCAAGAAGTCCGAAACCACTTTTTCAGGAATTGACATTAGCCCAGATTCGCACCCGTGCGGCGGACAATCAAATGTGGATCTCGGGTTCGACTTCATCGGCTCGATATTCATTTTCAAAAACCTGTATCGCACGACCTGACGGTTCTGTTCTCAGTTTGAGAAAACATACTAACGGCATTTTACTGCATGATTTTCCAGATACAGACTTGGGTTGGACTTACGACAATCGAAAGCCGACTCAAATTTTTATTTGAAATCGCGTCAATAAAAAAAGGGACGATTCAAATAAATCGCCCCTTTTTTTATTACAAAGACTATAGAAATTTAACGGCGTCCGCCGGCGGTGCCATAGCTCATACCGCTTCCGGTATCATCACTAAGGTCTGTCGAAGAAGTTGTTCTGGTAGTTGCGCTTTCGCTTGTTCCGGTTGAAACTGCGGGCGACGGTGCTATGAAATCGCTCGAAATTCTGTCGTCCGTTCTTTCGGTATTGAGCGGAGTGCTTGGAGTTCGTTGTCTCAAAACCAGACGCGAAGATTCTTCTTCCTGATTGAGATAATAGCTGATTGCCATAACTGCGCCGACTCCGACGAGAAGCGGCAGAATCGTGCCGGTCATAAAAGCGGCTTTGCCTCCGCTGTTTTGTTGCCGATTACCGCCCCGCATTTTCTGTTCATTTCGGCGATTTTGTTGATTATAGCGGGTTGAAAATTGACGCTGTTGCTGATTATAATCGGTTGAAAAATTGCGTTGTTGTTTGCTGAATCTGCGAACGTCATCCGAACCATCGGCTTCCGAAATCTCGCGAACCAGCTCGCCCGAACGCGGCGTGTTAAATTCGGCAACATCAGCCTGCGCGACGATGCCGCTGAGTTTACCGCTTTCGTCAACTACGAGAACGCGGCGAATTTGCTTGTTTTCCATTACGTCGCAGCACTGCTCAATGCTCGTGCCGGGGCGGACGCTGACAATATCGCTCGTCATTACATCCGAAGCCTTCAAATCGAGCGGGTTTTGACCGCTACCCGCGAAAGCGCGAACCGTGATGTCGCGGTCTGTAATTGTTCCGACCGGTTTCTTTGTCGAATTATTGTCAACGACCGGAATGCAGCCGCAATCGTGTTCGACCATCATTTGCGCAATTTCACGAAGACTCGAATCAGGCGTACAGTACGCCGGATTTTTAGTCATAATTTCTCTAACTTTCATTTCTACCTCCAAAAAAATCAAAAATGTCCGAAGCGAATCAATACGCTTGTGTGTGTTTGAATGAGTGTCTGCAAATCCTATTCCTTATCTTTTTACAAACAAATCCCGCAAAATTTGGGGTATTGTCACAACTGATTACAGATAATAAGC
>DASVRD010000128.1:0-63708 GCA_036388775.1 Pyrinomonadaceae bacterium | reverse complement strand
AGACTATTTCTCCTGCGGCTTTTGCTTTGGCGTCGGTTGCAGTTTTGTAAGTGGCGACGACGAAGTTTTCCGGTTTGCGCGCACCGCAGTTGATTTGCCCGCCGTTCATTTCGGGCGTGAAAGCCATCAGCAGCAAACTTTGCGCCGCGCCGAGACGCAGCTTAAGCGTTTGATTGTCGGCGCGCACGACAAAGGCTTGACCTTTCGAGTCGCATTCGATCTCGGTCAAATGACCCAAAACGCGCGTTTCTCCTGCTTGCGGTTTTCTGAGAGCCTGATTGATGGCTTGATTCATCGCCTCTTCCGGCGTCGTCGCTTCGGATTGTTCGACGACCATCACATTTTCGCCGCGTTCTTTCAGGGCTTTGATATGCGCCGTTTGTTCAGCCATCGAGTTTATTTGACCTAAAATCGCTTGCGAACCCGAACGCAATTCCGGCTCGACGGCTGTTGCCGCGATTTTTTCGGCAATCTTTCTGGCATCGTCAAATTTTTCCTGCCGCGCGTAAATCTGCGCCAGATCGAGCGCAAACCATTGATTTCCCGGTTCGTATTGCAGAGCGCGTTTGAGCAGCGTTATTCCTTCGTCGAGATTTTCGTTGTTGACCAGATTAACGAAAGCCGCCAGACGATACGATTCGGCAAAATCCGGTTTGAGCTTAATCGCCTGAACCAGAGAGCTGCGAATCTTTTCAGCCGCACCGGATTCGTAACGCGAGACATAACCGTTTTCGCCGCCCATCGGCTCGCGGCTCAAAACATATGCGTAATAATAATGCGCCAGATAATTGTTCGCGTTGAGCACAACGGCTTTTTCCAAATGCTTTTTGGCTTCGGGGAAATTTTTCTGCCGCATTCTGGTCATTCCCATCGAAGCGTGCGCCATCGCCAATTTGTCATCGCCGACAATCGCCTGCTGCAATCTCGCGGCGGCATCATCCAAACGATGAGTGTGCAGCAGCAGATCGCCGAGAAAAGCGTTGGCTTCCGCATCGGAAATCGGCGCGGATTTGATTTCGGCGTCAAACGTCAGCTTTTCTTTAAAGGTGATGGTTTCGTAATTGAAAGAACGACGCCCGACATAATCGCGCAATTCTTTTTCCATCGTTTGATAATCGGTTTGAAACGCTTCCTGAAACGCCTCGCGCGGCGTTTTGTTCGCTTGCAGCAAACCGATAAATTTGGTTAATTGCCCGCGCCGCGCGCCTTTGTTTCCCTGCTGCAAATAATGCTGCAAAGCCCAAGCCTGCGCGTAGAAAATATTTCTGCCGTGATTTCCCTGATTGTGGAGAGAGAAGTTGTCAATCGCAAAAAAAGTTTCGAGGGGAATTAATTTATTCTCATTTAGAAGAACCAGATGTACGTCCTGAAGCTTGCCGAGACTGACTTTCTGGTCATTCTCGATGCCGAAAGTTTGATAATATTCCGCCAAACCTTCGTTAAACCACGCCGGAACGGTCGAGCGCCCGAAATTATTTTCGAGCATAAAATGGACGTATTCGTGAAAAATCGTGCCGAAAGTTTCCTGGTCTTCACCCTCGACCGAAAGCGTGATGTAATTTACGTCTTCGCCCGGCTGGAAATATCCGGCAATCCCTTCGTCCGTTTTTCCGTTAGCGCGAACAGGCTTAAAAGGCTTGTAAGTGCGGGAATTTTTAAAAACGACGACGCGCGTCGGAATCGCCGAATCGAAATTGGCTTTGGGAAAAAGCTTGCGAAACGTTTCGCGGAATTGTTCAAACTTCGTTGCTACGCGGCGAATATCTTTTTCGGCGGCGTCGCCGATGATTTCAAAATTTTTCGATTTAACGCTCGTCCATTCGTCTTTGGCTGATGCAAAAACAGGGGAAATCAACAGTCCGAGGACAAGAAAGAGCAAAAGGTGAGTTTTCATTTTTTATTTCTCCGAATTTTAAGGTTGTGCTATGAGGAGTAGAAAGAAAAATTTAGATAATTATCGTTATTTTGTCAATACTTAGAACAAAAAGGTAGTGTTCTAATGGTGTGGTGCTAACAGCTAAGTATTTTCGGCGGATAGAAAAGGTGATTAAAAAGTGTCTCATAAGTCGAAAATGTTGAAGAGTTTTGGCTTTGCGGCTTTGTGTCTGTGTATTCGCGGTTTTCAGAAGCTTATTGCCAAAATTCAGGCTTAATTTTTAGTTCGCACATTTATTGAATCAAAACACAGATTTTATGCGCTAGAATTTTGCAAAGTGCTTCGTTGATTTATTGTGCTGCTTTGCTGAACATTGCAGCTAACTATTTCAGTATTGGTAGCCAACTATAAATCATCGAATGGTGCGGTGACCACGCCGCCCATACCGAAGCTGCCCATTGCCTAACTAATTGTTTATGCTGTTCAGCAGAGGAAGCTTTACAAACGTCACTTACCGTGATTGAACCTAGCGAAGATGGCGGAGTAAGCCAAGTAAAATGTTCCTTTGTTTTCGTTATGGTGAGCATCGCCTCATTCGCTCGCTCCATTTCGAGACCACGTTCAAGAAGCAAGCATAATCGGACAAGATGATAGCCTACCGATTTGATGCTTTGCGGCGATGGCTGTCCGGGATGTTGAGCCGCATAAGCGTCAACCGTCAGCCGATGTATTTCAAAATACGCCGGACTACTGTATTCGCGTGCCAGAATTTCTCCGTAAGTCGCCCAGCAACCCGCTGATGATTCCATATAGCGGTGAGTTGCACCGTCAATATCTGGAAACAGTCCGCCACATCCGATGCAAGGAACAAGTTTCATTCTGTTTTTACTTTTCCACGGAATCAAGTCTGTGCTCAAGAAGCACAACGTCTAATTATACCGCTAAAATGCGGCATAACACTTCAAATTAGAGTAAAATACCGCGTTGAATGTCATCTCAAAAACGCTTCTTTATGAGACAATTCTGAATATAACATCGCACTATTAGGACATTACCCGCTAAAGCCATAAATCCTTTACTTTTGAGACAGCCTTAAGCACTTTTGAGACAAAACCGACTTATGACACAAAGCCTAATTTGTCCGATTGTGATTTTCCTTGATTTTTTGGGTTTTATTTTCGACTGAGAGCAGTTCGGTTGAATTTTCCGTAACGCTCTGAATAGGCTCGAAAGGTTTTTCTTCCAGAAGTTTGCCCGTATCTTTTTTATCGGTTAATTCACTTGTCAGCACAGGGTTTATTTGAGCCTCTCTTTCTTTGACAAACTGGAAGTAAGATACAAAAAGTATTATCGAAACCGTGGAAACGGTAATGACAATCAGTGAAATTCCAAACGAAACATTATTGTCCTTCAAAATTACCTTAAAGAAAATGCCGGATATAATAAAAAAAACGGCGATTAATAAACCTAATCCAAACTGGCTGAGGACAAAATTTTTAAAGTTTTCAATTGCCCCTTCTTTCTTCGACAACTTTGCATTCTGTGCAGTCGTTAATTGCAGCAAAAGTGATTCGGCTATGACTCCCAGATATATCCCGCACGAACGACAAAACTTTTGTTCGGTTGAATTATTTGTGGCGCAATTTGGACAAAACATAAATTCTCCTTTTCAGCGGTCTGATTTCTCCGCTTCGGTTCTCTTCATCATCTTATACGGACATCGGTTGAATTAATTTAACGGAACTTGTAAATAATTATTTTCCGATTGTTTACCATAAATTCGCTGGACAAAAGCCGAATTGTAACCAAACCAATAAACACTTTCATTTCGTCTCAAAAAGGGTAGTTTTTGAGACACATCTTGGTGTAGCACCACAAGATTAGGACACTTCCGACAAAAACCGAAAATAACTCGGCACAAATTCGATTGAAACGACTTCGCCTTTGAGTTTCGTGTTTGTTTCTTTCGCCGGGCGATAAGTCAAAACCACGGGATTTGCCAGTTTTCTCGCTTCGCAGCCGATTTGCCGTCCTTCGAGATCGGGCGCGAAAGTTCTCATCGGCACTTTTTGCAATTCGGGTGCGCTGAAAATCAGGGCGTTGTCTGCCGGATTGTCGCTTTGAACGACAAATGTGCTGCTTTTTCCCCGACATTCGATTTCAGTCAGAATTCCTAAAATACGCTGTTCGCCCGCGCGCGGTTTTCGCAACGCTTCGTTTAAGGCTTGGAGCAAGCCTTCTTCCTGCGAAATTACCGGCAGCGGCGTGTCTTTGCCTTTTATTTCCTCGATGTCAATAGCGTTAAGCTGCGCCCGGATATTTCGCGCGCTGACGGCGACCGATTGAGCGTTCAAACGCAAATCTTTGTCGGCGGTTGTTTGAAAAACTTTGTCGGCGAGCGTTTCCGCTTCGGTGTAATTCGTCAGCCGCAGATTGACTTGCGCCAAATCAAAAACAAAACGCAAATTTCCCGGTTCGAGCCGAATCGCCGTTTTCAGCAGATTAATGGCTTCTCCCAAATCTTCGTCGTTGATTAAATTGATGTTCGCCAAAACTTGATAAGAAGCGGCGAAATTCGGATTCAACTCAATTGATTTCTTGAGCAGCGCGCGCATCTTCGCGGTTTTGGCAGCCGGAATCGCTTTGACGTAACCGCCGGCGTCCGCTTCCTGCTTGAACAAAGCGTACCCGTATAAAAACGGCGACAGAAAACCGCCCGACCCGATTCGCAAAGCCTTTTCAAAATGCGGCTCGGCGGCGGCGAATTTTTTCTGAAGCGTCAACGCCGCGCCGAGCGAAGCGTGTGCGACCGGATTTGAATCATCCGCTTTAACCGCTTTTTCGAGCAGCGCGGCGGCTTCGGCAAAACGGTTTTGCTGAAATAAAAGATGCCCCAAAACCGTCATCGCTTCGGACTCGGAAATCGCAGCGGTTTGCAGTTTTAAATCCGTCTCGGCAATGGTTTTTAACTCGATTGAGACGCTCGCAAATTGCTTCGAGGTCAAATAATCCTTCAGTTCTTTTTCGAGCGGCGCGCTGTCAATCCGAATCGCGGTCTTAAAGGCGTCCGAAACGGATTCTCCGGCGAGCAGAAGCGAGAAAAATTTGTTGAATTCGGCTCGGCGCGCTCCGGTTTGAAAATAATGAGCGAGCGCCCACGCTTCGGCGTAAAACAGCGTTCTGCCGTGATTGCCTTGATTTTGCAGGGCGAAACGGTCGGTTTTGAAAAAAGTGTCGAATGGAATCAGCGTTTCGCTTTCCAGCAATTTGAGAAGCGCAGGCTGAGCTTCTCCCAAAACAACGCGGTCGTTTTCGGCGCGAAACGTTTGAAAATATTCGGCAAGACCTTCGTTGAGCCACGGCGGAATATCGGCGCGCTGCAAATTGTTGTGAACGACGAAATGAACGTATTCGTGATAAACCGTGCTCGGCGCGGCGGTTTTTTCATTGACCGGAAAAACGATGTAATTCGCCTCAAGTCCGGGTTGAAAATAACCGACTGCGGCTGTATCGGCGGAACCATCCGAGCGAAGCGGTTGAAACGGGCGATACGATTCGTGTTCATTGAAAACAACGATGCGCAGCGGAAGAGACGAATCGAGTTTCAATTGCGGAAATTGCTGCCTGAAAAATTCCCGAAACTGTTCGAGATTGCGGGCGACGGAGCGAATCCGGTTTTCCGAAGCATTTCCGGTTAGTTCAAAATTCTGCGACCGGACGCGCGTCCACACGTCTTTCGCGGATGCCGCGCCGGGCAGCAGCAAAATCAAAGCGACGATAACAAGTCGGACGCGGAAACTGAATTTTGTATTTATTCCGGCTCGCAATTTTGTATAGAAAATTTTGAATATGAATTTCTAAAAAAGACGATTTATTTGATGCAATTTTAGCCCAAAGGGCTTGCAGAATGCGCTACAATTTTCTCAATGAATACGCAATCATTTTCAGCTTTGGAGTATGACAAACTACGCGCGCTTTTGATTCGATACGCTCAAACGCCGATGGGCGCGGGGCGAATTGAGGATTTACAGCCCGTTCAAGACCGCGCCGAATTGCAGAGACAACTCGAAGCCGTTGCCGAAACCGTGGCGCTCAAAGAACGCGGCGCGGGTTTTAATTTTTCGAGCATCGCCGATCCGTCTGATTCGCTGGCAATTTTGCGAATCGAAAACGCCGCGCTCGAACCGCTCGCAATGCTCGATGTGGCTAATTTAATCGAGCAGGCTTTGTCGGCGCGTTTGATAATTTTGTCGGAAAAAGAATCTGCGCCCGTTTTAACTCAAATCATCGAGCGCGTGCCGCGCGAATTGCAGCGCGTTTCGCGTCGCTTGCAGGAAAAAATTCTGCCCGGCGGAATTCTCGACGACCGCGCTTCGCCCGAACTCGCCAGAATTCGCAGCGACATTAACCGCCAGCGCGAACGCATTTCAAAATCGCTCGAAAGCATTATGGCGAAAACCGAATCCGCCGTGCAGGACGAATTTATCACGGTGCGCAACGACCGTTTTGTGATTCCGATCAAGACGGATTTTCGCGGTCGCTTGCACGGCGTCGCGCACGGTTTTTCTTCATCAGGACAAACGATTTTTATCGAGCCGCTGCAAACAATCGAGGCGAACAATGAATTGCAGGCTCTGCGCGAAGCCGAAGAACGCGAAACGGCGCGCGTGCTTTTCGATTTAACCGAAAGTTTGCGCTGGGAATTAACGGGAATCGAAGCCGCGATTGCCGCCGTTTCCGAGCTTGATTTTGTCAACGCCAGAGCGGCGTTTTTCCGCGATTTCGATTGCGTCGTCCCGAAAATTTCGGCTGATGACATTTTGTTTTTGCGCGAAGCCCGTCATCCGCTTTTGGAAGAAAATCTGCGAAAACAGGGCGGCGAAATCGTGCCGCTATCGTTTGAAATGACGGCGGAAAAGCCGGTGATGATTATTTCGGGCGCAAACGCGGGCGGCAAAACCGTTGTTTTAAAAACCGCCGGATTGCTGAGTTTAATGGCTTTGTCGGGCGTTCCGGTTCCGGCGAACGACGCCGAAGTTCCGTTTTATCGCTCGATTCTGGCAGACATCGGCGACCAGCAATCGCTTGCGGCAAATCTTTCAACTTTTACGTCGCACGTTTCAAACATCGCCGGAATGATGCAATCTTGCGAGCGTCCGGGGCTGGTTCTTCTCGATGAAGTCGGAACGGGAACAGACCCGGAAGAAGGCTCAGCTTTGGGCGTCGCGGTGGTTGATCATTTCCGCCAAAACTGCGGCGCGCACGTTTTGGCTTCGACGCATTATCGCGGTTTGAAAATGTATGCCGGAAATTCGCCGGGCGTGCAAAACGCTTCAGTCGAGTTTGACGAAAAAACTCTAAAGCCGACTTATCGTTTGCGAACCGGAATCGCCGGAATTTCAGCCGGAATCGAGATCGCACGACGTTTCGGAATCCCCGATGCGGTGATTGAGAATGCGAAACTAAATGTTGATCGTTCGTCACTCGACGCCTCGGAATATTTAACGAATTTGCGCCGCGAAGTCGCCGAAGCAGAAGATTTGCGTCGCGCGGTGGAAGAAGAACGCAGCGCGACCGCGGAAAAATATTCGCAGCTCGAACGCGATTTTCAAAAACGCGAGCAGGAACGCAGCCGCGAATTTGAACGCGAACTGGCGAAAACATTAGAAGAATTCGACCGCCAATCGCGCGCTTTGCTCGAAGGAATCGAAGACAAAACGATTCGCGCCAAAATCGAGAAAGACGCGCAAGCCAGAAAAGCGGAATTAAAACGCGCCGCAGCCGCAACGATCAGCGACCAATCGGCTTTTGCCGGAGATTCAAAAGCAAAAGAACAAGCTCCGAAATCCGATTTACCAATCGCCGTCGGCGCAAAGGTGCGTTTGAAAAATTTCGGCTCGATTGGAACGGTAGAAAAATTGAGCGACAACGAAGCGGAAGTTCTTGTCGGCGCGATGCGCCTGCGTGAAAAAGTTGAGAATTTGGAAAGAGTTGCCGATGAACAGCCGCAGCAAACGCAGGGAAAACTCGAACGATTGCAGGAAAAAGCCAAAAGATCGGAATCGAATCTGCGTTTTGAAGAGGAAAACCGCAACGCCGAACTAAATCTCGTCGGCAAGCGTGTGGACGAAGCGGAAGATTTGCTCGACAAATTTTTGGACAACGCTTACTTGAGCGGCTTCCCGCGCGTGCGCGTGATTCACGGCATCGGCACGGGCGCTTTGCGGGCAGCGGTTCACAGCTTTTTGAAAAATCATCCGCACGTTCAACGCTACGCCATTGCCGCGCAAGACGAAGGCGGAAATGGCGCAACTGTTGTTGAGTTGAAAAAATAGCAACAATCGCCGATTTCAGTTAATTGAAACTCAATCAAAATTATCATCTGTGAACACACAATCAACGATTTACAGCTCACGAACGACATTTGTGTATAAACAAATGTCGTTCGTGTGTTCACAAACGATAATTTTGTCAAGACAATTACCAATTTTGTCCACACAAATGACGTTTGTGAACACACAAACGTTAATTGTGAACTCACGAACGACGTTCGTGACCTGTAAAACGCCGTTTTAGAGCAGATTTTTAGAGTGAATTTCAGTTAAAAAGAGCGGCGAAAATAAATTTCGCCGCTCTTTTTTGTTTGCGTTTTAATAAAAACTAACGCGGGACGGGCGGATTTGCGCCGGGCGGTAAAAGAAACAAATCGTAACCGGCGCGGTCTTTATTGCCGCCGTTGACGATTGTGATGCGGCGCGGGTCAATTCCGCGATTTCTGACGAGATAATCTCGCGCGCGCACTCCCAGGCGGTCGGGCGAAGTCAAACGGCTGCCGCGTCTGCCGTAAGTGATAATGTAAGCTTGATAATCCGGGCGGTTTGCCAGTTCAATCGTGAAATTGTCGAGACGCGCTTTGACATCATCGAAGGCGACAAACGTAAAGCAATCGAAACAAGTGATTGGCGGCGGCGGCGGCGGCGGTTTGACCGGGACGGTCGCCGTGTTGGCGGCGCGACAACTCTCATCGCCCGTTGTGTCTTCTGATTCGAGCCGCGCTGTTACCGATTGTCCGGCTAAACCCGTTGTGTCAACCGTAATCGAAGGTGTGCCCTGACCGCTCGTGATGCGCGCGGATTCCGGCGATACCGTCCAGCGATATGCGAGCGGAGTCGGTCCGCCGTAGTTGACGCTGCTCGAAAACGTAATCAAATCTCCGTCGGTCACTTCCGTAGGCGCGTCAACGCGCAAATCGTAGGGACAGAATTTTTCGAGGACGCGCTCGTTGTAAGTCAAACAAATGCAGCTTCGGCGTCCGGCGTTGACGATAATTTCTCTCGTCCAGCTTTTTTTAGGAAACTGAATTTCGACCAGATAAGTGCCGGGCGACAAATCAACTTCGTTCGGATTCGGATTGCCCGATAAACCCCACGGTTTGCCGTTAACCAAAACGGGATACGCGGCGGGCATGGTTTTGACCGAAAGTCTGCCGGTCGTCGGAACTGCCTGTTGACGGTTGCGTCTCTGCGCGCTCGCGTCCGTCAAGCCGAAAACGAGCAGCAAGCTGAAAACGAGAAACGTGCTGTAACAAATTCTTTTCATCGGATATGCCTCTCAAAAAATCGAACCGAAATAACGCTTGCGACTGAAGATTTGGACGCGCCCGGCGGAATCGTTTGATTTTTATCAAATTGAGCCGCCGGGCGCTGGCTGTCGCCGCGAATCTTTATTCGGAGTCTTCTTCCTCTTCTTGTTTTTTCCGCCAGCGTCGCCGCGCAACCGCGCCTACGCCCGCTAATCCCGTGCCGAACAGCAGCAGCGTCAACGGTTCGGGAATTGGTTTCGGCGTCGGCGTCATTGTCGGCGGCGGAGTTTTCGTTCCCGTCGGAGTCGGCGTTACAGTCGGCGTCGGCGTTTCCGACGGCGTTGGCGTCACGGTTGGAGTCGGCGTCACAGTCGGTGTTTCGGTCGGCGTCGGAGTAACTGTAGGCGTCTCCGTCGGTGTTGGTGTAACCGTCGGCGTCGGCGTTACAGTCGGAGTCTCTGTCGGCGTCGGAGTGACGGTCGGAGTTTCCGTCGGCGTTGGCGTCGGTGTCGGCGTTCTGCGCTCGTCATCGTCGTCACGTTTTAAGAACAGCAACGGGATTGCGCCGAAACCTAAAACCCACCACGGAAAACCGCCGCCGCGCACAATCGCTGGCGGAACCGGCAAATCCGGGCAATCGCAAGGCTCTTCCGTAATTTCAACTACTTCTTCGGTTTGAATTCGCGGATTTACGGGCGGCGTTTGCTGCGGTACGGCTGCGCCGCTGCGCGGCTCGTCCTGCGGATCGAGCCGCAGCTCCGAGAAGCTGCCTTTGTTTAGATTATTCGGATTGCTGCTGACGACTTGAACAACGTCCGACAATTTTATCGAACCGGCTTTGATCGCCGATGATGCCAGCACAATGGAGAATAAACTGACAACGGAAAGAAAAATCCGAATCGGTCTGTTTTTCATAACTGTTTCCTAACGTTTGCGATTCGCTTCCAAAAAACGAAGAAGTCGAACGCGGATGAAACTCCAACAGACAAATCGCTTTACGGCGATTTGCTCTATTAATGGTTCGAGAGTGGTGGGATTGTAGCAGAAAATTCAAAAAACGCATCAAATTTTTAAGAAAAATTTGAGTGTTTTGTCAAATTGACTTAGTAAATTCTAACGTTTTGTCAAATTGACCTATCGGCTGCCGCAATTCCAAACGCTCCACTCCAAACTGCGGGAGCTTTCGGTTGTCTCAACTCAAAATAAGTGCTAATCGGCAGCCGTTTCCAAATTTTTTGGCGGATTTGTTAAATAAAGTCAGTTAAATAAAAAAAAAAACGCAAAGGACACAGAGGTTTTTATTGTTTTTCCTCTGTGTCCTTTGTGTCCTGCGGTGGTGAGTTAAATCTTATCTGCGTTAAAGATTTATTCTTCTTTCGGTTCGCTCGCTCCGTTTTCGCCTCCGCCGCGCTTTTGTTCTTCGCGTAAGACGGCGCGGCGCGAGAGCTTGATTTTATTGCCCTCTTTGCCGATGCATTTGACCATTACCTGCTGACCTTCTTTCAGCTCGTCGCGCACGTCGCGCACGCGGCGATCCGAGATTTCCGAAATATGCAGCAGCCCGTCAACACCGGGGAAGATTTCGACAAACGCGCCGAAATCAACGATTCGGGAAACCGTGCCGAGATAGTTTTCACCGATTTCGGCTTCCGCCGTTAAAGCGCGGATGCGGTCAATCGCGGCTTGCGCGGCTTCGCCGTCGGCTGACGCAATCGAAACCGTGCCGTCGTCCTCAACGTCAATTTTCGCGCCGGTTTCTTCGACAATCGCGCGGATAATTTTACCGCCGGGTCCGATGATGTCGCGGATTTTGTCCGGGTTGATTTTAATCGTGACGATTCGCGGCGCGTTCGGCGCAATGTCTTCGCGCGGTTCGGCAAGCGTTTGACTCATAATGTTCAAAATATGAAGTCTGCCTTTGCGCGCCTGTTCGAGAGCTTCCGCCATAATCTGCGCGTTGATTCCCTCGATCTTAATATCCATTTGCAGAGCGGTGATGCCTTCGGCGGTTCCGGTGACTTTGAAATCCATATCGCCGTAATGGTCTTCTGCTCCCGCAATATCCGACAAAATCGCGTAACGATTGCCTTCCATCACGAGTCCCATCGCCACGCCCGCAACCGGAGCTTTAATCGGAACGCCCGCGTCCATCAAACTCAAACAGCCGCCGCAAACCGAAGCCATCGAGCTTGAGCCGTTCGATTCGGTGATGTCGGAAACAATGCGGATTGTGTAAGGAAATTCTTCGGCGGAAGGCAGAACGGCTTCCAGTGCGCGGCGCGCCAGAGCGCCGTGACCGATTTCGCGTCTGCTTGAGCCGCCGACTCTGCCGGTTTCGCCGACCGAATAAGGCGGGAAATTGTAATGCAGCATAAAGCGGCGTTTGACTTCGCCCTTTTCGATGTCGTCCATAAACTGCTCGTCGTCTTTCGTGCCGAGCGTGGAAACGACAAGCGCCTGAGTTTCGCCGCGCGTAAACAGCGACGAGCCGTGCGTGCGCGGCAGCCAGCCGACTTCGCATGAAATCGCGCGAATCTCGGAAAAACGGCGACCGTCCGGTCGGCGGCGTTTGCCGAGAATGTCTTCGCGGAAGATTTTTTCTTTCAATGTCGAGAAAATCTTGCCCGCCATTTGTTTTCTCGTTGAGTCTTCTTCTGAAGCGTAAGCCTCACTGACTTCTTTTTTGAGAGCGTCAACCGCCGCGTAAGAAGCCTGTTTATCCTGTGTTTGCGTGTCGAGCGCGGCGCGCAATTGTTCCGAATACTTCTCTTCGATCTCGCTCGCCATTTCCGCATCGGGTTCGGGCGCAGACCATTCGCGTTTTTCGACCGCGAGGGCTTTTCCAAGCTCTTTCTGCCAGCGACACAAACGATTGATTTCTTTGTGCGCGAGCATCAGAGCCTCGACCATAATCGTTTCGGAAATTTCCTGCGCTCCGGCTTCGACCATAACAATGGCTTCTTCGGTTCCGGCGACGATTAAATTCAAGGACGATTCGCGGCGTTCGTCGTAAGTCGGATTGATAATGTAACGTTCGCCGATTAAACCCACGCGAACTGCGGAAACCGGAGTCGTAAACGGAGCGTCAGACAAATAAAGCGATGCGCTCGCGCCGATAATCGCAATTACATCCGGGTCATTGTCCGGGTCGGCGGAAATGACGGTGGCGATAACCTGAGTTTCAAAGCGAAAACCATCGGGAAACAGCGGTCGCAGCGGGCGGTCAATCAAGCGGCTCGTAATTGTTTCTTTTTCACCGGGGCGACCTTCGCGGCGAAAGTAATTTCCCGGAATGCGACCGGCGGAATAAGCCGATTCGCGGTATTCGATGGTCATCGGAAAAAAGTCCAAGCCTTCTTTGGCTTCTTTGGCGCAAACCGCCGTGACCAAAACCATTGTGTCGCCGTAGCGCATAATTACCGCGCCGTCGGCTTGTTTGGCGACTCGTCCCGTTTCGAGGGATAATTCTTTGTCGCCCAATTTAATTGATTCGTTCAAATATTTTTTCTGTGGCATATCTATTCAAGGATGAAGGATGAAAGCGGAAGGATGAAAATTAAGGAATCTAAAAACTTTAAGCAAAACAATTTTTATAATTAGAAAATCGCTTTTGGTTTTCTTCATCCTTCATCCTTCATCCTTCATCCTTCGCAAAAAAGGCGGCAGAAGCTCTTGCCGTGAAAGCCTCTGCCGCCGTTCGATTAAATATTCTCTTGACGACTGTTTCCTTTTGCCGCGAGATTCGCGCCGTCACGTTCGGCTCTCGTTCGACAAATTCTTCGATGGAAACAACTAACAACTTACAAACGGCTCGAAGCAGCCGTATTGGAAGGCAAAAGGCAAAAGTAAAAAGGTAAAAGTTCGGGATTTAGATTTTTCTTAAAAAGTTTTCCTCACTTTTGCCTTTTGCCTTTTTACTTTTACCTTCTTAAACCGAGCCGTTCGACAATTGTGTGATACTGCTCGATGTCCTTGCGCTTGAGATAATCAAGCAGGCTGCGACGCTGCGAGACCATCTTCAGAAGCCCTCGACGCGAGTGATTATCTTTTTTGTGCGTTTTAAAGTGATCGGTCAATTCGTTGATGCGCTGCGTGAGCAGAGCGACTTGAACTTGCGGCGAACCCGTGTCGGATTCGTGCGTGCGATAGTTTTGCAAAATTTGCTCTTTGGTTTCTTTGGCTGTAGCCATAATATTCTTTAGATAGCCTCTCCTTAATCGCAGAAAACCGCTTTCCAACTTTAGAAAGCGGCAACCGCGTGATTCTAAATTGCTTTGGTAAATTTACACGAGACGAGCGGTTTCTGTCCAGCGTGCGCCTTAACGGGTCGAACCGGCGCCTGCGGAATAATCTTTTTGCGCTTGCAAAATGTTTTCCAAATCGCGTTTTATCTGGAAAACCGCCTCGCGCTCTTTTTCGCTCGCGGCTTTTGAATCGAGCGAGGCGGCTTGCGTTTGAAAACGCGCGGCGGCGTCGGACAGAATTTTGAGAGCTTTCGGAATGAGCGGATTTTTCGGTTCACGACTCCAGACATTGTCGAGATTGTTCATCGCTTCTTCCAAAATTTTGGCGATGTCGCCGAGTAATTCAGCGCGCGTCCCGGTCGGAGGCGCGCCCCAGTCGGAATTGTCTTTTTCTTTTTTCGCGGGTTTTGATTCGGCTAAAACGCCGAGAACGACGAACCGCCGCTCGGCGGCTTTGACAAAAACTTTTGTTCGCAGGTCTAGCTCCTGCGTGTCGCGGATGATTTCGATTTCGGCTTCGGTTAGATGATCGCGTTTTTGCGCCGAGACGGAAAAAGACAAACCACCGATTAATAAAAGCAAGAGGACAAAAAACAGAGGTCTGAAAAAATATTTACTTTTCACCGAAATTAATTTTTAAGGTTTCTTTTCCTTGGAAAAACCGTTGCCCCCGGAAACTGCTGGCTGCGATGATCTCGTCGGCGTTATTCCGCCTGCTGTTTCAGTAGATAAAATCGTATCGCTGAAAAACGAATCGAGCGCGCGGGCGCGGGCGTCGCGGGTAAAATTCAAGATAGATTTTAAATGAACGGCAAATTCAAACGGCGTCGTGCGGCGGATCGTTTCAATTCGCGGCGTGTAGGAACGAAGCGTGATGTCCATTCGGCGAAAATTGTCGCGCACCTTTCCATCGCTGTAGTTGCCTCGCTCAAGAAATTTTATGTGGTTTTCAATAATCGCTTGATACGAACCGAGATCGGAGAGCGCAGCTTGAAAATCTTCCCGGTCGGTCGCTTCTTCCGCGCGTCGGAGCCGGGCGTCGGCGAGCATTAGACAAAGCTGGGTGCGGCGCTTTAAATCAGATTCATTGGTGAGCTGAGATTTTTCTGCGCCCGACATCGTAAAAACCGGAGGCGGTGCGGTGTCGTTCGCGTCCTGATAATCATTCGGCTGAGCATCCTGCCCAAAAACAAAACCCGTCAGACAAAAAACAGCAACCAGAGAAAATAAACCATTCACCGTTTGTTTCAAAAAATCGTTTTGCATCTGTTCTATCAAGGCTTTTTCTTTTTGCCCGCCCCTTTCTTAACTTGGTTAGCGACTGCCGGAAGCCGCAGTTTTACTTTGTCAATTTCGAGTTGATTCGTTTCCGGTTTCGCAAGCTCAAGAAACTTTTGATAAGCCGCCAGAGCTGCCACGTAGTTTCCCGCAAAATCGTTTGCTGTCGCTAAATAATAGTAGATAACAGGCGCATCGGGTTTTGCTTCGATCAAACGTTCGAATTCTTCTATTGATTCGTTATAGCGCTTTAATTCGTAGAGCGCAAGAGCTAAATTTTGTCGGGCGGTAAAATTCTTTGGTTCGACCGCTAAGAGCTTGCGAAAAAGCCCGACGGCTTGGTCAAATTGACGGGCTTGAACGAGCGCCGCGCCGAAGCCGACGGCGTGTCTAATCTCAGTCGGCTCAACCTCTTGCGCGCGTCGGCAGTAATCCAGAGACTTCTGCGGATTGACGGTTCTCGTCAAACTGCACAAACGACTTAAAAGAGAGACATTTTTTGTATCAGTTTTAAGAGCTTTCTCCAAAAGCTCGATTCCTTCCGCGCCTTCCGCGCCGACGACGAGCAGCGCGTTTCTCAAACTGACGACTTCCGGTTGATTTTGAGCAGAAGCGTCAATCGCTTCCAAAACTTTGCGGGCATCTTCGGTTTTGCCGGTTTCGGCAAGCAGACCGGCGAGCAGCGCTTGCGCGCGCCAGCGAGTTTTCGGCGAAGATAGGCGAGCGACCGCTTGAAAATCAACAATCGCGGCTTCCGCGTCGCCTTGAGCGGCAAAAAGCTGCGCTCTTTCGAGCAGCGCGGTCGAATTTTGCGAATCAATCGTCAAAGCTCGATTCAAGCTGTTTTTCGCAGCCGCATTGTCTTTCAAACGGCGTTCGAGCGCGCCGCGCGCCGCCCAAACCGAAGCCGGAACATTGGCTTTGCCATCGGTCGCGGTTCTGATTTGCGCGAGCAATTCGTTTAATGTATTTGAAGAAGTTGAATAACGTAATCTCAACTCGGCAAGCGCGACCATCGCCGGAAAATTATTGGCGTCAAGCTCGATTGCTTTTTGTAAAACCCGAACGGTTTCGCCGTAAAGCTGTTTTGATTCTTCCGAATCGGCGGAATTGCCAGCCGAATGTCTATCAACCAAAACTTCGCCGAGCTTTGCCCACGCCAGAGACCAATCGCCGCGCAATTCAACCGCGCGGCGAAAAGATTTTTCCGCTTCCGCCAAATTTCCCAGAGAAATCAGCGCCGTGCCGCGCTGGTATTCGGCTTCGGGAAATTCGGGAAAAAGTTTTAAGGCTTCCTGATAAAATTTAAGAGCGGCGTTTAAATCTCCTTTTTCGTGAGCGTTTTGTCCCTGTTCAAACAACGCAACGGCTTGATGTTGAGCGCCGCCCGCGCTCGATTCATTGGTTTGGGCTTGAGCAAAGCCGACAAGCAAAACGGCTGCGGCGGCAAAAGACAAAAAATAGAAGAAAATCTTATTGAAAAAAGCCTGAGACATAATAAGGAATAAAAAATCAAACAAATTTTATCACCGGGCAATTAATCGGTCGAACAAAACCTTCCGGTTGCGTCCCGCGTCGAAAGTGCGTTAAAATTCGATGCTTGTTTCAAGCAATGCATCTCCTCGGCAAAAAACTTGAACAAAAATCAAGTATCAAACGAGCAAAATGGCGATAGCAGCAAACGAACAAGCATTACTTACCGCACGAACTGTCGCCGCCCCTGAGCAAAAATTAGAACAAAAAGAAGTAAATTTGCGCCGCATTTTGCGTGAAATGCGCTCTTGTCTAGTCGCCTTTTCGGGCGGCGTTGACAGCTCTTTGCTGGCTTTAATCGCCACGCAGGAACTGGGCGACAACGCTTTATGTGTGACCGGCGTTTCAGCGAGTCTTGCCGCCGAAGAAAAAAAACTAGCCGCCGAAATCGCGCAAAATTTTAATTTTCGTTACGAAACAATCAACACCGACGAATTGTTGGATGCAAATTATCGGGCAAATGCACCCGACAGGTGTTACTTTTGTAAATCGGAGCTTTACGGTAAACTCGTACCGTTAGCAAAAACGCGCGGGTTAAATTTTATTGCCGACGGTTCGACGATTGACGATTTGTCGGATTATCGCCCCGGAAGACGCGCCGCTGAGGAAAAAGCGATTCGCAGCCCGCTCGTCGAAGCCGGATTAAACAAAGCGGAAATAAGGCAATTAAGTCTTAAATACGATTTGCCGACGTGGGACAAACCGGCAAGTCCTTGTTTGTCTTCGCGCATCGCTTACGGCATTCCGGTTTCGATTGAAAGATTATCGAAAGTCGAGCGCGGCGAGCAGATTTTGCGTTCCGTTGGATTCCGGCAGTTCCGCGTCCGGTATCATGAAGAATTGGTTAGATTGGAAATCGCTTCGGACGAAATGGAGCAGGTTTTGCAGCGGACGATGATTGACCGATTGGCAAGCGAATTTCGCGCGCTCGGCTTTCGCTACGTCACGCTCGACCTTGAAGGTTATCGCACCGGAGCGATGAATGAGATTTTAAAACGATGAATGATGAATGATGAATGATGAATAAAAAACAGTTCATCATTCATCATTCATCATTCATCATTCAAAATTAATGGCAAACCCGATGGTAGATGATGCACGGCGATTCAAGGAGGAAAATCCGTTTGAATCAATGAGAGCGCGTTTTGACCGTGCCGCGCAGCTTCTCGATTTAGACCCGGATTTGTACCGGGTGATGATTGTTCCGAATCGGGAAATCAAAGTTTATATTCCCGTACGGATGGACAGCGGACGCATTGAAGTTTTTGAAGGCTACCGCGTTCAGCACAATTTCGCGCGCGGTCCGGCAAAAGGCGGCATTCGTTATGCGCCGGACGTTACGCTCGACGAAGTTAAAGCTCTCGCGGCGTGGATGACCTGGAAATGCGCGGTCGTTAATGTTCCGTTCGGCGGCGGTAAAGGCGGCGTCGTTTGCAATCCGAAACAAATGTCAATCGGCGAATTGGAACGCTTGACGCGGCGGTATGCGGCTGAATTGATTGATTTCATCGGACCGGAAAAAGACGTTCCCGCGCCCGATATGAACACGAACGAGCAAACGATGGCGTGGATTATGGACACTTATTCGATGCACGCCCGCCACACGGTGACTGCCGTCGTTACCGGAAAACCGGTTGAACTGGGCGGCAGCGCCGGACGCCGCGAGGCTACGGGGCGCGGCGTGATGATTGTCGTTAACGAAGCTATCAAGCGCTTTAAACTAACACCGCCGGAAACGCGCGTTGTGGTTCAAGGTTCGGGAAACGTCGGCGGCTTGGGCGCGCGTTTAATGTACGAAGCCGGTTACAAAGTTACGGCTATCTCGGACGTGAGCGGCGGCATTTATAACGAAAACGGGCTAAACATCCATAAAGTTCTCGAATTTCTAAAACAAAATACGACGCTCGAAGGTTACCCGGAAGCCGAGAGCGTTTCAAATAAAGAGTTGTTGGAAATCGAATGCGAAGTTCTCGCGCCTTGTGCTACGGAAAATCAAATTACTTCGGAAAACGCGCACAAAATCAAATGCAAAGTTTTGGCTGAAGGCGCGAACGGTCCGACGACGCCGGGAGCGGATTCGATTTTGCACGAGAACGGAGTTTTCGTGATACCGGATATTCTGGCAAACGCGGGCGGCGTGACCGTGTCGTATTTTGAATGGGTGCAAGACCGGATGGGCTATTTCTGGCGCGAGGATGTCGTTAACCAGCGTCTGGAAGAGATTATGGTCGCCAGCTTTAACGATTTGTGCCGGTACGCCGACGCACATAATGTCGAAACGCGGACGGCGGCTTATATGCTTGCGATTGACCGCGTCGCTTACGACACGAGAATGCGCGGGATTTACGCTTAATAATGAGGACGGTTTGACTAAAGATGGAAAGATTTGTCAAATTTTAATCAAATAAACGCGAATAATAGTGAAAAACCTTGATTTTTATTGCTAAGATAAGGTAAGTTTCTCGCTTGAGGCGATTTCTGCCAGCAGTTTTGGCGAGAAATTTGATAAACCGAATTGACAAGTAAGCGATTTGCTTTGTATAAGCAAAAGCGAAGTCTTGAAGGGATTTATAATATTTGAATGTGGAGAATGCAGCCTGATTGATGCAATACGTTTGTGATTTCAGGTTTAAAACTTTGATAAAACTAAATTTATCAAGTTCGCGCCGAAAATATTATTTCCCGTTTTTAGTTTTTTTTGTTAAAACAACGGATTAGCCGCCTAGGCGGCTGTCACCGATGATTAAAACCTAGATTGCTTTTGATAAATTTTTTTTTTCGCCGGAGGAATGTGATGAGACTAGCGAAGAGTGTATTTTTGTTGACACTTACGATGCTGATGATGAGTTTAATCATCTCAGCACAAACCCGTAGATCGGAAGAAGATCCGCGGAATACTGCCCCGACTGTTGGAACGGGCGGTTCGGTCGGTGGTCCGACCGGACTTTTTACAGTTTATGACGGTCAAACTTTGCGGAGAGGCGAATATACCTTCAGTATTGCCTATTCGAATTTCGACCGCGACCCCGGAGATGTGGACATTACCGAGGTTCCGATTAGCTTTCAAGTTGGCTTAAACGATTATATTGAATTGTTTTTCAACACGGACGCTTGGCGCGGCATTAAAGTTAACTCGCCGAGACACTTGTCGAGCTTCTATTTACCGAATTCTCAATTTCGTTTGCAAAATCAGAACGGCACGTTTACGAATCAAAGCGCGCCGGCAATCATTTTAGCTCCCGGAACGGGAAATGGTGCCATTTTCAGACCGCAGGGAGGTCAACAGTTTCTTTCGTATCCTTTTATCGGAGGTACGATTGGCACCTTCGGAGTTGTCAGACCGGGATTCACCGGAATTTTTGGATTCCCTTCCAATGTTAGCCCTGCCATCGGTGCGGTTCGCGCCGGCGGAGGCGGTGCGGATTTATTCCCGGGACTCGGCTCTTCGTTCGGCAGTATTTTGCCGGGGGTCGTTCTGCAAACTACAAACTTAGCGGGAACTGTCGCAACAGGCATTCCGGGCAATACTACATTAACCGCGCCGACCACCTTTACCGTTGCGCCGACTTATCTGCCCGATGCCCCTTTCATCAACCGCCAATGGGGACAATCCGCATTTAACACATTTACGGTCGGCGGCAAATTCCGTTTTACCGGACCTAACAATCCGGTCGGAATCGGTTTGATTCCGTTTTACCGTTTTTATGGCGACAGCGCTAACGATGCGAGTGGATTTAATCAACTGCAGCGCGGCGCAGGTCCGGGCGCGGGAGGCTGGAATCCCTTTAGCAATCGCGGCGATATTGGTTTGATAGCTTTTGCCGACGGTCGTTTGGCGACATGGGCTAATCTTTCCGGTAATATCGGCTACATCTATAATTCACACGTCAAAGCAGATTTTCCGGGAGCGGATGATGCTGTTCTGCTTGATCGCGGAGACGAGCTGATGGGCGCAGTCGCAGTTGATTTCCCGGTTAATCGGTATTTCCAAGTGATCGGCGAAGCCCGCGCGACAAAATATGTCGGCGGTCGAACGCCTAATGCGTTTGAACAAGACCCGATTGATTTGCTTGGCGGCGTTCGTATTTTCCCGACGCGCTGGTTCGGAATGAGCTTCTGGTATCGCTGGAACGCGAATCAACAAGACCAAGACGCTTTCGACGATTTCTCTGCGACTAATACGGTTACCATTACAGGTCCGACTGCGGATATAACCACTAATGTTACAGGAGTTCCGGCGGGCTTTCGTACTTCGACTGATCCGCACGGATTCGGCGCTCAGTTTTTCATTGGCAGGCGCAACGAACGAGGTCAGAAAATAATTAATCAATTCCCGACCATCAACAGCGTGACGATCAGCGACACGGAAATCACTTTGCCTTGCACTCCGCCGCAAGAATCAGCTTCGGGCGGTTGCCGCGACGCTACATCGGTTAGCGTAACGACAAACGCAACCGATCCTGAAAACGATCCGCTCGTTTACCAATACACGGTTTCCGGCGGAACCATTCAAGGAACCGGCGCAAACGTAACGTGGGATGTTTCGGGACTTCGTCCGGGAACTTACACCTTGTCGGTTGCAGTTGATGATGGCTGCGGCGTTTGCGGACAACCGCGTCAGGAAACAATTCGCGTTGTCGAATGCCCGGATTGCCGAACACCGACGCCGCCGCCGCCGCCGTGTCCGACCGGATTGGATGTAACGGTTTCGCCGAACGTGGTGAACGTTGGTGAAACTGCGACCTTTACGGCAACAATTAATACGGAAGGTCAAACAGTAAGATATAGCTGGTCAGTTTCGGGCGGCGAAGTTGTCGGCGACCAAACCGGAGCAACAATTACGGTTCGTGCAACGACACCTGGAACAATCACTGCAACTGCCAGCACCGCGACCAACGATCCGGCTTGCACAGCCAGTGATTCTGCAAGCGCTGAAGTTCCGCAACCACCGATAGCACGAGAAATTGACCGCTACGGCAGACTTATTCCCAACGCTGAAAAAGCTCGGTTGGATAACGTTGCTGTTGCGGCTCAAGGCGAGCCTGGCTCACGCATACTTATCATTGCAACCGGCAGAAATGCTGCTGCGGCTCGACGAAGAGCGAATTTCGCCAGAAATTACCTCGTCAATACGAGAGGTATTGATCCGGGACGCATTGACATTCGCAGTGGCGGAGTCGGAACCGATGAAACGGTGATTTGGCTTGTTCCGGCAGGCGCTCCGGACCCGGCTCCGGCAGCCACTCCGTTTGAATAAACCTTTGAAACGCTCGCGTCTCGTTTTTAACTTTAGAAACGAGACGCGACCTTAACCGGATTGCGGGCGACCAATTTCTCCAACAATATTGGGGAGAAACAGTCGCCCGCTCCATTATAAAAATCGTGAAAGACTGTATTACTGAGTCTTTCATCTTTAACTTCTAACCACTTCAACGGGCGGACAACCGCCGTATTTTCCCGCAACATTACAAGCAAGCAGTTTTTTGCGTAAATTTTGCGCAAATCTCGACGCTCCCCGGCATCTAAAAAACGAGCGCGTTTAAAAAAATGTCGCGCCGTAATAAAATCAGAGTAATTTAAGAATTATGCAAACCGAATTTATCAAGAAAGTTTTGTCCAATCTTCTTTGTGTAGCGCTTTGTTTGGCAGCCGGTTTCGTATCGGCGCAAGCGGGAACCGGGGACAATGCGCCGGAAACTTTGGGACGTTTCGGGGCGTGGCAGGGCGTCGGACCGCTCGGCGGCGACGTGCGTTCGCTCGTCGTTGATCCGAAAGATAAAGACAGACTTTATTTCGGCACGCTCGACGGGCAGATTTACACTTCGCCCGACGGCGGAAAAAGCTGGCGGATTTTGTATAACTTCAATCGCCCGCAATTGGTGATAGATAACATTTTGATTGATTCCCGCGATTCGCGGACGCTTTACGTCGCCGCACACCGCCACAAAGAAGGAGGCGGGTTTTACAAATCAACCGACGGCGGAGCTAATTGGCGGCAAGCCAAGGACCTTCAAGAAGAAGCCGTTTACGCAATCGCTCAATCGGCTTCAAATCCTGATATGTTTGCCGTCGGAACGTATCACGGCGTTTTCGTTTCGTTCGATTCGGGCAACAATTGGGAAAAGCTTCATAACGAAAACATTCCCGGACTGACAAACGTCGAATCTCTGGCGATTGACCCGAAAAACCCTGATGTCATTTACGCCGGAACATGGTATCTACCTTATAAAACGACCGACGGCGGGAAAACCTGGCGCGTGATCAAGCAGGGAATGATTGAAGATTCCGACGTTTTTGCGATTGATATTGACCCGCGCAATTCGCGTCACATTTTCGCTTCGGCTTGCAGCGGCATTTACGAATCGAAAAATTCGGGCGAAAACTGGACAAAAGTTCAGGGAATTCCGTCGCAATCGCGCCGCACGCGCTGGATTGTCCAGCATCCTTCAAAACCCGGCTATGTTTTTGCCGCGACTACCGAAGGCTTTTGGATGACGGCTGACGGCGGCAGCTCGTGGGCTTTGACGACTTCGAGACAGCTCGAAATCAATATGATAGCCGTCCACCCGGAAGAGCCGAACAAAGTTTTTATCGGCACGAACAACTACGGGATAATGGTTTCAAGCGATTTCGGCAAAACTTTTTCGATGACCAACGCCGGTTTCAGCACACGCCTGACGAAAAACATCGTTGCCGACCTTGAAAAACCGAATCGTCTTTATTCTTCGACGATTAACACGGCGACCGGCGGCGGATTTTTCTTTGTCAGCGAAGACGGCGGCGATACGTGGCGGGCTTCGATGAAAAACTACCCGCAGCGTTTGATCGTCTATTCAATTTTGCAAGATCAGGAAGAACTGAACACGATTTATCTCGGAACGAATTTCGGCATTTATCGTTCGCTCGACCGCGGCGTTTCCTGGGCAGCCGTGACCGCGCCGAAAAAGCCTGTTGCGCGCAAAGCGCCCGCGAGAAAAGGAAAAGCTGTGGCTAAAAAGCCTGCGGCGAAACCGGCTGCAAATGTCGCGCAAGCGCCGAAACCTTTACCGAAAACCGTTGACGCGCTGACCGAGAGAGTCAACCAGCTTATTCCGACGCACGACGGCAAAAACGGAATGTATGCGGCGACCGACACGGGTTTGTATCGCACCTACGACATTGCCAAAGGCTGGGAGCGACTCGCTTATTCGGAAGATTTGGATAAACAAACTTTGACCGTCGCGGTCTCCGACCAATTGCACGAAAGAATCTGGGTCGGCACGGCGAAAAGCGGCGTTCTCAGTTCACGCGACGGCGGAAAAACCTGGAAACAGGAAGCGGGCGTGCAAACGGTCGCGCCGATCAGCCGGATCGAAATTGATCCGCAACGCGCCGATTATGTTTACGTCGGCACAAAGCAAACGTTTTTCCTGACGCGCAACGGCGGCGAAGAATGGCAGCGGCGCGGGGGCGGTTTGCCGATGGGCGATTACGTTTCGATTCTAGTCAACCCGCGAAATCCTAATGAAATTATCGTCGGCAGCGCGCTCGAAATTCGCGGCGGAGCTTATCGCTCAATGGACGCCGGTATGACCTGGGAACGATTTGATCAGCTTGACGCCAATATTCCGAGTCGCCGCGTCTGGGCTTTGGCGTTCGATCCGCAAAACCAGAACCGCATTTTGATCGGTTCGCACTCAGCCGGCATTTACATTGCCGACCGAGTTTTAACCGCGCGCAACTAAAAAATAAAATAAAGCAAAAGAAACGGGCGATTTATTAAACAAGTCGCCCGTTTCTCTTTTAACAACAATCACTTCCGGCGCAACTGTAAACTATGCACTATCAACTATCAACTGATTCGCAGAAATCCCTTTTTCTCTGCAAAACAGTTTATAGTTTATAGTTTATAGTTGACAGTTTCCTTTAGCATTTTTAAGAAGTATCTATTTAAGTCCGTATTTATTCAGAAAAATATAATCAATCGTTGGACAAAGTTTGTATAGATGAAAGCCGGTCGTTATAATCAGCAGAGAGGAACGGTAGCCTGCAAAAAATGAGCAAAGGGGATTGTTTAAATACGCCTGTCAGCGTGCGTTTCGAGCGAGTCGAAACGCTGTCGTTCGATTGCATTCCGCATCAATCAAAGCTTTTTCTCGATTATTTAAAAAATCCGGTCGCGCTCCGAAAATTTTTTCCATCAGCTTTGCGCTCTCATGTTGACGTTCCGGCGCGTGTGCCGGAAGTTTTAAACAACTACAAAATTGACCGCGATAAACTCGGCGACGCTTTGCTCGAAATGAACAAACGCTGGCAGGCAGGTCCCCAAACGCTCGAAAATATCGAAAAATTGCGCCAAACCAATTCGGTCGCCGTTGTTACCGGGCAGCAGGCGGGAATTTTTACCGGCGCGCTCTACACGATTTATAAAGCCATTTCCACAATCAAAGCCGCCGCGTGTTATCGAGGGCGCGGAATTAATGCCGTTCCGGTTTTCTGGATTGCGACCGAAGATCATGATTTTGCCGAAATCGCCGAAACTTTTGTCCAAAACCGCAACGGATGTTTGAGCAAAATCACAATGTCCGCCGCGCCTGAAACCGCCGGATTGCCGGTCGGCAAAATTGTGCTTGATGATTCAATCAACGAATCCGTCGAGCGTTTGTTTGCCGAATTGCCAAAAACCGAGTTTTCAGACGAACTGGAGAATTTAGTGCGGGAAGCGTATCAGCCGGGAAAAAACGTGGGCGATGCGTTTGCGCTCGTGATGTCCAGACTTTTCGGTGAATATGGGTTAGTGTTGTTTGACCCGCTCGACGAAAAATTAAAACAGCTTGCCGCGCCGCTTTATCTCGAAGCCATCGAAAAGTCTGCGGAAATAACGGCGGCGCTGCGGGCGCGAAACAGAGAACTCGAAGCCGATGGTTATCACGCGCAAATTTTGGTTGAAGAATCTTCGTTTCCGCTTTTCTGGCTCGACGAAGCCGGAAAACGCCACGCTTTACGGCGCGGGGCGGACGGAAAATTATCCGCCAAAGGTGATGAAAAGCGATTTGAAATTGAAGAGCTAAAAGAGATTGCTCAAAACGCGCCTCAGCGTTTAAGCCCGAACGCAACCTTGCGCAACGTTGTTCAGGATTATCTTTTGCCGACCGCCGTTTATTTCGGCGGCGCGGCGGAAATTGCTTATTCGGCGCAAAACGCCGAAGTTTATCGCATTTTGGGACGCCCGGTGACGCCGATGCTCGCGCGCGCCAGCGCGACCGTGATAGAGCCGCGAGTCCGGCGAACGCTCGATAAATACAACTTGAGAATGGCGGATTTTTTCTGTCGCCCGGAGAATCTCATTCCGCGAATCGTCGAAGAATTTTTGGATTCGGACACATCGGAAATTTTTGCAGAAGCTGAGGAAACGATTAAAGCGCAGCTCAATCGTCTGGACGAGCGTTTAACGGAAATCGAGCCGACTTTAGCGGCGGCATTGGCGCATCGCCGCCCTAAAATTCTTTATCATATTCAGGCGATGAAACGTAAGTTTTACAATGCCGAAATGACGCGAAACGAAACGGTCAAACGCCGCCTCGAAGCCGCTTGTTCGTCGCTTTTTCCGCAAAAAGGCTTGCAGGAACGAAAGCTCAATGTGACATCTTTGATCGCCCTGCACGGTGATTATATTCTGCGTTGGCTTTACGACGAAGTTGATATTGATACATCGGAGCATCAAATTTTCTACCTTTAAGCTGCATTTTTAGAATTAACTACAGAAAATTTGAATTATTAATTGTCAAACAACTTACAGTTAACAATTTACAACTGACAATTTGTTTCTCACGCAGTTTCGTTGTCTTGCAGCGGCGGACTAGACCATTGACATTATTTAAATAGATGTTATATTTCTGAAACCAGATTTGTCTAAAACATTTCAACCAATAAAATAGAAAATAAAGATCAAGGAGATTTTTTATATGTCTCAAGCGTCCGGCTTGGTTAAGCTGTCAGCTTCGTGCGCCTTCTTATTAATCTTTGGGTTAGCCGCCGTTTTTCAGGCGAATGCTCAATCGCAAGCCTTAAACGGTCAAATCGAAGGAACTATCACAGACCCGAACGGCGCTGCGGTTCCGAATGCGTCGGTTACGGTGAGAAACATTGAAACCGGCTCCGAGCGGCAAATCACGACCGATGAAAACGGCGTTTATCGAGCGCCGCTGCTCCCGCTTGGAACTTTCCGAGTGACGGTGGAAGCGGCTAATTTTAAACGCTACGTTCGCGAAGGAATCACATTAACCGCCGGGCAGACCGCGACGGTTGATTTGGCGCTCGAAGCCGGTGATGTATCGGCGACGGTCACAGTAACTTCGGACGCGCCAATTGCCGATCCAGGCAAAATTGATGTCGGTCGCGTAATGACGACGCGCGAAATAAAAGATCTTCCGCTGGTTTCGCGCAATCCTTATAATTTTTCGCTCTTGCAGGCAAATGTCGTCGGACGCCCAAACACAGAGTTCGGCGTGCCGCGCGTCAGCGCAAACGGCTATGCCAGACGGACAAATTTCCAGCTCGACGGCAATGTCAACACGCAGGCAAATCAAGCCGGTCTGCGCCTTGTGCCGATCTCGGAAACCTTTATCAGCGAAGTTCAGCTTGTTACAAACGGTTTTTCAGCAGAATTCGGCAACACGCCGGGTTTGATTATGAATAACATCACGCCTTCCGGCACGAATGGATTTCACGGTTCAGCGAGCTATCGCTTCCGCCGAACCTGGATGTCCTCGCGCCCGTTTAATCTTTCGCCGTTAGCGCCGAAACCCCCAACCACAGTAGATAATTACACGGTCGCAATCGGCGGACCGATCATCAAAGACCGCTGGCATTTTTACGGCGGTTATGAATATGTTAACCGCGATTTTTCGGGCAGACCGGCTCAGCAGACGAATATCAACGCGGCTAATCAGCAGGCTTTAACCAGCGCGGGACTTTCATCCGGTATTTTTGTGTCCTCGATTCCGGCTTCTCAAAAAGTGAATTTTTTCATCTTTAGAACGGACGCACAATTAACCGAAAATCACCGATTAACCGGGCGTTATATTCGATTCACGAATTTTTCGCCGAACAATATTGCCGGTATTACCGGGACAACTCCGAATACGCTGGAACGCACGGTTGATCTTGACGACAAATCCAATTCTTTAGCTATTCAGCTAGCTTCAACTTTAACGCCTAATGTTTTTAACGAATTTCGTTATCAACGCGCTCATCGCAACTCGGAATTTTTGCCGACGGGATCAACGCCTTCCGGCGTTCCCTCAGTTTTGATCACAAATGTTGCTGCATTTGGTCCGGCGACTAACGTCGGTACGATTTCGCCGATTCAAACGATGAACCAGTTTCAAAACAATTTGACCTGGACGCGCGGCGATCACGCGATGAAATTCGGCGGCGGCGCAAACAGGATTTATGATTACCGCCGGAACGACATTAACGCGCAATACACATTTCCTTCGATTGCCGCTTACCTCGCCGCCCGCGCGCCGGGGGCTACAGACGCGCAGCGGCGCGGTTATACTACTTTCAGTCAAACTCTGGGCGATGCTGAAATCGAATATAACTCGACTTTCTATAATTTCTTCGCGCAGGATGACTGGAAAGCGACTCGCAAGCTAAAAATCAATTACGGTTTGCGTTACGACCTTTACGACATTCCCGAAGGCGATGCGAATTCCCCGTTTGAAGCCGGACGCGAATTCAATGTTGATAAAAACAACTTTGCGCCTAGATTGGGAGTTGTTTACGCTTTGCGCGAAGGCGACCGTCCGACCATTTTGCGAGGCAGCGCCGGTATTTATTACGATACCGTTTATTTGTTAATGTACGAAAACGCAATCCAAGGCAACGGGACGGGAAGATATTTAAGCGTTTCGAGAACTCCGGCTCAACCGGGCGCTCCGCTTTTCCCTAATGTTATCCCAACCGGAACGTCTTTAAGCACGCTCGGAATAACGCAGAATGTTGAGTTAGTCGCGCCTGATTTTGAAAATATGTATGCGATGCATTATCAAGCGCAGCTTGAGCAGGCGATCAACAACGACTTTTCGGTTACAGTCGGTTTTATCCACTCTGATGGTCGCCATCTGCCGGTTTATAGACAAACAAATTGTCTGCCGACCGGAAGACTTTTAGCGGACGGAAGACCCGTTTATTCGACGCTCAATGCTACAGGAGGTCAAGTTGCCTGCGGAAGCAGGATTAATCCTGCCTTTAACAACGTGATAGTCGCGGAATCGGGCGGCAATTCGCATTACAACGCCTTGACTCTACAGCTCAACAAGCGTTTTTCGAAGGGCTATCAGTTTAGTTTGAATTACACTTTATCGCGCGCCAGAGATAATGCGCCGGAGAGAAATCTGCAGGGAGTTACCGCAGCGACACAATCCGACCCGTCAAACAGAAACTTTGATTGGGGCTATGGCGTTGCGGATCAAAGGCATACTTTTTCGGGCAGCATTGTTGCGCGACCAAGTTTCGATGTCGAAAATAGGGCTTTAAGATACGTTCTCAACAATAATCAGTTCGGTTTCTTTATTCTCGGCGGCAGCGGTGAAACTTTCCCGATTACTACCAATGCCGATTTAAATTTCGACGGAGTGGTAAATGATATTCCTGTCGGTCTGGAAAGAAACGCAGGCAGAGCGCCCGGATTCTTTAACGTTGACGCTCGTTATTCGCGCGTTATTCCAATCACCGAACGATTCCGAATCGAGCTGTTTGCGGAAGCCACTAACTTATTCAACATTAACAGCACGGTTGCTTACGGCGCAGGTACAACTCTCGGTAACACCCCGGCGACGTTTAACCCGACAACCGGAGAACTTCTGGTTCCGGTTGCCGATTTATATCAGCGATTTTCTCCGACGGCGCAGGAAAGTCGTCAAGGGCAATTCGGCATCAAGTTTATTTTCTAAAAATCGAAATTCGGCTTTGATGTTTGAACCATAGTTCAAACATCAAAGCCTTTTAAAAAAAATGCATTCTGAAGAAAATAAATCGGGAATCGAAGCCGAAGAATTACCGGATGAATGGTGGTATCGAGTTTATTGGGCGGTCATTGCAACAACCGTTTTGGTTCTTGCTCTGCTTTGGGCGTTTTCGCGTTATTTTTCGAGCTAAATTAAAATGAGATTTTTAGATTGGGCAGTCGTCGCGGCTTATCTGATTTACGTCATTTGGGACGGCATCCGAATGACCAAACACAGCGGCAGCACGGAAGGATATTTTCTGGCAAATCGAAGTCTGCCCTGGTGGGCTGTCGGTTTGTCTGTTATGGCGACGCAGCTTTCCGCGATTACGCTCGTCGGGACAACCGGACAGGCGTATAGCGACGGAATGCGATTTTTGCAGTTTTATTATGGATTGCCATTGGCAATGGTGATTTTGTGCATTACGGCGGTTCCGTTTTTTTACCGCGCGAAAGTTTTTACCGCTTACGAATATCTCGAAAAACGCTTTGATTCGAAAACGCGGAGCTTAACGAGCTTCTTTTTTCTGATCTCGCGCGGGCTTGGCGTCGGCGTCGTCATTGCCGCGCCGTCCGTAATTTTGTCAATCGTTTTGGGCTGGAGTGAAGTTGCGACGATTTTTGCAATGGGGCTGACGACGACAATTTACACAATGGTCGGCGGAGTTCAAGCCGTAACGTGGACGGACGTAAAGCAGATGATCGTCATTTTCTTCGGACTTTTCGTTTGTCTTTTCATCATAATTTCGCAGTTTCCCGCCGAAGTTTCGGTTGCTGACGGGCTTTTTCTGGCGGGCGCGACGGGAAGGCTTGAAACTATTGACTGGCGCTTTGATTTAACAGAGAAATACACGATTTGGTCGGGCGTTATTGCCGCATTATTTCTTTTTCTTTCCTATTTCGGCTGCGATCAAAGTCAGGTGCAGCGATTTTTGACGGCGAAATCAGTTTCTCAAGGCAGAACGTCGCTTTTAATGTCTGCGTTTTTGAAAATTCCGATGCAGTTTCTGATTTTGCTGATCGGCGTTTTGGTTTTCGTTTTTTACCAGTTCGCCACGCCGCCGATGATTTTCAATCCGGTTGAATCGGCAAAAGTCGAGCAAACGGCACAGTATCAAACTCTAAAAAATCAATACGAAACGGCGCACGCCAGCCGCGAACAAGCCGCGCTCGCTTTTGCCGAAAACCGGAGCGATGAAGCGCGTCAAAGTTATCTAAACGCAGACAAACAATTTAACGAAACCAGAAAAAACGCCCTCAATTTTGTTAAAGAATCGAGCGGCAATAAATCGTTCACCGATGTGAATTACGTTTTTCCGATGTTCGTCGTCCAAAATATGCCGATGGGCGTGATCGGTTTGATTATCGCGGCGATTTTTGCGGCAGCGATGAGTTCGATTTCCGCCGAATTGAACGCGCTGGCGACCGCGACGACAATTGATTTTTACCGGCGGCACTTTAAAAAAGAAGCTACCGACCGCGAATACGTGCGTTTCGGTAGAATCGCCACTTTTTTCTGGGGGATTTTCGCCTGTATTGTGGCGATGTACGCGACAAATCTCGGCTCGCTGATTGAGGTCGTCAATAAATTCGGCTCGTTTTTTTACGGCTCGCTGCTCGGAGTTTTCGTGCTGGCAATCGGTGTCCAACGCGCTCGCTCGCGCGGCGCGTTTTGGGGCTTGCTGTTTGGTATAGCATCGGTTTGGATTGCCAGCATTTATACCAACATCGAATTTTTGTGGTTTAACGTAATTGGTTGTTTGGTGACGGTTTTAGCCGGATATTTGATCAGCTTGACGGTTAGTGAAGATTCAAAATGAAATTTAATAGATTCAAAACATTAATTGCTTCGTTTCTTAGTTTTGCATTTTTAATTGCGCCGCTCCCGGCAGCGGCGCAGGTGCGCCCGATTTACGATTTGGGCGCGATTGGTTTGGGACAAAAAATCAAACGCCTGCAAACAACCGCGAGCGCGATGCACACCGCAGCTCACCCGGACGATGAAGATTCGGGTTTGCTGGCGCGGCTGGCGCGCGGCGAAAGCGCGCGAGTTTCCTATCTTTCATTAAATCGCGGCGAAGGCGGGCAAAACGTGATCGGTTCGGAATTGTTCGAACCGCTCGGCGTGATTCGCGCCGAAGAATTGCTGCAAGCCCGCACGCTCGATGGCGGGCAGCAGTTTTTTACCCGCGTGATGGATTACGGTTTCTCAAAAAAACGCGAAGAAGCCACGCGGATTTGGGGCGAACAACAGGTTTTGGGCGATATGGTGCGGGCAATCCGTTTGTTTCGCCCGCTCGTCGTAATTTCCAGATTTTCCGGCACGCCCGCCGACGGTCACGGGCAGCATCAGCTTGCCGGTTATTTATCGCCGATTGCTTTCAAAGCCGCTGCCGATCCTGCGCAGTTTCCCGAACAATTGCGAGAAGGTTTGCGCCCTTGGCAAGCGAAAAAGTTTTATGTCGGTCAGGGCTTTGCTCAAAATCCGAACAACGCGCCGACATTAATCGTCAACACGGGCGAATATGATCGGCTGATCGGTCGCTCGTATTTTGAAATTGCGATGGAAGGTAGAAGCCAGCATAAATCGCAGGAAATGGGAAGTTTGGAGCTTCGCGGCAAACAAAATTCGGGCGTTCGGCTCGCCGAATCAACCGTCGGAAAAAGCGAGACGGAGCGGAGCGTTTTTGACGGAATTGATACGTCAATCACCGGAATCCCGAAAATTGTCAATTTAAACGACGATTTTCTCAACGGTAATTTAAGAGACATTCAAAGCGCCGCCGCCAGAGCATTGGCAAATTTCGACGCGATGAATCCGGGCAAAACAATCGAGCCGCTCGCCGAAGGCTTGCGCGCGACACGCAAAGCGCGACGCGAAATCGCGGAAAGAGCCGCTCGGGGACAAAACGCGCCTCTCGCTGACGCCGATTTTCTGCTCGCTCAAAAAGAGCGCGAGTTCTCCGACGCGCTGCAAACAGCCGCTAGCATTGTCGTTGATGCTTTGACCGACGCAGAGACGGTGGTAGCCGGTGATTCGATCAATGTTGCAGTTCGTGTTTTTGCGCCGGAAGGCTCGACCGTCAAAGCGAGCGGCGCGAATTTGCGCGTTCCGCAAGGCTGGACTGCAACGCCCGCGCCTCAGCCGATGCCTGCGCCCGCTCAAGGCTTCCGTCCGCGCGACGAAGCCGCTGCCAATGCCTATTTCTTCAAAGTTTCGGCTCCCGTAAACGCCGCCTTGACACAGCCTTATTGGCTTGAAAGCCCGCGTCAGAATTTTACTTTTAACTGGTCTGCGCCCGGTGCTGAAAAAAACATGCCGTTTCAATCACATTTAGCTTCGGCGGAAGTCAAAATGGAAATCGGCGGCGAAGAAGTGACGGTGACCAAACCGATTCAATATCGTTTCGCCGACCAGATTCGCGGCGAACTGCGGCGTGATTTAAATGTTGTTCCGCTCGTCAGCGTCGGGCTTGATTCAAATCTCGTGATTGCCCCGGTTTCGCCTCGCGTGCAGCGCCATAAAATCGTCGTCTCGGTGACCAACAACGCGCCCCGCGAGACAAAAGGCGCGGTCAGACTCGATTTGCCATCCGGTTGGAAGGCGACGCCTGCCGCAGCGGATTTTGATTTAAAAGCAAAGGGTGAGAAAACCGCCGTTAGCTTTGACGTAATCATTCCCCCAGGCGCGAAACCCGATTCTTACAAAATTACGGCAAACGCCGTTGTCGGCAATCAAACCTTCAACCAATCAATGCAGGAAATCGCTTACCCGCATATTCAAACGCATCGCCGTTATTTGCCCGCCGAAGTTTCGGCGAAAGTCGTGGATTTGAAAATCGCCCCGGTGCGCGTCGGCTACATTATGGGAACGGGCGACCAGGTGCCGGACGCAATCCGTCGTTTGGGTTTAAACGTCACGATGCTCGAAGAAAAAGACTTGGCAACCGGCGATTTGTCCCGCTTCGACACAATTGTCGTTGGCGTTCGCGCTTCACAGGTAAGACCTGATTTTGTGGCGAACAACAATAGACTTCTAGATTGGGTTCGCGGCGGCGGAACGCTGATTGTTCAATACCAGCAGAACGAATACGTTCGGGAAAATCTGCCGCCGTTTCCGGCGAAAATGGATATGGTCGTTAACGGAGCGCAGCGAATTTCAAACGTTCGCGTGACGGACGAAAACGCGGCGGTCAGGATTTTAGTCCCGACGCATCCGGTTTTTAATTATCCGAACAAAATCGGCGCGAGCGATTGGGAGAATTGGATACAGGAGCGAAATCTTTACAATTTTTCGACATTCGACGCGCAATATACGCCGCTGCTCGAATCGCACGATGAGGGCGACCCGGAAAGCAACGGCGGGTTGGTTTACGCGAAAATCGGAAAAGGGAATTACATTTACAACTCTTATTCCTTCTTCCGCCAGCTTCCGACCGGAAACGCAGGCGCTTACAGGCTTTTTGCCAATATGTTGAGCTTGCCGAAAGCAAGACCGGCGAAGTAGAAACAAGAAAGTGCGGAGACGCTGAAGTTAAGAATATTAACAGGGATGAAAGAGATAAAAGGGATAAACCAAAACAAATATCCCCTTAATCCTTTTTATCCCTGTTAATTCTTTTTCCGTAACTTTAAGAGGAAAATATAATGGAAGAAAAATTTCCCGCCCGAATTTATAAAGAAAACGTTCTCGCGGATTGCTTTGCAGACGCCAAACGCTATTTTTTGCAGGCTTATTACGAAGTAGATTTGGCGCACGCGATTATGCTCGCCGAACAGGGAATTATTACCGAAACCGAATTACGCGAATTGCTGGCGGCTTTGCAAAAACTCGATTTCGATTCGATTCGCCGCGCGGAATACGACGGCAGCTTTGAAGATTTGTTTTATTATTTGCAGCGCGAGATCACCCGCAACTGCGATGCGGATACGGCGGGAAAACTGCACACGGCTCGCAGCCGCAACGATATTGACGTGACGATTTATCGCCTTTATCTGCGGCGGCAAATTCTCCGGCTTTTGCGCGAAACAATGAATCTGCGCCAAAACTTTTTAAATCTCATCGCGCAGCATCACGAGAGCTTGATTCCGGCTTACACGCACACGCAACCGGCGCAACCTTCGACGCTTGCGCATTTTCTGCTCGCAATGGCGGAAAATCTGGGGCGCGACATCCGGCGTTTGCAGCGCGCGTTCGACAATATGAATCTTTGCCCGCTTGGCGCGGGCGCGATTACGACGACCGGATTTCCGATCAATCGTCACCGCGTCGCCGAGCTTTTAGGTTTTTACGCGCCAACGGTTAATTCTTACGGCTCAATCGCTTCGGTTGATTATTTTACCGAAGCTCTCGGCGCGACGAGCGCGCTTCTCGTCAACATCGGTAAATTCGCGCAGGAATTTCTGCTAATGGCGACGATGGAATTTAACGTCATTCGTTTGCCCGACAGTTATGTGCAAGGCTCTTCGATTATGCCGCAAAAGCGCAATCCGGTCGCCATCGAACACATCAGGGCGATTGCCAGCAAAGCTCTCGGTCAATCGCTCGGCGTGATAACTAGCGTCCACAACACGCCGTTCGGCGACATCAACGATGTTGAGGACGATTTGCAGCCACTGATTTACTCGGCGGTGCGTGACGCAACCCGCGCCGTCGCGCTTTTTGCCGGAACAATCGAATCTGCGACGTTTAATTTGGAAACACTTCGCCGACGAGCGGGCGAAAATTTTATCACCGTCACCGAGCTAGCCGACACGATTGTCCGCCGCGAAAACCTATCGTTTCGCATCGCGCACGGCATTGTCGCCAAATCGGTTCGAGAGGCGATTGACCGACAAAGCGACATCACGCATCCGATTTTGCAAACCGCCGCGCGCGAAGTTTTGGGGCGTGAGCTTTCGCTTTCAGCAGAAGAATTGCAGCAAACGCTGTCGCCCGAAAATTTCGTCAACATCAGAACAATTTACGGAGGCACCGCGCCCGATGAAACCCGCCGCGCTTTGCGAGTCGAACGCGAACACTCGGAACAAGACGAACAATGGTTTGCCGAAAAAACAGATTATCTGGAAAATGCCGCTCAAAATTTAAACCGAACGGTGAAAAATTATTTAAACAGTTAGCCGTTTTTTCAATTAAACCCAGTCGGCACGGAAGAAACTATCAACTGTAAACTATCAACTGTTTGTCATTGCAAAACAGTTGATAGTTGATAGTTTACAGTTGATAGTTAAAGATTGAATATCATTCTTTGCGGCTGGTTCGTTTTAACCGCATTCTTTTTGTAGAACTTGGCGATTCGTGCAGTTTGGTGTAAAACCTGAAATACGATGGGAAAAATTCGTGTTTTATCCGACAATCTGGCAAATCAAATCGCCGCTGGCGAGGTCGTCGAACGTCCGGCTTCGGTAGCGAAAGAACTGCTTGAAAATTCTTTGGACGCGGGAGCGACCAGAATTGCAATCGAAATCGAAGCGGGTGGTCGGCGTTTGCTGAAAATAACGGACGACGGCGAAGGAATGACGCGCGACGACGCGGTTCTGGCTTTTGAACGTCACGCGACATCGAAAATCCGTGCGTTCGAAGATTTGAATCGAATCTCGACGCTCGGATTTCGCGGCGAAGCTCTGGCTTCGATTGCGTCTGTTGCGCGAGTTGAATTAACGACCAAAACTGCGGGCGAAAATGCCGCAACAAAAGTGCAAATCGAAGGCGGGCGATTGACTGACGTGAAGGATGCGGCGCATCCGCAGGGAACGACAGTTTGCGTCCGCGATTTGTTTTTCAACGTTCCGGCGCGCCGCAAATTTATGCGCTCTGAGGCGACCGAGAATTTTCACCTTATTAATCTCGTCACGCATTACGCGCTCGCGCACCCGGACAAAGCCTTTGTTTTAAACAACAACGGGCGCGAAGCGATGCGCGTCACGCCCGCCCGAAATTTGCGCGAGCGAGCCTTTCAGATTTTCGGCGCTGATTTTCTGGACAATCTGATTCCGGTCGCAGGCGGCAGTGAATTTATTGCGCGCATTTCCGGTTTTATCTCCGCGCCGCGCGAACGCCGGACGACGCGAGACGCGCAGTATTTTTTTATTAACGGGCGTTATGTCCGCGACAAAATTATGGCGCGCGCTTTGACCGAAGGTTATCGCTCGGTTTTGCCGCACGGCGTTTATCCGGTCGCGCTCGTTTTCGTCGAAATTCCGGCGGAAGAAATTGACGTAAATGTGCATCCGGCGAAAACCGAAGTCCGTTTTCGCCGACCGGAAGCCGTCCGCGAAGTCATCACCGAAGAAATCCGCAAAGCTCTGGGCAATTCCGGTTTTTTGCAGCGCGAAACAACCAGCGAAAACGTTTCAAACGACGTTTTTGAGCAGACAAAAACGATTGAAAATTATTTTGACGCCGCGAATCTGCCGGCGCAGCCGGAAAACAAGCCCCCGCAGCAAAATAGAATCGAATTTGCTGCGGACATTATTGAACCGACAATCACGCCACCAATTCAACCGGAAATTCCGGCTTTTTCTTCGGATTTTGAAAATCAAGCCCTATCGAGTGCGGAATTAAAAGCGGAAGATGTTTTTGAGAAAAATTTAGATTTTAAACTTCAAAATTCAGTTGCTGAAAAACAAATTGCGGAAAGCAAAGTTGAAAACCAGAATACAAATTCTGGCGAATTATTAAATTCTCCGCAATCCGCAATCCGCAATCCGCAATCCGCAATCGAGATGCCTTTTGATTCGGCGGCAAAGCTGCCGCGCGCCGTCGAAATCGAAAATCTTTCGACTTCAGCGATTCGTCCGCTGGGACAAATGCGCGAGAGCTTTATCATCGCAACCGATGCGGAAGGTTTGCTGTTGATTGATCAGCATGTCGCGCACGAGCGGATTCTTTTCGACAAATACCGCAAAAAAATGGGCGAACGCCGCATCGAATCGCAAAATTTATTGCTGCCGGAAACTTTCGATTTGACTCCGGCGCAAGCCGCCGCATTTGAATTGGTGCAAAATGAATTGGAAGAATTGGGTTTCGGTTTAATGCGTCTTTCCGGTCGGACGATAGCAATTAAGAGCGTTCCTTCGGATTTGCCTGCGGGCGAAGCCAGAAATTTGCTGCGCGAGATTTTGGAAACCATTGATTCGGAAAAACGCGGCGGAGCGCGTGACACATGGCGCGACGAAATTGCCGCTTCGCTCGCCTGCCGCGCGGCTGTCAAAATCAATATGCCGCTAACGATGGAGAAAATGCAGTGGATGATTGATAAATTGCTGACAACCTCGTCGCCGACGACTTGCCCGCACGGTCGCCCCGTGATTTTGCGGCTGACAATGCGCGACATCGAGCGGGCTTTTCACCGTCCCTAACAGCAGAATTTTACTTTGCGATCTTTGCGTTTTTCTCTTTGCGATCTTTGCGGTTAAAACAAAAAATAACCGCAAAGAACGCAAAGGTTTTTCGCAAAGGTCGCAAAGGTGTATTTCAAATTTCTTTGTTCCCAAATACTTTCGGCGTTACTTAGCTTGCGCCTTTCAAATGTTTGTTGAGAAAATCGGCAATCGCTTTATATGCGCGGATTTCGTTGGCTTTTTTGGTAAAGCCGTGACCTTCGTCGTCAAACAAAACGTATTCGACCGGGACACCGTTTTTCTTGACGGCGGCGACGATTTCGTCGGATTCGGGTTTAATCACGCGCGGATCGTTTGCGCCTTGCAGGACGATTAAAGGTTTTTTGATTTTGTCGGCGTGAAACAGCGGCGAAGTTTCTTTCAGAAAAGCGAGCTGCGTCGCCGGATCGCCTATTTCTTTATACAAAGCCTTGCGGAAAGATTCCCAGTAGGGCGGAATTGATTCGAGAGTTCGCACCCAATTCGAGACGCCGAAAAGATTAACGCCGACCTGAAATTCGTCGGGTTTAAACGCCAGAGCCGCCAAAACCATATAACCGCCGTAACTGCCGCCCATAATTGCGATTTTGTTTTCGTCAACGTAGCCGAGCGATTTCAAATATTTTTTCGCTTCGACGCAGTCCCAGAGCGGTTCGCGCCCGTGTTTGCCGTCGTCCGAGGCGTAAAACGTTTTGCCGTAACCGCTTGAGCCGCGATTGTTGACGCCCAGAATCACGTAGCCCTGATTCGCCAGATACTGCATTTGCGCCGAATAATTCGTCCGCGTTTGTCCGCCCGGTCCGCCGTGAACCAAGACGATAGCGGGCGCTTTACTGGTCGTCGAAGCCTGATGCGGTTTCAGCAAAATCGAAGGGATTTCCATTCCATCAAACGATTTGTAGCGAATCACCTGCGCTTCGACCAAATCATTGCGGTCAATCGCCGGATTTAAGCTATTTGTTAATTTTGTGACTTTTCCGGTCGCAAAATCAAAAATGTGCAAATCGTTCGGCGTGCGCGAGCCATTGACGTAAAACGCCATCAATCGCTCGCTTTTTGAAATATTAACGCCGGTAATGTCGCCTTCGGTGGTCTTCGGCAGCTCGACGAGCCGATTGGCTTTGGTGTCGTAGATTTTTATTCTGGTTCTAGCGTCTTCGTTGACGATAACGACGCGATATTTGCCGTTGTGCGAAAAATACGTTCCCCAAATGTCCCAATCGTATTTTTCGACCGCTTCTTTTTTGCCCGAAGTTAAGTCAACGCGCATTAGCGCGGCGTATTCGCCGCCCTCGTCGCTCGTGTAATAAAGAAAACGCGATTGCGGATCGAAAGACTGTGCGGCAAAAGCCGTTTCGCCTTTGTGCGCGGTCAGATTTTTCAGCTCTTTGGTCTGCGCGTTGTAAAGCCACACGTCCGAGTCGTTTGTGCCTTCATTCGGTTTGGTAAAGGCGAGATATTTTCCGTCCGCGCTGAAAGCTGCAAAGTCCATCGCTTTATCATCCTGAAAAACAAGCGCGCGGCTAAAATCCGCGATGCTCATTTTGTAAACGTCGAAAAAGCGCGCGTCGCGTTCATTGGTCGAAAAATAAAAGGCTTTTTCATCCCGCGTCCAGCCTAAAAAATTGGCTTTGGTTTTCTCGCCGGGCGTCAAATCTTTTTCCGCGCCGTCCGCCGTTCGCATGTAAAGATGATCGTTTTCGTTGCCGCCCCGGTCGTAGGTGTAAATAAATCGCGAGTCATTCGGAAAATACGAAACGACATACGTGCTTTCTTTTGTCGAGTTCGTCAATTGTTTCGATTCGCCGCCCGCAACCGAGATCGAATAAACATTAAAAATTCCGCTTTTGTTGCTGTGAAAAAGCACCGTTTTTTCGTCGGGCGAAAAGCTGGACGCGCCGACGCGCACGGTGTCCATAAATTGTTCAATCGTGTATTGCTTAACCTGCCGGGCTGTTTTTTGCGCCGCGATATTCGTGCAGGAAATCAGCAAAAACGCCGAGACAAAAATAATTAATTTCGAGAAGGGAAAGCTGTGTTTCATAAATTTTCCTCGCTGGTTGGATTTAGGGAATTGCGCCTCGTTTATAAATCAAATCAGGCGTAAATGCAACGAAAGAAAAGATAATTAAAGATTTTCGAGAACGCGCAAAACTTCCGCCGGATCAGTCAGATTGTTCAAAAGATAATCCGGTTTGTGCGGAACGAGAGTTTCCGCCGGATGATTTCTGCCGGTTGCGACGGCGACGGCTTTAGCACCGAAATGTTTGGCACAGGCAATATCGTTCGGCGTGTCGCCCAAAACGATAAACTGCGAAGGCGCGAATTCATAATCGAATTTTGCCGAAACATTTCGCGCCGCGACCGCCGGCAAATCAATTCTGCGATGCGATTCGTTGCCGAAAGCGCCGAGCGAAAAATCGAAAAATTTATGGAGTCCGACAAATTCGAGTTTGAAACGGGCGGCGAGCGGCAGATTTCCCGTGAGCAAAGCGTTGACAAAACGCGGATGCGCGTCGGTCGCCTCTAAAACCTCGCGCGCGCCGGGCAGAGCGACAAAGCGATTTTCTTCCGGCGCGCATATTCGCTCGATTTCTTCGCCAATTACCAGACAAAACTCGTCCGCTCTCGCATAAATCTGTTCAACAGAAAAGCCTTCGGGCTGTAAACACTCAAAAGCGATTTGCAAGTCGGTCATTCCCGAAACTTTTAATTGTCCGCCCAAAATCCCGATTGAACCGTAAACCCGTTCCAGCGCGGGCGCGAAATATTCTTTGTAAGAGCCGTTGCGCGGCGCAATCAAAAGAGTTCCGTCAATATCCCACAGCAAAATGCGGATTTCGGAATGAGGAATACGGATTTGTTTTTCCGGCTGTTCGCCTTGAACTTTGTAATTCGAACTCATTCGATAACTGCGAGAACGTCTCCGGCGTTGACGGTCGCGCCCGCTTCAGCGCGGATTTCTTTGACAACCCCGTCTTTAGGCGATTTCATTTCGTTTTGCATTTTCATCGCTTCGACGACAATAATCGAATCGCCGGTTTTAACTTCCTGTCCGACTTCAACAACGATGCGGACGACTTTGCCGGGCATTTGCGTGATGATTTGCGCAGTTCCTTCCGCCGCGTCGCCTGGAGCCTGCGCCCCGCGCAGACGTTTCGGATCGGACAGTTTTAAATCAAAAGTTTTCGTCCCTTGCCGCACACGGTTGACGCCCGCCGCGTTTTTCGGCGCGACGTAACATTCGTAAATCCGCCCGCCGAGATTAAACAAATAAGTGTTCGGCTCGACTTCGCGCGCTTCCATCTCGTACTGTTTTTCTCCGACGCGAGCAAAAACTTTTAAATCTTCGACGCGAATCTCGATTTCGTGCCGCTCTCCTTCGTGTTCGGCGAATAATTTCACGCATTCTTACTACAGAGACACAGAGGCACAGAGAGAAATTAAATGATTTAAAAACTCTGTGTCTCTGTGTCTCTGTGGTTTATCTTCTTTCGGATTTCTCGTATTCGGCTTTTAATAAATTCATAAACTCGTCGCGCCGTTCAAATAGTCGTTTCGGTTGGCGCGGTTCGTGCCGCGCCAGTGCGTAAGCCGTTATCAACGGTAACGCAACTGTCGAATCAACGTAAGCGACAACCGCATCGGGTAATTTGTCAGGATCAACTTTGCCCCACGACACCGCTTCGGCTGGCGTTGCGCCGGAAAGCCCGCCCGTGTCCGGGCGCGCGTCTGTCACCTGCAAAAAGTAATCGTGACCTTTTTCGTCAATTCCCAAAACTTCCTGAATCTGCGGCTCGGTTTGCAGCGCAAAGTTTTTCGGGCTGCCGCCGCCGAGAATAAAAATTGCGGATTTTCCGCCCGCTCCAGTGTCGCCGTGAATCGCGCCGCGTTTGGCGGCGAGAACGATTGACGCGGTTTCGTTGACATCGAGATTCGGATTTAAAATTAATTTTCCGCCCTGCAATTCTTTGGCGGCGATGTTCATTCCGATTGACGAATCGCCGGGCGACGAAGTGTAAACCGGCACGGCGTGTTCGTAACAGGCGGCGAGCAGCGATTGATTTTTAATTCCGAGCATCGTTTCGCGCTCGCGGACGTATTTCCCGCAAAGATAATGAAACTCGGCGGACGACATCGTTTTTTGGAACTCTTCTCCTTCAATCAAGCGACGGAAAAACGAATCCGTGTCGAGAAGAACCGAATAATCGAAAAAGATGTCGTAAATACGGACGACTTCTTCTTCGCGCAAAATCCGGTCGTCCAATTTCGCGTCGCCTTGATGAAGACTTAAACCGATTCCGAAATGCGTGTCGTGATAAAGATTCGCGCCGGTCGAAATAATCCAATCAATAAATCCGGCTTGCACAAGCGGAATCAAAGCCGAAATCCCAAGTCCCGCAGGAGTCAAAGCGCCCGTCAGCGTAACGCCAATCGTCACGTCCGGCTCAAGCATCTTGCGGGTAAAAAGCTGACAAGCCTCGCGCAGACGCGCAGCGTTGTAAGCCATAAACGACTCGTCAATCAAATCCGCCAGCGCCGTATTAGCATCAATCGGCGTCGGCTGAATCCGCTTGCCGCTCAAAAATCTGCTTTTTTGTTTCATTTTTCGATTAAAACGGTTTTGTTCAAATAATCAATCGTCAAAACTGCGTCTATCAACATTTCCGCACCGATTAATGCGTAATTGTGTTCGCTGATAATTGCCGTAATTTCAAATTCATCGTCAAGCCAGCGAATCGTTAATCTGGTTGTTTCGGCGAGAAACTCGGTGTCTTCAATCGCTTTGAAATATTCTTGCCCGTCAATTTCTAACTGAAATTTTGAAACCGTTTCGCGCGGAATCATTATTGTTCCGGCAAAGCCGGTGTCAACTTCACAAGATAACGATTTAAATTTACCATTTGCGAAAAACTCAAGATAGATAAGCGCTTGCAGGCTTTCGCTGACAGTTCCGTTAATTTTACCCATTCGCTCGCCGAAAGCCTCCAAAGCTGTGCGCGAAAGTGTAACCGATTCTTTGCAAATAAAATTTATTGTCGGGCATTTCGCGGTGCGCTTTGTCCATTGTTTCGCGCGTTGTTTTGCCGATAAAATAACGCCCGCTTTCGGGTTCGATAGCAACAAATTTGCCGTTCTCGGCAGGTTCGAGCAATGCCTTTAAGTTTTGGTTGTAAAATTCTCTGCCTTTTTCAGCTAAACTTGTATCCATAATTATTACACCAAACGCTTTCCATATTTGGGAGCGGTTCTGCTCGTCATACGACATCTGCGCGAGTCGAAATCAGCGTCGGCTGAATCCGTTTGCCGCTCAAAAATCTGCTTTTTTGTTTCGCCATAAATCAAGAAAATTAAAGTAAATTTTACGATAAACGATTCGCATATTTGAAGCCAGCCGTTTTGTTTTGGGCGGCGGAAAATTTTGCTTGTATTTTTTCGATTTTGGCAGCACAATCAACCCGCTTAATACATCTGCGGTTGAACGAAGTCGGCAATCAAATCTATTTCGGGAGGCATTGAAAATGAAAGTCGGGTTACGAATTTTAGTGTGCGTGTGCGCGATTTTGCTCGTTTTTTCAAAAACGACGACGGCGCAGTTGAATATCCAGGCGATTGATGTCGCCGGCGACAGCATTTCCAAAGGTTACAACGCGGGAAGCGCAGCGCCGTGCGCTAACGCCGATCAGGAAGAATACAATTGGATCACAAGCAAAACGAACGGCGCGGTTAATCTGTGCAGCGCCGGACCGGAAGGGGTTTTTAGTTTTTTGGAGCGCGCGGAATGCGATCTCAATAAGACGATTTTCGCTAAGTTTCGCAACAGCGCAGCATCGGGCGCGAGAATGCTGTCGGATTTCGAGGCGCAGGCAAACGATATTCGGTCGTATCTGAGCTTTCAGTCTATTCCGCGCCTTGCGGCGGTTTTTCTCGGTCACAACGACAACTGCGGCGGAGCCGTGACGAAAGTAAATCCGGCGTGTCCGAGCGCAGACCTCGATCCGAACAATTATTGCCGGACGAGACCGGCTTCTTTCGAGCGCGAGCTGCGCAAAGGCTTGGATATTTTAATGGGGATTTCTTACACGAAAATCGGCGTCGCCGCTCCGGTTCGCGTTTCGCAGCTCTGTAATTTTCAAAACAAGGCAAGCTGTCAGATTCCCGCTTCGTGCCGGGTTTTGTGGGGCAACGCCAATATCTGCGCGTCGCTCACGCGCGACTGCTCGCCGACCAGAATCGTTGACACTTATATCACGATGAAAGCATATCGCGACATTTTGAGAAACGTGACGGCGGAATATGCCGCCATCCCGGAGGGCGGGAGGTCGCGCGTCGTAAACATCGGCGGCGCGGTCGTCGGCGGCGCACCAAAAGCCTTTGCCACCAGTTTCGTTTACAGCGACGCGCCCTGGCAGTATCGTTTCAGCTCCGACCAGCTTTCCTGCTGCGACTGTTTTCATCCGTCCGCCGCCGGACAAAACAAACTCGGACAAATTATGAAAAGCGGTTTGAGCTGTACATCCGCCAATCCCTGCTGCCGCGAGACCGGCGATCCTTTAATTGACGGGCAATGCGCTCGGACGGAAGCAAAAAGGATTTATTACAACGGTATTTTTTAAGAGCTACGGGGCAATTCGCGGAAAGGATTTTTGAGTGAGCATTTTGATTTTTTGCAGAAGAATTAAAAAATAACAAGGCTCACTCAAAAATCTGCCCCAATGCTTTTTCGCTTAAATCCTTATTGTTCCGATTCGGCGGCGTTTGAGTCTCTATCTTCGGCGGCAAGCCGCAGGCGTAGAAGATTGATTCGTTTTTCGTCGGCTCGCAAAATTTCGACATCAATACCCCGAAATTGAAATTTCTCGCCTTCTTTCGGGACGTAGCCGATTTCGGAAATGACGAAACCAGCGATTGTGTTGAAATCGTCATCTTCGGCAAACTCGATGTCGAAGAGGCGTTCGATTTTATCAATCTCGACCGAGCCAAAGCAGTCGAAATATGACTTGTCCTCGCCTTCGATGATTTCGATAATTTCTCCCTGATCGGTGTCTTCGTCTTCGATTTCGCCGACGAGTTCTTCGAGAATGTCTTCGATAGTCACGAGTCCGGCGACGCCTCCGTATTCGTCAACGATAATCGCCATTTGTACGCGCACCATTTGCATTTCTTTTAAAAGCTCGGCGACCGGCTTTGTTTCCGGGACGAATCTAACCTCTCGAATCAGATTCGGCGAATTTTCAATCGTGATTTCTTCTTTGTCCTCCGCCCAGAATTGCAGCAAATCGCGGACGTAGATCATTCCCTCGATGTTATCAATTTGCTCGCGATAAACCGGGAGACGCGAATATTTCGATTCGATAATCCGGTCGCGCGCTTCTCTGACCGTTGCATCGAGCGGAAGAGCTTCGATTTCCGTGCGCGGCGTCATCACTTCATCGGCGGTAGTGTCGCCGAAATCTACGATGGTTTCGATTAGTTCGCGTTCGCGTTCTTCAATTATTCCTTCGGCTTCCCCGGCTTCGATCAGCGTTTGCAGAGAATCGTTTTCATTTTCGTCATTTTCAGCTTCTTCTTCCGGCGTTTGCGGAGCGACCGTGATTTCGATTGGTGATTTGTCGCGTCCTAAATTTCCCAAAGGGTCTGCCAGAGCGCCGAAAATGCGGTAAAACGGACGCACTACGGGCAGCAAAGCAAGCGCGAATCTTTCGGGATGTTTTCCGGTGATAAATCGCGGGACGAATTGCCGGAAAAGAACCGACAAAACGAGCGAAACGAGAAGCGCAGCGAGAAAAACCTCGGCGCGCCGATCATCACTAGGGAAAAAGCGAAACGCGATGAGAGTTGTTAAAACCGTGAAAATAATCAGCAAAACCTGAATCGCCGCCGACAGCGCGAAACGAAAACGCGGACGATTTTCCAGAATCTCGCGCAAAAACTCGGTGTTGACGCGCTCGTTTTCTTCCGATTCGCTCGTCAAACGCCGCAAGCTCAAATCGCTGAGCTGGGCGAAAGCCATATCAACCGTCGCCAAAAATGCCAGCAAAAACAGCAGCAAAACCGCAACGGCTATCTCAATCTCCATACTTTAACGAATTGTAAATGGTAAATGGGAAATGGTAAATCTTTAATCCGCCGAGAGCAGCCGGGCGGCTTCTTTTTCTATCAACCAGAACAAATTTCCGTCGCGCGGGTTTACATTTTGCGCCGGAAATTTCTGCGGCTCAAATTCGCCTTCCAAAACCGTTTTTAGCATTTCGGCTTTTTCCGCGCCGCCGACTAGAAAAATGATGTTTGCGGCGTTGTTGATAAGAGGAAACGTTAACGTCAGTCGAAATGAATCAAGTTTTTTCACCCAATTAGCGACAGCAAGTTTTTGCGTTTCAATCAAAGCCGAAGTTTCGGGAAACAGCGAAGCCGTGTGTCCGTCCGCGCCCATTCCGAGCAAAATCAAATCGAAACGCGGCAATTCGGTTTTGAAAAAATCGGTTAAAGTTTTTTCGTAATCCAATGCGATTTCTTCCGCGTTTTGCCATTCAGCGCGCCACCGATAAACATTTTCCGCCGGAATTTTTAAAGGTTCAAACAGATTTTTGCGCGCCATCCGGTAATTGCTTTCCGCAGAATTTGGTTTGACGTGTCGTTCGTCGCCAAAAAAGAAAAACGTTTTTGTCCAGTTAATCTGAGAACGAAATTCGTCGCCAGCCAGTATTTTAAACAACAATTTCGGCGTCGAACCGCCGGACAGAGCGACCGTAAAACGATTATTTCGCTCGATTGCTTCGCCGCCGATTCGGACAAATATTTCAGCCGCCGCGCGGCTCAAAGCCTGCAAATTCTCTGAAATAATAATATTATGCGGCATTTTCCGAACTCTTTGTCAGCAAAGCGTTTAATTATTCAAAAACGGCTCGAAATTAATTTACTTTACGAAACGAGCTATGCTAACATCCTGCGCCTAAACTAGCTATCCGCCCTCAGGAGAAAATTTATGAAAATGCCCCGCTCGATTTTGCTTGTCGTTTTGTTTTTGCTGTTTTGCGCGGCGCTTCCGGCTCAGGAAACCGCATCGCCGACCGAATCAAAAACCGAAAAAGAGAAGGCTCAAAAAGAACTTGAAAAGCAGGTTTTGAAAATGCTCGACCAGGCGGTCGGCGATGCCGGGACGCTCAAATTAGCAACAAACCGGGCGATTGTTTATGCAATTGCGGGCGATTTGTATTGGAAGTTTGACGAAAAACGAGCCAGAGAGCTTTTTCGCAACTCGGCAAACGATGTGATTGCCGCCAATCTCGAAGCCGAAAAAGAAAAGAAAGATTCGGACGATCCGTTTATGCAGCTTTATGATTTCAGCGACATTCGCAACGAAGTTTTGCCGCTGATTGCCAAGCACGACGCGGATTTAGCTCTCGAATTACTCGTGCAAACCCGTTCGGCAAAGCTCGCCGAAGAATTGGCAAAAGCCGCGCAGCCCAACGCCAAACAGGAAGGCGGAATGATGGATTTTAATCCGAGCCGGATTCGCGTCCAGCAGGAAATTGCGCTCGAACAGCGATTTGCGGTTCTCGCCGCCGAACAAAACCCGGACAAAGCCATCAAGCTCATCAAAGACAGTCTGGCAAAAGGCATTTCCTGGAATGTTCTGACTCTGCTGCAAAATCTCCATCAAAAAGACGAGAAAAAAGCCGCCGGTTTAGCCGACGAAGTAGTCAGAAAAATCACGGAAATTGATCTGGCGAAAAAAAGCGAGGATTTGGGCGCGGCAATTCGTTTTTTGCAATACGCCACAAACCCGAACACGCAGACAAAAGCGAATCAAAAGCAATTCAAGTTTTCAGAATCGCAAGCCAGAGACATCGCCAACAAGCTCGCCTCGACGTTTTTGCAGCCATCTAATTCGCTTGAGATAACGATGGCGATGACTCAAACGATGTCGAGCCTGGAAGGGCTCGTGCCGGAAAAAGCGCCGCTGCTCAAACAAAGGCAGACGGAAGCGATGAAAAATCTGCCGCCCGAAATCAAGCGGATGCAGGATAGACAAAAACTTTGGAATCCGAACTCGACGCCCGAAGAAATTCTCGCCGATCTTCCAAAGCTCAATGAAGCCGATAAAGTTTTTGCTTATAATTCTCTAACCAACAAAATCGCGCAGGTTGAAGATGAAGAACGCGCGAAAAAATTAATCGAACAAATCCCGGACGAAAAAGCGCGCGAGAAAGCCGCCGAACAGTATCAATCGGCGAAAATCAGTCGGACAGCGAAAGACGGTAATTTGGACGAAGCGAAAAAATTGATCGGCAGCTTGAACAAAAAGAAAACGCAGATTCAAAAACTGGTCGCGCTGGCAACCGATTTTCACAAAAAAGGCGGAGAAAAAGACCGCGAAACCGCCGCGAATTTAATGAAAGACGCTAAAAGGCTGGCAAACGAATACCCGGAAGACGAAGACGAGCTAAACGATTTAATGGAAATCGTCAAAGGCTACGCCATCGTCAATCCCGTCGAAGCGTTTCGCATTTTTGAGCCGATAGTTGACCAAATCAACGATTATGTTCAGGCGACGGCGATTTTGAGCAAGTACAACAAACGCAATCGAACGTTTAAAAAAGGCGAATTGCTGTTGAAAGTGAGCGGCTATTCGTGGGACGGTTTGCTGCTGTTTCGCTACATCAACCAAATCCAATTGCTCGGCAAAGCCGATCTTAACCGAACCAGCTCGCTCGCCGACAAATTCGCCCGCAGCGACGCGCGCACAATCGTCAAGCTGTTCGTCGCGCAAGGCTTTTTGCAGGAGGAGAAAAAAGGCGAAACAAACGAGACGGGCGAAATGATGTTTTATTTTTAACTTCTCAATCAACCGTATTTTTCCATTTTCGCCCATCTCGTTCGAGCAATTCGTCGGCTTCGCGCGGTCCCCAGGCTCCGGCTTCGTAATTTGGAAACGAGCGCGCCGGAATTGCGTGCCAAACGTCGAGAACGGGCGAAACGATTCCCCAGCTTGCTTCGACCATATCGGCGCGTTGAAAAAGCGTCGCGTCGCCGATCATACAATCGTACAAAAGGCGTTCGTAACCCGTCGAAATATGTTCGCCGAAATGGTCGAGATAATTAAAATCCATATCAACCGCACCCATATTCACAATCGGACCCGGAATTTTCGCGCCGAAATGCAGAGTGATTCCTTCGTCCGGTTGAATATGGACGACGATTCTATTTGTCGTCAGACGTTCAATCGGCGTGTTGCGGAACAGGACGAACGGCGCGCGTTTAAATTGAATCACGATCTCCGAATGCCGCGCTGGAAGCCGTTTGCCGGTGCGGACATAAAACGGAACGCCCGCCCAGCGCCAATTGTCTATCGTCAGTTTCAGCGCCGCGAAAGTTTCGGTATTTGAATCGGGCGGAACCTGAGCTTCGCTGCGGTATGCGGGAACAGTTTTGTCATCAATCTTTCCCGCGCCGTATTGCCCGCGCACGGTTTTGCTCAAAACGTCTTCGGGCGTGAACGGCTGAATCGCGTGCAAAACTTTTGTCTGCTCGTCGCGCACTTCGTCGGCTTCAAACGAAACGGGCGGCTCCATCGCGGTCAGCGTGACAAGCTGGAAAATATGATTCGGAATCATATCGCGCAAAGCCCCGGCGGTGTCGTAATAACCGCCGCGCGTTTCGACGCCCAATTTTTCGGCGACCGTGATTTGAACCGAATCAACAAAATTGCGATTCCAAATCGGCTCGAAAATGCTGTTGCCGAAACGGAAAACCAGGATATTTTGGACGGTTTCTTTGCCGAGATAATGGTCAATGCGGTAAATTTGTCGCTCTTTTAAAATTTTTAATAGCTCGCGGTTTAAGTTTACGGCTGATTCGAGATCGCGTCCGAACGGTTTTTCAAAAACAAAACGCCGCCAATTCCCATTTTCCTCTTTGCCCAAGCCGTTTTTTGAAATTTTTTGGGTAACGTTGGCGAAAAGCTGCGGCGGCGTGGCGAGATAATAAAAAAAGTTTTCGGGAATACTCAAAGTTTGGCAGACCTCGGCAAGCATCGCTTTCAAATCTTTGAAAAGCTTTTTGTCATCGTCGAAATCGCCGCCCGTATAAAATGTGCGGTCGCAAAACCAATCGAGCAGCTTTTTATCGCTGTCTTTGCCGACAAATTCGTGCAAATCGCCGTTGATTTTTTTGCGAAAATCTTCGCTCGTCATTTCCTGCCGACCGACGCCGACAACCGCGAAATTTTCGGGCAAAAATCCCTGTTTCGCCAGATTGTAAAGCGCGGGAAACAGCTTGCGCTTCGTTAAATCGCCGGTCGCGCCGAAAATCACCATCACGCACGGCTCGGCTCGCTTTTGTGTTTGTTTTTCCGCTTCGTTCATTTAGAAAAGTTTAAACCGCCGAGACGCGGAGACGCGGAGAAAACAAAATAAAAAGAGAAACGAAATATATCTCAAACTTCTTTCTGAAAAACTCTGCGCCTCCGCGTCTCGGCGGTGAAATTAAATCCGAAGTTTATCACGAAGTTTCAACTCCAAACGGTTCATTTCGCCTTTATCGGCTTCGTGGTCGTAGCCGCTGAGATGCAAAACCCCGTGCAAAATTAGCTGTTTGATTTCGAGTTCGAGAGAAAGATTGTTTTCTTCAGCTTGACGCGCGGCTTGTTCGAGCGAAATCACGATGTCTCCCAGATTGTTTTTCGCTTCTTCAAATTCGTCCGGTTCATTAGGAAACGAAAGCACGTCGGTCGTCGAGTTTTTGCCGCGAAACATCCGATTTAATTCAGTCATTTTTCTATCCGAGACAAAAGCCACGGTGCAGCTTTTACCGCGCGCCTCTTTAACGGCGTCAACGGCTTTTTCGGCAAATTCCTGAAAGCTTTCCGGGTTGATTTTAACTTTGCGCTGGCGATTGATAATTTCGGTCATCGTTTTATTTTTGCGCTGCCCCTGCGTTTCTTCGGGCATTTCGCGGTCGAATTCTGCAAACGAATTTCTTGCTTGTAATTCTCGCAGCAAATCAAGCTAGCGTTTGCAATTGGCTTGCGCGGTTTCTAAATGTCTTTGGCGATTTCCACTGCCTGATTTTTAAGCCAATACATCTTTTTGCTGCCCGCTCATTCCTTCTGCCTCCGGTTCGTATGTTATACGGAAATTTTCAAAATTTTTTTTTAGACTATTTTGCCAGGAAATTCCGCCCTATTGATTGAAAGACAAATTAAGTTCTGATTTGAGCTTATGTCGGAGTGATTGAACAAAAAAACAAAGAAATATTCAAGTCAAAATAGGTGATTCTTATGAAAACAAAAATAAATTTAGTTCTCGCTTTAGGTTTGTTAATGCTGGCTTCGCTCGGGTGCGGACAGAGCGATGAAAACGGTTTCTACTTTACTACCGCTAACATCAGTGATTTAAAATTCGGCACAAACAAAGATGCCAAACCGTCAAGCGAAATATTCTCGCCCGAAGACAAAATCTACATTGTCTCAAGTGTTAACAACACGGGTTCAAAACATAAAGTAAGAGTTGTTTTGTTTTATGAAGATGTAAACGGAGAAGAACCCGGGTCGGTTGCTAAAGATTTTGGGGAATTGGATGTGCCGGGCGAATATTCTTTCAATTGCTGGATTTATGCTAAAAGAGGCGTACTCCAAACCGGACGATATAGAGCGCAAGCGGTTTTGCTGGACGAAGACGGCATCAGGGAAATTGATCGCAAAGAAGGTACTTTCGATATTGTTGACAATTATGAGCGGTAAGACGCGAAAAATAAAAAAATGCCGAAAGCGACTTAAAAAGCGAAAAACGCTTGAGCCGATTGAATCGGCAGAAAGCACGATTTTAGAGAAAAAGCCTGATGAGAATCATCCGGCTTTTTCTTTTGAAAAAAAATGAAAAAAGATGGGCTGATTTGTCGCTTTTTAACGCCTTATTGGTTGAAGGGAAAACAGAGATTGAAAAAGCAACTGTTTATCGGAAAGAAATAAAAGAAATTTTAACGGGAGATAAATAAAATGGAAAAATATTGCCACAATTGCAGACAGCAAAATTCAGCCGGCGCGCAGTTCTGCCGCTTTTGCGCCGCACCGCTCAGCGCCGCTCCGGGCGGCGGACAGCGACCGCAAAATCAACCTAATTTTAACAATCAACAGTGGAATCAAGGTTTTCAACAACCTGCACAGTTTAACCAACCCGCAGCCGGATCGAGCGGACGCGCAATCGCTTCGTTAATGTTGACGATTTGCGGTTTGCTGCTCTGCTGCGCATTGACGAGCATACCGGGCGCGATTTTAGGCTGGATGGAAGTCAGCGCGATCAAACAAGGTCGCTCGTCGCCCGCCGGAATGGTGATGGCGCAGATCGGTCTGTGGGGCGGTATATTTATTTCAATTCTCACACTTTTTTTCTACGGTTTTTATTTGCTGCTTGCATTGAGCGGCGGAGCAATGTATTACTAACCGCAAAAAAAACGTTTCTCTGGAAAATACGAGGAGTTTTTAAAATAATGAGCGAACCGAACAACAATCCAAGAATTTGCGTCAACGGGCATCAATCAAGAGATGCGGCAGCCAGATTTTGCATCACTTGCGGCACACCGCTCAACGGGACAGCAACAACTCCCGCGCCGCAGGTGCAACAGCAGCCTTCACAAACGCCGCCGATGCAAGTTGCGCCGCCGCCAGTTCAGCAATTTCAGCAGCCACTGCCGGTAAATCAATATTCACCGCAGAATTATCCGCTGCAGGCGAATCAATATCCTCCGCCAAATTATCCATTGGCAAACGGCAATCAAATGCCTCAGGGAAATGGGGGATATTATCCGCAGCCGCAGCCGTTGCCGCCGAACTTTAACCAATATCCTCCTCAACAGCAACAATATCCGCCGCAGCAACAGTATTTTCAGCCCGCGCCGCAAATTCGCCCGATTCAATGCCAGAAATGCGGAGACGACGGCAGCCATTTGCCGGAGAAAGTTTTTATTTGTCCCGAATGCCGCTGGCTGCGTCCGCTGGCTCCAGGTTACGCTATTGATTGCGCGGCGTTTCAGTGGGCTGAAGACGGCAAAGCGATGTCCGCGCTGCGCTCAATCAGCGCGCTCAACACGGCGGCAAAAGCTATTTCGAGCCGCGTCGGACGACGCTGGATTGAAGTCACTTTTAACGGCGTTCTGCTGAGCGAAAAACAACTGCCGGACATTTATTTTCAAGCCGTTCGCGCCGCCAGAATTTTGGGGATGTCGCATATGCCCGATGTTTATGTGTCGGGCGAGCGTCCCTGGGATTGTCACACTTACGGCAGCGACAACGATGCTTTTATCATCATCGGGTCGGCTCTGGCGAGCAGTTTTCGCGGCGCGGATTTATCGTTTCTGCTGGCGCGCGAAATGGGTCACGTTCGCGCCGGTCACGCTTTGTGGAAAACCGTCAGCAGATTTCTGGTCGGCGAACAAGCGCGCGGAAACGCGATGTCTAACGGGGTTTTAGGATTTTTGAGTTTAAGTCCGACGGCGCTAATCGAAAGCGCCATCGAAACGCCTCTCATGGCTTGGGCGCGGCAAGCCGAAATAACAGCCGACCGCGCCGGATTGCTCGCCGTCGGCGACGAAGAAGTCGCCCGCCGAGTTCTGCTTTCGTGGTCGCTTAAATCTGCATTTTTGTATGACCGCATCAATGTCGCGGCTTGGCTCGAACAGCAGGCATCGAGCGATGACGGCGCAATGAAATTATCGGAAATGATGACGACTTCGACGCCATATATCACACGCCGTCTGTCTTTGACGATGCAGTTTGCCCGCAGCAAAGAGCTGAAACGATGGCGCAGTTTGATTAGCCAATTCGCGCCGCCGCTGCCGACGGCGCCGCCGAAACCCGGACAGCCGAAACATCCCCATATTGCAGGTCAAAAGCCGCACGCTGTCGCGACAAAGACAAATGCTCCCGGTGCAGAACCGCAAAAAAACGCGCCTGAGACGAAAGCTCCGAGCGGCGAAATAAAAATGAAATGTACGGCTTGCAACGCGCCGATGCGTATTCCGCGAGCGGCACTTGAAGGAAAACCGCAAATCAACGTCCGCTGCCCGAAAACCGAATGCGGCAAGATTATGACGCTGAAACTGAAACCAGCTTCCGCTCCGGTTCGCAGGGACGAAGAAGCTAATTTTACCGACTAATCAAAAAAGGAGATTAAAGAATAATGGCTGACACAATGACAATTACCGAAACCGCCGCTGACGGAGCGACCACCGTTATTGAAATTACCGAGAGCAGCAATCAATCAACGCTTATCGAAGATGTGATTGAGGCGTTAACGGATGACGGTGCCGATGCGGCGATTGAAGCGGCACCGGAAGACGCCGATGTTATCGAGATAGAAACGGAAGAAGATTTGGCGGCGGGAGATTTCGAACTCGCCAGCGACCCCATCGCCGAAGATGTTTTTAATAACGGCGAGTTTGAGCTAGCCAGCGATCCCATAGCCGCAGAAGTCTTTGACGGCGGCGAATTTAATCTCGCCAGCGATCAGGTTGCCGAAGATGTTTTTGGCGGAGCGGCTCCCGGCACATTTTTTGAGGAAATCGCGCAGCCGGCGGCGTTTGAGTTTAGCGTACCCGACGCCGTTTCTACCGCACCGGCATTTGAATCGGTTTCCGACGCGACAAATGAAACAATCGGCAGCGAGGAGATTGACCCGGCAGTTCTCGAAACTCAGGCTCACGCCGACGCCGCGCGCGATGCGCAGGAAGCTGCGACCGAATTTGTCGCCGCAGGTGATTATGCCGCCGCCGCCGAAGCCCGCGCCATTGCCGAAAACGAAGCCTGGGAAGCAGGCGATAACTACATTTTAGAGGGCAGCAACGCGACAGATTTGGAAAGCGCGGCGCAGCAACAGGAAAATGCCGAATATTACCAGGCGCAGCAAGATGAGTTTGCCAAGGCGGGAGATTACGAAGCCGCCGCAGAAGCTGCCGGTAATGCGGCACACGCAATCGGAAACGCCGATTGGCACGCCGGAGGTTCAGACCATACGGGACAAGCCGAAACTGAAGAATATCAATTGGATTACGCCGTTTGGGAAGAGAACAACGCTGAATATTACGCTCACGCGGCAGAGCAGTTTGCGGCAGACGGTAATCTGGATGCCGCCGCCGACTATGCCGAAAGCGCGGTCGAAAGCCAAAATGCCGCAGATTATCACGCCGACACCGCCACCGGAGGAGTTTATGACAGCACATCTGTTGTCGAAACCGGCGGCTCCTATGAAGCAGCCGATTATACTTCGTCTTACGATTATTCTGCGACGGATACTGCGATGGAATAACGAAAAACTGAAAACAATTTCTCCTGAGAAATTCTCACATTTTGCGGGCGGTCAAGTGACCGCCCTTTTTTATGATTTAACTGAAAATTATGAGAGAAAGAGTTTTGCCGCTGTTTACTCGCTGCTTGTTGTTTCCACTTTGGCTTTGAGTTGTTCGAGCCATTTGCGATCAAATTCGGGGAGAGATTTTTTTTCAGCAAGCTGTTCAAGGATTTTTACGACCTGCACGTAATTCGCTTTCGTGTTTTGCTCGTGAGCGTGCCTTTTTTCTCCCGCCGCGGTTTTCGCCATTTCGTTGTAAATTTCGGCTCTGAAATCATAAATCAGAGCTTGATTTCTGAGCGATGTCAGACCGCTCGGATCAACTTGCATAAGCTCGATGTAAATGCGCTCGGATTTATCGAGTTCGGCAAATGCGCCTGAGTAATCTTTTTGTTTGGCTCTCGCCTCAGCCAAACGCATCAACGCCGCTCCGAGATCATATTTCGTGCCGCCGCTTTTCGGATCGCTTTCGAGCCGCCGTCCTAATTCCGAGACTGCTTTTTCCAGATATGAAACCGCTTCGGCAAATTTGCCGGTATCGGTCGCGGTTTGTCCGAGCGTGGAATAAGTGCGCGCCAGACGTTTGCGAGCCTGAATGTCAGCCGGGTCTTTTTCGACGACCGATTGAATCGTCTTTAAGGCTTTAAGCGCGTATTCGTGCGCGAGCGCGTCGTTTTGGTCTTGATAAGTGTTGCTCGCCATCCAATAAGTTGACCAGAGACCGTTGCTGATGCTCACGTCATTCGGATAATTCGCTTGGAGCGATTCGTAAATTTGAACGGCTTTTGTTGTTTCAATTTCTGCTTCTTTTTGCTGCTCGTTCCACGAAAGCGCGTTGCCGAGTTTTAGATAACAATTACCGGCGACCTTTAAATACTGCACATTATTCGGGTCGCTTTGGCGCAACGGTTCGACCAAATTGAGAGCCTTTCGATAATAAGCAATCGCTTCGGCGTAATTGGATTTTTCTGTGCGAACGATGCCTATGTCGTAATTAATTTGAGCCAGTGCCAAACGCAATTTGGGCGAATCGGGGTTTTCCGCCGCCAGTTTTTCGTAAAGATTTAATGCCGCATCAACTTGTTTGCCGGATTCGTCAATCTCGTTCGCCTGCCAGCGAATGTCTCCTAACGCTTTGTGATTTGCCGCTAAAGCCGCGCGCAGTTCAGCATCGTTCGGATTCGTTTCAAGCAAGGTAAAACGCATTTTTTGCGCTTTTTCGTAGCTCGCAATCGCGCCCGCCAAATCGCCCAGATTCGGATTGGTCGGATTGCCCTGCAAATCGCCGATTTTTTCATAAGCCGACGCCAACTCGCTCTGTAATTGCAAATCGTCGCCCGCTTCCTGGGCAAGACTGTCGAGATATTTGAGCGATTGTGTGACGACCGATTGCCGGGCTTCGGTCGCTCCCGGAAGATTTTCAATTTTCGGTGAGATGTCGAAAAGAAGAGCGTTTGCGAGTTGACGAACATCGGCAAATCGGCGCTCGGCGCGGTCGCGCTGCTCGCGCGTTAATCGCTCTTGTCGCCGCGCCGCATTAGCCTGCCATAACGAAGCCGCCAATCCTGCTAAAAGCGACAAAACGACCAGCGCGGCGGCAAAAACCGGGATTTTATTGCGTTTAATAAATTTTTCGGCGCGATAAGTGAAACTGTCTTTTTGCGCCGTGACAGGCAGCTTGTCCAAATATCGCTGAATGTCTTCGGCAAATTGCTGGACGGAAGCATAGCGACGCGCGGGTTCTTCGCGGACAGCCATTTGCAGAATTGCTTCCAATTCGTCATTTGTTCGTCGTTCGTTGTTCGTCGTTCGTTGCTTAATTCTGTTTGTAGTAGCCCCTTTGTTTTTAAACGACGGGCGATTGGCGATTAAATGTTCAAGCAAAACGCCGAGCGAATAGACATCGGAAGCGGTCGTGATTTGTTCGCCGGCAATTTGTTCGGGCGATGCATATTCGGGCGTGAAAGCGCGATAACCTGTCTGAGTGTGTTCGTCGGCGTGCTCGGCATCGAGCAGCTTGGCAATTCCGAAATCGAGCAATTTGGGCGTTCCGTCTTTTGCGACGATAATATTTGAAGGCTTAATATCGCGGTGAACGACCAGATTTTGATGTGCAAACGAAACGGCGCTGCAAACCGCGAGAAAAAGTTTTAGACGCTCGTTTGTCGAAAGAGTTTTTTCTTCGCAAAACTCGTCAATCCGTTTGCCTTCGACATATTCCATCGCCAGAAACGGCTCGCCCGATTCCGAAACGCCGCCGTCGAGCAGGCGCGCGATGTTCGGATGATTCAAAGAAGCCAGAATCTGGCGCTCGCGCAGAAAACGCTTTTCCGTTTCCGAATCGAGAATCGTTTGACGGACGATTTTGAGCGCAACTTGCTGTTTAAATGCGCCGTCGCTGCGTTCTGCAAGAAAAACCGCGCCCATTCCGCCGCGTCCGATTTCCCGGATTATTTTATAATGCCCGAATTGTTTGCCGCTCAAGCGTTCATCGGCAACAGCCGGGGCAATTTGAAACGCGGGTTTTTCGATAAAGCTTTCGTTTGTCGAATGCGCGTCGAGCAGTTTTTCAACTTCTTTTCGCAGCTCGGTGTTATTGCCGCAATTTTCGTCCAGAAAATCGGCGCGCCTTGTTTCAGGCACGTCTAAAACGGCGATGAAAATCTCTTTCTTTTTGTTCCAGTTCGATTCGGACATATTGGGTTCTATTGCGATTTCATAAATTGCCGCTATCTTCAGATAGTGAATTCTATTAGCAGCAAAATACGGCTTTAGCCAGATAAAAGAAAAATAATTTCCTTTTGGCTTTAGCCTATAGCAGAAGCTGGCGGCAATTTATAAAACCGCAGTTGTTCAGCTTTTGGTTAGCTCAACGCGAAGCCACGCTTTGGCAAATGCCCATTCGTTTTTGACTGTGGCGGGCGAAATTCTTAAGGCTTCGGCGGTTTCTTCAATCGTCAGCCCGCCAAAAAATCTGAGTTCGACAATTTTAGCTTGTCGCGGATCGCTCTTTTCAAGCTCGGTTAGCGCATCGTCGAGCGCAACCAAATCCACGTCTTTTTTCTCTGAAAAGCTAACCGCTTCGTCAAGCGAGAGCAATTGTCCGAAGCCGCCGCGTTTTTCGGCTTTTTTCCCGCGCGCGTGGTCAACTAGGATTCTCCGCATCACCTGCGCGGCTACAGCAAAAAAGTGAGCGCGATTTTGCCACGAAACGTTTTCCCAATCAACCAATCGAATATAAGCCTCGTGAACGAGCGCCGTCGGCTGCAAAGTGTGGTCTTTCCGCTCGTTTGACAGATAAGCGCCCGCAAGGCGGCGCAAATCGTTGTAAATAATCGGCAGCAATTTTTCCGGTGCGTTTTCATCGCCGGATGTCATTGCTTTCAGCAGAATTGTGACTTCTTCCGGTTGTGGCATCATTTTTCAGCCGGATTATACGACTGTTTTCAAAAAAAACAAATTTTTCGCCGACTTTTTAGCTGTTTTCAATTCCTTTTGCGCCTTATTTGGTTAAAGGAGATTTTTATGAAATGACTGCTTACATCATTAGCGCATCGGGCAAACGCTTCATTTTCAACAATTCGACGCGAGTTTTAAACGGCGCTGAGGAAACAGAAAACATAAATTTTGTCGCCTACCGCAAAATTGACGACAAACTTTGTCGAAAGAAAAAGGCTGGCAAAACATTAATGTTTTGCCAGCCTTTTTCTTCCAAATTTTAAATGTGTCGGATTTTTATTTGCGATTTTCAGAACTACTATCGTTTTTTGATTCGCGTTCGTCCGTTTGTTGTTTTGTGTGTTCCTCGTAAGCCTCGACAATCATTTGCACGAGCTTGTGGCGCACAACATCTCTTTTGCTGAAATGAACGAAATCAATTCCCGTAACATTGCCTAAAACTTCCTGCGCTTCTTTCAATCCGCTTCTTTGTCCGCGCGGTAAATCAATTTGCGTGATGTCGCCGGTAACAACGGCTTTTGAGCCGAAACCGATGCGCGTCAAAAACATTTTCATCTGCTCGCTCGTCGTGTTTTGAGCTTCGTCCAAGATGATAAAAGCATCCGCAAGCGTGTTGTGAGTCAAAATAAAATCGTCAGTGACATAAAGCGAATCGAGCGCCGCAACCGCGATGCATTGGGTTTCGGCTTCACCGACAAATTCGATATTTTTGATAAAACGCATTGGGCGACCGCCGCCGTTTGCACCGTAAATCTCGGCTTTGCGCCGCAAGCGAAACGGCTCGATTCCTTTCGGCAGACGAATGTCTAAAGTAAATGCGTCGTTGCGATAACCGATTTCGCGCCCCCGCGCAAAACCGGGCGCGCGTCCCTCGGCTTTGCGCTTGCGGCAATGAGCCGCGCCGCCGAGCGAGCGGGCGAGAAAAATTACGTCATCTTTTAACTGCTCAGACGTTGTTGTGTATTGAATCCGGCAGGTTCTTCCTTTTTGGGTAACAGGTCCGCCGTCGGTATCAAGCAAGCCCTGCAAAACCGCCAGACGAATTTCCGCACTGTTATAAAGATAAACGTCAGGAACAAATTTGGTCGCCGAATTTGTTCCGGCTAAGTTTAATTCGCGCAGAGATTGAGTCAGCGGATTTCGAATTGTTTGCGAGAAATGTCCGCCTTTTCCGGCAAGCGGATTGGTGATGACGTAATCAATCTCAGATTTGCGGCGGAAATTTAAATTCAAATCCGCCAGCGAAATTTGCAAAGCGGAGATTAATTCGGCATCGGGAGTGCAAAAACTCGGCGAAGTTTTATCCGTAATGCATCCGTCGCCAAGCAATAAACCAAGCGCGTAAGGCTCAATCGGAACAAATTGGCGCGGAAACTCGACCGGCGCGGAAAGCATCGGCAATTCGTAACGATATTGGTGATTGCGGCGGAAATTGCCCAGCATTTCCTGTGTTTCCAAAACGCGAAAATCTTTGTTTCGGCGTTTGTCTTCCAGAGTTTTAACCGCCCAGAGATGTTCGGCGCAAGCCAGAGTTGACGAGCCGTCGGTCATCGTCAAACGATAAACAGCTTTTTTGCCCTGTGGAAAAACGCCGATGACTTTAACGGCTTTGCCTTCCGAACCAATCACATCGTCGCCGATTTCGATTTCGCCCATTTTCCGCCAGCCGCCGGGCGTTAAGATTTTGCTGTCCAAAGTTTGCGAGCGACCGCGCATAAATGCCAGCGGAGCGACTTCGATAATCCGTTTTTCGAGCATTTTCGTGACGCGCTCGGCGTCAACCAAATCGAACAGCGCGTCGTAAAGCGGGCGCAAATACGGGTCAACTTTGTCCTGCAAATCGCCGGGCAAAAAGCCGAGCTTTTCACCCGCTTCGACAGCAGGGCGAGTCAGAATAATTCGGGAAACCTTCTTCTGAAAAAGGTCTTGAACAGCCATTGCAACTGCCAAAAATGATTTTCCCGTGCCCGCAGGACCGATTCCGAAAGTCAAATCGTTTTTGCCGATGGCTTCGATATATTTTCGCTGCGTGGCGGTTTTCGGAGCGACGGTTTTTTTGCCCGACGGGTTAAAACGCGAGGTTTCAAAATAATCGCGCAGCGACAAAGCGCGGTCATCGGCGATTTGTTTAAAAGCCTCGCGCAGGTCTTTGTCGGAAAATTGTTTCCCGGCAACGAAAAGGTCGGAAAAATCGTGCAGGATGTTTTCGACAATTTGCACGTCTTCGTCGCCGCCGTCAATCAACAGCTCGCTGCCGCGCGCGTCAACGCGCACGTCGAGCAGAGATTCGAGATATTTGATGTTTTGGTCGTGAACGCCAAAAAGTGTTTCGATGCCTCTCGGCGGAAGTTCTATTTTTTTCAAAACGAGTATTGGTTAGTTTCTAAATAAATTTCACTTAAAATTATGCTACGCCGCGAATTTAAGTGCAAGGGTAAGCAGCATATGGAATAAGTATGTAGAAATCATTCGATGCCATTAAAGGCGGCAAACAGCATAGCTCGGCAAGATGGTTTTTATGGATTTTCACCCTTCTAAATTTAACAGAAAATTCACAAAAAATATGTTGACATAACAAAAGAACGGGCGTAACATCCGCCGCTTACTGATAGCTCATTACAATAGCAATTAGATCTAGGTGACAAAATCATCTATTAATTTTTCACTGTCTTGTGGGAGAGGCGTTTTCTTAGTAGGAACAAATTACTCTTTCCTGATTTTTGCTTTCACTTTAACGAACTAACAGTTTAAAGATTTATCGTTCTCAAATCTTTTAACGATAAATTGCACCATAAAACTTTACATTAACTAAATCTTTAAAGGAAACCTTAACCGATACCCCATTGTACTCGTTTTGTACTAACCAGACGACTTTTTGTTTTATTAGCAATCTCGCTTGTTTGCTCTTTGGTATTATTAACTCGATTTATTACTACTGGTTTTACCCAAGAAGTTCAACAAGTTCCCACTTCAATTAAAAACTCAAAGCTATCAAGCGACAGCGAAACAGACGCGCCTCATACTTCAGTCGGCACGTATTATTCAATCGAGAACAACCTAAATGCTAAACTGCTCTTGAATAACAAGGGAATTAAGCCCCTCGAAGTGCGTCCGACGCTTTACAATCTCGCCGGACAACTGCTTGAGCTTCCGCCAGTATTTGTCGAAGCAAACTCCTTTCGCTTTATCAATTTGAGCGAATGAGCTGCCGTCGGGGGCGAGAGCTTCAAGCAGGGTAGCATCCGACTGTTCCACCGAGGCAAAGACCTTGTTTTAGGCGCTCAAATCTACCTGACCGATGAAGAGCGCAGTTTGAGTTTTGAAGAAAAGCTGGCTGAGATAGGAAAATATGATTCGAGAAGGCTTGAGGGCGCGTGGGCAATGCCGTCGCGGGAAACCGATGTAAAAATAGCATTATCGAACGCCGTTGATTGCGAATTGACCGTAACGGCACGTTTAACCAGAAAACCGCACGTTACGAGCGAACCGCAAACCTTTACTCTCGCGCCGCACGAAACTCGCGTGTTAGATTTGCGGCGAGATTTTCCGGGCGGCAACCAATCCATCAACAGCGAAGCCATCGCTTTGTCTCTCGAACACAATGGAACGAAAGAATCATTACTCGCTCGCGCATTTATCAGCGACTCGGCTCGCGGTTATTCAAATCTAGCCCAATTTTCTAATCCGCTCACCGGTAAGACCGAAAAATATCACGGCGCGGGACTGCATTTGGAAACAATTGACGGTGAAAGATTAAAACCTGTCGTTGTCGTCCGAAACACAGCAACCACAGACGCAAACTTAACGGGACGTGTTCCGTACACCAGAGCGGACGGCACGACCGAAACAATCGTTTTACCGGAAACCAGATTACGTCCAAACGAAATCGGCTTGCTTGATATGCGGGAAGTTGTGCGGCGAAGCGAGCGGGAGCAAATTAAAACAGCCGGACTTGAAATTGAGTATGACACCGCTCCGGGAAGCGTCATTATTGCAGTCCACAGCGAGAGCGCAAGCCGCAATCAAGTTTTCCGCGTTCCGATGTGGGATCCGCTTGGGCAGCGCACCGCGACAGGCGGCTACCCGTGGCAGATCGAAGGAACTTCGACGACTAAAGCCTATCTCAAAAATATTACCGACCGACCGCAAAAATATGTCGCGTTCTTTAACTGGGAGAACGGCGGGATGTATATGATCGGCGAAAAAACGTTGGAGGCGCATCAAACAATTGAAATTGACGTGAAAGACCTGCGCGACCGACAAGTTCCGGACTTCAAAGAGCGGACTATTCCGCTTTCGCTTTCGAGAGGACAAATTCAATGGGCGCTGAATCAGGAAGATGAAGCGGCGGCAAACGGCGACACGCTGACAATGCTAGCAGTTCTCGGACGTTCAGAACAGATTGATTTGGCAAAAGGAATCAGCAGCAATTACGCTTGTCAAAATTGTTGTCTCGGTAATTATAGAGGCAGCGAGATTAGCCCCATTCGGCGGAAATCCAAGTTGGCGGAACAGTAACTATTCTAGCGCTTACAATCAAAGAAACTTGCCTTAATTTTCCGTATGAATATTCGGAACAAGCATCCGGCGTATACTGGAGCACTGGCAATGCGAACATTGCCACGGTTAGCGGCGGTACAGTAACCGGAGTCGCAGCAGGAAGCACATACATCGGCGCAAATTGGTCGGCGGAACGGTATATGATGCAACCGCCTTGCCAACCGGGAGAACTGCGTTTTTCAACCGGCTGCGGTCTAGGAATAAGCGAAAAGAACTCAGCCGAATTTGATGACTCGCAAAATGAAAATCAAGAGTCAAGATTGATGGCACCCGGATGCGGACAATGTTATCTTTCCGGATATGCTTCTCCGTATGAATCAGCAACGATCACAGTTAAACCGAAGATTCAGCTTTATCGAAATGGCAGCTTGATTGATCCTAACACTGCTCAAGATGTTGTTGTCGGTCAAAGAATTAGTCTGTCCGCTACGATTACAGGAGGAACACCGTCAAGCCAA
>DASVRD010000127.1:0-49901 GCA_036388775.1 Pyrinomonadaceae bacterium | reverse complement strand
CTGATGCGGCAGTGAGAGTAGCTCCAGTTGCAGCAGTATAGATGACTTTTACTGCAATATAATCGAGAGATGAATCTCTTGAGGCGTTAGAAAAGTCATTTTGAAGCCTGACTCTGAAATTAGTGTTGTCATTTACTTCTGTACTATTGAGCGTGATGCTCCATCCATCAGGATCGCCTCCAAAGAAATAATCCTTATCAACGGTATCAGCTTGGACGCTTTTCTTCTGAGTTGACCAGTTAGTGCCTGCGTTCTTGGTAACTTCCATTCCCCACTGCGCTCGGTCAATAAAGCTTTCAGCTTTTAAGTTAGCTTTGACCAGGACATCATCTATGGTTGCACCAGATGGAATGCTGAATCCGAAGTTATAGAAAGTATGGGTAGCGGTAGGAAGATTTACAGTGGTGGCATATACCCCATCATCAGCGGTTGCGTTGGTAGGGTTGGTATATGAGCCTGTATTGCTCCCGAAAGTAGTCCACGCAGTTGCATCTCCGTAAGCGATGGCAAGTTGTGGATCGTTGGCTGATTCTAAAGTATCGACAATAAAGGCACCGCTACTCCAAGGAGCCTGGAAGGACAGATGAAGTGCGTTCCCTGAAGCCCAACCAGCACGATTCACTATTTCTTGGACAAGACTCGTTACATCAAGATAATAAGTCCCGTTTGCCAGATCGTGAACACGAGTCGTTTCTATCGTAGCTGAATAAGTCCTACTCGCTAAATCATTATTGGTCGTTGTTAAAGCTGCGGCATTATCCGATGCTTCGACTTTAATATCAAAAGTCCCCGATGATGCACTGATGGTGGAGAGTCTGACTTTTAAAGTTGCTTTATGAACTGTTGAAGCTTGCGGGACGGTAACTCCTGTAAACCTGAAACCAACATGGTCATAACCAGCACTATTGGTGTTAAAGGCATAACTCGCAGCCGTGAGGTCATTATTGTTATTTCCTGTAACTTGCCCCGCATCATCATTGACGGTAAGGACTAATTTAGCCATTTACCCTCCCCGCATTTTCAAAGAACAAAACGCCTGCTTGATAGGCTGATACATCTCTAGTTATAAAAGAGATTCGTACCATTGGTTAAGCGAGAGTAAATAATCCGTTAGTTCCATCAAAGTCGATTGTGAAGGTTTCCCCATCATTTACAGTGATTGAAGAACCGTAATCGTAATAACCAATTAAAGGATCGTTTGTTGCAGTATCGTTGTAAACCACTACATATCGGAACGGTCCAAAGCTTCCTCCTGATGCTGTCAAAACCAAATCCGCCAGCACCAATTTATAAGTGCCGGAAGTTTGCGAACTTGATGAAGTAGTGATATTAAACGGGGTCGCTCCAGAAAGGTTTGTCGTTCCTAAAGGAGAGGTTAAGTCTGTATAAACAGAGTTTGAAGCTGTCGGAGCGGTATTGGTTGATGCGATTTTTAATTGGTCTGAACCAAGGTTATGCACCTTCTCAGCCATATTTTCAACGAAGGCGTTGAATTTTGTATATGTTGCCATTTGTGTGAGTTAATTTTTAATTGGTTAATCAAGATAATAAGTTAAGTGTCCAGAGACTTGAACCGCTGAAGACAAATTCAGTTTTAAAGCTTCACCGGATTGAGTGGCGAGGATTGCTCCTTGCGAAATACTTCCTTTTGCCGAAGCTATCCCTGAATTAGCCACAAAAGCCATCGCTCCCGTCAAATCAGTGCTGTTGCTTCTAAATTTGGCGTTAACGGTTCCCGAACAGACAAAAGTGTAATCAAGGACTTTTATTCTTCTGCCGGAAACTGCTGCAACCAAGGTATTGTCTCCACTCGAAGCAACATCAATCGGAGCATACAATTCAGTCGGAGTAAGCTGTGACTTTATAGCGAGCAGTGTTTCTTCGCTGGCTGTCCCAACTGAGATAGGGAACGATAAGCTTTGTCCGATTTTCTTTAAGTCTGCATCGGATAACTTGACTGCGATTCGCCCGTCGTCCAGTGGAATTTCAATCTTGACGAGTTTTTCAATCCTGCGAAGAGCGTTTTCAAGCTGGGTGAAATCGTTTTCCAGATTGACTTCCATCGGCTTCAGATCAACCGTCTCGATCAAATCCCTAATTGCTTTGACCGTTTCCCGTGAATCAACGATTATTTTCGGTTCCGGGACGGTAAAGATGTTTCGGCGGTTAAACGTAGCATCGAGCTTTTTCAGCAAGGGGAGCATCTTGTCATTGACCGCTACCGGCTCGATTTTGCCCAAGTATTCTTCGATTGATGCAATGGATTCGGCAATTTGCTTTGCCCCCTCGGTATAGGAAACGATCAAAGCTTCCATTACGGGTTCAAGATTTTTCAGCGTTTCGATAGTCTGTTTTGACGTTTGGTGCTGGCTCAAAACGAGAGCTTCAGTTGTGGTTTCCAGACGCTCAAGCGGGGAGCTGGTCTGGGGCAATTTGAGATTGGACGGTTCCATCTGGTTGGGGGTTAATTCCTAAATCCTGCTCTAAAGCGAGGTTTCCTGCGGCTGCGTTCACTTCGTTGGCTTTTCTGACTGTATTTTGGATCACGAACGGTTCAATATCCTCGATATAAGCGATAAAACGGGCAAGCTGGTCTTCTTTCATGTCTTCTGACTTAACGCGCAAATAATCAACCATCTTCTGCTTGTAGGCGACATTGGCGGATTCATTCGGTTTTATATCCTCGCCATTTAAGAGTTTCTTGATGTCGCGCGCACATTCGCTCATCAGCTCGGCATTTCCGAACTCATCAACATCAAAGAGTCGCTTAATATCGTCCATCTCGAATCCGGCAATCTCGGCTTCAACTTCAGCAAGCACCTTCTGGTTGATAATCGGATTCTCGCGGTTATTGGTAACGTAATTAAGTTTGGCTCGTTTCTCTGAAATATCGTTGCGAAGCTCTGCGTCGGAAGCGGAAATGTAGTAATCGAACGTAGTATCTTCCGGCAGCATATCGGTCTTGGAAAGTTCCTCCCATTCGATACCGTCCGCTCCGATCATTTGGATAGCAATCTTGTTATTTAAATGCTCCTTGACTCCGTATTCGTGGAGTTCAAGCAAGCGATGATACATATTGGCGTAGGAATCATTCAAAAGCCCTAAACGGTCGGCAATATTTGCCTGATTGCCTTCGTAGATCGCTACTTTGTCCTCATCTGAAATACCGCGGCTCTCAGCCGTGACACCCGATTCTAGCTGCTGAATCTTGTCCAATTCCTCATAAACGGTAATTCCGTTATTGATCGGCTTGGTTTCAAGAACCTGTAATGCCTGACTGATATTCGTATCTTTCCTGAATGGAATCAGCCCGCCTCGACGATAATTAAGAAGTGCCTTATTAGTGACTTTATCCACATCATAGGCTTTCATCGGGAAATTAATCATCTCGTTGTTGTCGAGCATCTGATTAATCACCGCAGACTGTGCCATGAAGATTTCACGCACCATATCATCAGGTCCCGGCGTCCAAAATTCGTCCAAGTCAGGGTCTGTAGCCCAGGATAAGAACGGGAATTTGTTTGACTCAAATATTTCTTTGAGTGGTTGGCAGCGTACAGCAGTGGAATTATCCGTATTAACCAGTAAATAATAGCGTTCGCCTTGGTATGTCGTGTACCAAGCCCAGAACTTATACACATCGGTTTGTGTTTTATGGCGCTTCTGTCCGGTCAACTCAAAATAACGGTTTTCTTTGTTCTTTTCTTCCTCTGAGCTATCGCTTGCTACGCCTTCTTTATCAACTAATTTGTTAGTTTCGGTAGAAAGATAAATTTTGTCCTTAACGCCTTGTTTTAACTGAGCTTTGGATAAGTAAATACCAGTTCTGCCCATATTACGGGCGTTCTCGATATTTATTCCGCCGGCTCCTGGATCAATCAAGAAATCGTAAACCGAGACGTTTTCAAAATGAGATTTATAGCCATTGACTGAATCAGCCCAATACGAGAAAACAGCCCATCCATAACGGATCGCGCTTTTCTTACCAATTAAGTCCTTAAATTTCCAGTTGCCGTTAGTTGGCTTGGCGGTTTGTTCGAGCAGGGAAGTAAGGCGTTTAGCTTTCTTGAGGTCTGATTCTTCGCCTTTGGTGTATTTGAGAGTAGGGAAATTGCGGATTTTAGACAGTAGAGTATTCTCAAAGCCCTGCATTTTGGGAAGCATGACGTTTGAGCGATGCGGAATGTTTTCGGGTTTCCTGCCGAATACCAAATCCTCATTGGCTTTCCACTGTTTGATTCTTCCGCGTTTGTATTCTCTGGCGTGTTCGATTTCTGAGATTGCCTGAGTGATTAAGGCATCTCTGGTTTTTTTATCTAACAAGGGTGCAAGTAATTCTGTGTCGTAATTAAATGCGTTTACTTAAGTATATCATGTTGACAACATTAGGCTTACAAACCAATAGAGTTATACAAAGGTTTGTAATCTTCCTGTGGGTCTGGTTCTTCTTCTTGGGGCGGTTCTATATTGGTCATGCCGTATCTAATTGCATCCATAGAGTGTGAATATAAATGATCTGGTTCGTTGATGATTTTTCCGTCTTTATCGGTAATCCAGATGTAATTGCGGTATTCCTTGATTATGTGAGTGGAGCGTTTGGTAACTGACATCTTCTGCTGCTGGACTAGCTGAATTCCCTGCAAGACTGATCCGGGTCCTTTATTCGCCGGAAGAATCGTCAAATCATAGCTCTTAATCTCATCAATGCTCTTTGGTTCGGCAGAATCTGCAATTATCACCGCTTTATCAAGATTGCTGAATATATCTGCTATCTGCTTATTTGAAAGTCCCTTTTGGAACGCTATCTCATCCAGAATATAACCGCCGTTGTAATAATAAATCGCTACGATTGCCGAGGGGTCATTAGAATATCCAAAATCCAGTCCGTATCTTTCAAGTCTCGCCTCGTGAGGGATGGAGTCAATGATCTGCCATCCTGTATAGATTCGGCTTTCAACTTCTCCCAGAAGTCCTTCACCATAGACTTGCCACCATGACTTGTTTCCTTTGCGCTGTTCGATTGAACGGATGATTTGAGGGTCGAGTGCTTCATTATCCCTGTAAGTAATTATTAAGTGATCTACATCGTCACGCTTCCCTTGAACTTCGGTGTAAAACCAGAATTCAGTGGTCGGGTTCCAGTCGAGGAAACAATACTCTTTGGTTCTGACTTCTAATTGCTGAAAAGCGTCAAACGGAATGTTATTGGCTTCGTTGATGAACAGTCGGTCTCGCCTTGCTCCACGTAACTTATCCCCATTATCAGAGGAAAAGAATTCAATCTGACTTCCGGTTTCAAAGGTGTAAATCGAATCTGTGGCGTTCCAAGAGCTATCCTTCCAATAACGATGCTCCTGCATGATCTTCTTGAAATCACGCATTGCGCCGCGTTTAAGATGGGGAATTGATTCAGATACTACTGAGGTGAGCTTAGGCTTCTTGTCCGTCTGGCTGTAATGAATCAATAAGAGGAGTATCGAGATTGTCTTGCTGGCTGATGTCCCGCCCTGTACTGCCCTGATTCTCTTGGTCAGCTTCGCTATTTTGTTGGTCGCTGTCGTTATTTGGAACACTAGGGATGTTCATTAATATTGGAAAAGGCTTACCTCCGCTTGTCAGGTCAGTTTCTGATTTGTCCGAGTAACCATGCTTGGTGAGAATAAGTTTTGAAATAGTGGGATTGTAGTCGCCTGAAAGCCCGTTATTTATGAGCCTTTGTGCCTGTTCTGCCTTGATATCTTCTAAAATGTCCGAAAATTCTGGATAAATCTTTTCCCATTCGTAGATTGTGCTGCGCGCAACTTTCAAATAAACTGCCAACCCTTCGATAGAAGGGAGCTTTACCTTGATTCTATGTTCGTAAGAAGTTGATTTATCCCCATTAGTTTTAGTCCAATCAAATTCCTCATCAATACACAAATCCAAATATTCCTGAGCTTTCTCAAGTATTTCTTCTGAATATTCTATTGGTCGTCCGGCTGGCATGATTTTTTATAAGTTATGGGTAATAAATCTGAATATTCTATTGGGAGTCCCACGGCATTAACATACTGTTTTTAGCAGAGGCACTCGAACAAGGGCTTTAAAAAAAACGCATTGAAATAGTTAATATGAGCGATATTCCAAAATTTTCTGGAAAATAGTTTGGATTCTGTCTTTTCTAATTTGCCGAAAGGTAAGGAGGGGTGTCATGAACGAATATAAAAGAAAAGAAAACCTGTTCAAACGGTCTTTAGAAAAAACCAAAGAATGTCTTGTGGACTTAACGATATTGGTTTCTGCTGCGGCTACGCTTATTCCATTTATAGTTGATAAGCTTAAGATTGTGATTCATTCGCTCAAATTATTGATATTCTGAGAGTATTGAATAATTTACTTAATGGGCGGGAGTGAGCCGGTGCTATGCACATTTACACTCAACATCCCGCCTATAAATAAACTATGCGAGGTCTGGGCGCAAACCTTTGTCTTGTTCCGCTGAGGCAGGGGACATCGGCACGACTTCTCCGACTTCGACATCTTCCAAGCCTTCTTGGGTTTCCTTATCCTGTGGGGTTACTTCATGCATAGCAGTGATTGGAGTTTCTTCTTGAGTGTCGTTTTGAGTGTTTTCATTATCCATAATTCGGTTATTAATTATTACGCCATTACTACGAGGGCTTATTTTCCCATAAGATTTGCTGGCATTGAGCGTGAGTTTCTGACCTGCAATCTCCGCTGCTTCCTGCGAGCTGGCTGCCATTAATTGGACAGTACCGACAATCGAGCCGTCAATCATGAGATCAACGTCATGTAAATGAGGTGTAGTTTTCATAGTTATTTTTTACTGATCTTTTTAGTTGCGGCTTTTTGGATAGCCTCCGTGCGCTCCACGGATTTTGATTTCTTAGGCTTGGAATCGTCTATTTCCTGATGATCCAAATCCACGACATCGAGCTTCGGGTTATAAGCCTCCAGAGTGTAACCGTTAATCTGAGCATAGAGTTCGGCGTGTTTCTTCCAGTTCGTACCGTCCCGGTCGCCGGAATAGGTTTTAATCAGGGTATCTCCGTCCATTACGTTTATTCGGTTGTTTGCATAATGAGGGCTGTTTGCATGGCGCAGAATATTATCTGCCTCTCCTCCGACGAAATCTGCCGGGATGACGGGATAGAGAACGTCTCTTTGATCTACCTTGTCGCCTACTTTGGCTTCAAGTTGCGGATTGAGTTCAATATCCGCTTCGGTGAGCATATGTTGCTTCATTTTATTAAAGTTAATTGATTATGAGTTGATTAGAATAATTGTTTGAGATCAATTTCTTCTCTGAGGCTCTTGCGTCCTGCCATACTGCATTACTTATTGATTTATTGCTTATTTATGACTTAAATTGTGCGTTATGAAAAAATGATATTAATTTCTATGATTTAGTCTCTGCTATGAGTAAATACAATCGCTATCTCCCTGGAAGGAAAATTCCCGGAACGACATTGAGAGAACTTCCTTGTGGCTGCATTGTAACCTTTTGGCGAATAACAGGGCTCGAAGTTATTCGTTACTGCGAAAAACATGAAAGAGAGAGCAATGAACTTGGTCCAAAAGTCTGGGCGCAAAAGTCCTTTCTTGAAAAAACCATAAAAACTATAACTGCCGGAATCGTCCTTTTAACCCTAATTGCAGGTGTGGGATATGCGTTATTTTTTGTAATCGCAATTATATATGAAATTATTCGATATGCATTTTCCGGTTCATCCTAAATTTATTTCTTATTTAAAAATGAATCGTCGGCTTCTTAGTCTTTAAATAATCACTCATTAATTTATTGCTTTTGGGTCAGATTTATATATAATCCCTGCTAAATTCGAGAGGATAAAGATTATGGAAGAGTTTGATAGGGAAGCTTTCCTAACAGGGCTTAACGGGAAAACTGAAAAAGAAGCATTTATTGAAATTTCAAATAAGGCAGAAACCCTACGTCAAATATCGGAAGGATTAAAGAATTTGCCAGATCCCGCATCACAGCGTAAAGCACAGCAATATAGAGAATGGTCCGATTCACTGAAACCATTTATGGACATGACAGTTAATTTTTCCAATAATCCATTTATATACCCTTAATTCGATTTAAAAATGAATTGTCGGGGCTTCTATTTTCTTTTTGATATATTCATTCATTACCGAATGCCATAATTCGAGCGTTCCTGCCGGATTGGGTTCCTTCATCATGCTCTTGCCCTTATTAAGCTTGTAATACAAAGCCATAATTTCTTTTGCTTCACTAATTGAGATTTTAGGCTTCTTAGGCATGAAGAAAAATGAAGGATTACTACCTTTATTTTAGCATATCTTATACAACACGCTAGAGTTAGCGGTGCTATAAGCTGGGGATAACTTCACCAATAAAATAAGACATCAAGGAGAAAATGGACGTGGCTGTTTTTGCCCTCACTTCCATTGAATTGTTAGACGATGTATTACAAGGATTACGGCATTCTAAGAATTTCATACACAATCTTTGTTGCGCTCGGTGTCATTTTAACTCCAATCTCTTTCGGTTGTGTTCGCGCCCGTTGCAGTGTTTTGTTGGGAAGTTTGTCTTTGTGTTAAGTACCCATAAATTTGAATGATACCCCAAGATATTTCGGGGACAAAAAATAACCAGAGGATGCCGGTTACATTATGTATGAGCATATAATAAAGCATCCACGAAGAGAACAACACTCTTGCAAAGCTGTCATAAAGACCAAAAATAGGTTCAGGCTTATAGACCCGTAAAACAGACCAAACCATGACCACAGAGCCCATTAAATTGACGAAGAACAAGTGGAAAGGCGCGAAGTCCGGTATAGTTCCAGAAAACGCAAAAGAGGTATGCAGGGCTTTGATCTGAGCGAGATGCCATGCCGCTAGACCGGGCAGCGCAAACGGAAAAGTGGTAAGAATATCGTAAATGGCACTGGCTCGGACGATTTTCCGGTAGGTAATTGTATTCACTTTATTTTGGCTCCTTTTTATGCATTCTGCTTCCTTACTGAAGACCACCAAATTGCAGCGACAAAAAAGATTTGAATCAACGTCCGAAGCCAAAGCGCAGTTGGCGGCTGACCGCGGAATGGAATATTGTTGAGCGCAGCATTGATGTTTGCCGGAAATAATGCCATTAAAAGAATGATTAAACATATTCCGGCAATTACACGAACGCGAGGCAGCAAAAGACCAATCGCGCCGGCAATCTCCAAAATACCCGTTAGATAAATAAGCCAGATGCTTTTTGGGAAAGGGCTTGGAATCATTGCCGCATAATCCAGCTTCATATCAGAGAAGTGTGTCGATCCGGTAAAAAGAAAGGTGATGGCTAAAGCCACGCATACCGCCTTTCGCCAAGAGTCCAGATACGCAACTCCAAGCCAGCCCAGTCCGCGAAGCAGAAGCAACGAAACTACAAGTATGAAAAAAGGCAACATATTATTACGAGAAGCCGCCGAACTTTGATTTATACCGAATTAAAATCAATATAAAATATACCGAATTATAAAATATTACAAGTGCTTAAATTATTAAAATCAAGCCGGACAAAAGCCGACTTAAATTTCAAGTTAATAATCCTATTTTTGTGGATAACTCAAAGAAATTTCTTAGGAATAAATAGATAGCTAAGATAAGCCGGATAAAACACCTCAAACCGTTTGTTTTCTTCCGTTTACCTATTGACTGTTTATCCTGGATAGGCTATACTTCCTTTATAGTCAATAACTTAAGCCTCACGGCAGAAAGCCCACAAAAATATGGACAAATCACCTTATCAAATCATGCCAGTTGCAAGCATTGTGTTTGGAATCGGGCTGGTAGTAGCGATCTTTGCAGTAGCTCACATTAATTTATAAATTTATGAAAACAATTACTATAGTTTGTCCTTATGATAATCGTTATTTAGACCATAGAGGGGATAATGAATATTATTGTGGAAAATGTGGTCGGGAATATCGCTGTGAATTAATTGAACATAAAGATAACCTATGACTAAATGCACTCACCCAATGGATAGGGAATCTATCAAGCAATGCGCCCTCAAATTCGGTAACTGCTATAAATACCCACCTCGAACAGAAAAAACAAAGCATTTAATCCACAATAAGCCTTACGGCACATCTGCACGAGATTTAACTTTTAACCAACCAACTCAATAAATATATGCGTTCATGCACATCATGCGGGGCATTGCCCGGCGAAAAACATAAAAGAACCTGTAAAAGAAAGTAATTAATTAAAAATATATGTCTCACCCACAAAACGACAATTATGAAGAATCAATCAATGAATACAAGCAGGAATCTGAAGCAATGAAAGCAGCTAACCGGCTTCCTGCATATGAACACAAATTAAATGAAATTAACGAAATAACAAATATGCTCGGAGATTTAGCACATGCATTTGCCGGCAAAGGCATTGATTATCAACGGGAATTTTCAGCCAACACCCGCACTGATCTAGCTAAAATATTAATCGTTGATGAACTTAACTTCCAATTCGGAAGAGAATAATCAATAACCTATGAACGAAAAAAAAAGATGGTACGCCTACAAAAAAGACCTGCCAAGGCTTGCTATGCTGATATATGCCAAAGGATATGATAAAGCACTAGAACAGGCGGATATTATCAACTTCCTGCTTGATGAACATTTCGAGCTTGAAAAACTCAAAAGAGAATTAAATAAACAATCCCAATGATTGAAAAATTATCTTATGATTACGACACCATGTCACAAGTCGATAACCTAACCGAAAAATTAAACGAAGTAATCGAAGAACTCAACGAACTCAAACAAATGATAGAAGCCTCTTCCCTCTAAACCGACTGTCTTACGTTACTTACTCAAACTCAGGAACAAATAAACCATGTATGCAACGCTAACTGTAATTATCGAACATTTCCATTTTCATCTAATACATTTAACGTAAGCGGTTGTTCGTCAAAGCCTTTGTTTATATTGTCAAAACCTCTGCCCACTAAATAAACTGCAATGATGCCCCCTATAATTCCTACAAATCTAATAGAATTTAATCTATCAATTATCAACCAACCAAATGCAATAGCTCCTGCTAATTGGAATATTCCATAAGCAGTTCGTCTTACCTGCCGGAAACGGTAAAGGTAATAACCTATAACAACAATAGATAACACGCCTAATAATTTAGTCCTGTTATAAAAGATAAGAGGAGGAGGAGGAGGTATAGGACGGGTTTTTGAATACTCGTAAAAAACTATCATCACACTCGAAACAATAATTACTTTGAAGAGGGTACGGTGAAACCGTGAACTCTTGGCTTGTTTCATACGCCTTGAGTACTTCTTAGCCCAGTTCCGATTTCTAAGCTCCTCTGTTCGTGTCATTATTATTTCTTCTGATTCTCTTCGTTCCTTTTCAAGTTCTTTGTCATCCATATTTCCTCGTATAAACCTAAAAATTTCAAATAGACTAGCGCAACTACCCGAAAAACTAATACAAAAGAATTAACCGCCTAATCAGCGGTTTTCTTAATGGCAAGACTGCCCCTGCGACATCCACCGCATTACTGCGATGCACGGCATATAGCCCATACAGAACGTGCCTTTGGCATTCCAAGACAAGGGCAATCTCCCTATCATCATGATACAGTATGACCATTCCTGACATGCCCCCGAAATATACAAAATAAAAAAACGCCGTATTGATTAAACAATATGACGTAACAGGACAGAAGCGGCTTTGCGATAAAGCACTACTAAACTTAATTAGCTGATCTCAATATATATTATACCTTAAAACTTAAATTGAACTTAACCACATATCCACACACTTATCCCCTTTACTTGTAATAACGCAACGTATTGTAATTCCTATAGTAATAATTGGGAATTATATACTTGACAAACCCATAAAGAGGAAATTATGAATATAGTTATAATTATTAACGAGTGTTCTGAAAACGCTCAGAATTACGATAAAACTTTGAAATCATCTATTAACTACGATGATTTCAAAGTTGACACATTAAAAGAATTGGAATCTAAGTGGAAGCTAGATTTTGGACTATCCGTTGAAAACTCTCTTCAACTTTCTGTTGAATAAGTAAATGAGCTTCTTCGGTAGAAATCCCTTTTTTAACCAATCTCTCTTTTTCACCCTCTAGCAGAACTTCAAGCATAGCGCGTATGTTAGCGAGTTCCAATTCTACCATAGCAAAGAATTTTGAATGTGTTCTCGCCATATTTTCCAGATATTGCATTTCTGGTGATGACATACCAAATCTCCTTTATTTCGTTTCAATTAGCTAAAAGTGTTACTTGACAAACCCAAGCTAAATCAACTATAATTATCTCATAAGTTAATGATTTTGTTAACTTTCGAGGTAATAAATGAGTAAAGTAGATTTAACAGCGAAACAATTTCACGATGAAGATTTTGCTAGAGAATTCTTAGAATCGAAACGCTGGAAAGATGGAGTTGTTTGTCCGCACTGTAATAGTTGCGACAAAGCATACAAACTTAATCCGAAAGCAGATTCTCGTAAGGCTGTTCGCAAAGGCGTTTGGAAATGTAAGGAATGCCGAAAGCAGTTCACCGTTACGGTTGGAACAATATTTGAAAAATCAAGAGTTCCTTTGCACAAATGGCTTCTTGCGATGCACCTGCTTTGCGCCTCGAAAAAAGGAATGTCGGCACATCAATTACATCGAATGCTTGGCGTAACGTACAAGAGCGCGTGGTTTATGTGTCACCGCATCCGCGAGGCTATGAAACAAGAGCCGATAAAAGCCAAGTTAGAGGCTAAAGCGGGCAACCAAGATGATGCTGGAAAACTGCAAGGCACGGTTGAAGTGGATGAAACCTATATTGGCGGAAAAGCTAAGAATATGCACGCTCGCATTCGGCGTGAGAGATTTCAAGGTCGCAGAGGCGCGGTAGAAAAAGCTCCGGTTGTAACGATTGTCGAGCGCGGCGGTAGAGTTAAATCGCAATATATGGAAATGGTCACGGGCGATAACTTAAAAGCCGCATTGCTTGAATGTGTTTCTCCTTTAGCTTCTATCTGTACAGACGAAAGCCCGTCGTATTTCGGCGTTGAGAATCATTTCGCATCACGCGAAGCCGTTAATCACAAAAAGGGTGAATACGTTCGCGGTAACGCTCACGTTAATACTTGCGAATCAGTTCACGCTTTGATGAAACGCGGTGTAATCGGTGTTTATCATCATTGGAGTAAGAAACACCTTCACCGCTATTTGAGTGAGTTTGACTTTAGGTTTAACGCGCGAAAGATTAACGATACGGAAAGAGCAATAAGAGCGTTAGAAAGCGTTCAAGTTCGGCTTATGTATAAAGACTTAATTAACGGCTAATTATTACGGTTATTATTTTGAATGCGTTAAGCCGTTACTTGCCGATTTAGTTTGTCAAAAATAATCGCCTTATTGTCAAGTATTATTTGTCAAAATAGTTTGACAATATAATCTTGTTTGTATACATTACAGTATACGTTGTATACAACGTAATATAGTAATCAATATTGACAACAAAAAAAGTGCAGTGAATTAAGACTACACTTTTAAAAGTTCGGAAGGTGTCGGAGTCGAACCGAATGCGTGGTGGCATATTCAGAGTTTATAAGGCTCTTAGCTAAACCGTTAGCGCACCTTCCGCAAAATTAAAGGATTTGCGGGTGATGGGACTCGAACCCATAAGGCAATGAAGCCACGACTTTTCCAGAGCCGCGCGGCTGCCAATTACGCCACACCCGCAAAAACCACAGGCATTGTAACTTGCCGGAGTTCTTCCGGTCAAGTCTTTTTGTGTTTTCTTCCCAGACTCGTTCTCCGGCTTGGTAGTTGTTCGGGCAAATCCAAGTTATCATCAACTAAAACATCAAGATATACGTTCACGGCTCTTGAATAGAGAAGCAGTATATACAAGGGCGGTTCTTTTAGCCCGACTTCGTAAGCTGAAATTGCGCTCCGGTCAATATCATTTAGCTTAAGATAAATCAGCATTCCGTCCTGCGATAAGCCTAAAGCATCTCTAATCTGTCTCAATTTTTCGGCTAATCTATTAGGTTTCCGCCGCGCTGCCCTGCCCATAACAAAGTATTAAACTTTGTCAGACCGACAGCTTACCGCAGATTGCCTTGATTTTAGTTTGAAATAGAACTATTATCTTTTCCAAAAGGTAAAGACTATGCAGACTTACAATCAAGAACCGGAACGGAAAGTCAGTTTTTTGCTTGGATTGGGGATTTTCCTTATGCCTTATATCTTTTCGTGGTTTACGCTTCGCAAAGGACACACGACGACTGCAAAAATCATATCCTTCGTTTGGTTAGGCGTAATTGTATTGATGGTTGCAATCAAACCTAATCAGGATATTTCGGACTCAAGCCGTGCTTTTGTATCCGATACTCGCCAAACGAAAGATAGTTCGTCGGGAAAAATTACGATGTCGAAATTTGACCGTCTTGAAATCGGAATGTCTTATTCTCAAGCGTCCTCAATTCTCGGCAAAAGCGGAACGAAGATGAGCGAAAACAAATTCGGAAATGTCAGAACCGAAATGTATCAATGGGAATGTGGCTTTATGTGTTTAGTTCACTTATACTTTTCTAATGGCGAACTAACGCAGAAAGTCCAGACGGGATTAGAATAATCGCACAATTTGAAATAAGATAAGCGTAATGGAAAAATCGAAAGAAGAAAACAAACCAACCAATAAAAAACGGCAAGAGAAAATAGACTTGTGCGGATATGACTTTGAAGAGTTTGTCGAGGATATATTGCAGGTTAAGCCCGATAAGCTAGAACCTGAAAAAAGTAAAAATGAGATTAAGAGTAAAAGGCAAGCAAAATAGCTTGCTTTTTCTTTTAATAAGCCTCTAAGGGAATTTACTATCGTTTTCGTTTGGCTTGCCGAATTCTAAAGAGTCTAACCTTATCGTTCGGTCTTATAGCCGCTCTTTTAGCGGACATAGCTATTCTCCTTCCTCCCGTATGTAACAAGACATACGCGGGGATAGAGAACCCTTAGAGGCTACAATGTTATACAATCAAAATACTATAAACTCAAAGGCTGGGTTTGCTAAAGGGATAATTCCCTAATAATTCCTGTATATCCTCTTTTCTTCCCACTTCCTAAACTTCCACTTCATATAATGAAACAACGCAGTCAAACCTATCCCATACTTAACCCTAAAATATAAAAAAACGTATCCATAAATCCTTTCAAACTTTTTAATAGCACCACAGAGCAAAGCCGCTTCCCCGCTGCTCCCCCAAATAGCAGCGGGGGCATTCAGGAGGGTCTTTCACTAAGATGCCCCTTATCTTGGACAAGACCGTGATTCACCAATCCATTAACAACAATCCAGTGAAACCAATCAAACAAGTTTCACAACCAGAATCACAATTCTCCTTCACGGCAATTACTAACTTTCTACTAATCTCTATCAAGCTAGTAGAAACACAAACAAACTATCAATCTTAATACCTTAAGAACCTAACCTATTAACAACCCCCCTTACTTGATAGCCTAAAATTGCCTATTCTTATCTTCCAGTTATGCCGAACAAAGAGAGGCTTTATTCGGAATCGGAAGAATCTACCAAAACTGAATTATCTCTTGAGTCTGAATGAAACTTAAATGCTTGAGTCCATTAATGATTAAGGAATCTTGATGTTATAACGCTTATAACACGCTTATAACAGCGTAGAAAGGCTTCTTAGCTCGCCTTTTGGGTTAATTAACACCTCTCCGAAGGGGTCAGCGATGAGCCTTGGATGATTGGCAATTGTAAACTGGTCACCGCGTCTTTTGGTCGCCAGATAAAGCAATAATTTCTTCCCGCGTTCTTCTATTTTTTTCTGCTCACCTAAAAACGTATAAATGAAATAACAACGTTTTTTTGTTTCCTCGGAATATGCAATTGCATTTTCAATCTTGTCGTACAGCACTTGGATATTCTCGGTACACATATCCACCTCGAAGTAAATCCGCTTCTCGAAAATATCCATCCCCCTATCGGTCCAATCATCTTTTATGGGATATTCGACAAACCATTTCGAGGCATGATTGAAGTACGCCACAAATAAATCTGCGGCGGCTACCTCATGATAATATTTCGACTTTTTTTTCTTGGGAGTAGAATTGAGCAGGAACCAATCAGCACCAACATCTATGTACCAACATTTAATCTCTTTCCTTTTTGCCATCCTTCGGAGCATGTTGTTTGCCGCTTGGTAGGTTTTGGGAAAGGGTCTTCCATTTATCCAAATCCACTCCTTTGTCGGATATGCCAGTTGTGCTATCTGGCTTGCGGTCATTCTTGGCTCTGCGCTGAGTAGAAACTGTATCATCTCCCTGCGGTCGAGCGGTTTCATTCGTTGGGACATCTTTATAAAACGGCTGGCTTAATATTTTTTCGATGTATTCCTTCGGCGCATCGGGCGCGGTTTCCACGTTCGGTATTCTAATTCTAACAGGCGGCTCCTTGCCTTTCTTCAAAACAGCGTGTTGCTTGGGCAAATCCGAGTTGGCGTAAACCGCCAGAGCGTGGGGGATATTACCGCCGTAGCCGAGTGCCTTAATCATTTTCATCCGGTCATCGTAGCCCGGAGTATTGAACATCAGCTTGATACGGGCTGAGTTTTCAATAGCTGCGGCGATTTCTTCCTTTCCCTTAAACTGCTGGTAATCATGATGAGCGAGATACATCACCACCCCGCTTTTCCGCTTCTTCTGGAGTAGCGTTTTGATTTGCGGAGAAGCGAAACTACCGACTTCATCAATGTATAAATGAAATTTGCCTTTCCAATTATTATTGGCAAGACTATCAACTGCCTGAATAATCTGGGAGATAATCATGATCCCCAAAAGTTCCGCTTGTTCATCGGTCATATAATATGGAGACAAATTAACAAGCACTACCCAGCCATCACCAACGACACGCCGAAAATTAATTCCTTCGGTATTACTGACAATGGATTTAACCGGCTCACGCCACAGCACATCCATAATATTCACAGTCGAGGAGAATTTCAGATCGTGCGTGTATGGGCTTTTAAAAAAGCTCTTAACCAGTATTGAATCTCTGTCAAAACCGAGAATTGTCTTCCGTTTATCTGCATCAAGATTGTAATCAGAAAAATATTGAGCTTCACTGAGCGTCAATCCGTTGCGTGCCAGTATTCTAAGAAGTGCCGACAGGTTGCGCCGGATGCGCCTCATCGTGGAGTAATCCGCTTTAAATAGAATTTCTAAAGCTTCCATTACTCCATCAACACTTTTATCCACGTAATTAGCGGATAACGGAGCAAGGCAAGGGATTTTTTTATATTCCGCGGTAAGTGTCGGGTCTATCAAAATAACCTTCTCATAGCCGATTTGGGCGCAGTAATTGAGAATATTACGGGCGGTGTCGCCTTTATCTGACGGATCAAGCAGCAATAATCCATTGCCCCTGTCTATGTCTTCCCTGATATGGTATTCGAGGAGCTTGGATTTCCCCTCGCCAGGTGCGCCCAAAATGTGGAAATTAAGATAACGTTCTTCTTCGGTCATCTCCACAATGCCGATTTCCTTGCTGACACCGAGCAAACGGAGGTCATAACCGCTTTTCAAGCGCTTTAACCTTCGGGCAATGGCATGATCGGCAGTTGTCCGGGCGGCTCTGCGCTCCTCAAGCGTTCTTCCTGTTCTTCGTTTGAATAGATCCGGCTTCGGTCGCATGGATTTGTTTTTCTAGATTTTTGATGTACCTATCGTAATCTTTCAAAATACTGACTCTTAACACTTGATCCGTTTCTTCTAAGTCATGTTTACGGCGTTCTCTACGGGCTTGAATCAGCTCATCTCGCAGTTTTTTGAGGACAAGCTGCTGCGCCATTGCCTCCAAATCAGCGGCATCAGAATCCTGCTCGATTTCTTCCCATCTGGAATCAAGCTCAATCCGTTTCTGATCGGCTAATTGTTGATTTGCAATTTTAGTCTTTCGTTCTTCTTCATCTCCTCTGATGATAGATAACTCCCGCTCTTTGCGGATGTCATCACTGGTTTTCATCCGGTACAGATTAGACTGTTCAAGTCCTTCGGTGGTGACGCCTTCAGCGACTGCCTGTTTGATGCGCTCTGCATACATCATCATCTTATAAACCAGGAATTGATTATCGGCGAGAAAAGTCTGAAACTCGGTGCGTTTCCTGCGGTTATCCATCGCCTGGTCTTCGAGCATCTTTCCACGCTCGATAACAGCCATCATTTCCGAATTCATGGTTTGGACGTTCCTAGCCCTTCTTTGGCTCTTAATCTCGTCCAGCCACATACGGAATCTGCCTTTATTGGGATCGTAGTATTGCTGAATTTCTCTAAGCCGAGCGGTTATCTGATGGTCTGGGTAGGCATCTTCGTAGGTATTACTAACTGCCAATCTGAAAGGCTGAAAAACGGTTAAAGCAGTAGAGTCTTCATCGAGATCATAATTATCTCGGATCATTTCTTCGAGTTCTTCATCTGAATACTCTTCGTACTCCCAACGATAAGTCGTTCGAGCTTCACGCATCAATTCTTCCAGGGTCGGCATTACTTTCTATTTTTTAATTCTCCTTTTCCCTTTGATATTGAGCGGATCGTTAGAGTTGTATCGAGTAGGAAATCCTACGCCTAATGCCAGCAACGTATTAAACGAAGCTAATAAGCTAGTAGCGACTATTGACCATCTATCCTGTATATAAAGGGAATAAAACATGGCTCCCCATGCAAAGACAGCACCAAACAACAAAGTAGCCCGAATAAGATTCAGGACAGCATAACTAGCATCTCGATCTTCTTTTTTCATAAAAACCTCCTGGGGGGTGGCGGAGATTATACACCTAATACGAATTTATGGTAAAGTCTGAAATTGCCGAAGATCATTTTTGACCCAATAGTAACGGTTATTTGGAACAGCAGGGAACAGCTAAACCCTAATAAATATTGAGCCTGAGTTAAAAGATGGATTTACTTCCTTTTAACCATTGGGTCGAAGGTTCGAGTCCTTCTGGGCTCATCAATATTTACAATAATTTAGGGCAAGTTTGATGCTTGCCCTTTTTTTGTTTGAGTGCTTGGTAGTGCCAACTTCAAAAACTCACGTTCCAGACATCAATTTTTCTATTTTATCGGTTGCCGTTTTCTGCATTGACGGCAAAACGTGACTGTAAGTGTCAAGTGTTAAAACGATGCTGGCGTGTCCAAGACGGAACTTATGTTTTGTAAGGCGTTAATATACCTGATTCAGCAATTGGCTTTTTCCGGCATCCTTTTATCTTTGATTTTGCTGAAAAGCGCTTAAAAATCCTGAAAAAACAATTCGACTGATGATAGTTTTCATTCTTTTTTGGTGCGTTAATTAATAAGAGTTGAAAACTCAAAATAGGAACAAAATACAATTTAATCAATTGAGTCTTAAGGCAATGAAAAACGCCGCTCCTAAACTCGCATCATTCTTTCTTAACGAAGAATGATAAACAGTCCCATTGGACATCAACTGAGACAACTATATTAATGGCTTTTGTAACTATGGCAATAATACCGAGCTATTAACAGGAGGAGTAATTAAAGAATTATGAAAAGTATTACCTCTATATCGCAGTATTCTTTATTACTAATATGTTTTTTACTAATAAATTTAGACACCCCAATCGGTCAGACAAAATATTCCGAAAAAGAATTTGCTGACTTACTAAAAAGCTCTCTCTTAACAAGATTAAATTCACCTTATAATTCAATTAATATTGGAGATGTTATTACATATACTGATAAAGAAACAATTCGTTTAGGAAATATAAATGACTTTTCAATGACATCCAAGAAAATAAATTACCTTACAAGTAAATTAACAGTACAAGATATTACTATTCCCCTTACAAAATCTAGTTTTGAGTTAAATGATAAAGCGATCAAAATTGAAATGACCTTCTCAACGATTACATTAGATGATTTGACTGATGTGGATTTACTTTTTTATAAATATAAAGAATATCTTAAACCAGATTTTTATCCTTTAGTAGCAGAAGGAAATACTTATTTGATAACTGAGACATTAACTGCGAAGAAAATTGAATATAGATTTCGAAATTTGAAAAGCCATTCCGAAGCGTCAGAATTGAGGGATAATGTTATAAAAAAAATAGCTGAAAATTACTCAACTAAAGAATTAACTTCAACAATTAAAGGATTAACAATATTTCCCAATAAATTTTTAAGAAACTATGATGTAGTAATATCTTTAAATGGTAGCTATACAATCGGATTCAAATCAAACCAATTGATTACAGATTACCTTGTCAACTTAGAGCAACTTATTTTAGAGCAAATTATTTTTGTGGGAAGAGAACAAGAATATTTGGACGAAACATCAATCAGACGATGTAAATGCAAAGATTGCCAAAAAAAGTGTAATTGCTGTCCAATACAGTAATATCTTGTTGCTAACTATTTTCAGACCTGTTTAGTGACTAAATGTTTGGTAAATACGAACATGCAAATAAATTTCTCCAAAAAAGATAGGGAGTTATTGAAAAGGGAAATTCTAGTTTCAATTGGGATCGAGTCATTAAAAAAGGAAATTCTTAATGACACGAACAGTCAAGAAGCTAAAATAGCCGCACTTAGCAAAAACCCGGCTGTACTACTTATTTTAGGATTTATTTTGACTACAGGCATTGGAACATTTTTTACGTGGATTTATCAGAGTGGAGAATGGTCACGACAACAAAAGTATCTTAATCAGCAAAGAAATTTTGATGAAAAAAAAGATCTTGTTGATGAAACAACGAAAGCTATTGCTGAGATGATTGCTGCGGCGGATGATGCATTATCAATATTTTATTGGAATGACAATAACAAAATTGTTTCAAAAGAAGATATAAATCGTAAAGAAAAATGGGAGCAGAATAGCCTCAATTGGCGAACTAGCATGTATACGCTTCCACCGAAATTAAAGACATATTTTAGAAATTCAGAAATTGAAACTAAGTTCGGAGAAATTGTGGAACAGAGAAAATTTGCCGGAAATAATATTAAGAACTTATATACTGATTATGTTATCAATAAAACCAAAGCATTAAAAAACCCTGAAAACCAAGAATATATTGAAGATTCTCTTAACAAAATCAATGAAATGAGACAACAACTGGGAGAGCTTACGGGCTTAATGATTAAAGAAATAAATGAAGATAGCAATCAAAATATTAGTTATTAGATTTTTGGAGGTGAAATGAGTTAGTTAAAAATTCTGTGTAGATAAATTATTTGAAAAACCTTTTATAGGCATATTTATATCATATAAGGGTGCGAGAATTTACAAAAGCACTATTCTTATATTTCTAAAACTAAGTAATAACAGTTGCTTTTCTATTAAATTTGGTGTGCCAAGTGTGCTGAAAGTATCAAAACTTAATGAAAATAAACGGAGAAAAACACGAAAAATGCTGAATTATCCGAAGAATTTTGAGATCAGAAAAACTCAAAAAAACTTCCTTAGTAATTAAGTGATTGATGTTTGTATATCTGAATAATACACCTTGCAAAAACGCCGCCAAGATTTTGATTGGGAATAACTGAAAACGAAAAAAGACCAGCCGTTATTTAGCCAGTCTTTTTACTTTTAATTTCTAATTTGCCCGATTAGTATCCGCGGCGATTGCGGTTATTGCGGCGATTACGGTTGTATGCTTCGTTGTAGCCCTGAATAAATCCATTGCGATAAGCCTGTCTCTCGACTTGACTATTTTCTCCTCCGGCTCTTCGATAATCTCTGTTACCCTGAGCATTTGCGCGGCGTCTTTCACGAGCATCTTCCGCTCCTTCGCGTAAGCCGTCGTTATAGCCGTCCTGTCGCGCGTCACGGCGATCACCGCGGCGTTCCTGACGTTCTTCTCTGCGGTCTTCACGGCGTTCCTGTCGAGGCGTTTGCGCATTAACATCCGTGCCCGGTAACAGCGTAAAGCTGAAAAGTAAACCTAAACCTATTCCAAGTCCCTTGATTGTACGTTTTGTTGATTTTTTTGTATTCATAAGAATCTCCGCCGAATGTAATAGCAATAGGTGTGCCTTTCGAAGAATACTCGGTTTTACAACGATTTATTAGCTAAATGTTTTTATAAATTTGTTTATTAACCTTAAAAAGTATGTGTTCAATCCATTTGAGTATTAGCAGGATTTGGAATGATATTGATTTCTTGTCCGTCAATGTAATGAAACACTTTGTTTATAGTTGGCGTTTAATAAAGCATGAAACATCCAAAAAACGCCGGTTTTGCTTTTATAGCTCTTGCAATAACTTTTTTTGCTGTTGGTATAAGCACAAATAGAACTTTTTTCGGGGTTGCTGTTGTTTTTCTAGTGATTGGTATTCTCTTTATAGTACGCTCAAAACGAAATTAGAAATAGATTTATTTTGTCCGGCAGCTTAAAAGCTGATTTACTTGTTTGAGATGCGAATGCCCTGATTCTGCTGTATCATCGTAACTTTGTAGTTTAAGATGAGCAAACTAAATATCGGCACCTGCGGTTTTCGGGGCAATAAAACGGAATACGCCAAAATTCTTTCTTCCGTCGAGATTCAGCACACTTTTTATCAACCGCCGCAAATCAAGACGCTTGAGAGCTGGCGCGCGGCGATGCCAAACGAGTTTGAGTTTGCGTTAAAAGCCTGGCAATTAATTACTCACGAAGCAAAAAGTCCGACATACCGGCGTTTAAGAAAGAAATTAACCGAAACCGAAAAGCAGGAAGCCGGAAGCTTTAAACCCACCGAAATCGTCCGCGAAGCCTGGGAAACGACTCTCAATTGCGCCGAAGCGTTAAAAGCCAAAGCCGTTTTATTTCAATGTCCCGCGAGCTTTGAACAAACAACCGAGAACATCGAGAATCTCGAAAAATTCTTTTCTTCAATCAAACGAGGCAAAATGATTTTCGCTTGGGAGCCGCGCGGCGATTGGAATCCGCAAATTATCAAAAGCATCTGCGCGAATTTGAATTTATGGCACGCAGTTGACCCTTTTAAAAATCAAACGGTGACGCCCGGTAAAATATATTACCGGCTGCACGGCAGAACAGGTTGGCGTTACAAGTATGAGGAAAGCGAATTGGAAGAGCTTGCCGCGATGCTCCCGAAAAACAAAAACGCTTACGTTTTCTTTAACAACATCTTTATGACCGATGATGCGTTAATATTTCATAAGCTAACAAATAAACTTCCATAATTATCAAAGTTTGGAAGTAACTGCTGGAATGACTAAATCGAATTTGTGAGCAATCAACCGAAAATCAGAACTGTCAGCGTCACGCGCTATGTCACGCCTTTGCGCGAAGGCGGTTCATTGCCCGCAATTGTCGAAGCTGACGATGACGGGATGTATGTCTTAAAATTTCGCGGCGCGGGACAAGGCGCAAAAGCTCTCATCGCCGAACTCGTTTCCGGTGAAATAGCCCGTTTGCTCGGTTTACCTGTGCCGGAAATCGTTCTTGTCAACCTTGACTCGGAACTCAGTCGCACCGAGCCTGACCCGGAAATTCAGGATTTACTGCGAGCGAGCGCCGGGTTGAATCTCGCTTTGGATTATCTGCCCGGTTCAATCACTTTTGATCCGCTGGTTGAAACAATTGCGCCGCTTCTTGCCTCCGAGATTGTCTGGTTTGATTGTTTTGTGATGAATGTTGACCGCACGCCGCGCAACACGAATATGCTTGTCTGGCATAAAAAACTGTGGCTGATTGATCACGGCGCTTCGCTTTATTTTCATCACGCCTGGCAAAACGCTGAAGAGCAGGCGCGCCGCCCGTTCATTCACGTCAAAGACCACGTTTTGCTGCCTGTTGCCGCCGAGCTTGACGCCGTTGACGCGGCGTGGCGCGATTCTCTCAACGCTGAAAAGATTACCGAAATTGTTTCTTTGATTCCCGATGAATGGCTGGCTGACGCGCCGCAGTTTGAAACAATTTCGGAACATCGGCTAGCATACGAAAATTTTCTGCAAACGCGACTTTCCGCATCACGAATCTTTGTCGAGGAGGCGCAGCGTGCGAGAAAAATGCTTGTTTGAATATGCCGTGATTCGCGTTGTGCCGCGCGTCGAGCGAGAAGAATTTGTAAATGTCGGCGTGATCGTCTATTGTCCGGCGCAATCGTTTTTAGCAGTCGAATTTGAAATCAACGAGAAAAAGCTGCGCGCCTTTGCGCCGGATTTAGAGATTGGGGAAATCGAAAAGCATTTGAGCGCCTTCGAGCGAATCAGCACGGGCGGAGACGAAGCCGGAGCAATAGGCAAATTACCAGCCGGAGCGCGTTTTCGCTGGCTGATCGCACCGCGCAGCACGATTGTTCAAACGTCGCCGGTTCATACCGGATTATGCGTGGATGCAAAAACTGCTCTCAACCGATTGCTCGATTTAATGGTCAGGTAAAGCTAATCCGCTTTTGTGCTTACAATATCGGCGCAATTCGAAAACAGTGAACACGCCGTTTCAAATGAGAAGATTGTTTTCAAAATTGATTGTTTATTTCCAACCGACAAGTTGTAATATGATAAATCTAAATTATTTTCTGGAGGGTAAAATTAATGGCAGAACAAGACAGTCGGTTTGATGCGGATACTTTCGACAACACTTCTAGCGTTCCAAATCTAGGCGGGGCAGGCGATAATATTGATTTTGGCGAAAGTTTACCAGCTAACGATAAAGAAACATCAAGCATTATTACCGACGATGAAGGTGATGAAGCGGCAGAAGACGCAAAGGAAGACACCATTTAGCTTTGACTAAAATTCGACTTGGAAGAAGGGAGATTAATTTCTCCCTTTTTTATTTTTTGATGATAGTTTTTTTTTCATTTTGGGGCGTTAAGAGATAAGGGGCAGATTTTCTTTCGGAAGTATGACTCGCTCACTGATTGAGCGTCATCTGCGGCTAAAAAGAAATATATCCCTTCAATCTTTTAAAGGAGAAATCAGATGAATTCAATTGGGCGGAAACTTGAAAACGCCGCCAATATTGCCATCATCGCGGTCGCAGTTTTATTCAGCGCGGTAATCATTCAAAAATACTTATTGCCATCTTCAAACCAACCGGAGCGCGTGCAACCGGTAATCGGCAAACAGATGAACTTGTCCGATGTAAATTGGACGAGTCAACCGAGAACCTTAGTCCTTGCTCTCTCGACAACCTGTCACTTCTGCAATGAAAGCGCGCCGTTCTATCGGCGTCTGATTGAAAGCGTCAAAGGTAAGAACGTAAAGCTCATCGCTGTATTCCCGACAGAAACAGAAGCGGGCAGAGCGCATTTGAAAGAGCTTGGATTAGCTGATCTGGAGGTGAAACAGTCGCCTCTGGCTAATATGCAGGTGAGCGGCACGCCGACCTTGATTTTGACTAACGATAAAGGTGAAGTTACAGATTATTGGCTCGGCAAACTGCCGCCTGAAAAGGAAGCGGAAATCTTAAATCAACTTATTTCCTGAAGGAGGAAAATAAATGAAAAAGGTAATAACAGCGAAGATTCTAAGAAAAATGCTGGTTCTTGGAATTCTTATTTGTGGTTTGATATTTGTTGCTACAAGCGACAAAAATATGCAAATCGTTAAAGCAGCACCTTGCTGTATTAGTTGTCCCGGATTTGAAGATAATGATCCGTCTCCGTATTGCGAGAACTATTGCGGCGCAGATTCAGGACCTTGTTATGACAGGTGCGTTCAGAGTGTTTTTATTTGTTATAGTTCCTGTGTTTCTTGTTCGGGCGGAGGCGGCTCGTGGTATTATACCTGTCAATTTGATACACAATGCCCACCAGGGAGTTATTGTACTAACGGTCGCTGTAACTAGCAAAATATAGAGTACAGTCATCATTCTCAGAACTGTTTACAAAATCTTAACTGGTGCTTCAACCATTGTTATGATTGCGGTGCAGGTTGTTATGAATGGTCTCTCTGAATGTGGTTGATGCGTCTGTATAAGTTAAATATGAACAAATAGAAAAACTAAAAGGGGAGTTTATTCTCCCTTTTTAGTTTTTATTGAATATTGCCTCTCGAATCCTGACAATCTTTCTTTATCGTAAACTAAACAAGCAGACGTTAAATTTTATTGACATCCAACGCATTCAGAGTTAAAACAGTTTCACTTTTTATACTCGTCTGAAAAACCAATGATGAGTTACAAACACTTCTCTCGAAAAAGTGCGGGTGCGGCTCAGGTTTTTATCATATGTAAGTAGAAGAGGACAACATAAAAGACGGACAAAGGAGACAAACTATGAATGCAGCAGGGATGACTTTTGTATTAAGCGGAGTTTATTCGGTTTTGCAAATGCCATTTTTCCAATCAATCGTGACAAACGGCAGCGTTTCTCAAGATGAATTTAGCGGAACGCTGAGCGATTTAGGAGCTGTCATCACGACCTTAAAGAACACGCCCGGAAGTAAAATCGAGGCGATGGTTGACCAGTTCAACGATGAATTGACGGCGCATCTCAACAGTTTTAACAACGAATGGGGTAGCGATCTGCTTGCCGCCTTTAGAGACGCGCAGATTATGATCGGATACGTCACGACCATTATGGCTAAATCCGGTCTTTCGGAGTAGAGCTTCTTTACCTAATAAAGCCTCTTTTATTTTTCTTTGACGGCTTAAGTTTTTACACGGAATTAGAAAACGCCGAAAGAATCGAATAATGCTCTGGTTTTTATTAAAGATTCTTCGTATTCGGCTTCCGGCTCGCTATCAAAGACAATTCCGCCGCCGACATTTAAAACGGCTTGGTTTTCGCGGATGAACGCCGTGCGGATGGCGACATTTAGATCAATCGAGCCGTCAAAACCGAAATAACCGATTGCGCCCATCGAGATTCCGCGCGGAGCGGTTTCTATTTCATCGAGAATCTGCATTGCGCGCACTTTCGGCGCGCCGGTAATCGAACCGCAGGGAAAAGCCGCTTTTATTAAATCGCTCGCTTTTGCGTTTTCTCGCAAACGTCCGCTGACAGTCGAAACAGAGTGAAACAGCGTCGGATATTCTTCGATTTCGCAGAGCTTTTCGACTTTGACCGAGCCAAATTCGCAGACGCGACCGAGATCGTTTCGCAGCAAATCAACAATCATCACGTTTTCCGCCCGATCTTTCCGGCTTTGTTGAAGCTCGCGGCGCAAGCGCAAATCTTCTTCCGGTGTTTTTCCGCGCCGTCTCGTTCCTTTGATCGGCGAGGTCGTCACAATTCGACCGCTTTGGACTTCGGATTTTGGACTTTGGACTTTGAGAAATCGTTCGGGCGAGGCGGAAATTATGCAATCGTTTTTGCTTCGGATGAAAGCCGCGAACGGCGCGGGATGAGATTTTCGCAAATGCAGGAAAACCGATTCCGGTGAAATTTTTTCTTCGGATTCGAGCAAAAACTGCTGCGTCAGATTCGCCTGATAAATGTTGCCGGCGGCGATGTGTTTGCGGATTTGATTGATGGCTTGAAGATAACCGGATTTTGAAAAATTGGATTTAACCGAAATTAATTTGGGACGATTAAAAGCCGGTTCGGCGCGAGCTTTTTCCAAAAGGCGCGCGATGTGCCCGGATTGTTTTCCGACTGCGAAAGTTTTGCCGGTTTGATAATCGTGAACAATCAACGTTTCGTAAAAATCGAAAGTTGCCGACGGCTGTTCAAAAACCTGGAATTCTTTCCGTCGCGGCTCTAAATTCTCGAAAAGCATTCCGAATTCGTAAGCAAAAGTTGCCGCGCAAACGCCCGAATCGAGGAGAAATGATGAATGTTTTTTGCGGCTTTCGAGCTTTTCGTCGAGAAAATCCAGCACCGCTTCCGCGTCGGATTTTGTGCGGCAAAAAAACTCAAAACTTTCAATTGGGTTGATTCCCGCAATTAAATATCGAGAATTTCCCAGATGGCTTCCACAGCTATCTAGAATTGCAAGGTTTTCCGATGTCCGCGCGAGGCATCGGAAAACCAATTCTTCGGCGTTAAGAGCGATTTCGTGCATTTCGGCAAATATATCAATTTTACCGCACGACTTTAAATCTTTTGAGAAAGAGCAAAATTCAAAAAACATTTGCTCAAACCGTATTTTATTGAAAAAAACATTTGCTCAAAATGAGGAGTTTGATTATAGTGTCAAATGCTTTTCAGGATTTCTGCTCAATATTTATAGACAATTGCTAAAGCTCAAACCAAATCAATATTTAAAATCAGAAAAAAAGCCGACTCGCTTAATAAGTTTGTTCGGATTTTGGTGTTTAAATAATCAGAGAACTTCGGCTTGTTTCAAACAGCAGAGAGAGGAGAAATGTTTTTTTATTTTCAACCGATGATTAATGAGTTTTTGCCGAAATCGAAAACAAGCTCGTCGGGGAAAGAAAATAATAAACCGGCTTAAAATATAAATTTTGCTGCGCTCGGAGAAGAAGCGCATTTGCCTTAGAGCTTGGCGGCTCTCTCGCTAGCGTCTCAAGCCGCTTACCTGCCGCGAAAAATAACGTGAAATAAACGCACTGTTGAGCGTCTCGCGTTGTTTTTCGCGGTTGTTTTTTTTTGCGCAGTTTTCAAATCCGACGATTTTGTCGTAACATTTCGCGCCGAGTATTTTCTGCAAAATTATGACTTCCAATCAACAAATTACTCTCGTTCGCGGTTTGGGATTGATTGCGGCGATTTCCGTTATTATCGGAAACGTCATCGGAACAGGTGTTTTCCTGAAAACCCGCGTGATGACGTGCAACGTCGGAACGCCCGGCTACGTTTTGCTGGCGTGGATTGTAGCGGGCGTTTTAAGTCTGGCGGGCGCGCTGACTTATGCCGAACTGACGGCGATGATGCCGCGTGCGGGGGGCGAATATAATTTTCTGAAAACGGCTTACGGACGTTTATGGGGATTTTTATTCGGCTGGGCGCAGATTTTTATTATCCGCACCGGCTCGCAAGCCGCCGTCGCAGTCGCTTTCGGCGCGTTTCTCGACCAGCTTTTGGGCGGAAAATTTAAGCAAGTTTTATTTACTACCGACGCGCTCGGTTTTAAATACGAATTTTCAACTCTGCAAATTGTCGGACTGAGCCTGATCGTTTTATTTACAATAATTAACTGCGCTTCCGTCTCAGTCAGCGGTCAAATCGCCACTTTTCTGACGTTTATCAAAATCGCGCTTGTCGTCGGACTCGGCATGGGCGCATTTATGCTCGCCGACGGAAATTTCGCCAACTTTACTCAAACCGCAGTTGCCGGAGCCTGCGAAGGCGTTACCGAAACGGCGCGTTTCGGCGCTGCCGGCTATAGTTTCACCGCCGGATTCGGCGCGGCGATGATTGCGGCTCTGTGGGGTTATGACGGTTGGAACAATTTAACGCTCGTGGCGGGCGAAGTAAAAAATCCGCAGCGCAACATTCCGATTGCTTTAATTGGCGCGACTGCGCTCATCATCGCGCTTTATGTGTTCGTTAACGTCGCTTATTTTTACGTTTTAACTCCGCAGGAAATCGCCGACGTTTCAAAAGATTCTTCAGTCGCAATCGAAGTGGCGACGCGGTTTATGGGTGGCGTAGTTGTCAGTTTAATGTCGCTCGCTTTGATGGCTTCGTCGGTCGGAACTCTCCACACCTCAGTTTTGTCGAGCGCCAGAATTCCTTATGCAATGGCGCGCGACGGTTTGTTTTTTCAAAGTCTTTCCGCCATTTCGCCGCGCACCCGCGTTCCGATTAAAGCTCTGGTGATGCAGGCAATTTGGGCTTGTGTTCTGGTTATGTCCGGCTCGTTCGACGCTCTGACCGATTATGCGATTTTCGGTTCGTGGATTTTCTACTTTTTGGCAACGGCTTCGATTTTCGTCTTCCGGCGTAAAATGCCTGATGCCGAACGACCTTACAAAGCGTTCGGCTATCCGGTGATTCCGATTTTGTTTTTGCTCGTCACGGGTTGGCTGCTTTTTAACACGCTGTTTACCAGCCCGAAAGAATCTATCTTCGGAATTATTTTGATTTTAATCGGATTGCCCGTTTATTATTACTTATCGAGGCAAAACGCCCATTTGCCCGAAAATGTCGAAGACGAAGAAGATTTCTCATAAAAAATGGTTGCGTTAAAAATAAATCGTCCCAATGAGATCGCCGTCCGCGACCGCCGCGCCGGACGCGAACGCCGCACGTCGGCGCGTTTTGCCGTGAACATCGAAATCACTTGGGAATCAATTCGCGGCGCGCATGGAGGAACAATCAGCGACATCAGCACTCGCGGCTGCTTCATCCTTTGTTCGGGCGAGGTCGAGGACGGCGAAACCGCCAAAATCAAAATTCCGCTGATGAGCGGCGAAACAATCGAGCTACAGGGCGAAATCGTCAACCACGTTTACGAAATGGGTTTCGGACTGCGTTTTGTTGAGCTTGGCGACAAAGAGCGATTGTTTTTGGAACGTCTCTGCCATAAGCTCAAACAGCGCAGCGAGACAAACCGCAAAATTCGCCGTTGACAGGCGAAATAAATATTCAACGCCGAGACGCGGAGACATAGAGAATATAAAAATAAAATCTCTGTGTCTCTGCGTTGAATAAATTACCTTAATTTTCAAGCTGTTGCAGAGCTTCGCTTGCAATCTCGCGGTCGTCGAAATGAAACTTTTCCGCTCCGATAATTTGATAAGTTTCGTGACCTTTTCCGGCAATCAAAACCAAATCGCCCGCCCGCGCTGATTTTATTGCCGCGTGAATGGCTTCGCGCCGGTCTGGATTTTTGACAAAAGGGCAATCGGTTTGTTTTAAGCCGACTTCGATTTCATCCAAAATCCTAAGCGGGTCTTCGGTGCGGGGATTGTCCGAAGTTAAAACTACGAAATCGCTGTAACGCCCGGCAATTTCGCCCATCGGGGCGCGTTTCGTCCGGTCGCGGTCGCCGCCCGCACCGAAAACCGTAATAACGCGCCGCGCGCCCAAATCGCGGGCAGTTTTTAAAACATTTTCAAGCGCGTCGTCAGTGTGCGCGTAATCAACCACGACGGCGAAATCGGCTGCGCTTTCGACGCGCTCGAATCTGCCGGGCGCTCCAACGCAAGTTTTGATTCCGGCGGCGATTTCCTCTAAATCATAACCGAGCGCAAGCGCCGCGCCCGTAGCCGACAGAATGTTGTAAACATGGGGACGCCCTACAAGCGGCGAGAGAATTTCTCTTTCTCCCGCAGGCGTTTTCAAACGAAAGCTAGTCCCGCGCAAAATCGAAATTTCGATTTCCGAGGCGGTTAAATCGGCTTCGGAATCGAGCGCGAACGTGATAACTTTCTGCCCGGATTTTTTGAGTTCGGCGGCTAATTTCGCGCCCCAGCCGTCGTCAACGTTTATCACGGAATAATTCGGAGATTCGCCGAGCCGTCCGTCGAACAAACGTTTTTTGGCGTCGAAATAATTTTCCATCGTGCCGTGATAATCGAGATGGTCGCGCGTCAAGTTTGTAAAAATCGCGGCTTCAAATTTGAGAGCGTCGCAACGATGCAAATCGAGCGCCTGTGATGACGCTTCCATCGCCGCGACCGAGCATCCGTCGGCGAGAGCCTTTTGCAAAAATCTTTGCGTGTCGGAGGCTTCGGGCGTTGTGCGAATTGCCGGTTCGGATTTTTCGCCGATTCGATATTCAACCGTGGTCAGCATCGCCGCGCGCTTTCCGGCAGCTTCCGCAAGCGCGTGAGTTAAATAGGTCGTCGTGGTTTTTCCGTTTGTTCCGGTGACGCCGATTAAATTTAATTTCCGCGAAGGCTCGCCGTGAATGACGTTTGCCGCTTGAGCTAGAGCGACGCGCGCATATTCAACCGTCAGCCAAGAACCGTTAAAATCCGCCGGTTTTTCAAGTTCCGAAACAATTCCGACCGCACCGCGCCTCATCACGTCCGGCACAAAACGATGCCCATCGGTCGTCAAACCGCGAATTGCGACAAACAGCCAGTTTTCGCCGACCTGCCGCGAATCGTGAGTTACATCAATTGCAATCGTATCGGAATCGCCGATTAATTTGGCGTTAATTGCAGTGGCAACCGCGCCGAGCGTGATTCTGTTGTTGGATGTTTCGTCCAGATGCATCTCCGTAAATTTAAGATAATAAATCTGTGGATTATAAAAACAGATTATGGTTTCTTCGGCATACTATAGCTTATCTTTTTGAAATCTTGTGATTCTTTGAAGCCAGCTTAAAAAATCTTCATAAGTACGTCCGCTTTTTGCCATATTACAGTCACGACAGCAACTTACTACATTGTCGAGCGTGTAGCCCAGATCATTATTCTTGCGGTCAATTCCGTTATAATAGAACAAATCTCCGCTTTTAGTTTTTCTGCAATTGCTCGGAAGGTCTCCGCAATAATGACAATTGCCCTCAAATAAGCGATCAAGGTCTCCATCCGACAGTTCCCAAACGCGTCCAGCTTTGACTGCGCTTTTTTTGTAACCGTTGACAACGGTATTTCTGGCACTAATGCCTTCCGGAAGTCTTTTCAGTTTTGCGTTTCGGCTCGCAATGTCACGAGCCAAACACCCGCAGCTTCGGACTTGCCCGCTTGTCAGATTGGCTGTTCTGACGATGTTTTGTTTTCCGCAATCGCAAATGCAAATCCAATATCTTTTCTTGTTTTTGCTATAAAAAGTGATTGCTTGTAGCCGACCAAAGCGTTGAGCTGTTAAATCTTTGTAATTAGTTGTTGATTTACAATTGGCGGAGCCGCATGATTTTACAATTCCGGTTCTCAAAGAGTTGCTTATGATTTGTTTAGTCACACCGCAATCGCAACTGCATTCCCAATAACCTTGCCTGCGCAATTCCGGGTCTAAACTTCGCCCAAGGACGCTCAATTTATGAAAGCGCAGCCCTTCTAAATTGTTTTTCAAATAAGCCATAAATTTATTGATACAAATAGAGACCTAACCCAAACTTTGTGCAAGCCCGCCTGAGAGCCATACTCTCCGCGTTAGAGCTAGGATCACCGAAGCTGTTCGTATCTTCTTCTTCCTGTCCGGTAGCTTCTCGCCAGACCATTCCTTCGGAACAGGGAATCGAAATTCTAACGGTGATTACTAGCCTGCCACCGATTGAAGCAACATTTCTAACTTCGTAGCACCAGCCGGGCGCGTAATGGTCTAAATATTTAATCGCGTCGTGCCACGAGATATAAGTCAGCTCTTTGCCGCCTTGTTTGCGCGTTCGCAAATGGCGCGGGCTGATCGGTTTGCGTAAATCTTTGATGATGTCGCGGATTGAGCGCAACTCGATTTTATTTGAAGTTTTAACGGAATCATCCGTTTGTACGGTTTCGTTTTCTTGATTTTCTGCCGCCATAAATTTGAAAACTATTTTAGTCTTGCTCGTCGTATTTTGAAATAGATTCGCGCAAAAGTTTTCTTTCGCGGTGTTAATGTTTTAAAATCCGATGAGATTTTTAGTATTATCTTCAAGATGACCGCCAAAATAATTGTCATAGTTTTTATCAGTTTGTGTTTGGAAGTCGGCGTTTTGCTGACCTTGCTGCCCTGGGTCAGCCCAAGGCTCGGTTTTGTTGACTGGGGCGATAATTATTTATTGGTCTATGCCGCGAGCCAAACCAATCTGCCGATTTTGCGAACCGCAATTGCGTCCGGCTGGGTACGCGGCGCGGTGACGGCGCTCGGCATTTTAAACATCGCCATCGCTTTCTGGGAAATAGCGCATTTTTCGAGCGCCGTTCGCGCCATCGAAGGCAAAACCGAAACGAATAAAAATGCTTCCGTTCAGCAGCAAACCGCTCCTTTATCTGATCACGACGGGCGCGGCGAGCGACAATAATTTTTCGGAAGCAAGCCGCCGGATTTTAAATTTGATAAAAGCGGCGGTCGAAGCCGAAATCTCGCTTGTTCAAATCCGCGAAAAACAGCTTTCGGCTCGCCGGGTTTTTGAGCTTGCCGGAAAAGCCTCGCAAATCACCCGAAATACCGCAACAAAATTGCTGATTAACGACCGAGCCGACATCGCGCTCGCGGCTGAGGCGGACGGCGTGCATTTAACCGCCGATTCGCTTCCAGCAAAAATCATCCGGCAAAATTTTCCAAGAAATTTCATCATCGGAGTTTCCGCACACACGCTCGAAGATGTGTTGCGTGCCAAAAACGAAGGAGCGGATTTCGCAACATTTAGCCCGATTTTTTCAACGCCGAACAAAGGCGAGCCGCAAGGTTTGGAAAAATTGCGCGAAGTTTGCGCGGCTGCAAAGCCTTTTCCGGTCATCGCCTTGGGCGGCGTTGATGAAACTAATTTTGAATCGGCGTTAAAAGTTGGCGCGCAGGGCGTGGCTGCGATACGCTTATTTAACGATGTGGAAAGGTTATTTAGATTTGCAGGAAAAGCGCGAGAATTTGAAAGCTCTCGATGAGCCGCCGGTTTGTTTGACGATTGCCGGACACGATCCGTCGGGCGGTGCCGGAATCGTCGCGGACATTAAAACTTTTACGGCATTCGGCTGTTTTGCGACCGCTGCCATAACGTCGCTGACTTTTCAAAACACGACCGGCGTTTTCGGCGCGACGCATCAAACCTCGGAAACCATTCGCGGACAGGTCGAGCCGGTAATTCAGGATTTTCCGGTCGCAGCCGTCAAAACCGGAATGCTCCCGACCGGAGAAATTATCGAAGAAACCACACGGCTCGTCAGAGAAAACAATTTACCCAATTTCGTTGTTGATCCGGTTGTCCGCTCAACGTCGGGTTTTGATTTGATTAACGATGCCGCTTTGCGAATTTTAATCGAAAAACTTTTCCCGCTGGCAGCCGTTGTTACTCCGAATATTGCCGAAGCAGAGCGAATCACAAATTTAAAAATCGAAACCGAAAAAGACCGCCGCGCAGCCGCCGAAAAAATCCGCGAGCTTGGCGCACGCGCGGTTTTAATCAAAGGCGGACATTTTGCGAATGCGGAATTGGAAAACCAAAGAACTGCGAGCGATTTATTGCTGGATGAAAGCGGTTTTACAGTTTTTGAAGCCAAATGGATTGAAACGACTGCGACGCACGGGACAGGCTGCACGCTGGCTTCGGCGATTGCTGCGAATCTGGCTTTGGGAAAAGATTTGAAAACGGCGATTTCAATCGCCAAAAAATTTGTGACCGAGGCGATTCGCACTGCGCCTCGCCTCGGTCACGGGAATTCGCCCGTTAATCACGGGTTTACTGTTCTTCAATCGTAACTTTTTCCATCACGATTTTTTCAGCGGGTTTGTCGTTGCTGTCTGTTTTAACATTGGCGATTGCGTCAACGACTTCCTGACCTTCGATGACGCGCCCGAATTTTGTGTAAGAAGGCGGGAGCGGATAATCAACGTGCATAATAAAAAATTGCGAACCGTTCGTATTTGGTCCCGCATTTGCCATCGCGACCGTGCCTTTTGAATAAGCGCCGCGATAAAGCTCTGAACCGGAATTAATCTCATCGGCGAATTTTCCGCCCCCGGCGGATTCGCCACCACGTCCGCTGCCGCTTGGATCGCCGCCTTGAATCATAAAGTTTTTGATTACGCGGTGAAAAATCACGCCGTCGTAATAACCGCGCTCGGCTAAAAGCCGAAAATTTTCCGTAGTTTTCGGCGCGTCTTGTTCTAAAAGCTCAAATCTAATTGTGCCTTTGTTGGTTTGAATAACTGCAATTTTATTTGCCATTCGTTTCTCCTAATAAATTAATTTGATTTAGCTACTGTATCGTTTTTGCTGAAAATTTGCGAAATGTTCTCGGATTCCCGTTCGAGACAACCGACCGAAACCGCCTTTTTCGAGATTGGAAATCTAAATTCTTCTCCGCGCTGAAAACATCGCGCGTTTTCCGCCGGAAAATGGCAAAAGAATTTGAAACGATTTTGATGATTAAAGAATGAATCTCTCAATCGCGGCGGCAACCCCGCTTTCGTCGTTGCTCAAAGTTGTTTCGTATTTCGGATTTTCCAGCAATTCGGGCGCAGCATTGCCCATCACGACCGGCAAACCTGCAAATTCGAGCATTTCGAGGTCGTTGAAATTATCGCCGACGACCATTATTTCTTCCGGTTTGATATGGCGGAATTCGGCAAATTTTTTAAGACCGTAGCCTTTCGACGCTTCTGCGTGAAGAATGTCGAGCAGCGTAAAATTTTGTGCGTTGTAAACAGTCGCCAAAACTTTGACCGCATCGCCCAGCTCGTTTTCGAGCGCCGCTTGCAGTTCAATCATTGAGGCGCACGAACCGGAAAACGAAATATGAACGATTTCAACCGAATGCAAAACCTCTTCGAGCGACGAAACGTGTCGCATCGCCTCTTCAGCTTCGTCGCCGTGCAGACGCCGCGACCAGGCGATGTATTTTTGCAGCGGCACATTCGATTCGCTTACGTTATCGTAAAGCAGCAAACCTTTCCCGCGCGGGTCGCAAGAAACCATCGCGTCAGCGCAAAAGTTTTGCCCGACGCGCAAAACTTTGCTCGCTTCTTCTTGATTTAAAATCGAAACATTAACGGTTTCCAGCGTTTCGGCGTATTTCGTGAGCGCGCCGTTGTGAGTGATGAGCGGCGCGTTTAATTCGGCTTCAAGCCCAACAGGGCGCGCGTCGCGAAAACGCCTGCCCGTCGCAATCGTCACCAAAACGCCGCGTTCTTCCGCCGCGCGAATCGCTTGCAGATTTTGTTCGGAAATTTTACCGCGCGAATTTAAAAGAGTTCCGTCGAGGTCAAGAGCGAGAAGTTTGATTTGATTCATTTAAGCGGTTGTTCGTATTTTATCTTTTTCAATAGAATACGAAACAAAATCACCGCCTGCCAAATTGTTAAAATCCAAATCAACGAGAATAAGACAATATCAAAAGTATTTGATTGATAAAGAATCCGGTCGCCCGGAGTTTTAATCAACAGTTCCCGGTAAAACAGTGCGTTCTGCGTTTTTTGCAGCCAAAACAGGAAATTTATAAATGGAAAAAGCGTCAAAACAAAACTCAAAAAGAAAGTTGCGGATTTGTTCTTCCGCAGCAAAAAATAAATTGCCGGAAGCCACAAAAAGCTGTGAAATCTGCTCCAGACTTCGGGATAAGTCGCTCCAAAATTACAAATCATAAAATCAGAAGCTTCATGTTTGCCTTCGGCAATTTGCCTTCTCTCAACCTCAGCTTTCTCAACCGAATCGTTATAACTTTCAATGGCTAACACGCTGAAACTCAGCAGTAAAACTACAAAAGCAAAAGCCGCAAAAAAGAGAATCTGTTTTTGTTCAGCAGCGGAAATTTGAAATTGTCGAAACATCTTGTCTTAAATCCATTTCTTTGAAATCTGCATTTATAGACAATCAAAAATCGAATTTGTTCCGCCAAATTAATTCGAGTTCTGATTGTGGGCGGCTTTTATTTTTCGCTGTTCTTCGAGCCAAGCTTGATAAACCTGTTTGCCGCGCTCAAAATCTGCCGAATTGTTGTAGAAATTATGCGAGCCGTCGGCGCTTTGCGGGTTGAGAACGTAATAAATATAATCGGTTTGAACCGGATTCAAGGCGGCGCGGATTGCGGAAGCCGATGGGCTGGCAACCGGAGTCGGCGGCAGACCTGCAACTTTTCGGGAGCTGTAAGGCGTGTCGCGCTGAAGATCGCTCATGTGTAATGTTCCATCCCAAACACCAGCGAGCTTTGCAGCGTAAATGTAAGTTACATCGAGACCGAGCGGAATTCCTTTTTGCAAACGGTTATAAATCACCGATGCGACAACCGGGCGTTCCGTTTCGACTTTCGATTCGGTTTCGATGAGAGAAGCAATCGTTACGATTTCTTTCGGCGTTCTGCCCAGAGTGCGGGCTTTTTCGGTAAATTCCGGTTTCCATTCCTTTTTAAAACGATCAACCAGAGCTTTGACGACTTGTTTCGGCGTGTATTCGCGCGGGAGGCTGTAAGTGTCCGGGTAAAGATAGCCTTCGAGATTTTTCGCCGCCGGATCAAAATCGGCGATTAAGCTCGTGTCGTTTAGCAAAGCCATCACGTCAGCCGGGTTCGTCGTTTGTCCGGGTTCGGCGGGCGGAAATTTTTCGGCGATTTCTTTGGCGATCTCAAACCGAGTCCAACCTTCGATAATTGTCAGACGATTTGTGCGCTCTTCGCCTTCTTCCAATTTTTTAATTACGCCGAGCGGCGTAATCGGCGACGGAAAGCGATATTCGCCGGATTTAAAATTTGAGCCTTTGCCGTAAAGACGAAGATAAATTTGCAGCGGCAGCGCTGTTTTCAAGATGCCTTCCGAGTTTAAACGGCTGATGATTTCCGAAGGCGAAGAGCCGCGCGGTATTTCAATATATTGATTCGCTTTCTCGTGCGCGACCGGCGTCGTCATTTCTCCGTAAGCCCAATAACCGAAAGCGCCAGCGCCCAAAAGCAAAATTATAAGCAGTAAAAAAACGTATTTTATTAATCGCATTAACCTCAAAGTGTAGCAAAAAATTCGGTGCTTTAGTTTTCACAGGCGCTTGGTTTTTAGGTCTTCGGCGACGGATTGTAAAACTTCGGTAGTCCCTTCGGTAACGCTGGCGGGCGTTGGATACAGCATCGGCGTATTTGCTTCTTCAAGCATTTTCGTTTCGGCAGCGTGCAATCGAGAGGTTTCGTTTTCAAACGAAGCTTCATGTCGCTGCAAGCGAACCAATTGCCAGATAAACATTATTTCAACTGCGAGAACAGCCAAAAAACTGATAGACACAAACAATACGATAAGTTGTGTGTCTAAATTTAAAACTTCTTTCAGAACGGCAGCCAAACCGATAATTATACCGAGTCCGCCGAGAGTAATCGCGATCAGCAGACCATTGAGGTCATCTTTTTGCTTTTTGAGATCATCGGTTTTCCTTTGCAAGCTGTTTCCGCATTGCGGGCAATAGCTCAAATTTTGAACCAGTTTTTTACCACATAACTGACAAAACATTCATTCACTCCTTTGTCGCTATAAAATCACGTAAAATGATGGCGGCGGCTTCCATATCAACCAGACTTTTAATCTTACGTCGGTCGTGAATGCCTTGTTCGCGCAGATTTTCCTCAGCCGCGCGGGAAGTTAAACGCTCGTCCTGCAAATAAACCGGAATTGATAAATTTTGGACAAAATAATCGGCAATTCTGCGGGCTTCGATTGTTCCGGCACTTTCCGTCCCGTCGAAATTCAACGGCAAACCAATTACCAGCGCAACGGCGTCAAAGTCCTCGATTAGTTTTTGCACGGCGGCAAGCAACTTTTCTGATGTTTCCCGCGTAAACACTGAGACGCCTCGCGCGGTCATTTGCAATTCGTCGCTGACGGCAACGCCGATGCGCTTTGCGCCTAAATCAAGTGCGAGAATTCGTCCTGAAGTTTTCATTGAATTAAACGTTTATTTTATGCAAGAAACGGCAATAAATTTAGTTTTTTTGCCCCGATTCTTGTATCATTGCCAAAGTAACCGATTTTTGAGGTATCAGCCAAATGTCATTTCGCACCAAGTTTTTGTTTGTCATTCTGTCGGCTTCGATTGCGCTTTATTCGTTTGTCGGCGGTTATCTAGCCACCCGCGCGCAGCAATCGGCGAACGACGCCGGTTCGCAGCTTCGCATTTTTGAAAATGTTTTAAGACATATTCAGGAAGATTACGTTGACGAGCCGAATCTGGAAAAAGTTCGCGCGGGCGCTCTGCGCGGTCTGGCTTACGGACTCGACCCGTATTCGTCTTATTTGACGCCCGAACAGGTCAGAGATTTTCAAGCGAAAAAAGCGAGCAATCGAGCCGGAATCGGCGCGGAATTGTCGCAAATCGCTTCGTATTTATACGTGATTGCGCCCATCAAAGGCGGTCCGGCGGAAAAAGCCGGGTTGCAGCCGGGCGATGTGATCGAATACATCGAAAACAAAGCTACGCGCGACATTTCGCTTTACGACGCCAAACAAATGCTGCTCGGCGACGCCGGAACGCGGGTTAAAGTCCGCGTGCTGCGCGCCGGAGCGAAACCGCAAACAATCGAAATCATACGCGGAACTTACAAAACGCCCGAATCGGAATTTCGCGTCGAGACGAACGGTAAAATCGGCATTTTAAAAGTGAACAGTCTTGAAGAAGGCAAATCCGCCGATGTCCGGACGCGCCTCCAGGATTTGCAAAAACAGGGCGTTTCAAAAGTCGTCCTCGATTTGCGCGGCGTCGCGACGGGCAATTTGCAGGAAGCCGTCAACGTGGCGAATCTTTTCATCAAAGACGGAACGCTCGCGCAGACTTTGGGACGTGAAAACAAAGTCGTCAAAACTTACGTCGCCGATCCGTCAAAAGCGGTTTGGAACGGTCAGGTCGCCGCTCTCGTTGATTTCGGCACGGCAGGCGCGGCGGAAGTCGTGGCTGGCGCGATTCTCGACCGTAAACGCGGCGAAGTCGTCGGCGAACGCACGTTCGGTTCGGGAACCGAGCAGCAGCTTTTCAATTTGCGCGACGGCGACGGATTGCTTTTAACTACAGTTAAATGGGCTTCGGCAAACGGCAATCCATTTTTGACCGACGACCGCAAAACTTCGGGTGTGATGCCTTCGACCGAAGTCAAACCAGCGGAAAAACCAGAACCCCTTGACCCCGAAGAGCTTGAAGGTCAGGAGACTGAGCCACAGCCTTCGCCGGAAGCCGCGCCCGCGCCGACTCCGAAAGTCGTGCAGGAAGACGTGCAATTAAACAAAGCTCTGGAAATCTTACGGGGCATACCGGCAAACGCGGCGAAAGTCGAATAAAAACTAATGAAATTAGAATAGAGAGGCGAGAAATTTCTCGCCTCTTTTTGTTTCGGATTCAAAAGGTTGTAGAATTTGCGCTGAAGTCTCTCTCGCACAAAAAAATGAAGCAATTCGGTTTAATTTTTGTTTTCTTTCTGCTGCTAGCGCCGGTTTTCGGGCAAAGCGCGAATCAGGATTTTCCGTCGCCGATTATGCGCGATGAAATCAGCGGCACGATTGCGGCGCGCGACATCGGCGACGCGCGTTTGACGCGCCATTTTTACACTTTTTACGCGGGCGTCGGCGATTTGTTTTTGAATCTTGAAACGGCAAATTTTAACGGCGATATTGATTTGTTTGAAGCAGCGACGCTCAAACCGATTTCAAAAATTTCGATTTACGCTTCCGATTCCGCAAGCAAAACAAGCCGGATTGTTTATTTTCGTCAGCGAACGCAAGTCGTGATGCGAGTCGAAGGCAGAACTCCAAACGATGAAGCGGCGAGTTATCGCATCAATTTTTCCGGCAGCTTTGCCGCCGCCACGGATTTACCTCAGCCGCCGGAAGATTTAGAACCGAAAACGACCGGCAAAGTCAGCAGCGAAGCGGTCGCCCGCGTCAATTCCGCCGGTGCGATTATCGAAGTTTTAGAGCCTAAGAAACAACCGGAACCTGAGAAAACAGAACCCGAAAAAGCGGAAACCGAACCGGCAAAGGAAACGCCAGTCGAAGAAACAACCGCAACGACAACGCGCCCGCCCGCAACGCGGCGAACTTCAAGAACAAGACCGCCGCGCCGAACTGCACAGCCAAAAACGGAAGAAGCGGCGAAAACCAATTCCGCCGAAACGACTACCGAAAACGCTCCCGAGGCGACACCGCCGGCTCGAAGTCCGCGCCGCGCAAATACGCCTCGTCGAACCGGACGAGCTTCGTCCGCAAGAAAAGAAACAACGACCGAACCGAAAGTTGATCCGCTGGCAAATGTGCGGCTGGTGGTTTTGCTCAAAGACGGTTACAAAATCGAGCGACCGATGTCGGAAATTCTGCGAGCGTCGGTTGATAAAGGAACGCTGGTCGTTATTGCCAAAGACGGGAAAATCGAGCGTTTCGCTTTGCTCGATGTCGTGAAATTTTCCATTGAGCAATAAAAAATAAAATAATCTTTGTTTGCTGTTGAGTTCTCAAAATTATCTCACCAGTAAAAAGCGCAAACTATAAACTGTAAACTGTGAACTATAAACTGTCTTGCAAAGAAAAGATGGATTTATGCAAAACAGTTTACAGTTGAAAGTTTACAGTTTGTCAGATTTTTATTGAGTCCGAAGCTGTTTTAAGGTCGGATTGTTCGGATTGACTTTTTCCAGTTTTGCCAGCGTTTCCCGCAAAGCTGCCGCATCGCCTTTTTCTTTGAGCGCCCGCGCCATAACCTGCAAAGTCATTTCGTGTTTCGGATCGGCGGCGAGCGAAGTTTGAAATTCTTTGAGCGCTCGTTCAATGTCTTTCGGCTTACGATAAAAATAAGTTAAACCCAAATCGGTTCGCACGCTTGGATCGTTCGGATTTTTCGCCAAAGCGGCGTCGTAAATTTTTTCGGCTCGTTTAAAATCTTCCGTCCCGTCGCCGCCGTTTTCCATTTTAATCGCTCCTGCATCAAAACGCGCGTTTCCGGCTTTCACTACTGCGTCATAATCATCGGGTTTGATTTGGATTGCTTTTTCAAAAAAATCGGCGGCTTCGTCAAAACGTTGAATGCGGTTATACATCTCTCCGGCTTCCATCTGTGCGGCGAAATTCCCGGGTTCGTTTTTCGCGCGGTCAATTGTTTGCTGAATTTGCGGCATCGCGCCGCCCGTGCCGGGTTGGTCTCTGACAACCTGATTCGACACTTGCGCCCGATTTCCTGAAAGCCCGGCGCTGGGCGCGTTTTGCGTCGCCATTTGACTATAAGCGTTACGGTTTATCGAATTAGTTACGACGAAGCCGATAATTAAACCGAAAACCAGACCGACAATTCCGAATAAAACATTTTCTTTTTTCATAAATGCGGATAAAAAAAGCTGTCAGCTTATAGTTTGCGGAGACACATCGTCACTGTCAAACGGCAGGAGAATTGGAATTGCTGCTGCCTCTAATTGAAACGGTGTTGTCTCATAAGCGAACACCCGCAAAAGGTAATAACGGATAAAACACAATGTTTTCAATGGTACAAAATTTGCTGTTTCTGATTCCTGCTTTCGGAAAACCGAATCAAGTTGCAACGTCTAATAACAAACGCAGATTGGATAATTTATGAGTATTATCGGCGATTTCTTTTCGGAAGATTTGGCGGTTGATCTCGGAACGGTTAACACAATAATTTTTGCTCCCGGAACTGGCGTTGTTTTAAACGAGCCTTCCGCCGTTGCCATCAACAAATACAACGGGGAAGTGCTTGCCGTCGGCAGCGACGCGTACAAACTTTTGGGGCGCGAGCCGCACGACACCGACGTTCATCGCCCGGTTCGCAACGGCACGGTCGTTAATTTCGATGCCGTCGAAAAAATGCTCTCGGCTTTTATACATCGCGCTCACGGAAATAAGAACAAACGCAGCCGCCTTGTTATCGGCGTTCCCGGCGCGAGCACGGCGCTCGAGCAGCGATCCGTCCGCGATGCAGCGCGCGACGCTAAAGCGGTGCGCATTGATCTGGTTGATGAAGGATTGGCTGCGGCTATCGGTTCGGGATTAACGATTGAAAACGAGCAGGCGCATTTAATTGTTGACATCGGCGGCGGCACTACTAATATTGCCGTTGTCGCTTCCGGCGCGATTGTTTCTTCAAAGAGCTTGCCGGTTGCCGGTAACAAAATGGATGAAGCGATTCAGTCGTATATCCGAACGAAATATGAAATGCAAATCGGCGAGCGCACGGCTGAGGAAGTTAAAAAGGAACTCGGAGCATCTTTCACAGAGTTTGAAGAACAAAGCTCCGAAGCCAAAAAGCTGGAAGTTATCGGCAAAGGCGTGACCGACGGAATGGGGAAAATCGTGATGCTTTCTACAGAGGAAGTGCGGGAGGCGCTTGAACCCGTAATTGTGGAAATCATCGCTGCGATTCGGCGCGTGGTTGAAGAATCGCAGCCGGACGTGACGGCGGACGTTTATCGAACGGGAATTTTATTAACCGGCGGCGGTTCGTTACTCAAAGGACTGCCCGAACGCTTGCAAAACGATTTAAAGCTGCACGTTACTCTTGCTGAAGAACCGTTATTGGCGGTTGCCGTTGGAGCCGGGCGATTGCTGACAAATCCCGATTGGTTACAACGTGTAGCTATTCGTGAAGATGTCCCCGTCTGGCAAAATTCGGAAGAATTAATTGTTAATTGGTAAATGGAATTTTGATTGCAGTAAAAGTAATAATTTGAGCCGCCAAATTTGGCGGCTCTTTTTGTATGCGGACTTAAATTATTTGTTAATCCTGGGTTTCCGAGGCGTGAAAGCTTTTACTTCCGGTTCTGTCAAAAAACGGTATTGTCCGCTTTGTATCTTTTCGTCCCGGATGTGACCGATAGCGACTCTTTTTAATTTAGTTACCGAATGCCCGATTGAATCGAACATTTTGCGAATTTGCTGGTTGTGACCTTCGCGCAAAGTGACTTCGTACCAGGCGTTGTTTTCGGTCGCGCCGATTTGCACGATTTCGGCGGGAGCAGTGCGATGACCGTCTTCGAGCCTGACGCCGCGACGCAGAGATTCGATTTGCTTTTCGGTCGGAATGCCTTTGACTTTGACTTCGTAAACTTTCGGAACTTTGTTTTTCGATTGCGTGATAAAATTTGTCAAATCTCCGTCATTGGTCAAAATAATCAACCCTTCGGTCATATAATCCAGCCGCCCGACCGGATAAAGTCTGCCCAAAGACGGCGGAACTAAATCCGTCACCAATCTTCTGCCTTCCGGGTCTGCTGCGCTCGACAAAAAGCCGCGCGGTTTATAAAGCAGCACGTAAACTTTATCGCGCTCTTTGAGCGCCGTATTAATCAATTTACCGCGCACCTTGATGTGATCTTTTTCGGGATCTGCTTTCGTTCCCAACTCGGTCACGATCTCGCCGTTGACCGAAACTTCTCCGGCTTTAATCAATTCTTCAGCCGCGCGCCGCGAAGCGACACCGGCTTGCGAAATAAGTTTTTGCAATCGTTCTTCCATCTTTAGCTATTTACAGTTAAATCCTCAAAATCTTCGATGCTCGGTAATTCCGATAAATCCTTTAAACCGAATTGAAGCAGAAATTCTTTGCTCGTTCCGTACATCATCGGACGCCCAACGGTTTCTTTTCTGCCTTTGGCGACGATTAAACGGCGGTCGAGCAGAGTTTTAATCGCCGAACCGGATTGAACGCCGCGAATTTGCAGGATTTCCGGCACCGTGACGGGTTGTTTATAAGCAATCACCGCCAGAGTTTCAAGCGCGGCGAGCGACAGTTTGGCGTTCGGGCGTGTTTTCAAAAAACGTCGAATTTCTTCGTGAAATTCGGGGCGAGTCGAAATTTGCCAGCCGCCCGCGACTTCACGAAGCTGCAAACCGCCCGCGCGCGAGTTGAATTCTTCCGCCAGATTTTCCAGAACCGAAGCCACGATTTCACGGTCTTCTTCCAAAATTTCGGCGATTGTTTTCAGAGCAATCGGTTCGTCTGAGACGAAAATCAGCGCCTCGACAGCCGCTGAGATTTCTTCCAGCGAGCGCCCGCCGGTTTCAATTTCAACTGTTTGCAATTCGATTTCCGACATTTTTTGGTAAAGATTCGTTTATTCCCGCCAAACTGCGAATCGCGGCAATCAATTCATTCGGCTCGACCGGCTTCGGCACAAACATTTGAAAACCCTGTGACAAAGCGTGGATTCGGTCTTCAATCCGTGCAAAAGCCGTCAGCGCGATTGCAGGCGTTTTGCCGCCCTCGGTTTCGGGTAAACGACGAATTTTTGCGATTAGCGAATACCCGTCTTCCTCCGGCATTCCAATATCGGAAACCAGCAAATCGGGTTTTTCGCGCCGCACGGCTTCAAACGCTTCACCAGCCGAGCTGCAAATCATAACCTCCGCTCCATAAGTCGTCAGCAGCGACCGCAGTAATTCGCGCGCGTCCCGCTCGTCGTCAACCACAACGATTCGCAAGCCGTGCAAATCAATTGACAAATCGCCGCCGGAAGCTAAATTTAAATTTAAAACCGACGAAGCTCCATTTTCATCCGGCACGGCTTCCGTGAGCGCGCGAAGCGGTAATCTGACGGCGAAAACCGCGCCTTTCCCTACGCCTTCGCTCTCGGCTGAAATCTCGCCGCCGTGCAGCTCGACCAGATGCTTGACGATTGCCAGACCTAGCCCCAAACCGCCTTGTTTGCGCGTTGTTGTGCCGTCCGCCTGGCGAAAGCGCTCGAAAACATACGGCAAAAATTCCGGCTCGATTCCTTTTCCGGTGTCTGACACAGTAATTTGAGCCGCATCTACGGCGCGTTCCAGACGAACCGTGACGCGCCCGCCTTTCGGCGAAAATTTAATCGCGTTTGAAAGCAGATTCCAGACAATTTGCTGGAGGCGTTCGGCGTCGCCCGAAACCAGCGCCGGATGTTCGTCGAAACGCTTTTCGATTTCAACGCCTCTCGCTTCAGCAGCCGGACGAACCGTGTCAATCGCCGTTTCGACGATTGAAGATAACTCAACCGGCTTGACGTTCAAACGCAACTTGCCGCTGACGATGCGCGTTACATCAAGCAAATCTTCGACGAGCTGTGCCTGCGAGCGCGAATTGCGCTCGATTGTTTCAATCGCTTTCGGAAGCTGTTCGTAACCGACGATTCCGTTTTTGAGCATTTGCGTCCAACCTAAAATAGCGTTCAAAGGCGTGCGCAATTCGTGTGAAACCGTAGCCAGAAACTCGTCTTTCATCCGGTTGGCGATTTCGGCTTGTTTGTGTGCGGTCTGCGCTTCTTTGAGCAATTTTTCGCGCTCGGATTCAGCTTGTTTGCGCTCGTGAATGTCAATGCACGAGCCGATGTAACCTAAGAACTCGCCGTTCGGAGCAAAACGCGGGACGCCGTTGTCCAAAATCCAGCGATACATTCCGTCGTGACGGCGCAACCTGTATTCCATCGAAAACGGTTTGCGAGCATCAAAAGACGAATTGTAAATCTCCAAACACCGCTGCAAATCGAGCGGGTGAACTCCCGACCAGCCGTTGCCTGTTTCCTCCTCTACGGTTCTGCCGGTAAAATCGAGCCAAGGCTTATTAAACCAGGTTGAGCGTTTGTCGGTTCCCGCAATCCAAATAAAAACCGGCGCGGTGTCAGCCGCCAGGCGAAAACGATTTTCCGATTCTTTCGCCGCTTCTTCGGCTTTTCTTCTGACTTCCGATTCCGCTTGGGCTTCTTCGGCTTTTGCCTCCGCAATATCGCGCGCTGTCCGTAGCTGTTCGATAATCCACGAAATTGTGACGCCGATAATAAAGAATGAAATTACTTTGACGAAATCGGTCTGCGTGTTGATTTTAAAAGAATAATAAGGCTCGACAAAAAGATAAGTTCCGAGAGCCGCGCCGAGCGAAGTGGTAAATAATCCGGGAAACAGTCCGCTGTACCAGGAAACAAACATTACGGCGAGCGTAAAAAACAAAAATGGAGCGCTTTCTTCAATGAACGACTGCATCGTAATTTTTAGAATTACGACGACCATAATCAAAATAACGGCAATCGCATATCGCCATATCCAGTGCCCGCGCTCAAGCATACTGCCGTTTATCTTAAACGAACCGGACGGAAAAAAGAAACGCTGTATTTTAAAAGAAAGAATTGAGACTCAACATTTGCCGCCTTTTTTTGACGTTTATTTTCATCATAATGAAAAATTCGCTTAATTTGGGGAAATGAATTTAAAATTGAATTCAGTATGAAAGACAAAGTTGCAATTGTAACGGGAAGCAGTCAGGGAATCGGTTTCGCCATCGCTCGCGGATTTGCCGCAGCCGGAGCGAAAGTTGTGGTCAACGGCAGAAATCTGGAAAAGCTAGAAGAAGCCTGCGACCAGCTCGCAGATTTCGGCGACAACATTTTAGCACTGCGCGGAGACGCGACAAGCGAGACGGATATTAATCGAATCGTCAAAGTCACCAGACAGCGTTTCGGGCGAATTGACGTTTTGGTCAACAACGCTGCGACAACGGGCGTCGGCGTTTCGGTAGCAGAGATGTCGGCAGAGCTTTGGGATTCGGTTTTAAACGCAAACTTGCGCGGCGCATTTTTGTTTTCGCGCGCCGCGATTCCGCATCTGGTCGAATCCGGCGCGGGCAGAATCATCAACATCGGCGGTCTTTCCGCAAAAAATCCGACTCCGTTCACCGCCGCCGACGCTGCGGCAAAAGCCGGGTTGCTCGCTCTGACCAGAGTTTTAGCCGCAGAGCTTGGCGCAAACAACATTACGGTCAACGCAATAATTCCAGGTTTTCAGCCCGACACCGAAACCGGCGCGGAATTTAACGAAAAGCTCGCCGCCGCTTTTCGCGCGCAGCCGGAAAGTCTGATTGCGATGACGCAATCGCGCACGCTGCTGAAAAGATTTGAAACGGCGGAAGAAATCGCGGCGACGGCTTTGTTTCTCGCTTCGGAAGCGGGCGCGGCAATCACCGGGCAAAATATCAACGTCAATTGCGGTCTGGCGACTTATTAAAAAATGATTGCGCGTTAAGCGGATTTGAATAAGCTCAATGGAAAAATGCTTTTGTTTGCCGATGTAGATTTAAAATATTCAAAAAATATTTGACAGACCGGTCAATAATTGCTAGATTCCGCAACACTGCACGCATAAACTACTATAAAAGCGACGGCAGGTAAGCAGATGTGGCGCGCTTGTTTTGGTCAAAGCCGTGTCGCTCTAAAGCATTAATTCAACTGATTCCACAAAGGAGAAAACAATGGCAAACGCAATGATAATTTTCGACGGTCCGGGACCGCTTCCGCAAACGGCGACTTTCAAGTCTCCGTCAGATGGTCCGGTAGTGTTCGTTTTGTCGGGAACAGCCCGAACCGAAAGCGCAGCGGTTTTAATTGGGATAAATCTGAGTCTTGACGGTAAGCAGATAGGCAGCACGGCGATGTGTTGGGCAAACCAGAATAACAATCATCAAGCGATGAGGACGACTTATATTCCCGTCAATAATCTTACCTTTGGTGAGCATACGATTGAAATCACCAATGCTTATTCAAATACGATTACCGATGTAAATGATTATTCTCAGGTCACTTTGTTGTATTAGCTTCCAAAAAGTAAAAAACGCGCCTGCCGAAGAATCTTTTGCAGGTAAATTCTAGTAAGATTTGAAATTGCCCGGAAACTCGCCCAAAATGTCGCTTTCCGGGCATTCCTTCATTTTATAATTCGCGCAAACGGGCATTATCCGCGATCTGTTTCTTCTTTCTTGTCGCAATCTATTCTGCTCAACAAACCGAGTTCGTAACCGATTGTTTCGATTTGCTGTTTGGTAAGCACGACGCCTTCCGGCTGGCGTTGTTTGAGTTTGAAGACGAGCGCGATGTCGCTCGGAGTTTGAATGAAATTGATGCGGTTGTTTTCGACCGGATATTTGAGCATCAGGGTCATCAATTCGGCGGTCGAAGCGTGTCCGATTGCCGATTGAATCGTGCGTCCCAGATTGTGGAATTCCTGAACCAGATTGCGGGCGGCGGTCAGCGTTATCGGCTCGTATCTATATTCGCCGGCAGCCGTTAAAATCGGCGCGTTGAGAAAAGTCAGCCGTTTGGCTTTAAAAACCCCTTTTTCCATTTCAGGTTTCGCCTGTGTCATATCCATTTTTTGACGATAAATTAGCGCGGCGGAGTTGCCGAAATCGAAAACTGCCCGCCTATGCTGTCATATTTGCCCGGTTTTTCGCAACAATTTTTCGATTTTACTTTTTCTTGCCGCTTTCTAACGGAACGGCTTTCATCGTAAAGTGCGTTGCGGTTTCTTCGCAAATTTCAAAGCCCAAACGCTCATATAAACGCCGCGCCGGATTTACCTTTAAAACCTGCAATCTAACAGGCTTTTCAGATTTTTCAAGCAAATCCCGGATGATTTTTGAACCGATTCCCTGATTTTGAAATTCGGACAGCAAACGAATGGAAGCCAGCAAA
>DASVRD010000126.1:0-30815 GCA_036388775.1 Pyrinomonadaceae bacterium | reverse complement strand
CCGAGATTGATCGAATCGGGCAAAGCGCGTTCAAAAACCTGTCGAATCAAAGTCGTTTGCACGCCCTCAAGACGACGGGGCAATTTAAAATCGTTCATTGTTTTTTATTTTCCAAAAATATCGCAAAATAAATCTAACAATGACAGCAAAAATCGCCAAATCCCGCGCCGTTTTTTTCGACAAAGACGGCACGTTTGTCAAAGACGTTCCTTACAACGTCAATCCCGATTTGATCGTTTTAAACGAAGGAGCAACGGAAATCGTGCGGAAATTAAAGAAAGCCGGATTTAAAATTTTTATCGTTTCAAATCAGTCAGGAATTGCGCGCGGATTTTTTGAGGAGAAAGATTTAACGGCGGTTTGGGAAAAATTAAACGAATTGGGCGAAATCGAATTTGACGGTTTTTACTTTTGCCCGCATTTTCCCGGCGGAAAAATCCCCGAATACAGTTTTTTGTGCGATTGCCGCAAACCCGAAGACGGAATGATTCTGCAAGCGGCGCGGGAAAATAATCTCGATTTGCAAAACTCATGGATCGTCGGCGATTCGCCCAAAGACGCCGAAGCCGGGCGGCGCGCAGGCTGTCGGACAATTTTGCTCGGCGGTGAAACAAACAATGCGGATTTTACGGCTAAAAATTTAAAAGAAGCCGCGCAAATAATTTTAAATCAAGCTTTTTAAAGCGTTAATATTTTTTCCCAGCCGCTTGGAATTTGGCGGTATTTTTTGATTTCGGCTATCTCGAACTGCGAGCTTGCGGGTTGCCAGACGAGTCGTTCGACCGTTAAATCGGGACGTTCGATGCGAATTACATTAAACGAATTATCTTCGCCGCGCTCGCGCGTCGAGGTTGCGGTTCCGGCTTGGATAACGAGCGCCGAATGACCTTCGATACGATAACGCTTTGCCGTTTCGCTGATGTGCGAGACGTGGAGATGCCCGGCGAGAAAAACGTCCGCGCCGCAGCTTGCCAGCATTTTCATCGCTATTCGCGCGCGCCCGACCAAATCTCTTTCCTCATAACCTTCCGGCAAATCAAACGGATGATGCGTGACGATGATTTTAATCGCAGCTTCTGAGGTCGGGCATAATCTTTCACGAATCCATTCGATCTGGTGTTCGTTGATACGCCCGCCTTTGATTGTCAGTGAGCGAGCCGTGTTGACGCCTAAAACGGCGATTTCCTCGTCGGCGTAAAAAGGTCGCAAATCGGCTGTGATGTATTTTTTATATTTTTCGAGCGGCGCGGTAAAACGGTCTAAAACGTTATAAAGCGGCACGTCGTGATTTCCCGGCACGACGATTTGCGGACACGGCGGCAAAGCCCTCAAAAAACTGCTCGCTTCCTTGAATTGAGCGGAGCGAGCGCGCTGCGTTAAATCGCCCGACACGACAGTCAAATCCGGTGCGATTTCGTGAATTTTTTTAATCAAACCGCGCACGACCGCGTAATCAACGCGCCCGAAATGCAAATCGGAAAGATGAACTAAAGTTTTCATCGCTCATTCTCGACTTTCGGCACAATAACTCGCAGAGCGCGCGGCAAAATGCGGTAACGCAGCGGCGCGTTCATCAAAACGACTTCGCCGTCGAGCGCGACCAGCACGCGCTTTTGTTTGCGCCGTTTATCAATTGTTAATTCGTCGGTAAAATATTCGTCGAAATCTTCGGCATCGCGCAGCGTGCCGAACAGCGAACGCAGCGCAAGCAATAATAAACCGGCGCGCCCGGTCCGATGCAAAACGTAAACGCTCAAAATTCCGTCCTGTAAGCTCTGCCGCGCGCCCATGTTTAAAGAGTGAATCTCATATTCGTTGTTGCCGACGAAAATAAGCGGCGTCCGGCGTTCCATAAATTTTCTGTCAATTCTGAGCTTAACGTCCAAAAAAGGATAGCGGGTGAAAATCGCCAGCGACGACCAAAATGCCGCCGACCATTTGCTGTAACCGGAGCGTTGCTGTCGAATGCGACGCCGAACGATTCGCGGATACAGCCCGATACTCGAATTATTGATAAAAATCCGTTCGTTGACTTCGCCGACATCAACAGTCGTCATGTGATTTTCGCAAACGACGCGCGCCGCTTCCTCCAAATCCTGCGGAATCCCTAAATCCTTCGAGAAATGATTAAGCGTTCCCATCGGCAGCACGCCGAGCGTTTTATCCGTTCCGACTAATTTCGCTGCAACCGCGTTAATTGTCCCGTCGCCGCCCGCCGCGACGATTATTTTGGCATCGCTTTCGACGATTCTTTCTAAAGTTTCCTCAAAATCGTCGCCGCTTTCGATTAACGAAAAACGCGCCGCGACGCTGTGCTCGTCAAAAACCTCTTTCAGACGTTCTACAAGCTCAGTTTTATCCCCCGCGCCGCTTCCGGCGTTAATAATAATTTCGACAGGCGTTTGCAAGGTTTGAATTTCCAAGTTAACGAAGATAATCCTCCAATTTCGTGGCGGCGTCTGTACGGTCGTCGCGGTATTTGACGATCACGGGCGCGTAAAGCGACAAACCCCAATTTCTCCCGGTTTCGTTTGTCACCGCCCGCGCGCCCGGTACAACAACCGCGCCCGCCGGAATTTCAAGCGGTTTTTCCGCTGTTTTCTTATAAATTTCGCCGCGAATAAGATCGAAAACCGGAGTCGAGCCGGTCAGAATCACGCCCGAAGCCAAAACGCATTTTTCGCGCACAATCACGCCTTCATAAACGCCCGTATTTCCGCCAATCAAACAATCGTCTTCGATAATTACGGGATTGGCGTTAATCGGTTCAAGCACGCCGCCGATTTGCGCCGCCGCCGAAATGTGAACCCGTTTCCCGATTTGAGCACACGAACCGACGAGCGCATGCGAATCAATCATTGTGCCTTCGTCAACATACGCGCCGACATTCACATAACACGGCGGCATACAAACTACGCCCGGCGCGACAAACGAGCCGTCACGAATCGAAGAACCGCCCGGAACGACGCGAATTTTGTCATCCAAATTCATCGGGCGCAGCGGATAAGTTTCCTTATCAAAGAATTTAAGCGTTTCGGTTTCCTGCGACATTTCAACAATCGCGCCTATTTTAAAACCGAGCAAGATTCCCTGTTTTACCCAAGCGTTTGTTTGCCACACGCCGTTTTTGTCGCGCGTCGCTGCCCGAATTTCACCGCGTGTTAATGCGGCTTTAAATTGATTGAAAAATTCATGATCCGAACTTGAAAACTCTGATTTGTTTTCCGCAATCAGATTTTCAATCTGCTCTTTTAAAGTCATAATTTCAATTAGAAATCATGCATTTGAATAAAACAAGAAAGCCTCTACGGAATAAATGGAAGATGATAGTTATCACTTATTACCTCTTACTTCTCACCTATTCCGCAAAGGCTTGTTTTAAACCATTGCCGCTTTGAGCTAATTTAAATTCCGACAAATCAGTTTCCCTAAAGAATTGCTGATTCTTATCAATGATAAACCAAACAAAGTAGGAACAAAATACAAGCACCAGAAAACGTATATATCACTTCTGACTCTTGGCGAAGGCGTGGAAAACATTGCAATTCCCAACAGCAAAAGTCCGAGAAAACCGAAAAAGCGATAAAAACGCCTAAAAATCTAAAAATCAGTGAGCTAAGTTTTTCGTAATTGTCCATAAAACTCTCCTTGAATTTTTAGACTATCTCACGAAAAACACTGATTCCGGTTCCAAAGAAATAAGGACGATTTTTCATTACCTTAACGTCAAAGCGCCGGATTTGACGTTGGCATTGAGATGCTTGACCACATCCGCGAGCGTTACCGTCCCGTAGTAGAATTTGCCCGCCGCCAGAGCTTCCGCTTTGACGGCTTTGTAAATATCGAAATAGCTACGTTTGCCGTCAACAAAACTCATCGTTTCGCCGCGCATAAGCTGGTGCATTCCGGTTTGTGCGCCCGTTCGTTTGGTAAAATATTCGTCCAAAGAAGCAATGTTGGACGGGATTTTTCTCGACGCTTCGGTTTCCGACGCCGATAAATTCAAAACGGCTTTTTTCCCGTATTTATTTTGATAAAACGCGCCGAGTTCATCCAAAAGCTGTTTTTCGCGGGAATCAACCAGCTTTAAAAATGTGTCAATTGTTTGATTTGCCGGTTTGTCGTTTCCGGCAATAACACGCATTGAGTTGAGCGCGCGTCGTTCGCGGATCGAGCCTTGTTCGATCAACAAATGCGCGTCAGCCCAATTGTCCGCGCTGTTTAAAATTTGCAGCGCAACTTGCAAATCATTCGCGATTCGCTTGCCGCCCTGCGCGTAAGTTTCGCTGGCTAAGAGCGGAATATCTTCGGCTTCGGCGTAAGCCAGATAAAGCCCCATCGCGCCGATGATGAAATTGTTTCGCTGCAATTGAGTCTGATCAATCTGAAACAAATCGTCGTCCGAAGAATGAATGTAATAATCGTCCCAATTAACCAGCGCGACAGACGGAACGCCGATGATTCCTTCGACAAACACAAGATTGTCCGAAGAACCAAAATACGGTACGAAACGCGCGTTATAAGCCTCGCGCGTACCGCGCGTAGCAATTATCGGTTGTGAAAAAGGGCGCTGATAACCGCCGCCGCGATTTGCCTGAATAAACGAATTATTAGTCAGAATCACAAAATTCCCGACGCTTTCAAACAGCGCGTCGAGATAAGATGTGCGTGAATGCGGAGCGTAAATCAGATGCTGGACGCGGCTGCCCATTGATTGCTTCGCGCCGGTCATATCCTGATGGATATTGGCGAGCATCTGTTTTTCCGAACCCGGATTCGAGCGGATATATTGATATTCGGAATAAATTTCATCAGTCCACCAAAATCTCAAATCGCGTTTCGGCGGCGGAATTTTGCCTTCTTTGATTAGTTTATTGAAAACTCTGGCAAGCTCAAGAATATTTCCGCAGCCGCTTCCGTCGTCGTTTGCCGAACCTTGTTCTTCCTGAAGATGCGCGGTGATGACGATTTGCTGATCTTTATATTTCGTCCCGCGAATCCAGCCTTCGACCATTCCAGTTCCGGTGCGTTTGTTTTCCGTGCCGATGTCCACATCAACTTTTGCTTTGACAACGACTTTGTCGCCTTTCGTCCGTTTGCCGGTCGCAAAATAATCCTGCTCGTTTTTATCTTCCAAAACGCGCCGCAAAGTCTCGCCTTTGCGCGGCGAGACGCTAAAAGCAAACGAGCCTTTTTGTCCTTTCGGCGGATCGGGAATCCGCACCCAAGGCAATTGGTCGGGGAAATCGAGCATACTTTTCGATTCGGACGTGGTAAAAACAATCGCGCCGAGCGCTCCGCGTTTATAGACGGCGTTGTTTAAAACCGTTCCCGGATTGGCGTTTGCCAGAACAATTTTTCCTTTGACATCGAGATTTTTTAACGCTTCTTCGCTCGCATTTCCGATCCAGATCAATTCCGCCTGAACGTCGGCGTCACGACTGTTGTCGGCTAAATAAAGCGCGTGGTCGCCGATGTCTGCAAGTTTTAATTCGACGGGTTCAACCATCCAGAGTTCAGCGGATTTAGCCGTGTAATTGGCAGGTTTTCCCTCATCATTATCAAACGGCTGTTTGATAATGGAGACATTCTGCAAGCCGTTTTCTCTGGCGGCTCCGGCGACGTAATTCATCGCCTTAAAATAGCCTTCCATTCCCGAATCTCTGTGCCACTGCGTTAAAACGCGGATATGCTCAAAAGCGCGGTCGCCGGAAATCTCGTTTCGCAGCATCCTGATTTCATCTTCAGTTAAAAACGGAGTCGTTTGACCAAAACAGGGAATGGTTAAAGACAGCAAAAGACAGAAAGACAGAAATTTATTTAGGTTGCTAGTTTTCATTTTTACCTCGATTCAATTTAGGGCGGAGAATTCTAACACAACTTTAAAATTATCGAACTTGTTAGAATATTATGGTGATTTAATGAAAATTCAGGTTCCCCTTGTTTTCTCCATCGCAATATTTGAAGCGGTAAAACCCATTTTCTCCCAAAACTCTCGGCTCCCACGTCCGGCGCGTAAAACCCAGGTGATATTTGTGTCGTCGCCGATTAATCTTTCGACAAGCTCGCGCCCGATGCCGCGACGGCGAAAATCTTCAGCGACTGCGACGGTTCCGATGTAGCCGTTGGAAACGCCGTCGCACAAAGCGCGGGCGAAACCGACGACGCGCTCGCCTTCAAACGCAACAATCGTCCGGTCGGCGTTTTCCATCATTGTTTGAAATCTTTCTTTATCGGCAACGCGCTTTTCCCAGCCGTTTTTAGCCAGAAATTGGCGGACGGCTTCATAATCCTCCGATTTTACGGTTCTGTATTCCATCTTTGAAGTTGATAGCCCAAATAAATCAAAATCGGCAAAAATAATAAAACTGTTGCCAAACCCGGATTGTAATCTCTGATAAAAAATGCCCAGACCAAATGTGCGGCGACGTTAAAAGATTCTATCGTAATCCAAAACCAGAGTATTGTCCCGGCGCTTTTGCTCGCGGGCTGCACCCAGCGAAAAAAGCAGAACACGCCGAACAAAACTAAAAGAACATTGGAAATAAAAAAAGCGGGTTTTGCCAGATGCGGTGAGTCGCGATAAAGAAACGCCATTGGCGGAAACCGCTCGTAAAATTCAAAAACAAACTCCTCGATTGAATGAAGAGCCTGCAAGCCGATAAGCATCAGAAAAGCTACTTTGATTTTGTAGCTCATATTTTTATGATTTGTCAGTATCCCGCATCTTCTGAAACAAAACGTTCGGAAATATTTTATGCGACAATTTTATTCAACCTTGGCGTAAATTTTATCAATTACGTCTTTATATTTTTCATCAACGACGCGGCGTTTGACTTTCAGAGTCGGCGTCAACTCGCCACCTGCAATCGTCAGTTCGTTTTCGAGCAGAGCGATTTTCTTGACCTTTTCAAATTTTGAAAGCGTCGGCGTCTGGGCTTCGATTTGTCGCTCGAACAAATCAATGATTTTCGGATGCGCGCAAAATTCGGCGTGCGTTTTGATTTCCAAACCTTTCAATTTGGCGTAGTTTTCAAGCTGTTCAAAATCCGGCACAATCAGCGCCGCCGGAAATTTGCGCCCGCTGCCGATCAAAACAACCTGATTGACGAAACGCGAGCGTTTAATCATTTGTTCAATCGGGGACGGCGCGATATATTTGCCGCCCGAAGTTTTAAAAAGCTCTTTTTTGCGGTCGGTGATTTTCAAAAAACCGTCTGCGTCCAATTCGCCGATGTCGCCCGTGCGGAAAAATCCGTCGTGTGTGAAAACCTCTCGCGTCGCTTCGGGTTTGTTGTAATAACCCCGCATCACGTTTGCGCCGCGCACGAGAATTTCGCCGTCTTCGGCGATTCGGATTTCTACGGAACGAATCGGTTTGCCGACCGTGCCGACGCGGAAATGCATCGGATTGTTTGACGTAACGACGGGCGAAGTTTCGGTCAAACCGTAGCCCTGCATAATCGGAACGCCCGCGCCTGTAAAAATCAGCGCGATTTCGTCCGACAAAGCCGCGCCGCCCGAAATGCACGAGCGCAACTGACCGCCGAAAACCTCGCGCAGTTTCGAGTAAATCAATTTATCCGCGATGCTGTGTTTGACGGCTAAAATGCGCGGCACGTTTTTGTTTTCCGTCGTCAAACGAGCGTGTTCTTTGGCAATCTCAATTGCCCAATCGAAGATTTTGGCTTTCAAACCGCCGCCAGCCTCGGCTTTGTCTTTCGCTCCGGCATAGACTTTTTCAAAAATTCTGGGGACGCCGACAAAAATCGTCGGGCGCACTTCCGCGAGATTTTCTTTGGCTTTTTCGATTGATTCGGCGTAATAAACCGAGATTCCGTTCCACAGATAAACGTACATTCCGGTGCGCTCAAAAATATGTGAAAGCGGCAAAACCGAAAGCGCCTTGTCATCATGCGAAAAATCGTAACGCTCGCTCGCGTCTAAAACGTTTGAAACGAGATTCGCGTGCGATAACATCACGCCTTTCGGCTCGCCCGTAGTGCCGGATGTGTAAATCAGCGTCGCAATGTCGTCGGCTTTGATTTGGGCGGTTAATTTTTTGATTAAATCCGGCTTTTCGACGCGCAAACGCTCGCCGCTAGTTTCCAATTCCGCAAGCGAAATCGCGTTTTCCGCCGTGATGTTTTCCGAATCGAAAACGACGAGCTTTTTCAAACCGGACAAAAACGGCTCGATTTCCCGCAAATGTTCGCAGCAGCCCGCGTTCTCGATAAAAAAAACTTCCGCGCCGGAATCCCGCAAAATGTATTCGACCTGAGTTGCGTTAAGTGTCGTGTAAACGGGAACATCAACGATGCCGGAAATTTGACAAGCCGCGTCCGCCAAAGTCCAATTCGGACAATTTGCCGACAGAAGCGCGACTTTGTCGCCGCGCCGCAAACCCAGCGCGTAAAGTCCGAGCGCGATATTTTCCGCCCGCCGAATCATTTCTTCGGACGAAATTGCAGCCCAAGCGTCGCCCGTTTTGTAATTGAGCGCGTCGGAGCGCGATTTTTCAGAGGCGGCGCGATAAAAAAGCTCAGCCAGAGTTCGGGGTTCATTGTGAAAAAGCGGGAGACGTGCGGCGGTTTGAGCTTGAATGGGGGCTTCAACTTGCATCTTGACCTTCTTGTTTTTGGTTTTAGGAAGAATTGGGTTCTTCCTGAATCTTTACATATTTGCGATGCGCGGGCAAAACTTTTTGTTTGTTTGCGAGCAAAGGCGAGGAAAATAAAAAAACATCACCACAGAGAGCGCAGAGAAGTCACAGAGGAAACACAGAGTTTATTTTTCTCCGCGAATTCTCTGTGACTTCTCTGTGTTCTCTGTGGTGAGAAAATTCTTGATTATTACCGGTTTTCGCTCATTTCACGCTGCTCGGTCAACAATCCAGCCATTACGCTAAACGCGCCGAATCCGAGAAAAGTGTTTCTGGCTTGACGGTTGTCGGAAAATCCGAACAGCCACGGCGCGGTCATCGTCAACAATCCCACAACTACATCGGCGGTTAAATGCGCTTTAAAAGACATCGCCGGAACAAGCCCCAATTCGTAGCGCGTCATCAAGCTCGCCAGCAAAACTTCGCCGCCGACGGCGCGGCTCAATCCGGCTGCGGTTTCTTCATTTTTGTAGCCGATTAATTCGGGCGCGGCGGCGATAAAAGCCGCGTAAGCATAATCTGTCGCGGCGTGCATTTGTCTTGAAATCGGTTTCGCCATTTTCAGTTCTCCTTTGAAAAGTTTTCTTTTAGCTTAACTTTTCAAAGAACCGCGCTCTGTTCGTTAGTGAACCGATTACTGAATTTCGCGCAAAACGCTTCTCAGAATTTCGCGGCTTTTATCCGTCACCGGGACGAGCGGCAGGCGCAGAGTTTCTTCCAAAAGTCTCATTTCTTTCATCACAAATTTAACGGGCGCGGGACTCGATTCGATAAAATTCGCTTCCATCAAAGGCAAAATTCGATAATGAATCTCGCGCGCTTTGGCAAAATCTCTGTCGAGCGCGGCGTTTGTCATTTCCGACATCAATTCTGGAATCTCGTTTGAAGCGACCGAAACCGCGCCATCCGCGCCGAGCGCAATCAAAGGCAGAGTTACGGCGTCGTCGCCCGAAAAAACGGCGAAATTTGCCGGACGATTTTTGATAATTTCCATTATCTGCGACAAATTCCCCGACGCTTCTTTCGTCGCCACAATGTTTTCGCAATCGCGCGCCAATCGAACAGTCGTTTCGGCGGAAATGTTGCTCGCGGTTCTCCCCGGCACGTTGTAAAGCATAATCGGCAAATCCGGCGCGGCTTCGGCAACGGTTTTGAAATGTTGATACAAACCTTCCTGTGTCGGTTTGTTGTAATACGGCGCGACGACGAGCGCCATATTGATGCCCAAATCCTGCGCTTTTTTGGTAAATTCGACGGTTGCCGAAGTCGAATTGCCGCCCGTTCCGGCGATAACTCGCGGAATCAGCTTGCCCACTTCCGTTTTAGCGTCGTCCACGGACAATTCATGCGACATTTCCGAAATAAATTCGGCATTATCAATTCTCGTCTCCGCGCTTTTGGCTCTAACAACTTCAACTGTTACACGAATTACGCTTAAGCGCTCTTCTTCGCTCATCGTCGCGCTTTCGCCCGTCGTTCCGCACGACACGAGCAGTTTCACGCCGCCTTCGATCTGACGTTCGACCAGATGCCGGAAACAATCTTCATCAACGCTCAAATCCGCTTGAAACGGCGTCACCAAAGCTGTCGCGCAACCGCGCAGCCAATCAATTTTCATTGTCATAAGCCACCGGAATATATCAAAAAAATAATGCTTATTGTAACTCAAACAGTCGAAACCTGAGTGACGAATCATCGCGCCGAAGAACCTTTTATCCGAAAAATAAACCCTTCGTCGGAAAACGCGAACGGCTATCAAATTGAGCGCGTTAAACTTGGCGTGTTTATTAAACACGGATTTACAAAGAGGAGAAAATTAATGTCGCACAAATCGGAAAACGTTCTGACAACAACAATGACGCGCCGCAGTTTTGCCGGATTGCTTTTGGGAGCCGGCGCGCTGGCGTTAGTGGAAAAAAGCGCGATTGCCAGAGTTCTGGCGGAAACAAGGCGTTCGATGCAATGGCTGGCGTCGCAGAATCCGAGCGCGGAAGGCGTTTGGCAAAATTTAAAAGTCGAGGGCAGCTTGCCGCGCGCGCTTAACGGCACTCTGTTTCGCGTCGCGCCGGGGCAGATGGACAATCATGGAACACAGCTCCGGCATTTGTTCGACGGCGACGCTTTGCTTTCGTCCTGGCGTTTTCGCGAAGGAAATGCGGAATTGAGAGCGCGTTTTCTGCCGACTCCGCATCGGCTCGAAGAATTAAAAGCCGGACAAATGCTTTATCACGAATTTGGCACGGCTGCGCCGCGCCGCATCGCGGCAAACTCGCCGGCGCCGCAGCAAAAAGAGGGGAAAAATCAGGCGAGCGTCAATGTCGTCGAATGGCAAGGCAAGTTTTTGGGGCTTTCCGAAGGCGGTTTGCCGACAGTTATCAATCCGAAAACTTTCGATTTTGAAGGCTATTGGGATTTTAACGGAACTGTTCCAAGAGATTTTACTTTCACAGCGCATCCCCGCTTTGACCCGAAAACCGGCGATATGTTTGCGTATGGGTTTGAAAAAAACATGAAAGGAACTCTGCACGTTTTCCGCATTGATCGGCAAACCGGAAAAGCCGCAGACATTTATCAAGCCGAGCAGAACGGTTTTTATATGGTTCACGACGCGATGCTGACGGAAAATTATTTTCTAATTCCGGTTCCGCCGATGAAGCTCGATTTTGCCGCTTTGATGACCGGAAGAGCCGAAGTTTTCGGGGACGCGCTGCGCTATGTCGAAAGCGAAACTACGAGGCTTATTGTCGTTCCGCGCGACGGCGCGAAAGAAAAAGCGTTTACCATCCAGCTTCCGCCAAATATCATTTTTCATCACGGCAACGCTTATGAAACAGCGGACGGGAAAATCGTTTTTGAATCAATTTTAGGTAATGACAATGAAATTCTTGAGCTTTTACGGGATTGGAAAACCGATAAAGTTCGGCACACTTTTAACAATTCTTCGCAAACACTGACCAGAATCACGATTGATCTCAACAAACGCGCCGTCGTCGGCAAATCCGATTTGGTGAACGATGTCGAGTTTCCACGATTTGATTCGCGTCTTGTCGGACAAAAATCGCGGTTTCTTTATCTCGCCGAACGCGGCTACGACGAAAACGCCGCGATTATGAGGTTTGATCTACAAAAGGGCACGACGCAGAAAGCCAACGCCGGAAAAATGCGCACTTTCGGCGAGCCTGTTTTTGTGCCGAAAACCGGCGGCGTAAACGAAGAACGCGGCTGGATTTTAGCGCAGGGCTACGATGCGGCGCGCAACGAGACTTTTCTCGAAATCCGCGACGCGCAAACCCTCGAATTTGAAGCCCGCGTCTGGGCAGCCGGGCAGCATTTGCCGCTTGGTTTTCACGGAAATTTTTACACAACAATTTAAACCAAACAAAGTCTCCGAAGGAGACAAACAATATAGCGTAGGGTGAAACCCTACGAGCTTGAAGGATATGTAATCCGTCGCTGAAAGTGACGAACAATCTTTGTGCGTAGGACTGTTGCTCACCTTCGGCGAGCGATTGAATCGGTCACGCAACGCAGGGATTTCACACTACGCTATATTGTCGGTCATCTTCGATGACAAATTAAGAAAATTGGAGTTCGAACACAGTTTTTAAAAGGAGAAAATACAATGACAAAAAGATATTTCAGTTTGATTCTTTTCGCCGCAATCGTTTTGATTGCTCAATCGCAGAGCGTTTTGGCGCAAAAAGCTGCGGATTCAAAAACTTTAAAGTTTGACCAGGCGGCGGAACAGGAGTTTATCAAAGGAATTCAAGGCGATTCGGCTGCATTGGAGCGAGCAATGAAAACGGGCGAAAAAATTCTGGCAAGTAATCCGAAAGATGCTCTCGCATTGGTCTGGCAGGGCGGCGCAAGATTGGTTTTAGCGCGCAACGCTTTTTATCAGGGAGACTTTATGGCGGGGAGCGCGCTTTGGAAACAAGGCTTGGACGATATGGAAAAAGCCGTCGAATTTGCGCCGGGCGACACGAGAGTTTTGGTTGTTCGCGGGTCGACCTGGTATCAGGCTTCAAAGGAATTTCCAGACCCGAACGAAGCTAATCGTCTTTTGCAGACCGCCATCACCGATTTTGAAAAAATCATTGCGGTCAACGACGATAATTTCAAGCAGTTGCCCGCCGAAATACGCGACGGCGTTCTCTTAAATCTCGCGGAAGGCTATGAGCGGATCGGCGCTAAAACAAGAGCACGAAATTTTTACCAGCGATTGTCAACCGAAACAACGGGCAAAACGCGCGAAACGGCGGTAAAATGGATTCAGGCGAACAAACAATAAACGCCCGAATGATTTCAATGGAAACTCAGGAAGCGCCCGCTCGAAAACAGGAATTTTTAAAAATTGCCGGAGAAATCCTGCTTGTTAATCTGGCGGCAACCGTTGTCGCCATTCTTCTGAGCGGATTTCCGATGGATTTGCGGCGGACGCTTTCTTTAAAAAATCTTTTATCTTCATTTGTTTATTCAAACTGTATCGGAACGCTGATCGGTCTGACGGTCGTTTTCGGCGTTCCGCGTTTTTTAGGCGATTCAGCGCTTGTTCGTTTTATCAAAATTACGACGATAATTTTCCTTGCGACTATTTTCGGCGTGACAATTGCCGAAACGATTCTGAGCATTTTAGGTATTTCGAGTTGGAACCAGGTTTTCCCGCCGCCTCAGGAAAATTTTGTATTTTCGCTGATAATTGCTTTCATTTTTGGTTTTAGCATCTTTTTTTATGAGTTTTCGCAAGCCCGGCTTGCCAGAACCGAAGAAGAACTTCGCCAAAAGGAACTCGCTGAGGCAAACGCGCGGGCGCTGGCAACCGAAGCGCAGCTCGCCTCGCTGGAATCCAGAATTCATCCGCATTTTCTTTTCAACACGCTCAATTCGATTGCCGCTCTGATTCGCGAAAATCCCGTGCTGGCTGAAAAAATGGTCGAAAAGCTTTCGGCTTTGCTGCGCTATTCGCTCGATTCAAACGCCCGCAGTCTCGTCACGCTCGCACAGGAACTCAAAATCACGCGCGATTATCTGGAAATCGAAAAAGTTCGTTTCGGCGACAGGTTAAATTATAAAATCGAAACTGATGAACGTTTTTCGGAAACAAAGCTGCCGCCGCTGGCGCTGCAAACTCTGGTTGAAAATTCAATCAAACACGTCGCCGCAAAACGTTCGGAAGAAACCGAAATCTGTATTTCTGTTACAGATAACGAGGGTTTTCTGAAAATCGAAGTGCAGGACAGCGGCAAAGGTTTTTCTGAAGCCGAAATCAAAAACGGACACGGTTTGGACAATCTGCAACGCCGTTTGGAAACAATTTTTGACAACATGGCGCAGCTCAAATTTACTAAAAATGGAGCAGGCGGCTCTGTTTCGCTCGTAATCCCTGCAAATGGACAAACTTCTTAAAGTTTATCTCATTGACGATGAGCCTCTGGCTCTCAAAAGACTTGCGCGTCTTCTTGAAGAAACAAACCGCGTTCAGATTGCCGGGCAAGCTACTGTGCCTTTAAAGGCTTTGGAGGAAATTCCGACGATAAAATTGGACGCCCTTTTTCTCGATATTCAAATGCCCGATTTAAACGGCTTTGAGCTTCTAGCCAAACTGGAAAATTATCCGCCCGTAATTTTCACAACGGCTTTCGATGAATACGCGCTTCGGGCTTTTGAAGTCCATTCGCTCGATTATCTGCTCAAACCCGTCGAAACCGAAAGATTGGAAAAGGCTTTGACAAAGCTCGAACGATTAACCCGAAACCCAGCCGAACTGCAAAATTTGCAGAAAATGATTCAGTCAATCGCCGTCTCGTTTCAGCCGGACGCGCCGCGAAAGCTCGAACGTCTGGCTTCGCGCATCGGCGGGAAAGTACAAATTCTCGACGCGGCGGAAATCACGCATTTTTTCGCCGAAGACAAAATGACATTTGCCCGAAATTCGGAAGGCAAACAATTTCCGATTGATTTTTCGTTAAATGAATTGGAATCCAAACTCGACACACGCCTTTTCTTACGGATTCATCGCAACGCCATTGTCAACATAAATTTTATCGAAGAAGTGCACGGCTGGTTTTCCGGCAAGATTTTGATTCGTTTGAAAGATAAATCGCGGACGGAATTAGTCGTCGCCCGCGACCGCGTGAAAGTTTTGAAGGACTTTCTCGGAATGTGAATGTTTGTTAAAGTTTGAGTTGTATTTGGTCAATGCTAATTGCGCCATCTTATGCGGTTTTTAAAAGTCTTATTGCTTGCCCTTAGCCTTTTCGCGTATCAAATTGCTTGCAGTTCGACGAAAAATCCTGATAAAGCGATTCCCGAACATTTGCTCAAATTCCCAACCGGCAGTTTTGCTTCTCCAATCGGCGAAACTGATTTTGTCACCGAAACCAGAGACCTTGACGCCTGGTACAACGCGCAGGACTTTGGCGAAAATCGCCATTTAGGCGAAGATTGGAACGCAAACGCGGGCGGCGATACCGATTGCGCCGCGCCGGTTTATGCTTCCGCCGACGGGCGCATCACGTTTGCAGAAGATGCGGGCGCAGGTTGGGGAAATGTCGTCATCATCGAACACAGAGCACCCGATGGAACAAAAATTCAAAGTCTTTACGGGCATCTGGAATCAATAATTAAAACAAGCGGCGAAGTTAAACGAAGAGAGCAAATCGGCACAGTCGGCAATGCCAACGGGCATTATAAATGTCACCTTCATTTTGAGATTCGCTGGATGGATTGCCCGTTCTGGAATAAACCGGGCGGCGGTTACGGCGATGATAAAAACGGTTGGATTGACCCTTCGGAATTTATTAACAAAACACGCAGTTCTGCTTTCTGGCAATAAAATTATTGTTTTAAAATTTCGTCCATCACTTCGGTAAACTCAAAAACGCCTTTTTTTCCGACAATCCATTTTGCCGCATGCAACGCGCCTGAAGCGAAACCTTCGCGCGAGCGCGCCGCGTGTTCAAGCAGAATTTGATCAGCCGTTCCGTCGAATCCAACGCGATGCGTGCCGGGAATGTTTCCGGCGCGAGTCGAGGTGACTGTAAATTCTTTTTCAATGTGTTGGGCGAGGATTGATTTTAATTTCAGAGCCGTGCCGCTTGGCGCGTCTTTTTTGCGCGAATGATGCTGTTCTTCGAGGAATGCTTCGTAATCTTCAAATCGAGCGAATAATTCGGAGGAAAAATTGACGATTCGATAAAACAGATTGACGCCGATTGAAAAATTCGCGCCGTAAACAAATGCTCCGTTGTTTTCGACGACGATTTTTTTGATGTTTTCAATCTCGGAGTTCCAGCCGGTTGTGCCTTCGACGAGCGGAACGTTAGCCAAAATGCAGGCTTCGACGTTTTTGCGGACGGCTTGTGCGACCGAGAAATCAATTGCCGCGTCCGCGCCTTTTAGTTTTTCCGCTAATTCCTCTGCCGATAATGCCGCCGCTGTTTTATCAATCTCAACGTAAATCTCATCGGCTTGTTCGCGCGCAAGTCGGGCAATCAGTTTGCCCATTTTTCCGGTTCCGATTAATGCGATTTTCATAAATTAAAAACGCCGCAAAAGTTTATTAACTTTTGCGGCGTCAATTTTACGACAAATTAACGTCGTTTTCATCTGACGACTTCGACGGTCAAAACCTGTTGTCCCGAAACGATGAATTCAGCCGGAGCGAGTTCCTGTTCAAAAATCGGCGACAAAATCGTCGGCGTCACGCCGCCGACCGAGCGGTCGTTGTTCAAAGTTGCGAGAACCGAGGGCGGCAGATTCGGCATTTCGCTCGTGCCGATAATCGCGCCGTTCGTAACGCGCGTAATTTGCACGTAAAGCCGGTCGGCTTTTTTCACGAGATTGATTGTGTTGACCAGCTCGTTAACGGTTTTCGGGACAAAAGAGCGCGACGGAGCGACTTGCTGGAGCGAAGCGCCGTCGCCGACATAAACGAGATAAGTTCCCGGCGCGGTGTCGGCGGGAATTTTAAGCGGAACCCGCTGGATAAACTGTTTTCCGGCGTTGCTGCGGACAAAAGCTTGCGCCTCGAAAGATTCCCCGGCTCGAACTTCGGCGCGATTGATGGCGAGACGCTCCAAACTAGCGGCTTTTTTGCCGTCAACCGAAGTGACGTTGATTTTAATATTTTTGATTTCCGCGTTATCAAAACCGCTGCTCAAGAGCGCGGCGGTCGGAACGGCGATTGAACCGGCAGCCATCACCGGCGCGTTTGATGCCGAGATACGCCGTTCGATGTTAACCATTGGCGCATCTTTAACTGAAATTTGACCGCTCACGTTAATGGTAGATTCGCCAAGACCTCGCTCGGTCGCCGTAATTGCGTTATAAACCGTGATATTTAAAAGCAGCGGCGTCAAAAACGAATCGTTGATAACTTCGTAGCGATACGTTTGCGGGCGGTTGCGGCTCGTTTGGACGTTTAATTCGACCGGAATCATTTTCGGCTGATTGCCGAGCTTGCCATAAATTCCGGTTTGACGATCTTGTTCGAGACTTCCGACCATCGCGCCGGGAACCGATAATTTAAAAGAATTATTGGCGTTCGGCACAACAGCCACGACAGAGCCTTCGCCCATCGGCATATTCGCCGATCCGAGATTTAAAAATTGATGCCCGAAAGCGTAGATTTTATCGCCGTCGCGGAAAGTCACGGTTCCGGCTGCGGCGAGACTGTAATCGCCGCGCGCGAGCGCAACGGTTACGGAGGAGCCGGGAAGCAAAGTTTTTTCGTCCGCCTTTTTCATCGGCGAAATTTCCGAAGCGCCTCCGGCAGCCGCGACCGGCAACACGCCGTTTGCCGCAAGCTGCGGCGCGAATTGATTCAAAGTTTCCTGACTAATACCGGAAAAAACGAGCGGCGTCGCAATCGGTGCAAATTGCTGTCCGAGAAGCGGCAAAAGCGGCGAGCCTTGAGAAACGTTTGCCAAAAACGGCGCGCCGGAGATCGCGGTTTTCGGCAGATTCGGTTTCCAGTCGGTTGAAGCCAATTCCGTAAACGTAAACGAGCGCGGCTCGTTCGCTGAACCGCTGCTGCGGGGCGCAGCTTGCTCGAAAATGTCAATCATTGATTGAATGGGCGTAATCCCGGCAATCGGTTCTTTGGAAAACGGGAAACTGAACGAGATTGCACCGACAAGTTTTCCGTCAATAAACACGGGCGAGCCGGACATTCCGGCAAAAACTCCGGTTCTCTCGACATTCGCGCCGGTTAGTTTACCAATAATCGCCGGTTGTTTCGGACCGATAAAACCGGGCAAAACTCCCAAAATCTCGACTCCGAATTCTTCCGATTCGGTTCCGACGAAAACTGTGCGCGAAGTGGCGCGCATTCCCGGTTTAACGTCTTCGAGAGGGAAAAATTCGATCTTGTTTTTAGTTGAAACGCTGGAATTTTGCTTGGAATTCGATTGCGCTCGCGTTGCGCCGGAAAATCCGGTGAAAACGAGAGCGGCTAAAACCATCGTTGCCAGAAACTTATTTTTCATTTGTTTTAACAATTATAAAATCTTGCCAACAAATTTCTTTTCGTCGGCGGTGGCGTTATGGTAGCATATTTGCGGGTTGTTCCGCCCGCAAAAAAATTCAATTAAGGCGACGAATCCTTAGAGTCGCAAACGCAGCTAAAAGTTGCGTTTTATTCGACAAGATTTTCTCAAGATTTTCTCGCAAATTTTTCTCACTCGCTTTTTAAAACACAATGAAAAAATCAATTTGGCGAAAACTGTTTGCCAGTTTTATACGGCTTGTTTTTCCGGCGATTTTAATCGTCGTTATCGCTTTGGTCGCCGCCTCGCTGTGGCTCGTGCATCGGGCCGCCGAACCGCCGCGCGCCGAATATCTCGTGACGCCCGAAAGTTTATCTTCGTTTACGCGCAGCAAAGTTAAAATTTCCGAAGAAACGTGGCAAAACAAAGACGAGAGCGCGGCTCGCGGCTGGCTTTTGCGCGGAGGCGAAAACGCGCCCGCCGTCATTTTGCTGCATCGCTACGGCGCGGATCGCTCGTGGCTTTTAAATTTGGGAGTCAATCTCAACGAAGCCACCGGATTTACAGTTTTGATTCCAGACCAGCGCGGACACGGCGCGAATCCCGGAGTGAAATGGAGCGGTTTCGGCGGCGTCGAAGGCGAAGATTTAGCCGCAGCCGTTCAGTTTTTACGCAATCAAAAGACATCGGATCGAATCGGCGTTTACGGAGTCGAAATGGGCGCGCTTGCCGCAGTTTTCGGTGCGGGCGAAGAACAAGCGATTCGGGCGCTCGCGCTCGATTCGATTCCGGCTTCGAGCGAAGACGTGCTGGAAAACATCGTGAAAGCGCGCTCGTCGGTCGCCGGCGAATTCGCTTATCAGATCGCTTGTCGCGGCACAATGCTTTATTACCGCAAGGCTTTTCGCCACGATTCAATATGCGACGCCGCGCAGAAATTGGATAATCGCAAAATTCTGCTGCTCGCCGGAAAAGACGCGCCAGCTCTGCAAGAATCAACCATCCAACTTAGCGGTTGCCTTTCAAACTCGCAGTCGAAAACTGATTTGCCGATTTCCGGTTTCAATCTGATTAACGCCGCCACCAGCCGGCAGCAAGAAGATTACGACCAAATCGTGATTAACTTTTTCCGCTCTGCTTTGAACAACTAAAAATTCACAACAGAGACAGAGAGGCATAGAGAAAATTAAAATCTTTGTGCCTCTCTGTCTCTGTTGTGAAAATTAAGAGCTTCGTAACTCGCGTTTGAGAACTTTTCCCGTGCCGCCGATGGGCAGCGAATCTCGGAATTCGACGTAGCGCGGATATTTGTTGGCGGCGAACTGTTCTTTGCACCACGCAATCATTTCTTCTTCATCGAGCGACGCGCCTTGTTTTAAGACTAGAAACGCTTTGACTTCTTCGCCCATTTTCGGGTCCGGGACGCCGACGACCGCGCAGAGCGAAACCGCCGGATGCGTCATTATCACTTCTTCCAGCTCGCGCGGATAAACGTTGTAGCCGCCGCGCAGAATCATATCTTTTTTGCGGTCAACGATTGAAAGATAGCCTTCTTCGTCAATAATGCCGATGTCGCCCGTGTGAAACCAGCCGCTGCGAAAGGCTTCCTCCGTCGCTTCCGGGCGTTTGTAATAACCTTTCATCACGTTTGAGCCGCGAATGACGACTTCGCCGCGTTCGCCCGGCGCGGCTTCTTTGTCGTTTTCGTCAAAGCATTTAACTTCGACTCCGAAAATCGCCTGTCCGACCGTACCGGGTTTTGAAGGTTTTTCAAAATGATTAAATGTAGCGAGCGGCGAAGTTTCCGATAAACCGTAGCCTTCCAAAACGCGCACATTGAAAACTTCCTGAAACGCTTTCATCACTTCGACCGGCATCGGCGCGCCGCCCGATGAGCAGACTTTCATATTTCGGGTGATTTCGGAAACGTCAAAGCCGGTTTCTTCGACATAGCGCAGCAGCGCCCAGTACATCGTCGGCACGCCGACCCAGAAATTGACTTTTTCGCGCTGCATCGTTTCGAGCGTCGTTTTCGGCTCAAAACGCGGAAGCAGAACGACGCGGTTTCCGCCGTACATATTTGTGTTCATCTGCACGGTTTGCCCGGTCGTGTGAAACAGCGGAAGCGTGATTAAAACGGTTTTCTGCGCGCCGTCGGTAAAATCCAGAACCGGCAAATGAATCCCGTAAGTCGTCGTCACATTCGTCATTAAATTGAAATGAGTTAACTCTGCGCCCTTCGGCTGTCCGGTTGTGCCTGAAGTGTAAAGAATCGCGCATGTGTCATCCGGCGCGGTCGGGTAAGTTTCAAATGTTTCAGGTTTATCGAATGTGATTTGAGTCAAAGTCGGGCAATTTTCAAACGGCGAAGGCGCGAGCGGGCTAGCAGTCATTACGACGAGATGCTCGCACGTCTCAACCTGATCGAATCCTTCTTTAACCGATTGAGCCATTGGCAATTCCTCTGTGCCTTCAAAAACAAATACGGCTTTTGCGTCGGAATCTTTGAGGTGATAAGCAATCTCGCGCGGCTTAAATAAAATACTGAGCGGCACGACCGCCGCGCCGACTTTTAAAATCGCGTAATAAACAATCGGAAAAAACGGCAAATTCGGGCAAACGAGGGCGACTTTATCACCGTAACCGATGTTCATTTCATTCAGAGCATTTGCCACGCGATTCGCCAAACCGTTTAACTGCCCGTAAGTAAAGCGCATCTCGTTCCAAACAATTGCTTCTTTGGCGGGCGCGAGCCGCGCGTGATGTTCGATAACCGAAGCCAGATTGAGCGTCGTCGCGTTGTTCATTTTTATCCTTTTGTAAAGCGAAAATAGGAATTGACTAAAAAATATTTAACTGATTTTGCAGTAATTTGACAAATCTTAGCAAATTGAAAATAGAGATTCTCTGCGTCCTTTGCGCACAACCTTTGCGTTCTTTGCGATTAAAGTTTCTTCAGAATTAAACTTCAAAGAATGCAAAGTCTCTCGCAAAGGACGCAGAGAATTTGATTCCCGGTTATCAAGTTTTAATCTTGATTCGCAATGATTTTTAAGCGGCTATTTACTATTCACGACTCACGATTTACGATTTAAATATGAAGACGGATAAAACAGCCAAAGAATTAGCTTTTTTGCACGACCTTTATGTGGCGACCGATTGGAGCGAGCGTTTCGCCGAGCTTGTTGATTTGCGCCTTAAATTGCCTGAGGAAGGGCAACTTTTATACATTGAGTGCGGGACGGGAAATCACGCGCTCGAATTGAGAGAAAAACTCAATGACGATGTAGAAATGATCTGCACCGAATCCGACGTTGAAAGACTCCGCATCGCACAGGCGAAAGCCGAAGCCGTTTCCGCCGATATTAAATTTCAAAACTCGCCGCCGCACCGACTCAATTTTCCGAACGCAGAATTTACGGCAGTTGTTTGCGATGCGTCGTTTTTGCCGGTGTCGGATTTGCTCCCGATTTGGCAGGAAATTTATCGAGTGACGGAAGAAGAAGGAAACGTCGCTTTCGTGCTCCCGACCGCGGGCAGCTTCGGCGAGTTTTTCTCGATTTTCTGGGAGGCTCTGCATGAATTGGAGTTAAACGAGCTGGGCGATGAAGTCGAAAAACTCATCGTCGATTTACCGAAAGTTTCGGACGTTAAAGATGTGGCGACAAACGCGGGTTTTCAGGCAGTCGAACCGGAAACGCGGCTCGAAATTTTTGAATTCGATTTGGGCGAAGACTTTATTCGTTCACCGCTGATTTCCGATTTTTTATTTCCGATTTGGACAAAATTTGTGCCGCCGGAACAGCAAGTTCATTTGATTAGAAAAATCGAAGACTTGATAAACATAACGCGCGACGAATTGACCTTTCGGCTGACGGTGAAAATGACTTTGGTGACGGCTCGGAAGGGTTAGGAAAAGGGCGCAGAGGTTAGGGTATAGGTATGCAGCGGAGAAATATTAATCTTTTAAATACGCCCTAACCCCTACGCCCTTTCGCTCTTCTATCTTTCGCGGACGGCGGCGCGGCGGCGCGCTTCTTCGAGCAGTTCTTCATCGCTCGCGCCGGAAAGATGCCCGCGCGTTGGTCGAGTTTTTTCTTCTTCGAGCTTAAAATCCTCTTCAGCTTCCAGCATTCCTTCTTTAAAGGCTTTGCGGCTTTGTCCCAAAGATTTTGCCAATTGCGGCAAACGGCTCGCTCCGAAAAGTAAAAATAAAACTGCGACAATTAAAATTAATTCGGTGGTTCCGAGTCCAAACATAAATAATTTTTCCTTCTAACTAAACTTCCAGCCTTTTTGACACGGCGCGGATGAAAAAAGTTTAGCCGATACCGCGCATTTTGGCTAACTCGGGAGTTTGATTAATGATAAAAAGCATCGCCACGGTCAATCGAAATGCGCGGTTTGATAATGTTCCGCGCCGTAATAAAGATATTTTCGCCAGGTTTGGTCGGCGCGCCCCAGATAGCGCATAATCTGACGGCTGACGTGGAGCGAAAACGGGCGCGGGCGTTTTAACAATTTCATCCCAGCTTCTTCGGGCGTTTGGTTGCCTTTGCGGTGATTGCAGCGTTTGCAGCACGCGACCAGATTGTCCCATGTTGATGCGCCGCCGCGCGAACGCGGTTGAACGTGGTCGAGCGTCAATTCAGCCGGGGCAAGAACTTTCACGCAATACTGGCAAGTGTATTGGTCGCGCAACAAAATGTTTTTGCGCGAGAGCGAGCGGCGTTCGTGCGGAATGTGCCGATATTCCATCAGACGAATCACTGAGGGCGCTTCAATCGTTACTTTCGATGAATGAAGTTTGTGTCCGTTGTGTTCTTCCATCCGCGCTACGCCTTTGAAAATCATCACTACCGCACGGCGTTCCGTGCAGACGTTAATCGGTTCGTAAGATGCGTTGAGGACTAAAACTCGTCCGTTCATTTGACCTCTTTCTCAATTAAAATTCTGATTTCCTGATGAATTTCTACCTGAAAAAAGTTACAAATCTCTGAACCGCCGCCATTGGCAACGGTTACGTCCAAGATATTTTTTGATGCTTGATTAGTGAATTTGTTCGCTTAACGCCCTTCTCTAAATTTATCCGTAGCTTCGATGAGAGCCGAAGCGATTCCGGGTTCGCTGATCGAATGCCCGGCGTCCGGGATAATGTGAAGCTCGGCTTCGGGAAAAGCTCGGTGCAAATCCCAAGCCGACGTTGCCGGACAGACGACATCGTAACGACCTTGCACAATAACGGTCGGAATATGTCGAATTTTCCCGACGTTTTCAAGGAGATAATTGTCGGTCGGGAAAAAACAGTTGTTGACGAAATAATGACATTCAATGCGGGCGAGCGAAAGCGCCTCGTGTTCACCGGAAAAATGGTTAATCAGATTTTGATCCGGGAAAAGTTTAGACGTGCTGCCTTCCCAAACGCTCCACCGCCGGGCGGCTTCGAGCATCGTCGCCTCGTCCGCGTTCGTCATCCGTTCGTAATAAGCCCGCATCATATCACCGCGTTCCGCTTCGGGAATAAAATCGCGGTAAGGCTCCCAGGAATCTGGAAAAATCTCGCTCGCGCCGTATTGATAAAACCACTGCAATTCCTTCGGTCGGCACAAGAAAATTCCGCGCAGAAAAAGCCCGCGCGTTCTGTCGGGATGAGTTTCAGCATAAGTCAGCGCAAGCGTGCTGCCCCACGAACCGCCGAACACAAACCATTTTTCGATTCCGAATTTCTCGCGCAGTCGTTCGATGTCGGCGACCAAATCCCAGGTCGTATTGCCTTCGAGTTCGGCGTGCGGCGTTGAACGCCCCGAACCGCGCTGGTCAAACAGAACGACGTGATATGCTTTCGGATCGAAAAATTGACGATAACCCGGAATCAAACCGCCGCCCGGTCCGCCGTGTAAAAAAACAACGGGCAATCCTTCAGGATTGCCGCAGCGTTCATAATAAATTGTGTGTTTGTCCGAGACGGGCAGCATTCCCGAATCGAAAGGCTCTATTTCTGGATAAAGCGTTTTCATTGTCCGCATCATACAAAATATTGCGCTTCATTTTCAAATTTAAAACAAATTTCACGCGAATACTGTAAAAACGCTAAAGAAAAGGCGTGAAAATTACTCCGGCAGGTTTTCGCCGAGCAGCCGCAAAACGTTTCCGCCCATTATTTGCGTTATCTCGTCTTCCGAGAAATTTTCCCGCAAAAGCGCTTCGGTGATTAAAGCCATTCCCGAAACGTCGAAAGGCGTTTTTACCGCGCCGTCAAAATCCGAGCCGAGCGCGACCGCGTTTGTTCCGACCGTGTTTGCGGCATAACGAATCGCTTTGGCGATTGCGCTAGCGTCTTCGCCGCAAACTGCCGTGTCCCAAAAACCGATTCCGACAACGCCTCCGGTTTGTGCGATCCGACGAAGCTGTTCGTCCGTCAAATTACGGTTGTTGTCGCAAGTTCCGCGCACGCCGGTGTGCGAAACGACGACCGGGCGTTTTGCCATTTGCAAAACATCATCAATCGTCCGGGCGGAAGCGTGCGCGACATCAACGAGCATTCCGCGCCGTTCCATTCGGCGAATCATTTCGCGCCCCGCTTCGGTCAATCCTCCCCTTTCGACGCCGTGAGCCGAGCCGCCCATTTCCGAATCGAAAAAATGCGACGGCGACATCATCCGAAAACCCGCATCGAATAAAACATCAACGTTTTCCGGTTTTCCGTCGAGAGCGTGCGCGCCTTCGATTCCCAAAACTCCGGCAATCAAATCCGGCTCGTTATTTCGGCGCTGCAAAAATTCGGCTAAGTCACGTTTTGTTTTGATAATGATAAATTTTCCGCGCTCTTTATCGGCGTATTCGTGCAGTTTTTCAGCTTGATAAACGGCTCGTTTTAACAGACTGGAAAGATTTCCGAGAGGCTGGCGCTGGGCGAGAGCGAGCCAGAAAATATTGTCTGTGTCGGGAGAATTTTGTTCGATGTTCAAATTGCGCGGCGATTTCGTCACAACCGTAAAAAACTGCAAAGCGATGTTTCCGGCACGCATTCGCGGAAAATCAACGTGACCGCTTTCGTTTTTTACGTTCAAATCCCGATTCCAGAGCAGCGAATCGGCGTGCAAATCGGCGATTAACAGTTTTTGATGTAAATTGCGGGCGTTTTCCGAAACTTGAAACGGAGGTTTCTGTGCGACCGGATTTTGAGAATCGGCGACAATTGGCGGGAGAATGAAAAAGAAAAAGGCGGCGAAAGCTATCAGAGCCGTCGCCGCCACGATTAAAAATATTTTGAGGAATCTAGTTTTGTTTCGCCGCACTAGAGATTAAAAAGCTGTCCGAGAAGCGACGCTTTGCGCGGCTTTGCCGGAGCTTCGAAAACTGAAGTCGGGCTGGCGTCTCGCTGTTCGCCATATTTGATGAAATTTTCCAAATACTCGCGTTCGCCGTCGTTCATTTCGGTGACTTTAACTCCGATTAAATACTGGTTGACCGAATCTTGCTGAGCCAGCATTTCGTAAGACTGAGCGGTCGCTTTCATACGCACTTTGCGTTCGGGCAATTCGATTTCGAGAATCAATTTTTGCTCACCGCCCGCGAGATAATGCTCGCCGAGACGGATAAACGGCAGAATAAAATTGATGTCGTCGCAACTGAAATCCTGCGTAAAACCGGCGACGTTTAATTTTTGCTGCGCGTTATTTAATTTGCCGGTCGCGTTTTCGATTTCGAGGGAAACCGTTAAGGGAAGACGGGCTTTTTTGCGCGGCGCGCTGAAAAATTTTGTCGCCGTCTCGCTCAAACGAGACGTAAAAAAACGAATGCTTTCGGGCATAACGATGGGGGACCTTTCGCTAAAATGTTAGTCTTTTAAAACTGGTGTGTTTTGATTAACGGGAAAATATTACCGCAAAACAAAACCGATTGACAAGCAGAGAATAAAAAAGTTTGTGATAAACTCAATTTTCTCAAAACTTTCCCTTAATTTTTGACGGCGTAGGGCGCGCCGTTGTTGTCGCTGCTTTTTAAAACCGTCTTTCCGTCTTTCCCGATTTCGAGTAAAAACGAGAGCTTTCCGGTTTTGCCGTATGCAAGCGGTTCGGCATTGATCGAATATTTCTTTTTATCCGACGAAAGCTGAACGCGAAAGCGATAGCCGACCTCGGAGCCGAGAACATCGGGGGTCAGTAATTTTTTATTAACGAGCGTGTTTAAATCAGCGAATGACCCGTCGCCTGTCAGACTGTAAACCAGTTCGGCTTTGACAATATCTTCAAGCAGATATTGCGCGTCGCGGTGGCGATGTTCCATCCAGAGCCGGTAAAAATAGCTTTTGCCTTCGCGCTTTAAAGCCGCTTCGGTTTCCGCGTCGCCGAGAACAATCACCCAATCGTTGTTTTCGCGCCGCAGCCGCACCTCGTCAACTTTCATCGCGCCGGTTTCCGGGTCAACGCCTTTGATGAAAACGCTCGCCGCCGTTTGGCTGAGCTGCTCACCGGTGATTTCAATGCTCGCCTGAGCGGCGAGATATTTAAAATTGCTGCGTAAATCTTCCGACTCCTGCGGCGTAAAACTTTCAACCGCCGGACGCCAATTCGTCATCATCAGCGCTTCGCGGAAACGCAGCTCTTTCAAATTTTGGTAAAAATTTTTGACAATCTGCGTCGGCGTCTGCTGCGCGGAAGAAACTTGTCCGGCGTTTTGTTTTGTTGGTTGCGCGTTCTGCGTTTGCGCTGAGGCTGTAAAAACTGAGGAAAAACCGACGCAAACGGCGACGATTGATTTGACGAATTTCGACGAAAATTTCAGGTAACGCATAATCCCGATTTTTGCTTTTTTATTCCGACGTGAGAAGCGCTAAAAGAAGCGCTGGAGAGCTGATTTCAATTATAGCTTCACACCTCGTTTGATGTGCAAGTGTTTTTTGCAGTTTGCCCGAATGTTCCGTCAAATTGAACAGTCTTAAACTTTTACCTTAAGAAACGAAAAAGCCGCATTTCGGCGGCTTCATAAAACTATCAACTGTCAACTATTAACTATCAACTGTATGTTATTGCAAAACAGTTGATAGTTAATAGTTGACAGTTGATAGTTTTTCTGTCCTCGAACACTTTGATTTCCTGCGTTATTTTATTTTTCTGCCGGTCATAATCAACTCTCGCCCGACAAAGTACAAAAACGCTGCTAGAGCCAGAAACGGCAGCAAACCGAGAATGTCCGAAAAATCTCCGGCGAAAAACGGATTGCTCGCTTTTGCCCAGATATTAAAATTTTTCTGAACCGCTTCGAGCGCGGGAATAAAGGCGAAAAGCGCGAACAAAATACCCGCCACCGCCGCTCCGGCGATATAACCCGAAGCCAGCAAAACGCCGTTTGATTTATCGGTTTCGGCGATGATTTGATCTTCAGTCATATTTTGCGCTGCAAACTTTCGCTTGAGATACAAATCAACCAGCCAGCGGACGAGTCCGCCGAAGAAAATCGGCGCGCTTGTCGCCAGAGGCAGGTAAATTCCAACGGCGAACGCCAGCGCGGGAATTGCCGATAATTCGAGAGCGACGGCAATAAACGCTCCGATTAACACCAACCCCCATGGCAGGTTTTGCCCCAGAACGCCTTCGATGATATAGCTCATCAAAGTCGCTTTCGGCGCATCGTAGCGTTCGAGGTCGTTGCCTTCGTCGTCTTTTTTGATAATGCCGTTAATCGTCGGATCAACGAAATACGCAGGCTGCCCCTGCATATTGACGAGATATTTGCCTTTTTGCCCCAAAGCGGCGTCGGTGTTATGCCAAACGCGGTAAGTCGCATTATCGGAAGCAAATTTTCCGCCCGCGCGCTCGCCGCGATATTCGCCGCCGTCTTTTGACAGCATATTTTCGGTGACTCGAAAATCGGCGGATTTAAAAGACGCCGCAACGTCAACCGGCTGATAATAAGTTTTCGCGTCGTTTAGCCAGAGCAGTAGCGGACCTAAAATCAAAGCCGAAGCCAGCGCGCCGATTAAAATCGCATATTGCTGAGAGCGCGGCGTTGCGCCGACGAGAAATCCCGTTTTCAAATCCTGCGAAGTCGTTCCGCCGTTTGAAGCGGCGATACAAACGATTCCGCCGATTGAAAGCGCTGTCACGAAATACGGATCGCGCGTCGTCCAACCCAAAGCCAGGAAAATCAAACAGGTAAACAACAAAGTCGCAACTGTCATTCCCGAAATCGGATTCGACGAAGAACCGACTTGTCCGGTCAAACGCGAAGAAACCGTGACGAACAAAAAGCCGAAAACGATGACCATCAGCGCGCCGAGAAACGAGACGATTGGATTATTAAAAACGCTCAAACCGAGCTGCGGAAACAGCATAATCGCCGCCATCAGCGCGAGGATTCCGGCGATCACCCATTTCATCGAAATATCCTGATCCGTTCGTTCGAGTCCGGCGGTTTCGCTCGTGCTGCCGCGAAAATCCGCGAGTCCGGCTTGCAAGCCGGACCAAATCGTCGGCAAACTGCGAAACAAGCTGATGATTCCGGCGGTCGCCACCGCGCCTGCGCCAATGTACAAAATGTATGCGCCGCGAACATCGCCCGGCTCCATTTCGGAAATCAGTTTCGTAGTTTCGGGCGCAAGCGGCGAGGTTAAAGCATCGCCGAAATATTTGATCATCGGAATCAAAACCAGATATGACAAAACGCCGCCTGCCGCCATAATTCCGGCGATGTACGGTCCGATGATGTAGCCGACTCCGAGCAAAGCCGGATTATTTTCCAATGCAACCGATCCGCCTTTGTAATATTCGCCCAAATCCTTATCCGGTTCGGGATTAATCAGGCTGAAAACGTCAACAAAGGATTTATAGATAAAACCGATGATGAAACCAAGCCCGATAATTTTGCCGCCCTGCAACGCCATATCGTCGCTCATCACGGCGTTTTTATCCATCGAATGTTCGCGGTGAATATCGCGCGATTCGGCGGACGCGCCCGCTTTCAGAACTTCGGCGCAGGCTGTTCCTTCCGGGTATTTGAGAATTCCGTGCTGGTCGCGGATAAGGGCGCGGCGAAGCGGAATCATCATCAAAATCCCCAGCAAGCCGCCTAAAACCGCGACGAGCATCACGCGCCAGAAATCGAGATCGAAACCTAAGATTAATATTGCGGGCATCGTCACGCCGACTCCGAAAGCGATTGATTCGCCCGCGCTTCCGGCGGTCTGCACGACGTTGTTTTCGAGAATCGTCGCGTCGCGCGTGATTTTGGCGGTTGATAGCAGACGGAAAAGCGTAATCGAAATCACGGCGACCGGAATCGAAGCCGAAACGGTCAATCCGGTTTTCAAAACGAGATACAGCGACGAAGCGCCGAAAATAATTCCGAGCAGCGTCCCGACAATAATCGGCAGCAGCGTAAACTCGGCGACGTTTGAAACGCTCGCCGGAATATACGGGCGAAAATTCGCCAAAAACGGATTCGCAGGTTTTCCCGACGCTGCGTCAACGTCCGGCGTTACATCATCAATACGACTTGACATTAAACAAGAACCTCCAAATTTTCCTTTAAATACGGGAAGAGTTTAATACGACTTGTGACACTCGCGTTAATTTAACTTTTTAGAAACAAAACAGGCAAGCAAAAGTTGCAGCGGGAATTTAAAAACACAATTTTGAATCAAAATGATTTACAATTCGGCGAAATCTTCGGAGTTGAAAATGAAAAAATCAAAATTGCTTTTCCTTTTGCTCATATTCGTCACGCAAATTTCTATTTTCGCGCAAACCAAAGTCCCTGAGCCAAAAGACGTTTTAGGCTTTACGCCGGGCGACGACCGCAAGCTCGCTTCGTGGAATCAGGTTTTGGAGTATTTTCAAAAGCTCGACGCGGCGAGCGACCGCGTTAAATTTGAAACAATCGGCAAAACCACGATGGATAAACCTTTTGTTTTTGCCGCGATCAGCGCGCCGGAAAATTTAAAACGGCTCGAATATTACAAAGGAATTCAGGCAAAGCTCGCCGACCCGCGTTTGATAAAAAGCAATGATGCAATTGCGCGTCAGTTAATCAAAGAAGGTAAAACGATTGTTTTAATCACCTGCGGGATTCATTCGACCGAGGTCGGCTCGACGCTTTCCTCAATGCTCATCGCGCACAGATTAGCGACTTTAAACGAGCCGGAAGTTTTGAATGTTTTGAAAAACACAATTGTTCTGCTCGTTCCGTCTCTAAACCCTGACGGCGTTGATATTGTCAAAAACTGGTACGACAAAACGCTCGGCACGCCTTACGAAGGCACTTCGCCGCCGGAGCTTTATCACAAATACGTCGGACACGATAACAACCGCGATTGGTACGCTTTTTCGCAGGTCGAAACGCAATTGACGGTTGATAAAATCCATAACGTCTGGCATCCGCAAATCGTCAACGACATTCACCAGCAGGGCGAACGCGGTTCGCGTCAATTCATGCCGCCGTATATGCAGCCCGTCGAGCCGAACGTCCCGAAAGAAATTGTCGAAGGCTACACCGAGCTTGGCAATTATATGATGCAGGAAATGCTCCGCAACGGCTTTGTCGGATTGACCAACAATTCGACTTACGATGCTTGGACACCGGCGCGCGCTTATTCGCATTATCACGGCGGCGTGCGGATTTTAACCGAAACCGCTTCGGTCAAATTAGCCACGCCGACGACCGTC
>DASVRD010000125.1:0-35926 GCA_036388775.1 Pyrinomonadaceae bacterium | reverse complement strand
ATCCGCCGCTCGCGCACGCGCCGTGGCACGGTTGGACGCCGACCGATTTTATCTTTCCGTTTTTCCTGTTTATCGTCGGCATAGCGATTCCGCTTGCGCTTGGAAAACGACTTGAACAAGGCATTGTCACTTCGGATGTTTATCTGAAAATCTTTCGCCGCGCCGGGCTGATTTTTCTGCTCGGTTTGATTCTAATGGCGTTTCCGTTTTTCGATTTGGCGAATCTGCGGATTCCCGGCGTTTTGCAGCGAATCGCGGTTTGCTATCTTGTCGCGTCGCTCATTTTTCTGCATACAAATTGGAAACAGCAAACAATTATCGCAGTCGCGCTGCTTTTCATTTATTGGGCGCTAATGATGCTCGTTCCGGTTCCGGGTTGCGCGACGGGCGATTTGTCAATCGAATGTAATCTCTCAGGTTACATTGACCGCACGATTATCGGTGAATCGCACATCTGGAAAGCGTCGAAGTTTTACGACCCGGAAGGGATTTTGAGCACAATTCCGGCAATTTCAACCGCGCTCGCCGGAGTTTTGACCGGAACCTGGCTGAAAACCAAACGGACGGATTTGGATAAAGTCGCGGGGCTGTTTTTCTTCGGAGTTGTTTTGACGGCGCTCGGCTGGTGTTGGAATTTCTGGTTTCCAATTAACAAACCGCTCTGGACGAGCTCTTATGTGATTTATACGGCGGGTTTGGCGCTCTGTTTTTTGGCATTTTGCTATTGGCTGATTGACATCAAAAACTATCGCCGCTGGACGAAACCGTTCGTCATTTTTGGGATGAACGCGCTGGCGCTTTATTTTTTATCGAGTTTGCTGGCGCGCGTCCTGATCAACATCAAATTTGCGAACGCTGACGGGAAGCAAATTCACTTGCAGAAATGGATTTTCGACACCTTTTTCGCGCCGCTTGCTTCGCCCGTCAACGCCTCGCTGATTTACGCCGTTTCGTACATTTTCCTGTGGCTGTTTTTGATGTGGCTGCTTTATCGCAAACGGATTTTTATAAAAGTTTAATCAATGTGCGGCGTAACGGTAATAATCACGAATTTTGAAGTCGGAGTGTTGCTTCGTTTAGCCGCGCTGCCGATTGGCACAAGCACGTTGGTTTCGGGAAAATAAGTCGCCGCGCATTTTCCGGGAATATCGTATTCGACAACGACGAATTTCCTTGCCGTTCGCTCGCCGTCTTCAAAATGGCTGGTTAAATCCACAACTTGCCCGTTTTTCAAACCAAACTCTGCGATGTCCAGCGGATTTAACAAAACCACGCGCCGCCCGTTTTTGATTCCGCGATAGCGGTCGTTTAAACCGTAAATCGTCGTATTAAATTGATCGTGCGAGCGAATGCTCATCATAATCAACTCGTTTTCCTTTAACTTGAAAACCGGAAGCGTGTGACAGGTAAAATTTGCTTTTCCGGTCGCAGTCGGAAATTCGCCTTTGCGCGGCAGATTCGGCAGATAAAAACCGCCACCCTGCCGTACGCGCTCGTTGTAATTGTCAAAACCGGGAATCGTGCGTTCGATTGCGCTGCGGATTTCATCGTAATCGGCGGCGAATTTGTCCCAATCAACAGTTGATTTCGCGCCTAAAACCGTTTTCGCCAATTCGCAAACAATCCAAGTCTCGCTCCGCAAATGTTCGGAAGCGGGTTTTAAAACGCCCTTCGATTTTTGCACGACGCCCATCGAATTTTCGCACGAAACAAACTGCTCGCCCGACGCCTGCACATCAATTTCCGTCCGCCCCAAACAAGGCAAAATCAGGCTCTGCTCGCCGCAAATCAAAGCCGTGCGGTTTAGTTTCGTGACGACCTGCGCTGTCAGTTTTGTTTTTCTGAGAGCTTCGGCGGTATATTCGGTGTCTGGCGTTGCCGAGAGAAAATTGCCGCCCATTGCGAAAAAGACTTTCGCTTTTCCAACGTGCATCGCCTTGATGCTTTCAACCGTGTCGAAACCGTGATGACGCGGCGCGGTGAAATTGAATTCCTGATCGAGAGCTTTTAAAAACTCTTCGCGCGGTCGTTCCCAAATTCCGACCGTGCGGTCGCCCTGCACGTTTGAATGACCGCGCACCGGGCAAAGCCCCGCGCCGGGTTTGCCGATTTGTCCGCGCAAAAAATGCAGATTCGCAATTTCCTGAATCGTCCCGACCGCGTGTTTGTGCTGCGTCAGACCCATCGCCCAGCAAGTTATCACGCGATTCGCGTTGGCATAAATTTCGGCGACTTGTTTGATTTGCTCTCGCTGCAAACCGCTTTGTTCTTCAACGTCCGACCACGAAACTTGTTTGAGATTTGCCTGAAACTCATCGAATCCGGCGGTTTTGTTTTCCAAAAACTCGCGGTCGAGCGAGGCGGGAAATTCTTCCACAAGAATTCTCATCAGCCCTTTCAAAAACGCCATATCGCCGCCGATTTTGATCGGCAGATGCAAATCGGAAAGCGGCGTGCCTTTGTGCGCCAGCATTTTAAACGGAAATTTGAGCGGATTTTTATATTCCTGCGGATTCGGATTGACGACCGACATCAAACCGGCTTCGGGCAGAGGATTTATCGAAACGATTTTCGCTCCGTTTCTTTTGGCGTGTTCGAGCGAAGACATCATTCGCGGATGATTCGTGCCGGGATTTTGTCCCATAATCAGAATCAAATCCGTTTTTTCAAAATCTTCGAGCGTGACAGTTCCTTTGCCGATTCCGATTGATTCGGTCAAAGCTGTGCCGCTTGATTCGTGGCACATATTCGAGCAATCGGGCAGATTGTTCGTCCCGAATTGACGAACGAAAAGCTGGTACAAAAACGCGGCTTCGTTCGACGTTCTGCCCGAAGTGTAAAAAAGCGCTTCATCGGGCGAAGCAAGAGAATTTAATTCAAAAGCTATCAATCGAAAAGCGTCCGCCCAGGAAATCGGCTCGTAATGCGCCGCGTTTTTTCGCAAAATCATCGGCGCGGCGATTCTGCCTTGCGCATTGAGCCAGTAATCGGACTTTTGGGAAAGCTCTGCGACCGAATATTTTTGAAAAAATTCGGGCGTCACTCGTTTGGTCATCGCTTCGTCGGCGACGGCTTTCGCGCCGTTTTCGCAGAATTCGGAGATTTTGCGCTCGTCGTCCGGGTCTGCCCAGGCGCACGAAGGACAATCAAAACCGTCTTTTTGATTGACTTTGAGCAGAGTTTTAAAACTGCGTGAAACGCCCATTTTTCCGAGCGCGTGTCGCATTGTCGAAACAACCGACGGCAAACCGGCTGCCGTGTGTTCGATTTCGGCAACTCGCAAATCGCCGTTTTCTTCCGGCGTGTCGGCTCGAATGATTTCGCCGTTTTCGGCGTGAACGCTCAAAGGTCGTTCTTCAAGGGAATTTCCTGCGATTTCGTTTTCCGAACGATTATCTTTTCCCGCAGTCCAATGGCTCGGTTGGTGTTTGTCGGCTTTGTTAGCGGCTTCGTGAGCGCCCGCGATTTTTGTTTTTTCGTCGTTCATCGAATTCTTTCTGCTCTAATTCTTTCTGCGCCCGCGTAAATGTTAAAACGATTGTCGCGGACGAAACCGAGCAAAGTCATTCCGAATTCTTTCGCCGATTCGACCGCCAGACTCGAAGGCGCGCCGACCGCCGCCAAAACCGGAATCTGCGCCATCACAGCCTTTTGAATTAATTCAAAGCTGGCGCGCCCGCTGACAAGCAGGATTTTATCGGCAAGCGGCAATTCGCCCGCGAGAAATTTTGCGCCGACTAGCTTGTCAACCGCGTTGTGTCGCCCGACATCTTCGCGCAAAATTTCAAGTCGCCCGTTTTCATCAAAAAGCGCGGCGGCGTGTAATCCGCCGGTAGAAGCAAAAACGCTTTGCGCCGCGCGCGCCGTTTCCGGCAAATTGTGAATCAAAGCGGCTTCAAAAACCGGGTGTTCTTTCGATTCGAGCTTTTTCGCGCCCGTATTTAAAGCCGCAATCGAGCTTTTTCCGCAGACGCCGCAGCTTGAACTCGTATAAAAATGCCGTTTTAATTTTTCCAAATCAACCGGAATGCCTTTGCCCAAATCAACGCGCACTGTGTTTGTCGCCGACTCGCTTGTTTCCGCGCCGCAAAATTTGATGTCGGCAATATCGGCGGGCGATTTGATGATTCCTTCGGTGAACAGAAATCCGGCGGCGAGTTCAAAATCATTTCCGGGCGTCCGCATTGTGATGGAAATCGCGCGGTGAACGAGCTTGCCGTTTTCATAAAACCCAAGCCGGATTTCGAGCGGTTCTTCGACGGCGAGCGAGTCGTTTTGACGGCTGGCGGACGCATCTTTTTCAAAGCGCCAAATTGTCGCCCCAATCGTCGAATAATTGTCTCGCCCGCTTTTCACAGCAAAAATCGGAATCAATCAAAATTGAAAAAGCCGCCGCTCGGCAACTTCAGAGCAACGACTTTTCGGGTTTTAAATTTTATTTCACCGCCGCTATTCCTTGATTTTTTGTTCTGTGACCTGTCTTTGATCCCATTCGGAAATATCGGCTTTGCCGACGGCGTCGCGGTCGTCCGCCGTTTCTTTATCTTCCGCGTCGCCGCGCCGCATCTGCTGCGCGACTTCGGTCGAATCCGTGTAAGTTGATTGCTCGGCGATTTCGTCGGCGTTAAAACCTTCCCGGCTGGTTTGCGAGCCTGATTTTCCCGCGTCCTGTTTTCGTAATTCGTCCATATTTTTCAGTTTATCACGTCAGCGTTTCTACAGAAATAGGTTTGACCGTTTCTCATAACGAATAAATCCGTTTTCCGGCGGCGTCCGTAGATTGGTTTGTAAAGTTTTGTGACATCTGAAAACGGCGCGAAGGTTTTTTGTGCGTTATCGAGGCGAAATTTTATTTTTAGGCGGTTAAACGGGAATGTTTTTTCGATCTGGACTTTTTGCCGAGTTCGCGGTTGAAGCCGCTTCCCACTTATTCGCTTCGATCTTTAACTAACGCTGGCGGCGCGGATGTTGCGCCGCCGCTTTTCACATCAGTTTTTCAAGTTCTTTTTTCAGTTTTAAGGAGGGAATCGAATATGCAAAGAAATCTGCGGCGGCTACATTTTTGGCTGCTTATCGTTTTAACAATCGGCGGTTTTTCCAGCGCGGCTTACGCCGTACCGGCTTACGGCGTGACCACAACGAACCAGCTCATTCGTTTTGATACGGAAACGCCGAATAACATTACGAGTATCGGCGCTATTACGGGCTTACAACCCGGCGAGAATATCGTAGGAATTGATTTTCGCCCGGCAAACGGGCAGCTTTACGCGCTCGGAAGTTCGAGCCGACTTTACACTATCAACCTGACTACCCGCGTAGCGACTCAGGTCGGCGCTGCCGGCGCTTTTTCACTGGCGGGTAGCAGTTTCGGTTTTGATTTTAATCCGACCGTTGACCGGATTCGCGTCGTGTCGAATACGGGTCAAAACTTGCGGCTCAATCCTGATAACGGAACTTTAACGGCGACCGACGCTCCGCTTAATCCGGGAACGCCTTCCGTCTCGGCGGCGGCTTACACAAACAACTTCGTCGGCGCGCCGTCAACGACGCTTTACGTTATTGATCCGGTCAATTTCGGAATGCTCTTCGTTCAAAATCCGCCGAACAACGGGACGCTTGTTCCCATTGGACCGTTCGGAACGCAGGCATCCACTGCCAACGGTTTTGATATTGCACAAGACGGAACCGCATTTGCAGCTCTGACGATCAATAACACACTTCGTCTCTATCGGATTGATTTGACAACGGGCGCGGCGTCCCTGGTCGGCAATATCGGTGATGGAAGCCTTACTTTAAACGGATTTGCCGTTGCTCTCGCCAATACTCAGGGCGGCGGCAATAGAATCAAAACCGTGCTTGATTATGACGGCGACAATCGCACCGATCCCGCCGTTTTCCGCACACCCACAAACACTTTCTTTATTCGCCGCAGTTCCGACGGAGCTTCAATTATTCAGCCTTTCGGTATCGCCGGAACCGACATTCAAGTGCCGGGCGATTACGACGGCGACAACCGCACCGATATTGCCGTTTTCCGCACGACCAACGGCTTTTTCTATATTTTGCAAAGCTCGACGGGCACGATTCGCTCCGAACAATTCGGTTTCGGAACGGACGAACCCGTAGCGCGCGATTATGACGGTGACGGCAGAACCGATTTGGCGGTTGTTCGCCGTCAAAACGGACAGATGTTCTGGTATATCCTAAACAGTTCAAACCGCAGCTTCCGGGGCGAACAATTCGGGCTGGATACGGACGTTGTCGCGCCGGGCGATTACGACGGCGACGGCAGATTCGATCTTGCCGTGTTCCGCACCTTGCCGGGCGGACAAGGGATATTCTTTGTTCGACCAAGTTCCGGCGGCGGCGACCGCGCTCAACAATTCGGTTTGGGCAGCGATTTAGTCGTGCCGGGCGATTACGACGGCGATGGCAGATACGACTTTGCTGTTGTGCGTCAGGGAACGTTTCTCACCTGGTTTATTCTGCAAAGCTCGAATAATACCGTGCGCAGCGTTCAATTCGGCGTAAAACCGCAGCTTACCGCGCAGGGTGATTACGATGGCGACGGCAGCACCGACATTGCGACGTTTGATCCGCAGAGCGGCAATTTCTTCGTTCTGCAAAGCTCGAATAATGTCTTTGCCTCAATTCGTTACGGAAACAACCAGGATTATCCGGTTGCAAATTACGACACACACTAATGCAGTGAAAAGCGGGAACGGCGAAAACAGGAAATCCGCCGTTCCCGCCGACAAGGAGGAAGAAAAAGATGCAGAGAAAATCTATTTGTTTTAATTTAGCGCGAAATATTCTGGTTTTATCGCTCGTATTCGCCGTTTCGATTTTGCCCGTGATGGCATCGAGCCACCGCGAAGCGCCGTTAACCAGTTTTGACCGACCCGCCGACAACACCGACGTTTACGCTTTTCGCAGTCTGGAAGCGGGACGCGAAGGTTTTGTGACGATTCTGTCCAACTTTATTCCGTTTCAAGACCCGTCGGGCGGACCGCATTTCTATTTATTCGATCCGACCGTGTTGTATGAAATCAAAATAGACAACACCGGCGACGGAGTAGAGGACATTACTTATCAATTTCAATTCAACACCAGAATTGTTAATCCGAACACCGTTTTGGGAATGAACGCCGTTAATGAAAACGGCGTGATTAGCACACTGACCGACCCGGATTACAACGAAGTGCAAACTTATACGGTGACGCGCATTGATCGTCTTTCGGGAAGACGCGGCAGAGTTCTCGGTTCGGGTTTCATAGTTCCGCCCGACAACATTGGACCGCGCGTGACGCCGAATTACGAAGCGAATTTAGCGCAGCCCGCAGTTTTCAATATGGGCAGCGGCGGGCGCGTTTTTGCCGGACAGCGCGACGAAGGTTTCTTTATTGATGTCGGCGGCGTTTTCGACGCTTTCAATTTCCGCTCGCTCGGGGCGAGCGGCGGCGTTGATACGCTTCGCACGTTGAACATCAAAACCATCGCCATCGAAGTTCCGATTCAGGATTTGACGCGCTCGCGCGCCGTTCCGACCGGTCCGACGGCTTCGGACGCAGTCGTTGGCATCTGGTCAACCGCCAGCCGCCGCTCGACTCAGGTTATTCAGCCAAACGGCGCGAGAATCAACGAAGGACCGTTCCGTCAGATTTCGCGTCTCGGAAATCCGCTCGTCAATGAAGTCGTAATTCCGCTCGGTTTGAAAGACGCTTTCAACTCGCTCCCGCCTTCGGGCGATGCGATTGCCGCGCCGTTTGTTCTCGACCCGGAATTGCCGAAACTGATTCGCACCGCTTTGAGCGTATTCAGCAACATAAACATCAATATTCCGCCCCCGCCGCGCGATGATTTGGTGCAGATTTTCGCCACCGGAATTCCGGTTAATCCGATTACGGGACCGAATTACACAACATTTTTATCCGACGGTACGCCGCACGAATATTTACGCTTGAATGTAGCAATTCCGATAACGCCGATTGCAAACATTAATCGTTTAGGCTTGCTCGGCGGCGATGTTGCCGGTTTCCCGAACGGTCGCCGTCCGCAAGACGACGTGGTTGACATTGCGCTGCGCGCCGTTTTGGGCGGAACGCCATTCAGACCGGCGTTTAATGTAGCGCCGAACAACACCGTCGGCGACGGCGTTAGTATGAATGAACTGCCATTCTTGAACCGCTTTCCATATCTTGCTTCGCCGAATCAGGGAAATCAGCCGCGACCGGCTAATTCTCCGGCGCAATCAACGGAAGAAGGCGGCATCCCCCCAATCGTGGATGACAACGGTAATCTTCTGAAAGACTACGGCTCTAAGAAGTAATCGTTTTCAACTCAGCTAATGAGATAGATCAAGCGGCAATGCCGCTTGATCTATCTCAAGCAAAATCCAAAAAGAATGCGAAACTTTCATTCACTCTCAAAAAATTGCTTTGCCGTATTCGGTTTATCGGCACTGATTATTCTCGGCGGCGGGTGCAGCACGCAAAAACAGATTTCCGCCAGCGGTTCGGAATCGCAACCAAGCGCGGAGAAAACCGAAAAAGCGGCAATCGCCAATTCGCTCAATCCCCGCGTTGAAGCCGCGCAAAAATTAATTGAAAAAAATCCGTCAGCCGCAAACGGTTACAATCAATTGACCTCTGCCTACATTCAAACAGCGCGAGAAAACGGCGATTTCAGCTTAAATTCCAAAGCCGAAGCCGCCAACGCTCGCGCGCTTGAGCTTGAACCGCAAAACACGGACGCTCTTCGACTGAAAGCGACTCTGCTGCTCGCGTTTCACCGTTTTGCGGACGCGCTCGAAATGGGCAATCAGTTGCGGCAAACAAATCCGCAAGACGCTTTTGTTTACGGAGTTTTGACAGACGCCAACGTTGAGCTTGGCAATTACGCTGAAGCCGTCAAAGCCGCGCAGCAAATGGTTGATTTAAAACCTAATCTCGAATCTTACGCCCGTGTTTCCTATTTGCGCTCGCTGCACGGCGATTCCGCCGGAGCGATTAAAGCGATGGAAACCGCCGCCCAGATTGCCGCCGCCAGCGACAAAGAATCGCGCGCCTGGTGTTTGGCGCATCTCGGCGAAGAATATTTTAAAATCGGAAAATACCCCGAAGCTGAAAAATATTACGACGCCGCTTTGCAGGCGTTTCCCGATTATCATCTCGCGCTTGCCGGAAAAGGTCGCGCGCGAGCGGCAAACAATGATTTTGAAACAGCGATTAAATTTTTAACCAATGCACAAAACCGCGTTCCGCTAACGGACACGGCAATTTCGCTCGGCGACATTTACACCCGAACCGGCAACTCGGAAGAAGCCCAAAAACAATATGATTTAGCCGTATTTATCGAGCAAAAACTCAGCAACACGGAACAAAGAACGCTCGCGCAGCTCTGGGCTGACCGCGACACCAAACTTGACGAAGCGCTCGAAATCGCCCGACGCGAGAGCGAAACGCGCCGTGACATTTATACGGCTGACGTTTTGGCTTGGTGTTCGTACAAAAAAGGCGATTTCGCTGGGGCGAAAAAAGCAATCGCGGACGCGATGCGGCTGAAAACCAAAGACGCGCGGATTTTTTACCACGCCGGAATGATTGAAAAAGCGCTCGGCAATCGAAAAGCCGCCGCCGATTTTTTGAAAAAAGCGCTCGAAACGAATCCGGCTTTCGATTTTCTGCAAGCCGAGAAAGCCAGACAAGCATTGACAGAACTGAACCGCAATGCGTAAACAGATTTTCATTTTTACTATTCTCGTCATTTCCGTTTTCGCCGGAATTGCCGAAGCGCATCCGCTCGGCAATTTCAGCGTCAACCAGTTTTCGCGTCTGGAAATCGAGAAAAACCGGATTCGCGTTCGGCAGGTTTTGAATTTGGCGGAAATTCCGACATTTCAGGAATCGCAGAAAATTGACGCCGACCGAAACGGCGAGCTAACGCGCGTGGAATTAGACAATTATGTCGAAACATTAACGCCCGTTTATCTGGCAAATCTGAATCTTTCAATCGCGAATCAACCAATCGAGCTGCGCGCCGAATCGAAAAACATTTCGACGCCGACCGGCGAAGGCAATTTGCCGACTTTGCGCGTCGAGTGGAATCTCATCGGAGATTTTACGGCGGCAAATTCAACAAATCGGGTTTCGTTTGAAAACAAAAATTACGCCGAGCGCGTCGGCTGGAACGAAATCGTCGTCGCCCGCGCCGAAGGCATCAATGTTTTCGACAGCACGGCATTTGCCAACAGCCTTTCCAATGAACTGCGCGATTATCCGCAGGATTTATTAAACGCTCCGCTCGCGGAACAACGCGCGGAATTTTCTTTTACGGGCGGCGCGCTGCCGGAAAACGCTGCGGCTCTCAAAAACCGCGACGGACAAACCGCATCTGCGCCCGCGCCGAAAGATAAGCTCGCGGAATTAATTAACATTCCCGAAATCACGCCCTCAATTGTGTTGTTCGGTTTGCTGCTCGCATTCGGTTTGGGCGCGCTCCACGCGATGTCGCCGGGACACGGTAAAACCGTCGTCGGCGCATACCTAGTCGGCTCGCGCGGAACATTTAAACACGCAGTTTTTCTCGGTCTGACCGTGACTATTACGCATACGCTCGGCGTTTTCGCGCTCGGTTTAATCACGCTTTTCGCGTCAAACTACATTTTGCCCGAACGAATAATGCCGTTTTTAAATTTCGTTTCGGGCTTGCTCGTCTTTTTCATCGGCGTTTCGCTTTTTAAAGACCGTTTGCTCTCGGCTTTGGGTTATGCAACGACCGCGCATCATCACCACGAAGGCGGCGACCATTCGCATACGCACGACGGCGAGCATTTTCATTCGCACGGAGAAGACGAATTGATGCACACCCACGACGGCGTTCATTACCATTCGCATCTCCCGCCCGAACAGATTACGTGGGGCAATTTGCTGGCGCTCGGAATTTCCGGCGGTTTGCTACCCTGTCCGTCGGCGCTGGTGTTGATGCTGTCGGCGATTTCGCTCGGTCGAGTCGGCTACGGGCTGATTTTGACCATCGCATTCAGTCTCGGCTTGGCGGCGACCTTAACAGCCGTCGGACTGGTTTTTCTATACGTCGGGAAAATTTTCGACAATCCCGCGCTCGACAATAATAGTCTGGTCAAAGCGCTGCCCGTCTTGAGCGCGCTCGTCGTCGCCTGCGTCGGCGCGGTGATTTGCTATAACTCGCTGGCGTGATACTTTTACATCTTCTATGAATGAATTTTTGCTCGCATTTGCTTCAACTTCAGCCGCCGGAGTTTTGACTCTGGGTTTTCTGCTCGGTTTAAAACACGCCGTTGAATCGGATCATCTGGCAGCCGTCTCGACGATTGTCACCGAGCGCAAATCTTTGTGGAGTTCGGCGATAATCGGCGGTGTTTGGGGTTTGGGACACACGATTTCGCTTTTCGTCGCGGGAATTTTCGTTCTGATTCTCGATTTTCAAATCTCGGAACAAACCGAACGAATGCTCGAATTTTGCGTCGGCGCGATGCTGGTTCTTTTGGGGCTGAATGTTTTGCGAAAGCTGCTCTTTGGCGCAAACCTGCAATTTCATACGCACGAACACGAAGGTCGCGTTCACGCGCATCTGCACGAACGCGGCGCGGTTGATGAACCGCATACGCATCACAATTTTTCATTCAGCCCACGCGCGCTCGTCGTCGGAATGATTCACGGATTGGCTGGCAGCGCCGCATTGATGCTGCTCGTCATTCCGACCATCGAATCGCGCCCGCTCGGTTTGCTTTATATTTTGATTTTCGGCGCGGGTTCAATCGGCGGAATGATGCTGATGAGCTTGCTCGTCGGTTTGCCTTTCAGTTTAACCGCTGGAAAATTTAATCGTTTGAATCACGCTATGCAGTCAATTGCGGGCATCGCCAGCATCGGAATCGGGCTTTTGATTGTTTACGAAAAAGGAATCACTGAAGGCTTACTCGGTTAAAAGAAAACATTCAAAAAATCCGTTTTAAATCGTGTGAGCGATTTACTTAATTTAGCCCTGTCTTTTAAGAAACGGTTTACCGTAAAAAGGCAATAGCGTTAAACAAACGACGGATAATCTGGATTGTTTTCAATAGTCGCTGGCACTGTTCTATAATAATTTTCTCATTTCGCCTCGATGCCTCAAAAAACAAGGTTAAATTGAGAATGCCGGTAACGCAACTAAACATAGAATCCTAAGTGGAGTTTGGCTTTGCCTAGATAGTCGGTTATGCACCAAAAGTGCTTAAATTTATTTAAAAAGCTATTTTCCAGATAAGGTTCCCTGCCTTTTATGGTTATGATGCGTATCTGGAGGAGTATTTTTAATTAAGGTTGTGCTTTAATTACAAAGTCAAAATAGTGCCAGATATTTTCTTGACAAGTAAATATGTGCGCTTCGTCTAAAACGTTAGGGTATGCGTACGCTCTGAAAATGTAGCCGTCAACTGGTCGTATATAAAGGTTGTAAGAATAACCTGATTCGAGATACATAAAATAATATCCCGTACCTTCTGCCGTTAGTGTTGAACCTTCGACTTGAGGGTTGAGGTTGGAAACGTTTAGCGCGTCAACATAAAAGCCGCCCACGCCATCTGTTACGGTCGAATTCCAAAGCCTCCCGTAAACTGCACAAGTGCCTGCGCTTGCTGTTGAAGCAAAAGCAAATGTTAAAACCAATATCGCGAAAATCGACGAGAAAAACGAGTTTATTTTAGCCTTAAAAATTGTTTGATTCATTTGTTACCTTCAAGTTGGACATTGAATTAAGGGTGCGGTCAATGGTAGCGGCACCCTGTTCTTTAGGTGGAATAAGGTGCAAAGCGCTCCGTTAATTTTATCTGCTTACTGATTTATAGCTTTTGGCACCTTACAGCACAAAAAAACCGTAAGCCAAAATGTTATTGTTGATAGGACGCTAAATGTTAGGCTTTTGATAGCCATGAACTCGCCCTTCTCTAATAAGTGTAAATTTGTGATTAAAACGAACCAGTTGATAGCTTCTGCTTTAATAGAGTTTTCAATATACAAGACTGCTTATAACACAATTGATTCTTTTTGTGCAAGAAGCATGCATAAATAGTAGGTTTTGTTAAATGAGCGCAAACTTGCTCAAAAGATTTGTTCAACAGTCAGTTTCAAGGTAAAGCCCGTTATATTCTTTGTTGTCTTTTTATTTTGCAGCAAATCGAGTTAATCTTTCGTGCGCTTGGAATATACAAGCGAGCAATACTGATTTTAACGACGGCTTTTAAATTGAAAAGCGATGATTCGATTTGAACGGGAAATTTGCACGAATTTGGAAGCAGCCGCTTCGCGCGAGTGGCTGGAAACAAACGGCATCGGCGGTTACGCTTCCGGCACGATTGCGGGAATAAACACGCGCCGTTATCACGGTTTGCTCGTCGCCGCCGCGACTCCGCCGACGGGACGCGCCGTTTTGCTCTCGAAATTTGAAGAAACCTTGATTGTTGACGGCAAGCGATTCGAGCTTTCCGCAAACCAATATCCGAACGCGGTTTATCCCAACGGTTACAAGTTTTTAAAAGAATTTCGCCTCGCGCCTTTTCCCGTTTGGGTTTATCAAATCGAACACATCGAAATCGAAAAAACGGTTTTTATGCCGCACGGAGAGAATTCAACCGTCGTTGAATACAAGTTCAAAGTTCAAAGTTCAAAGTTCAAAATCAATTTGGAATTAAAACCGCTGCTTGCCTTCCGCGATTATCATCATTTGCGCCGTGAGGAGGAAAGTTTTGAAACTGATTTTCGAGTGAACGAAAATTTTGTATCGGTGCGGCTTTCCGACGAAATACCGAGATTGTTGTTTGCTTATGAAAACGGCAAGGTTGAAAAAACCGGGTTTTGGTATCGCAATTTTGAATACGAGCGCGAGCGAGAACGCGGTTTCGATTTCCGCGAGAATTTGTTTCAACCGTTTGTTCTCAGATTTGACGTTGAAAATGAAAAAGCCGTTTCGGTCATAGCTTCAACCGAAATCCGAGACGCCGCAAACGCCGGAAAATTCAAACAAGCTGAAGTCGAACGACGTGCGGATTTGATTGAAATTTCCGGTTACAAAGATGATTTTTTACAGCAGCTTGTTTTAGCCGCCGGTCAATTCATTGTTTCGCGCGAGGGGGAAAAATCGGTGATTGCGGGTTATCCGTGGTTTTCCGATTGGGGACGCGACACGATGATTGCGCTGCCCGGTTTGACGCTCTCCGCAAATCGCACGGAAATCGCGCGGAGCATAATTTTGGAATTTTCCCGCCACATCTCTCAAGGAATGCTGCCGAATCGTTTTCCCGATGTCGGCGAAACGCCCGAATACAACACGGTTGACGCGACGCTCTGGTATTTTGAGGCGATTCGCTCGTTTGTCGAAAAAACCGGGGATTATGATTTTGTGCGGGAAAATCTTTATGAAAGCTTATCCGATATTATTGCCTGGCATCTGCGCGGAACTCGTTTCAACATTCACGTTGATACTGACGGCTTGCTCTACGCCGGAGATGAAACGACGCAGCTAACCTGGATGGACGCGAAATCCGGCGAGACGGTTTTTACGCCGCGTTTCGGCAAAGCCGTCGAAATTCAGGCGCTCTGGTACAACGCTCTGCGAGTGATGGAAAATTTAGCCGCGCGTTTTGAAGACGAAGCCGAACGCGCGCAATACGCGGCGATGGCTGATTTAGCCGAGCTGAGCTTTAACCAGAGTTTCTGGAACGAGCAGGAAGAATGTCTTTTCGATTGCATCAACGGCGGGCGCGACGCCTCTGTCCGTCCGAATCAGATTTTCGCCGTCAGCTTAAAACACGCTCTCATTACAGGCGAAAAAGCCCGAAAAGTGGTTGAAAAAGTCGAACGCGAATTATTAATGCCGGTCGGTTTGCGCTCTCTTTCGCCGAAAGACGCGAATTATTGCCCGCGTTACGAAGGCGACGGTTTCCGGCGCGATTCGGCTTATCATCAAGGCACAATTTGGAGCTGGCTGGCTGGCGCGTTTTGGACTGCGCGCGGCAAAGTTTTTCCGAACGAGCCGCAAAAATTTCAAGATTGGCTCGAAAATTTCAAAGCTCATTTGTCCGAAGCCGGCGTCGGACAAATCTCCGAGATTTTCGACGCCGAAAGTCCGCACGCGCCGCGCGGATGCATTGCTCAGGCTTGGAGCGTCGCCGAAATTTTACGAGCGGCGAATGAAAATAATATTTTCGATTAACGTATTGCGGTTATTTTTCCGATGCATGCTGCGGCAAATCCCGACCGCAATGCGGACAAACGGTTTCGCAATCAACAATTTCCTTTCTTTTTCTGACTTCTTCGGCGAAACCGCTTGCCAGAATTCCGGCGGGCAAAGCGAAAATACCGACACCCAAAAACGCTATTAATCCGGCGAGCAGCTTTCCTAAAGGCGTCACCGGGTAAACATCGCCGTAACCGACGGTCGTCAGCGTCGCAATTCCCCACCACATCGCAGCCGGAATGCTGGGAAATTTATCCGGCTGCGCTTCGTTTTCAAAGATGTAAATAAAGCTCGACGCAAATAAAAGCAGAGTGGCGACGGCGAGCGTAATTGTTAGCAATTCCTCGCGTTTTGACCAAATAACATCGTCCAGCTTATCCAGAGCTTCGACATAGCGGTTCATTTTCAGCAATCGGAACAGGCGAAAAAGGCGTAGGATGCGGACAATTCGCAAATCGAACGCGAAAAGCAGTGGCAGAAAGGCGGGTAAAATCGCAATCAAATCAATTATCGCCATCGGCGTCAAAGCAAACCGAACTCTGCCCGTCACCGGCTTGCTGAATTTCGGATTGTAAGTCGCCACCCACAACCGCAATAAATATTCGATTGTAAAAACTCCGACCGAGAAAGCCTCAATTGATTGAAAAACCGCTCCGTATTTCTCGTTGTACTCGTCAACCGTTTCCAGTATCACCGCCGCGACGTTGATTAAAATCAAAATCATCAAAAACGCGGCAACAATACGATCAATCAAATCGTTATCGTCCGTTTCGACCAGAATGTCGTAGAAACGATATTTTATCCTTTCGAGCATTTTGCGTGATTGAGGTTTTAAATTATCCGGCTTTCCTGAATTTTAATATTTCGTCGGGCAAGCTCTTCGATAAATTTGTCCGGCGGAATAACCGATTCCTGCGGCATTGCGCCCCGGTCGAGCGTTTCCCCGCGCGCCATCATTTGCGCGACTATTGAGGCGGGAAACGCCGTAGTTCGCATCATCGCCGTTAACTCCGTCGCCTCTTCGAAACGATCAATGATGTCGTAGCGCAAAACTTTGTCTTCACCGTTCATTTCGCCCACGAATTCGAGCCGGATTAAAACCAAATCCGGTTCATTGCGCGGCAGACGCCGGACAAGCCAATCGGACAAAAAGCGGCGCGGTACGACTTGCACCGTGTCGTTTGTCGCCGTCCGCACGGCAATCGGCGCGGAATCGGCGAAACCCAAATCAATCAGAGTTTTAAACCGCTCGCAATGCCCGCGATAGCGAATCGTTTTGTAATCAAGCTCGCGCACACGCCCCAGAAAAGTTTGCGGGAGAGTCGAAGTTCCGCCCGAAGTTTGAAACGCTTCGAGCGGCGGAAAGCCTTCAAACTCCAGCGATTCTGTTTCGGTCATTGATTCAACGTCGGTTATCTCGCCGTCGCGGATGACAATCGCGCGCTCGACGTATTCGTTAATCAAGCCTTCGATTGAAAAAACAAGCTGATAATCGAGCGGCGGTTTCGGATTCTGCGGCAAACCGCCGACGCGGATTTTGATCGAATCAACCGCATCGAACCGTTGCGCGCCGTGCATTGCCAAAACCGAAACCATTCCGGGCGCGAGACCGCAATCGGGAATAATATTGATTCCGGCTTGGCGCGCCGCCTGGTCGAGCGACAATTCCTGCGCGACGATGGTGTTGTTGCCGCCCAAATCGCAGAAATTAACTCTCGCTTCGAGAGCGGCTTCCGCAAGCAGCATATTGTAAAAATACGGCACGCAGGAAATCGCGGCGCCGTGACCGCGCATCAATTCGACGGCTTCGGCAAAATTTTCGACATTGATTTCCTGCGGCGTACATTTGCCGTTGCCTTCGAGCTTGGCAATAAAATTGGCGAGCGGAAAATCCGCATCCGCGACCGTAATTTCGCTGACATCCGGCGAATTATGCGCGAGGTCGTGAACCGCGCCGCGCCCCATTTTGCCCGCTCCGAGAACTAAAATTTTCATACCTTGTGTTCGCGCGTCATTCCGCTCATCATTCCGACAATGCCGGTTATAAGTCCGACAATGAACAAAACCATTGCCGCAGACCACAGCGCCGTTCCCGTCAGCGACGGAATAAAATAAGTAATAATCGCGTCAACAAACGGAAATGCGATGATTGCGAGACCGATGCCGGACAGGAAAAATCCGATGGCGGCGATCTTTAAAGCCGCATTGGTTTTCTGCGAACGCCCGCCCGCGTCGCCGAGCTTGCTCGAAGAATAGCTGTAGCTCGAATAAATCGCCAGACCGAACAGCAGCCACGATCCGAACCGGCTCCAATTCGTAATGCCCAGCTCGGTCATCAAATAGGTGCAGCACATCACGCCAAGAACCGGAATCAGCGTCAGCCGTTTAACGACGCATAAAACCGTCATCAAAATCGAGAAAAGCAGAAAAACGATAAACGGAATTTTGTGTGAAAACGCGCTGAGCCACGTTTCGTTTTTTTCCGCGTCCGGCACAACGGTCACCAAATCACGAAACGCCGTCGGATTAAAATATAAAAGCACCGCGATTACAATAATAAAAAGCGCGGGCGCGACAAAACGCGAATCAATGTAAGGCACGTAACGGTCTTCGCGCCCGAATTCCTCGTCTTTCATCAAAATCCCGGCGCAAACGAGCGTAAACGCAAACAAAGTGCCGATCACGCCCAAATCCGTGACTTCGGTCAAATTCATAAAAAGCGCTGGAATTGCCACGACAAGACCGGTGATAATCGTCGAAAACCAAGGCGTTTTAAAACGCGGGTGAATCGAAGAAAAAATCTTCGGCAGCAAACCGTCGCGGCTCATCGCCATCCAGAGACGCGGCTGACCGAGCTGGAAAACCAGAAACACAGTCGCCAGCGCAATCACCGCGCTGACGGCGATAATTCCCGAAACCCACGGCGCGCGTTCGCGGAAAACAAACGCCAGCGGATCGCCGACGTTTAAATTCGTGTAGCTTTCCATTCCCGTCAAAACCAGCGCCAGCGCGACATACAAAACCGTGCAAATAATGAGCGAATAAATCATCGCTCGCGGCAGATCGCGGCGCGGATTTTCGCATTCTTCCGCCGTAGTCGAAAGCGCGTCGAAACCGATATAAGCGAAAAAGACAGCCGCCACGCTCGCCATCACGCCGGAAAATCCGTTCGGCGCAAACGGCACCCAATTTCCCGGATTGATGTAGAAAAATCCGAGAAAAATGACCAGCAAAATAACGGCGATTTTCAAAAGCGTCATAATATTGCTGGCAAACTTTGATTCGCGGATTCCGATATAAACCAAAGCGGTGATCAGAAAAGTAATCATCAAGGCGGGAAAATCCGCGATGATTCGCCAATCGCCGAGCATCGGCGCGGTCGTCCACGCTTCATAAGCCTCGATTGTTCCGGTCGTCAGTTTGTCGGAAATCAAAGCCAAATCGTCGCCTCTCATTTTGGAAAGCACGTCGAGCGTCTGACCTTGCGCGAGCGCGCCCGCCACAGCTTCTTGATTATCTGCAAAACCGCGCGACGCGCTGACATAATCCATCGTCAGATAAGCGGGAATTTTCAACCCGTAGCTCGACAGCAGGCGCGTAAAATAATCGCTCCAGGAAATTGCGACGGCGATATTGCCGATGGCGTATTCGACAATCAAATCCCAACCGATAATCCACGCGAAAAATTCGCCGAACGAGGCGTAAGCGTAGGTGTAAGCCGAACCCGCGACGGGAATCCGCGATGCAAATTCGGCGTAACAAAGCGCGGAAAAAGCGCAGGCGACGGCGGTAAAAATAAACAGAAAAATCACCGCTGGACCGCCGCGATGCGACGCGCCGCCGATCATCGCAAAAATGCCCGCGCCGATCACGGCGGCAATTCCCATTAAGGTTAAATCGCGCAATTTTAAAGTGCGGCGCAAATGAGCGTTATCGCCCGCGACGGTTTCGGCGTCAGAAAAACCGGCTTCGGCATCGGCTTGAATCTGGCTGATGGATTTTTTACGAAACAAATCTGCAAAACTCATAAAATATCTCGCATTATAATTTTAAAACAGAGGCTTCCGGCGGCAAAGTTTGACACGGAACGCCCGTCTTTGGCAACCGGAAATTAATTTGAGCAAAGAAAATATAAAACTAAAAACCGGGTTTTTAGATTAATTGCTTAAAATGAGTTTCGGCAATTTTAGTTTGGATTATGAAAAAAGAATTTTATCTGATCAGCGATTTGCATTTCGGAGGCGACGGGCAACTGCAAATCTGCGATTTTACGGAAGAACTAGTGGCTTTTCTGCAAGAGCTGGAGCTTAAAAACAATGAAACCGAATTGATCATCGCGGGCGACACATTTGGTTTCTGGGAACTGACAACAATCGAAGGCGTGGGGCAATTGGATGAAATAATCAAACATCACTCCGCAATTTTCGAGCAATTAAAACGAACGGGCGAAAAAATTCAAATCACGATGATGGTCGGCAATCACGATTACGATTTGGCTTGCGATCCTTTGTATGCTGTGAAACTCGCTGAATACAATATAAATCTCGACACATCGCTCGCGCTCGTGCGCGAACTTGCGGGAAGAAAAATCTGGATTGAACACGGGCAGCAAATTGATCCGTTTAACGCTGCGGCGGCTTACGGAAACCCGTATGCTTTGCCCGCCGGTTTTTTCATCACCAAAAGTTTTGTCAGCGGAGCCAGCTTGCTTTCGGTTTTCGGAGCCAGCGACTGGCTCAAAGACATTCGCTCGGTTGACGTGCGAAGCATTCCCGATTGGCTCGTTTCAAATTATTTTTATAATGAAATGAACATTATTTTGCGCTGGCTTTTATTGCCGTTTTTGCTGTTGCTGACCGTGACGGCTTTTGCCTTGATTGGACAGTTGCTGAAAATTCTCGGCATCTTCGATGTCAATTATCTTCTCGATAATCCTTTAACACGAGCTTTGGGTTTGTTCGGCGATATTTTGCGGTGGGTTCTAACGGCGAGTATGTTTGTCTGGTTTTTCGTTTTGATGGTTTCGGTTCCGCTTTATTTTATTTACCGCGATGTGCGTTACACTCTTTCGCGCTTTCAGGTTTTTCCGCCTTACAAATCGGCTCCGACGAACGAAGCAAACAACATTTATCTCGACCATGCGAGAAAAATCTTCAAAGCAGAATCAGATGTCTGCGCTTATGTTTTCGGTCACACTCACGAAGCATTTTTGGTCGAGGACGAAGGCAATCGCGCAATTATCAATACCGGAACGTGGCTAAAAATTCTCCGCCGCGTCACAGTTCGTTTCGGCTTGCTCCCGGCGGTTTATTTTCCGACTTTCAGACTCAATTATTTTAAATTTTCTGAGGAAAACAACCGCGTTGTCATTGATTACGTTGAAATACCGAAAGAACCGACGGAAAAGCTGACTCTTTTGCAGCGTTTTTTGGTCATCGGCAGAAAACCGGAAGCAGGAAAATTAATTCCGACAAGAACTGTTCTGTAATTGCCTGTTCTTTTTTAAGCAAATCTAAGCACCGCTGCAAAATAAAAGAACTATCAACTATCCACTATTAACTATCAACTGTTTTGCATTGGAAAATAGTTAATAGTGGATAATTGATAGTTTCATCTTTATTTTACGCTAGTGTTTATTTGCTTCGTTCACGCAAAACTTCTGAAACATCTTCCAAAGTAAAACCGCGTGAAGCAAGCAAAACAAGCAAATGATACATGAGATCTGCGGCTTCGTTTAAAAATAAATCATCGTTTTCGCCCTGCGCCTCAATCACCAATTCGACCGCTTCTTCGCCGACTTTCTGGCTGATTTTCTTTGCGCCTTTGGAAAAAAGCTTTGCCGTATAAGATTCTTCCGGCGATTGATTCTTACGCTGCCAGATCGTTTTTTCGAGTTCAAACAAAAAATCCGAAGCAGTGTTTTTTTCGTCAAAACAAGTGTCTGCGCCAGTGTGACAAATCGCTCCCGCCGGAACAGCTTTAATCAAAATCGCGTCCGCATCGCAATCGAGCAGAATTTCTTTGACAAACAAAAAATTCCCGCTTGTTTCGCCTTTTGTCCAAAGCCGCTGCCGCGAACGACTGAAAAACGTGACGCGGTTTTCCGTTCCCGTTTTTTCAAACGCTTCGGCGTTCATATAGCCGAGCATCAAAACTTTTCCGGTTTCAAAATCCTGAATAATCGCAGGCGCGAGATTGTCCGCAAATTTAGCGAAATTAACTTTCATATTGATTTTCAAATTGAATCACTAAACCAAAGTGCGAGGCAAACTCGAAAACAAAAGAAAAAAGCTCGCGAATAACGCGAATCTTCACGAATAAAAAATAAATTCGTGAAGATTCGCGTTATTCGCGGGCAAAATTTTGCTGCCGAATTTAAGCGGCTTCTTTTTGCGCCGGAAACAGCTCAATCTGATTAGATTTGGCGCGCCCCTTTTTGCCGACGGGCTGCCCGACAACACGAATTAAATACTCTTTGATTAAACCGCGATGATCGGTATCAAAACAGCGCGGCGCACGCTTTGTCGGCAGATTATTTGGCGACGATTCTTCTCCGTTTTGCGTTTCGTTTAAATAAAAACAAATCCGGTAAACTCCGAGATGCGCCTCGACATTTGCTTCGGGCGAGCGCAGCAGAATTCTTTCGCCAAAGCTCGTCGCGCGCTTTGAAACCGGCTGAAAAAGAAAATCATCAACCAACACTCTTCTAATCAACTCCTGCGCCGACGCTTGTTTTCGCTCCTTCACTTCAACAGCTTTCACTATTTCAACAACTTCCGCAATTTTTTCTTTCTTCTTTCTCATCTCACGCTCCGAACTCTGTTTTATACGTGAAACATTGTATCATATTTCTTTTTCATAAATCACGCAAAAACGCAGCAGAAATCGAAGTAAAATGAAATTTTAACGAACCGTGATTTTTTGCTGTCGAAGATAATCTTTGAGAGCGGGAATTTGAATTTCGCGAAAATGAAAAATCGAAGCCGCCAGCCCGGCGTCGGCTTTGCCATCGGTAAAAACTTCGGCGAAATGTTCGATTTTGCCTGCTCCGCCCGAAGCGATAACCGGAACGCTGACAGCTTCGGCAACTTGCCGAATTAGTTCAACAGCAAATCCGTTGCGCGTTCCGTCGTGCCGCATGGAAGTCAGCAAAATTTCGCCCGCGCCCAAATCAACCGTCCGGCGCGACCAATCAAAAACATTCAAATCCGTACCGACGCGCCCGCCGTTCAAAAAAACGCGCCAATCGCCATCAACCAGATTCGCGTCAATCGCCACAATGACGCATTGCGAACCGAAATTGAGCGCGGCTTGTTCGATCAAAACCGGATTTTTAACGGCAGCCGTGTTGATCGAAACTTTGTCAGCGCCCGCCGCGAGCAAAATTTCGATGTCTGCAATCTCGTTGATTCCGCCGCCGACGGTAAACGGAATGTTGATTTCCGCTGCTACTCGTTTTACAAGAGCGGAAAGCGTCCGGCGTTTTTCGTTTGTCGCCGTAATATCCAGGAAAACAAGCTCGTCCGCCCCTTCCGCCGCATAACGAGCCGCGAGTTCGACGGCGTCGCCCGCATCGCGCAGATTGACGAAATTTGTTCCCTTTACCGTGCGTCCGTCCTTTACATCGAGACATGGCACAATTCGTTTAGCCAGCATTTTTTAGATAATTGCTTAAATCTTCGAGCGTGATTTTGCCTTCGTAAATCGCTTTGCCGACAATTGCGGCGCGGCAACCGGCTTTTTCCAGAGCATCGAAATCTTCGATTCGACTGACGCCGCCGCTGGCGATTAGTTTTAAATCTGGCAGCGCATTGCTGATTTCCGCGTAAATTTCCACGCTTGCGCCTTGCAAAAGCCCGTCTTTAGCGATGTCGGTGCAAAACGCTTGGCGAATGCCTTTTACAAACCATTCGCGCAAAAACGAAATTAATTCGATTTCGGTCGCGGTTTGCCATCCGTTGATAGCAATTTTTTTATCTTTTACATCAGCGCCGAGCAGAATTTTGTCGCCGCCAAATTCAGCAATAAAATCTTCCAAAACTTTCGGCGATTTGACGGCAATGCTGCCGACCGAAATCAGTTTCGCGCCGGCATCGAAAACAGTTTCAGCGTCCGCTCGCGTTTTGATTCCGCCGCCGTAGTCAATAATCAAATCGGTGTTTGCGGCAATCTTTTCCAAAACCGCAAGGTTTACGACTTTGCCGTATCGCGCACCGTCTAAATCAACGATGTGCAAACGACGAACGCCCGCCTCTTCAAATTGCCGGGCGATTTCCAAAGGATTTTCGCTGTAAACTGTTTTTTGCGAAAAATCTCCTTGCGCGAGTCTCACGGCTTTCCCTTCGATCACGTCAATCGCCGGAATAATTTCAATCATCGCTGCGATTTGCGTCGTCTGCCGAGTGCAAATCTTCGCTCGCCTGATGATGAATCGCGCCGGTTTCGACATTAAATTCGCCTTCGCTTCTGGTCACGGGATCGCCGGTTAAAATGCCGCCGATAATTTCCAGCTCGCCTAAAATTTGCTGCCCGATTCCTTCTGCCGCATCGTTTGTTTCGTTTTCTAATTTATTTTTGTCTTCCATTTTTATAATTTCAAAAAGTTCTCTAAAATCTTTTCCCCGACCGTACCTGATTTTTCGGTGTGAAACTGAACGCCGTAAAAATTCTGATAATTAACCGCCGCGCTAAACGATTCGATGTAATCGCAAACCGCAATCGTCGCCGGATTTTCCGGCACGAAATAGCTGTGAACAAAATAAACAAACGAGCTTTCCGGCACACCTTCAAAAAGTTTTGATTGAACATTGCCGATTTGATTCCAGCCGACGTGCGGTACTTTTTCTTTTTCGCTCTCAAATTTCTTCACCCGAAACGGAATGATTCCCAAACATTGGGTTTCGTTTTCTTCGGAAAACTCTCCCAAAAGCTGCATTCCCAGACACACGCCCAAAACCGGCTGCCGCAAATTTTTCATCACTGCGTCCAAACCTTTTTCCCGCAAATACCGCATCGCAGTCGAAGCCTCGCCTACGCCTGGAAAAATCACCTTGTCCGCCGTTTGCAATTCTGTCGCGCTGTCGGTCAAAACCGGCTCGACACCCAAACGGTGAAGCGCGTTTTTCACCGATTCGACATTTCCGGCGTTGTATTTAACGATGGCGATTTTCACAAACTTCCCTTTGTCGAAGGCAGCGCGTTTGAATCAATATCGCGCCGCACAGCCATTTTTATTGCTTTGGCGAAGGCTTTAAAAATGCTTTCGATTTTGTGATGCTCGTTTGTGCCTTCCGCTTTTACGTTCAGATTGCAGTGCGCGTTGTCGGTGAACGATTTGAAAAAATGTGAAAACAACTCGGTTGGCACGTCGCCGATTCGTTCGCGTCGAAATTCGGCTTCCCAAACGAGCCAGTTGCGCCCGCCGAAATCAATTGCCACTTGCGCCAAACAATCGTCCATCGGCAAACAAAAACCGTAACGCTCGATTCCACGCTTGTCTTTCAACGCTTCGTCAAACGCCTGCCCTAAAGTTATCGCTGTGTCTTCGACCGTGTGATGCTCGTCAATATGCAAATCGCCTTTGGCTTCGATTTTCAAATCAATCGAACCGTGACGAGCGATTTGTTCGAGCATGTGATCGAGAAAGTTTAAGCCCGTCCTAATATCGGCTTTTCCTGTTCCGTCGAGATTTAATTCAACCAAAACGTCGGTTTCGTTAGTTTTCCGATGTTTTGAAACTCGGCGCGCGGGCAATTTCAAAAACTCATAAATCTGCCGCCAATTGTCGGCGATGAGGGCGATTTCGTTTTTCAGTTCTTCCGCCGAATCGTAATTTTTGAGAAAAATCGCCCGCGCGCCCAAATTTCGGGCGAGCAAAACATCGGTCAAACGGTCGCCGATGACAAAAGAATTTTTGAGATCATATTCGGGCGAAAAATATTTGGCGAGCATCGCCGTTCCGGGTTTGCGCGTGGGGCGATTTTCGTGCGGAAACGAGCGATCAATGCAGATTTCGGCAAAATGAATTCCTTCGTTTTCAAGGGTTTGAATTATAAATTCCTGCACCGGAAAAAATCGTTCTTCGGGCATCGAATCCGTTCCAAGCCCGTCCTGATTCGTGACCATTACGAGTTCGTAATCCAATTCGCGCGCGATTTTGCCCAGAAAAGTAATCACATTCGGCACGAATTTCAGCACCTCGAAACTGTCCACCTGAAACGTATCGGGCGGTTCGTGAACGATTGTTCCGTCTCGATCAATAAACAAAACTTTTTTCATTCGTAATTTTTTAAAGCAGCGAGCAAAGTTTGATTTTCTTCTGCGGTTCCGATTGTGATTCGCAAACAACCCGCGCAAAGCTCGACATTCGTTCGATTGCGGACGATGATTTTTTGCTTGACCAAATATTTATAAATCCTGTTTGCGCCCGAAGTTTTAATTAAAAGAAAATTGGCGTCGCTCGGATAAATGCGCGTGACAAACGAAAATTTTTGTAATTCTGCCGCTAAAATCTCGCGCTGCTGCACTATTTCCGCGACGACTTTTTCGACTTCCGCTTTTTTCTCCAAAGCCGCGAGCAAAGTTTCCTGCGCGATTTGCGAGACGTTGTACGGCGGTTTGACTTTGTTCAAAAGTGTATTAATTTCGGCGTTGGCAAAAGCCATCCCGACGCGCAAACCGGCTAAACCCCAGGCTTTTGAAAACGTCTGCAAAACGACGAGATTCGGGAAATTTCTAATTTTATTTACAAACGAAGGCTTTTGGGAAAAATCTGCGTAAGCTTCGTCAACGACAACAATTCCGCCGAAGTTTTCGAGAATTTTTAAAACCTCCTTTTCGTCCAAACTGTTTCCGGTCGGATTGTTCGGCGAGCAAAGAAAAATCAGCTTTGTGTTTTCCGAAACGGCGTCCAAAACGTTTTCCGCCGAAAGCTCAAAATCCGGCGAGAGCAAAACCTTTTTCACTCGAACATCGTTGATATTTGCCGAAACTTCGTACATTCCGTATGTCGGCGGCGTCGTAATAATTTCATCGTTTCCCGGCTGGCAAAAAACGCGAAACAGCAAATCAATCGCTTCGTCGCTGCCGTTTCCGATGAAAATTTGTTCGGGCGACAAATTGTGCCAACCACTGATTCGTTCTTTGATTTTCGTTTGCAGCGGGTCTGGATAACGATTAAACGATTTTTCAGTCGGCGAGCCGAAACTGTTTTCGTTGGCGTCGAGAAAAATCTCCGCCGCGCCCGCAAACTCTTTGCGGGCGGACGAATAAGGCACGAGATTTTTGACGTTTTCCCGCACTAATTTGTCGAGATTGAACGTCATCGCTTGATTTCGGCGAGTTGATCGGCAATTCCAGAATGCCGCATAACCGCTGAGTGCGAATTTTCGAGCGCGAGCGTGTATTTTCGGGCAAAATCATTCTCCACGTCGCCCCTCATTAACATTTCCCGGATTTGGTCGCCGAAAATATACACAATTTCATCCGTCATAGGCTCGTCGGCGTCAAAAGCTTCGTCAATTTCGACAATCAAACCGGACAAAATCCGCAGCCAGGCGAAATACGGATCGTCCAGCACTAATCGTAAATAAACGCCGGTGCTGGCGATTTGCCCGTTAATGGCTTCGTAATTCGCTTTTTCGTGTTCGAGCAAAGTTTTGTGCAGTTTCAGCAAATCGTTGCGCACCGCTTTTAATTTCAAAGCGAGGGGCGTGTTGTTCTGATTTTTTCTTAATAAAGTCATTTCTTTTTAAACCGCAGCTTTCCTGCCTAATTCTTTCAGACGCAAAGTGACGGCGTTTTTGTGCGCTTCCAAGCCTTCCGCCGCAGCCATCGCTTCAATCGTCGCGCCGAGGTTTTTGATGCCTTCAGCCGAAAGTTTTTGAAAAGTGATTTTTTTGACGAAGCTGTCAACCGAAACTCCCGAATATGCGCGCGCCGCGCCGTTTGTCGGCAAAGTATGATTTGTGCCGGAAGCGTAATCGCCCGCCGATTCGCACGAATAATTTCCCAGAAAAACCGAACCGGCGTTGACGACTTTTGCCGCAATTTCTTCGTCGTTTTGACAAGCTAAAATCAAATGCTCCGGCGCGTATTCATTTAAAAGCTCAATCGCCTCGTCCGTGTTTTTGACCAAAACCGCGCGGCTGTTTTCAAGTGCCTGCGCGGTCAAATCGCGGCGCGGCAAACGATTTAACTGGCTTTCCAATTCCCGCAAAACCGGCTCGATCATTTTTTCTTCAATCGTCACAAACAAAACTTGACTGTCCGCGCCGTGTTCGGCTTGCGAAAGCAAATCGGCTGCGACAAATGCCGGAACAGCCGTTTCATCCGCTAAAACAGCCACTTCCGAAGGTCCTGCGGGCATATCAAGAGCGATGCCTTCACGCGCGACCATTTGTTTGGCGCAGGTGACAAACTGATTTCCGGGACCGAATATTTTATAAACCTGCGGCACGGTTTCCGTTCCGTAAGCCATTGCCGCAATTGCCTGAACACCGCCGATTTTGAAAACTTTCGTCGTGCCGCAGACGCGCGCGGCAAACAAAATCGCCGGATGAATTTTGCCGGTTGAATCAGGCGGCGAACACAAAACAATTTCGCCGCAGCCCGCAATGCGCGCCGGAATCGCCAGCATCAGAACCGTGGAAAAAAGCGGCGCGGTTCCGCCCGGAATGTATAGCCCGACTCGTTCAATCGCGCGCGATTCTCGCCAGCAAACGACGCCCGGCGTGGTTTCGATTCTTTCAGGCTTCTCAATATGCGAGCGATGAAAAATTTCGAGATTTTCTTTGGCGTGAAAAATCGCCTGTTTTAATTCGGCTGAAATTAAATTTTCCGCTTCTTCAAATTCAGTTTCAGAAACTGCGAAATTTTCGATTTTGGCTTTGTCGAATTTCGCTGTGTAATGCCGCAAAGCAGCGTCGCCGTTTAATTTTACGTCGTCCAAAATGCTGGAAACGATTGATTCCAGACTCGCCGTTTCAAATGTCGGGCGCGCGATAATATCTTTCCATTCGGACTTTTCGGGATAACGAATAACTTGCATTAAAACGGAGAACTGAGAACGGAGAATGGAGAACGAAAGAATTAATATTCTCCGTTCTCAGTTCTCACCTCTCAGTTTTCATTTATTTTATCATCTGCTCAATCGAAAGCACGAGAATTCCTTCGGCTCCGGCGGCTTTGAGATTCTCGACAATTTCCCAAAAATCGTTTTCTTCAACGACTGAGTGAACCGAACTCCAGCCTTCGACGGCAAGCGGCAAAACGGTCGGACTTTTCATTCCCGGCAAGAGAGAAATTACTTTATCAAGCTGCGAATTCGGCGCGTTGAGCAAAATATAACGGTTGTTTTTCGCCGCTTTGACGGCTTTAATGCGAAAGAGCAGCTTGTCCAAAATCGCCTGCAAATTTCCCGGAAGATTTTCGCGCGAAACCAAAACCGCTTCGGATTGAAGAACGGTTTCAACTTCCCGCAAACCGTTCGTAAAAAGCGTGCTGCCCGAACTGACAAGATCGCAAATCGCTTCCGCCAAACCGATACCCGGCGCGATTTCGACTGAACCGCTGATGGTGTGAATCTCCGCCTCGATTGATTTGTTTTTGAGAAATTCGCCCAAAATTCGCGGATAACTCGTTGCGATTCGTTTCCCCTTTAAATCGGAGGTTTTGTCATAACGAAAACTGCGCGGAACGGCGAGCGAAAGACGGCATTTGCCGAAACCCAATTTTTCGATTGTATGCAGATTTTTAGTTCCGGCTTCGAGCAAAACGTTTTCGCCGACAATGCCGATGTCGGCGACCGAATCTGCGACGTATTCGGGAATGTCGTCGTCGCGCAGAAAGAAAATTTCGAGCGGAAAATTTTCGGCTTCGGCTTTCAGTTTTCCCAATCCGCTTTGAAAATGCACGCCGCATTCCTTAAGCATTTTTACCGAATCGTCGCTCAAGCGACCGGATTTCTGAATTGCAATTTTGAGTTTTTCGCTCACAAAATTTTCGTTAAAGTTTGCCAGCGCCAAAGGTGAAACGAATTCGTTTCACCTTTGGCGCTGGCGACAAAACAGTTCGTTTAATTTAGTTTAGCGGTTTTACAAAGATTGATTCAACCGATAAAAACAGCCCGGATAAGTTGAGTCGAACTATCAACTATCAACTGTTTGTCATTGCAAAATAGTTGATAGTTGAAAGTTTACAGTTAATAGTTTCGCCGCTTTACTCTTGTGGTTATTTTTCGGCGAGTGCAAACCGTTGATTCTTAAAGTCGAAACGGCTCGCGTTTTTAAATCAACTACACGAATTGAATGATTATTCGTGTCTGAAACAAACAGTTTTCCATTTGCCGCGCTGATTCCGCCGGGTTCGTAAAAAGCGGCTTTCAAACTGTTTTCGCCGCCCGGTTTTCCGTTTCCGGCAAATGACCGGACGGCGCGTGCGGCTGGATTGAGCATTTTTATTTTGTGATTGTAAGTATCCGCAATAAAAATATTTTTGCCCGAAACTGCAACGCCGAGCGGATGCTGCAAACGCGCTTCGTCGCCTGTTCCGTCCGTGTCGCCGAACTCGAATAAATCACCGCCGACTAAAGTCTTGACCGTTTTTTTCTTTAAATCAATTGCTCGTATAATGTTCGATTCGCTGTCGGCAACGTACAAAAATCTCCCATCGAAAGCTAAACCCGAAGGTTGCGCGAATGCCGATTCGGTCAGGCTGCCATCTTCGCGCGCTTCTCGTCCCGAACCGGCAAAAGCGCCGATTTCGTTTTTCGTTAAATCCATTTGCCAAATTTGATGATTGCCCGCCATCGCAACGAATAATTCGCGCTCGACAAGCTGCAAATCCCAGGGCGAGTTGAGCGCTGTCGAACGCGCCTTTCCGGCAGGCTGCAAATAACCTTGCTCACCCGTCCCGGCGATTGTTTCGACAGTTTTTGTTTCAAAATTAACGAGACGAATCGCGTGATTTCCGGTGTCGGCAACATAAAGATTCGCGCCGTCAAAAGCCAAGCCCTGCGGTTTGCGAAACGTCGCCGTTTCAAAACTTCCGTCCGTAAAACCGGCGTTTCCGTTTCCGATTGTTTGCAAGAGCGCGCCGTCAAGCGCGGCGACGACGATTCGATTGTGATTTGAATCGGCGATAAAAAGACGTTTGGCTTTGGCGTCAGCCAAAACCTTGCCGGGGAAAAGCAGCGGCGAATCGGCGAGCTTTGATAATTCGGTTTTAAATTCCAAAGGCTTTTCGTTTATTTTCCCGCTAAAATCATTGATTGTTTTTTGAATTCTCTCGTCCAGCCCGCGAAACTGCCCTTCGCCGACTGCCACCCCGACCACGTTTCCCGCCGGATCAATCAAAACCTGCGTCGGGTAAGCCTCGACGCCGTAACTGTTCCAGATTTTAAAATCCGCGTCGTTGACGACAGGATGCTCAAGCTCGTAGCGCAAAATTATCCGGCGAATATTTTCCGTGTCGCGCTCGTTGTCAAATTTGCCCGAATGCACGCCGATCACGACGAGTTCGTTTTTATATTTGGCTTCGAGTTTTTTGAGGTCTGGTATGATGTGAATGCAGTTGATGCAGCCGTAAGTCCAGAAATCGAGCAGCACGATTTTGCCGCGCAACTCACCGAGCGTCAAAGGCTTATCGGTATTGAGCCAGCCTGTTGCGCCCGTAAATTCCGGCGCGGCGGTTTTTTGGGCTTCGACTCCGGCGGCGAGAAAAAGAGAAAAAGCGAGTAAAACAAATTTCTTCCAAAACATAGTTTTTGTCCAAACCTATATAATCAATATTTTCGATAATAATTTCGATTCAACAAATCTACGTTTCGCGCGACGCAAAGAGTTTGGCTTAACTAAAAGAAAATGCCCGCGAAAGATTTGAATCAAACGAAAACGATTTGATTCTTCAGTTTCTTTTGCGGGCAATTATTTAAATTTACTTCTTTACCACTGAACCGAGCCTTCTTTGTTCGTATCAATTTTGGCGAGGTCAACGCCTTCGTCGAAAAAGAAGATTTTCATTTGATCGAACAAAAAAGTGTGCGTGTCTGGATTGGAAACGTCCAACCCGAAATGATTAATTAATTGCTGTTGTTTTTGCACCCACTCGCGCCAGCAATCGGCGCAAACTTCCGTCCCGACGCGCTGACCGAGTTCGGTCGGAATCGGCGCGTAACCGAGCGGCGCGGCGGCGCGCCCGCATCGAGCGCATTTAAAATTATTACCTGAAAATATTCCCATCTTTTTTCCTCGTGAATAGTAAATAGTGAATCGTAAATCGTAGTTTATCAAAACAAAGCGACTATTCACTATTTACGATCTACGATTCACTTTCTTTTATCGCCGCCAAAACGTCGGCGTCTTTCGGGCGCATAACGCTTAAAGCCTGCACTTTGCGATAACGAATAACGCCTTTTTTATCAATCACGAAAACGGCGCGCGCCGACCGATTCGGAAGCCACGATTTGACACCGAACAATTTGATAACTTCGCCACGGTCGTCGGCGAGAAGCCGGAGCGGTAATTGATGTTTTGCGGCGAAATTTTCGTGCGATTGAACTGAATCGGTCGAAATGCCCACAACTTCAGCGCCCGTCGCCTGGTAGTCCGACCAATGATCGCGCACAGAGCAAAGCTGGCTCGTGCAAACCGGCGTGTTGTCGCCGGGATAAAACAGCAAAACAACGGTTTTTCCGCGCTGTTCCGACAAACGCCAGCTTGCTCCGGCGCCGTCTTTTAATTCAAAATCCAGCGCGGCGTCACCGACCTGAGCTTCATTTTTTTTGTTCATCTGATTTTAAATTAAAACAAATCGCCCGAAAAGGAAAAAGCCGCTTCCGTTGAAGCGGCTTTAAATAAAGTTTTGATAAAATTCAGTTTTTAACTATCTGCCCAAAACCGTTAAATGAACCTTGCGGCGACCAAACCGAGCCGCTTCGGAAGAATTTGGAACCCACAGGTCAATTTTGCGCCCCTTAATCACACCGCCAGTGTCGGCGACCGTGTAAGTTCCGCTCCAAGCGCCTGCGCTGATTAATACGCGCGTGCCGAGCGGCAAAACGCGCGGATCGGCGGCGATGATTCCGCGGCGGACGCCCGAACCGCTTGCGGTTCTTCCTTTTAAGCAATAAGCCGTTGCGCTATAAGCCCCGGCTGCGGCGGAACCGCTTTTAAAAACACCGGCAGATTTGCTTGCCGAAACGGTTTCGGTTTTCAGATTTTCTTTACTATTTTCGATTTTAACGGGTTGGATTTTTGAAGATTTGTCTTCGGTGATTGATTTTACGAAAGTCGCTCCTGTTGTTGAAGCCTTTGCTTCGATTTTAGCGATTTCGCCGTTTAATGTTTGCGCGAATTCTCTTTGAGGGAATTGCAATGCAGCTAAAACTGCAAAAGTAATTGTCAGAAAAACAAAGTTTCTGGTCGTTTTCACTATTGGGTTTCTCCTTTTCGGTTTATTGAACTTCCAACGACGCGATCCAATACAGGAAACAGCTAAAAAAGCGGTTTGCAACTTCGGCTCATAGGAAGTTAATCGGGTCAGCCAAAGCCAGACTCTTAAAAAACGAAGAAGTCTCTGATTGTCGTGTCGAGATTAGGAATGTACCCCGCGAACCGTTCCAGTCCACAAAATACTTTTTGAACGTACCACAACTAATTGGGCTGTGTCCAGCGCACTCCATCCATTTTTTTGCAAGTGGATGATTAATGACAGCTTCCGGTCTCCAAATTTATGAATAAAATACATACTATCTACTAATTGTGGACGCGATTTTTTATAGACTAAATTCACTGTTTTCGCGTATTATTCGCAAGCGTCGCCGCCGTATGGCGTTAGCAGCAAAAAAAAATGACAAAAAATTTGGAAGCAGAACGAAGAATTAGCTCGCGGTTTGTCGTTTCCCTGCCGATTAAAGTCGAATGGACGGATGAAACGGGAAGCAGCGTGCTGGAAGAAGGAATGACGGAGAACGTCGGCGTGGACGGAACTCTGGTGCATTTGCCCAAACGTCTGCCGCGCGTCGGTACCAAAGTGCAGCTCGCTATTTTTAAAGTCGAGGGAAAAGGACAAATTGCCGCCGCCGAAGCCGAAGTTTTGCGGCTCGAACGCAACGCCGCGCATCCGCAGGTCGCTTTGCGGCTGGTTGATTCGCTCGACGATTGGCGCGCGAGGGTTTTTGAAAACGAAGACGTGAGAATCGCCGCCGCAGGCACGCCCGAAGAATTTGACGATTAAAATCGCCCGCAAATTATGATTGACAAGCCGGAGCAGCGAGCAGCAGACGAAGCAAACGACACAGCGCCATTTTCGCCGCTCGAACAAGCCGAGTTTAATCCGTCGGTGCGCGCAATTACGCGCATCGTGTTGACGATTTTGGGGATTTTGCTGATCGTTTTGATTCTCGGCTTTATGGTTTACTGGCTGAGCGGATTGATTCTGCTCATCGTTTTGGCGATTTTCTTCGCTTATCTGGTCGCGCCGCTGATTGAAATGATTCAGCGTCCTTTTGTGGAGCGCGGTGCCGGGCGCTGGATGCCGCGCTCGCTCGCCATCGGAATCACTTATCTTTTTATTTTTGCGGTTTTATGGGCGTCGGCGGCTTATCTTTTTCCTCTGGTCAGCGAACAGGTAACGCAATTTGCGCAGCAAGCGCCGACTTACGCGGAAACGATTCGCACGCGCTTTGATGAAATCAACCGACGTTACCAGCGTCTTGGGATTCCGCCCGCGATCAGACAGGAATTGCAAGACGGCGTAACCAGAGTCGCGTCGTCAATGGGCGAATATGCGACGGCTGAAATCGGAAATATTTTGCTCAGCTCGGTGACGTTTCTACCATGGCTGGTTTTAATTCCGATTCTCGGTTTTTTTGTTCTGAGAGACGCCGAATTGTTTCGGCTAGCCGCTGTCCGGGCGTTTCCGCGCGGGCGAATGCGCGGTCGCGCCGAACTGTTTTTTCAGGACATCAACAAAACACTGCGCGCTTATATGCGGGCGCAGCTTATTTCCTGTTTTCTGATCGGCACAGTTTGCACCATCGGTTTTTATGCTATCGGCGTTAATTATGCTCTCCTGCTCGGTTTGCTTGCCGCCGTCGCCGAATTTATTCCGATGGTCGGTCCGCTTTCCATCGCCGTTCTGGCAACCTCGATTGCCGGTTTGGAATCTTCGGGCGAAGCAATCGCCGTGGTAATTTTTCTCGGTGTTTTGCGAATTTTGCAGGATTACGTTTTTTATCCGCGAATTGTCGGCGAAGGCATCCATCTGCATCCGCTGGCAATTATTCTGGCTATCTTGGGCGGCGGCGAGCTTGCCGGAGCGATCGGAATTTTTCTGGCGATTCCGGTTGTCGCCATGATTACGGTCACATACCGGCATCTGCTCGAACATCGCGGCAGCCGGGGAATTGTTGCAGAATTGCTAGATGAAGGAAAAACAGATCAGGCGGTTGAAGTCGCGGCGCGAAAATTAAAAGAAATTGATATGAAAGCCCGAATTGAGGAAAATAAAGAATAATTCCAAGATGAAAAAGCAATGTTAGTTTAGCGGCGGGCAAGCCCGCCGCTAAACGAAACTATTGTTTTTATCTCTTCTGCTCTACTGCTTACGGCAATTAATTCTTTGAGTGTTCCATCAATTCGATAAAACGGCGAAAGTGATGAGCGGCGTCGTGCGGACCGGGCGCGGCTTCCGGGTGATATTGCACGGAAAAGACGGGCAAAGTTTTATGCTGCATTCCTTCACAGCAGTTGTCGTTGAGGTTAATGTGCGTGACTTCGACTTCGGGCGGCAGGCTGTCGGAGACGACGGCGAATCCGTGATTGTGCGAGGTAATTTCAATGTTTCCGACGCGCAAATCTTTGACAGGCTGATTTCCGCCGCGATGCCCGAAAAGCAGTTTGTGAGTTGTGCCGCCGAAAGCGCGTCCTAAAAGCTGATGCCCGAAACAAATTCCGAAAGTCGGCGTGCCGGAATTTGCCAGATTGCGGATTTCTTCAACGGCTTGATTCATTGCCGCCGGATCGCCCGGACCGTTTGAGAGAAAAATGCCGTCGGGTTTGTATTCGAGAACCGCTTGCGCGGGCGTGTCCGCCGGTACGACCGTGACGCGACAGCCGAGAGCCGCCAGCTCGTGCAAAATGTTTTTCTTAACGCCGAAATCGTAACACACGACGTGAAAACGCTCGTCGCCTTTGGATGCAAATTCGTACGGCTCATCGGTCGTCACTTCGCTCGCCAAATCTCGATTAGTCATTGGAATGGAGTTCTTGGCTTTTTCGAGCAAGCTTGACTCATCTAAATCAATCGAAGAAATGCAGGCGCGCATAGCGCCTTTGTCACGGATGTGGCGGACGAGAGCACGAGTGTCTATGTGTTCGATGCCGACAATATTCCAGCGTTTTAAATATGAATCAAGAGTTTCCTCGGCGCGCCAGTTTGAAGCGATTCGGCTAGCTTCGCGGACGACGAAACCGGAAACCCAGGGGCGTGCCGATTCGGCATCATCGGCATTAACGCCGTAATTGCCAATCAGCGGATAAGTCATACAAACGATTTGTCCGGCGTACGAAGGATCGGTCAAAACTTCCTGATAACCGCTCATCGAAGTGTTAAAAACGATTTCGCCGCACATCTCGCCGTCAAAACCGAAAGAGCGACCGCGAAACGTGCGTCC
>DASVRD010000124.1:0-13389 GCA_036388775.1 Pyrinomonadaceae bacterium | reverse complement strand
CAAGGAAAATGTATAATGAAGAAACCTTTTCTTTGAAGCGGCTTTAGAAAACGAAATGGATTTTATTGTGAAAATACTTTCGATTGCCGTCGGCGGCGCGTTCGGCGCGGTAACGCGCTATTTGCTGAACATTTCGCCGCTCGCCGGTTTATTCGCCAAATTTCCTTTTCCGACTTTTTTCATTAACGTCGCAGGCTCGTTCCTCATCGGTTTTCTGCTTATTCTTTTAACCGATAAATTTCAAATAAACGACAATTTGCGTTTAGCCGTCATCGTCGGTTTTTTAGGCGCATTCACGACTTTTTCAACGTTTGAAATGGAAATCTACGGCTTAATTCAGGAAAAGCATTTTCTCATGGCACTGCTGTATCTTTTCACAAGCGTTTTTATCGGCTTCATCAGCGTTTTGTGCGGCGTTTGGCTTGCCAAAAGATTTTAATGAACAGAACAAAAAACTGATAAATCCCTTTTCAGAACGGAAAATTATAGATTCTCGAAAATCATCTGCGAATCGAGCTTTTTCGAGCGATAACGCGTTCTATGCTTTTTCTCGCGTCGTTTACAATTCCGACGGCTTCGCGCGCGCTTTCTGCCAAGGCGGTCAAATGTCCCATTTTTCTTCCCTGCCGCGCTTCGGTTTTGCCGTAAAGATGAAGTTTGACGTTCGGAAACTTTAACGCGCTCGCCCAATTCGGTTCGCCCGAATTCCAAACTTCGCCGAGCAGATTCGCCATCGCGCACGGCTTGTAAAACTCGCTCGAACCGAGCGGCAAACTGCAGACGGCGCGAAGCTGCTGTTCAAATTGCGAAGCGACGCACGCGTCGAAAGTTAAATGACCGGAATTGTGCGGACGCGGAGCGAGTTCGTTGATTAGTAACTTTTCGTCTTTTGTCAGAAAAAATTCGACGCACAAAGTTCCGACGTAATCGAGCGTTTCGGCAATGCTGCGCGCTATTTCGACAGCTTCCGCATAAACTTTTTCGGAAACAATCGCGGGCGCGAACGAAATGTCCAGAATATGATTGACGTGTTCGTTTTCGATTACGCCGTAATGCCGAAAATTCCCTTTGCCGTCGCGCGCGCAAACGACCGAAACTTCCTTTTCAAACGCGATAAACGCTTCGAGCACCGCGTCTTGATTGTTCAAATTGGCAAACGCTTTTTCGATGTCGGCGGCGGATTTTATTTTCGTTTGTCCTTTGCCGTCGTAGCCGAAGCCGGCAGTCTTTAAAACGCACGGAAAATTGATTTCTTCAGTTGCTTTTTTCAAATCTTCGAGCGTCGCAATGTGCCGGAAAGGCGCGTGCGGAAAGCCGTTTCGCAGCAAAAAAGTTTTTTCCCGCAGACGGTTTTGCGTCGTGTGCAAGACTTCGCCGCGCGGATGCACTTCGACGTATTGCGCGGCTGTTTCGATGCAAATCGAAGGCACATTTTCAAATTCAAACGTCACGACATCAACCGATTCGGCAAATGCGCGAACCTTTTCCAAATCTTCGTAATCGGCGCACGTTTCCGTATCGGCGACTTGTCCGGTCGGCGTATCGGTGTCGGGCGAAAACGTGTGAACGCGATACCCCATTTTGCGCGCTTCGATGGCGAACATTCGCCCCAATTGCCCACTGCCGAAAACGCCGATGACTGAATTTGGAAGAATCATTTTTTTTTAGATTTCCGAAATACTAAGCTGCCGTTCGCAAATTTATACAGCTCAAGCGCATTTTAATAATTTAACGCTGAAGCTTACGGCAGAACTTTTTACGCCGACGTTCTGTTTTCCGCCAGCGATTTGACGGCGACAATCAATTCGGCAGAGTCGAAGGGCTTCGCCAGGTGCATTTGAAACCCTGCTTCGAGAGCCTTTTGCGAATCTTCTTCGCGCGCGTAGGCGGTTAAAGCGATTGCGGGGATTTGACCGCCGCTTTGCCGAGTTTCGCGGACGCGCCGAATCAGAGAGTAACCGTCTTCGCCCGGCATTCCGATGTCGCTGATTAAAACGTCCGGCTGAAAAACTTCGAGCGCATCGAGCGCGTCGGCTGCCGAATTAACTGCTGAAACGCGGGCGCCGGCTGATTCTAAAATAGTTACCAGCAATTCACGCGAATCGGCATCGTCTTCGACAATCAAAAGAGAGATTTCCTTTAAGTTCGCTGTCGAACCGTTTGATACAGACTTTTGCGGGGAAGCCAAAAAAGAGTTTTGTTCGTTTGCAGTAGGCGTTTGCGTTTGCAGCAGCGGAAGACTGATTGTCAAATTTGCCCCGAGCCCTTCTCCTTCGCTTTCCGCTTTGACCGAACCGCCGTGCATCTCGACAAGGTGGCGAACGATTGCGAGTCCGAGTCCGAGTCCGCCGAATTTTCTCGACGAAGTCGCGTCTGCCTGGCTGAAACGGTCGAAAACAAACGGCAAAAATTCGGCGGGGATTCCCTGCCCGGTATCGTGAACGGAAATCTGCGCCGTCGAATTCGTTTGCCGAAGACTTATACGCACTTCGCCGCCTGACGGAGTAAATTTCACCGCATTTGAAAGCAGATTCCACAAAACCTGCTGCAAACGGTCGGAATCGCCCCAGATGTATACGGATTCGGCGGAGATTTCCGTCGTAATAGTAATGTCTTTGTTTTTTGCAGTCGGTTTTATACTTTCAACTGCCGTTTCAACAATCGAATTGAGTTCTATTTCGCTGGCGTTAAGACTTAATTTTCCGGTGATAATGCGCGAAACGTCGAGAATGTCCTCGATAATCTGTGACTGGGCGCGGGCGCTGCGGGCGATGGTTTCGACGGCGCGAGCAGTCACTTCCGGCTCAAGTTCTTGGGAAGACAGGATGTTTGACCAGCCGACAATGGCGTTGAGCGGCGTGCGCAGTTCGTGCGAAACGGTTGCGAGAAATTCGTCTTTCAAACGGCTGGCTGTTTCCGCCTGTCGGCGTAGCTGCCGTTCGTTTTCGTACAAATGCGCCCGCTCGAACGCCTGCGCGCATTGATATGCGAGCGCGGTCATAAAAGTGTGATCGTCTTCGTTAAAGTTTTGCTGATCGAGAAAACTAAATCCCATCGCGCCGATTACTTTTTCCTTGACGATCAAAGGCAGAGCGGCAAGCGCTTTGCTGCCCGTAACCGAAGCCAAAGGTCCGAGTTCGGGATAAATTTCTTCAAAGTGCTCCATTGCTCCGACTAAAACCGGTTTTCCGGTGCGGACGGCGTCGGAAATGGGAACTTTTTGACTGACCTTAAAGTTTTGCCAGCGGTCGGCGATTTCCTGCGGGAAGCCGTAAGAATTAATTATTTCGAGTTCCGTCTCGTCATCTGAAAGACTAACAATCACTCCCGCATACGCTCCGAGCGATTTGATTCCCTGTTTGATAATAGTCAGCGGGACATCTTCGGGCATTAAAGTCTGCGACAAAACGGTGGACACTTCCTGAAGTCGAGACAGAAAATTCGATGTTCGTTCAGCCGCGCGGCGCGTCTCGTACTCGTTGCGGAAAAGCCGCGCGTTGTCAATCGCCAGGGCGGCGCGGCTTGCCAGGTCTTCGGCTAACGCCAAATCTTCGCGCGTGAAGTGCTTTTGCGATTCGGAATAAACGAAGGTTATTGCGCCGAGCACATTCCCGCGCACTTTCAGCGGAACGATCATCACCGAACTGAAGCCAATCTGCCGCAAAAATTTTAGATGCTGTTCATCCCGCGCTGCCTGAACTAATAATTCATCGGGAATCTCGGGATAAAACTCGGATTCGCCCGTTCGTAAAACCTTGTATAAACCTTGTTCTTCTTCTTTAGGATCGGGCGGATACTGGCGGTATATTTCGTGCGCCCAAATCACTTTTTCAGGATTGGTGTGCGCAACGGCGAGGCGTTGCAGAATGCCGTTCGTTTCATCGGCGATATCGACGGCGCACCAATCGGCGAAATCGGGAACAGCGAGATTGGCGACCGCAGCGAGCGTCGTTTCGTAATCGAGCGATGAAGCCAGCGTCGTGCTCGCTTCGCTCAGAAATTTTTCGCTCAATTCTTTTTGCCGCCGCTCGGTAATATCCATCGTCACGCCGCGCATCCCAATCGGCTTGCCCGACTCGTCGCGTATGGCGACTGATTGCGCTTCGACCCAAATCGCCCGCCCGTCTTTTGTCATCCAGCGGAAACGATTAGTCCCGGATTGGCTGCTGGCAAAAGTCGCGGCTGCATTTTTGACGGCGCTTTCGCGGTCTTCCGGGTGAACGATTGTCAGCCAGAAGTTCGGCGTTGAAAGCCATTCTTCGACCGTGTACCCGAGCATCGTTTCGACATATTCGCTGACAAAATTGATGCGCTGATCGGCGTCGTCCGGCTCGCCCCAGGCTTCCCAAACGACGCCCGGAATGCTCGAAACCAGCGATTGAAGACGTTTTTTTTGTTTTTCGACCTGCTCGGCAAGGCGCTGTTTTTCCTGTTCGGCGCGCTTGCGCTCGGTCACGTTTCTGGCGATTCCTTCGACTGTTGCCGGACGCCCATTTTCGTTCGAAATTCTGGTGCTGACCTCGACTGTCAAACGACGCCCGTCTTTGGCGATGATATCCACTTCGTAAACGGTAGGGGTCGAATCATTGAGTTTCGCCGCGATTTTTTGCTTAACTATTTCCAGATGTTCGGGACAGACCATCTGTGCAATATTCATTTTTCCGATAACTTCTTCGGAAGAATATCCGGTGATTCTCTCGCCGGCGCTGTTGATTGAAAGGTAATTTCCCTCAAGGTCGTGAGAGTAAATAATGTCGCTCGCATTCTCCAGAACACTTCGGTAGCGCGCTTCGCTGTTTTTGACTTTTTCTTCGGCAAGCATCTGCGCCGTTATGTCTTCGTGGATAAGAACAACTTCACGAACTGCTCCGGCTTCATCTTTAATCGGGTATATTACGGCTTTTGTCCATCGGCGCGGGTCATTATTGTAAGTAACTCCGGGAATGGTTTCTTCAGGATCGTAAAGAACGGGCGGAATTTCTGCCGGTTCACCGTTAAACGCGCGTTGAATGTAAGGCATTACGCCCCGGCGAACGAGCTGTTCATCTTCGAGCATATTATAACCGGCAATATGTTCGAGAGTCGCACCCCATAATTCTTCCCAGGCTTTGTTTACCTGTATCGTAAATCCGTCGGGAGACAGTATTTGGATACTAAAGGGGGATTGCTCCAGAATGGAGCGGTAACGGTCTTCGATGTTTGATTGGAGATGATTTTTCTCTTTCGCCATGCGACTCAGAAACCGGATAGATGCGAATAACAATACCGGTTATGACTTACATTTCAGCGTTTTCATCATAGGATAAACAAACAAGCAAAAGCAACCGCTGTTTCTGACGAGGCGAGAGATTATAAAGAGTATGGCAAACGTTTCAGGCTCAAAAAACACTTCTTATCCGAACGCAACACAAAAATGTCGTCTGCCGTAAGCGCATAACAATACTACCTTGATGGATAATAAAAATAGGAATTTAATTTTCGGTCACAATTTTCCCATTACAATATTCTCATTATTGCCGGCAATTTGGTTTTATCCGCCGACGTGAACGTTCGGGCGGCGTCCCGGATCGGGTTCCGCCTGACGCAAAATTTCTCTGGTTACCGGCGCCGTGTCGCCTTCACCGAATAAAATATACCGCACCAGATACGAAGCCGGGTTGCCTTCGCTCCAACCGAAATAAACGTGCGGAATCTTTCCGGTTTTATCTCTTAAATGCATCAGCAGCGCGGCAATCGCGTTCGGCACGGCGGGAGCTTCGGTGCGCAGTATTTTATATCCGTCTATATCGACGCCCCGAATTTTCAGTTTGCCTTTGAATTCCGAAGCGTCGCCGAGTTCGATTTCGTAAAAAAGAACCGGATCGCCCGACGGAATGTGATTGTCAATTCGTTTTTCGTGTTCTTTAAAACGGTATTCTTCAACGTCGCCGGTTTCGCGGCGGTTCGTGACGATACGGATTTCGCCTTCCGCCATTTCATTCAAAAACTCTTTTGCCTGCGCGTCGAATTCTATCTTTCCCACACGCAGCTCGGTCGTTCGCAATGCACGGGAAACGAACGAAGCCGCGACGATTCCGAGAATGAACAACGAAGCGATTTTTATTCCGTCCGGTCGCTCGATGGCATTTGTAATCGTCGTGTAAGCGAAAACGGCGGCAATAAGCAAAAATGCCCATTTTAAGGATTGTTTTCTAACCCATGCGGAAATCGTTACGGCGACAGCCGCCGAAGTCATCAGAACCAAAACTCCGGTCGCGTACGCACCGCCCTGCGCCTCGACGTTGGCTTGAAAAACTAGCGTAACTATAAAACATATGACCGTAAAAACCAGCACCAGCGGTCGCGTCGCGCGCGCCCAGTTCGGTGCCATACCGTAGCGCGGCAGATAGCGCGGAACGATATTGAGAAGTCCAGCCATCGCCGACGCGCCGGCAAACCACAAAATCAAAATCGTGCTGACGTCGTAAGCCGTTCCGAAATAATCTCCCAAATATTGGTGCGCCAGATAAGCCAAAGCGCGTCCCTGCGCTTTGCCGCCTTCATCGAATTCAGCGGCGGGAATCAAAACGCTCGTGATAAAGCTGCTGCAGATAAGGAAAAAACTCATTATTAGCGCCGCCGTTGTCAGAAGTTTGCGCGTGCTGGCAATCCGGTGCGGATTTTTGATGAGAGGCATCACGGCGACTCCGGTTTCAAAGCCGGAAAGCCCGAGAGCGAGTTTCGGAAACACAAGCAAAGAAAGACCGATTATTAAAAAAATGCTGCGCGGTTCGGTTGCTCCGACAGCGGTCGTTGTCGTAAAAAGCGCTTCTTTCCAATTCGCCAGCATTGTCGGATGCGTCGCTATTTCGTAAAAACCAGTGACGATTACGATAAAATTCAAAAAAAGATAAGCTATCACCAGGAAAACGGCGATCCCGATTGCCTCTTTGAATCCCTTCAAAAAAACAGCCGCTAAAACAGAAATCAAAAGCAAAGTGACCGGAATCGGGTGATCGAGAAAATGAAAATGTTCTTCGACGAAGGGATTGTGGATGATGTGCTCGGAAGCGTCGGCGGCGGAAAGCGTGATCGTGATGACGAAATCCGTCGCGACGAAACCGAGCAGAGCGAGAACGAAAAGTTTGCCTTTCCAGCGCGAAAGAAGCTGTTCGAGCATCGAAATCGAGCCTTGTCCGTGGGGGCTTTCCGCCGCCACGCGGCTGTAAATCGGCAAAGCGCCGAACAGCGTCAGCAAAATCAGAATCAAAGTCGCAATCGGCGACAAAGCTCCGGCGGCGAGAAAAGCGATGCCCGGCTGATAACCGAGCGTCGAAAAGTAATCCACTCCGGTCAGGCACATCACCTTCCACCACGAGTGTTGCTGATGATGCCCTTCCTTTTCATAAGGGGCTTCGATTTCTTTGACGCCCTGCATCATCCAGCGTTTAAATCCATTATCGGTTAAAACTTTCTCCGATTTCATAAAATGTCGACTCCAAAATAAAAAACGCAGACCATAATCAAGCGTCTGCGGCGCTATTAAAATTTTATGTTAAAAATTAAAATACTTTTCCTCTAACAAATCCAGAAAATGCGCGCCCGACATCATCAGCGGCAAAAACAGCGCGAAGAATATAAAACTCGCTCGCTTAAAAAAATGAATTTCATTTCCCGCAGTAAGCACTACAGCAATCAGATTGCATATCAAGGCGGCGATAATGGAAAAAGCTCCGCTGCCGAAAGCGACGACAACTCCGTATGACTGCCACGATTGTTTATTTTCTTTGATAAGAAACGTTATCTGTGAATAAAAATCTTCTTCGTTTTCCTGTTCGTTAAAATCTCGTTCGTAATGCATTAAATTATTCTTAAACGCGACAAAGGCGCGACAAGCAAAATGCCGTGCGCCTTTCATATAATCGCTCGCTTGTTATTGCTCTTTCATAAAGCCTGCGGGGTTAGCTGTCGGGCTGGAACTTGAAAGTGTTCCTCGCGTATTTTTACGATTAGCCCCATATTCCGTAACCGGAACGATTGGTTCCCCCGCGCCGCTCTTTACGCTGTTTATCTTAAAAACAGCGAGCGACTTCGGCAAACAAATTATCAACTTAATATATTACAACTGTTCGTATAAAGATGCCGTAAAAAGTTTATAAAAAGTTTATAAAGATGCGGAATTGCTTTCCGCTCCCGAATAAAAACGATAACCGACCCACGGCTCGGTGACGATGTAACGCGGACTTGCCGGGTCAAGCTCTATTTTTTTTCTCAACTGACCGACGAAAACCCGCAGATATTCCGGCTGTTCGGTGAAGTTACCGCCCCAAATCGCCGTGAGCAGAGCGCGCTGCGTGAGAACTTTATTGATGTGACGCATAAAATAAACCAGCAAATCATACTCTTTCGGCGTCAGGTAAACTTCTTTGCCCTGAACAATAACGATGCGCGAGTCCAAATCAATTCGGAAATCTCCGCTCGCCAAAACATTACTCGTCGAAGTTTCCGTTCCGGCGCGGCGCAGCAGGGCACGAATGCGGGCAAGCAGCTCGCCGATGCCGAAAGGCTTTGTCACATAATCGTCCGCTCCTGCGTCGAGAGCTTGAATTTTCGTTTGTTCCTCGCCGCGAACCGAAAGCACAATAATCGGAACCTGGGAAATCTCCCGCATTTTCCGGCACAACTGCAAACCGTTCATATTCGGCATCGCCAAATCCGTGACAATCAAATCCGGTTTCCATTCGCCGAAAACTTCCAGCGCCGAAACGCCGTCAACGGCAACGTTCGTGTCGTAACCGTGAGCGGTCAAGCCGGTACGCAGCACGCGGGCGATTTGCGGCTCGTCGTCAACGATGAGAATGCGCGGTTTCGAGTTCATTTCGATTTTTCCCGTCCGGCTGTAAACTGTTCTTTTGTTTGTACGTTTGCCAAGTCTTTATCATCTCCGACCGGAAGCGTAAATTCAAAACGTGTTCCCGGATTCGCGTCGCTAATCCAGATGCGCCCGTTGTGTGCCTCGACGATGCCTTTGGCAATCGCCAGTCCCATTCCCGAACCGTGCGGCTCGCTGCTTCCGGCGTCTCCGTCGCGCGTCGCCCGAAAAAATTTCTCGAAAACGCGCTCGCGCAAATCGGCGGGAATTCCTTTTCCGGCATCTTCGACCGAAACGAGAACCGTCGCCGCGTCGCTTCGCCGCGCGGTTATTTTAATTTTCGTTCCGGCGGGCGAATATTTCGCCGCATTATCGAGCAATGTATAAATGACTTCGCTGACGGCGCGCGAGTCAACACTGATAACCGGCAAATCCTTTTCCGCTTCAATCGTAATTTCGTGCTGGCGAACGAGCGATTCGGCGCGGGCGAGAGTTGCCTCAATAATTTCGTCAATCGCTCCCCACTGCCGCCGGAGACGCATCTCGCCGGCTTCGATTTTAGCAAGTTCGACCAATCCCTCGGCAAAATAATTGAGCCGGTCGCTTTCTTCATTAATGACTTCGAGCATTTCGCGCCGCGCCGCATCGTCTAAAATCAGCGAAAAATTGTCGTCCGGGTTATCCTTTCGCTCGTTGAGCAGCGTTGTCACGGATGCTTTGATTGATGTCAGCGGAGTGCGTATGTCGTGCGAAACCGCGTCAAGCAGTGCGGATTTCAGTTTTTCGCTTTGCCGCAAGGCTTCCGTGTGACTCGCCTGCTCGAATGCGTCGTTGAGTTCTTTGTAAAGCCGCTCGATTTCGATTCGGCGCGATTCGGCTTCTTCGGCGCGCCGTTTAGCCCGCGAAGAAAGCTGTCCCGCAGTCAAAGCGGTTACCAAAAACGCGGCAAGGGCGACGAGATTTTCAGTATCGGTAATCGCGAGTGTGCCGAGAGGCGGCAAAAAAAAGTAGTTAAAACAAAGCATTCCGAGTATTGATGCAACGAACGCCGGACGACTGCCACAAAAAGTCGCGACGAACAAAACCGCCATCAACAGAGTCAGCGCAACTGTCGTGGCGGTAATTTGATGATGAAACGGCTTGAGTATAACCGCCACGACGAAAATGCCGAGAACAGCCGAAACGTAGCCGAATGCTCTGCTTCGAAACATAATAATGGGAAAAATTAATCAAATTTCTCCGATTATTACAAGCGAAATTAAAACTTATTGTTTCGGCGAAGCGTTTTTCGTCGCCGGTTCGTTGTTTTTCTGAAAATAATTGCGGTCAACTGTCATCCATTTCTGCGGGTCGAACAAATTTTCATCGAGCGGAATGTCCGTTTGAATTCCGTAGTATTCTTCGAGAAAAACGCGCTTGCCGTTGAGGATGAAAACGACTTCGGGCGCGATCCAGCCGCCGCCTTTTACCTTTTGATATTTATTAAATTCGATTTCCTGAACGCTCGCGCCGTCTTTTCCGACCGGCTGAACGAGGCGCACGAAATACAAATTTTTCTTGTCAATCCAGAACTGCGGCGAACGCGAATCGCCGGCTTTCGCGCCGACAACGTAAACCGGTTTGCCCTGCCAAACGTCTTCGCGCAAAACCGACAAATCCATTTTCATCTTTTTAAGCTGTTCGAGCGTCGTTTCCGTCGGCTGAAAATAAACGTCGAAACCGAGAATCAGCAAAGCGTGATTGACCGATTGGCTGCTCGTTAATTTTCCGTCCTTGAAATTGTTGCTTGTGCCGTTCGCGTAGATTACACCGCTGCCGCTTTCGAGCGGATCGTAATCAACCCGGAGTTTTCCGGGCATTGAAAGCGCTTCGTACCAGATGCCGTTTTCGACGCTTCCGTCCGGTTTGAAGCGAGTCGTTTTCTGCGCGAAAACAAGCGTTTTATACCATTTTCCGGCGTATTTTTTGTGCATCGCCGAAATAAGCTGTTCAGCAGTAGAAATCTTTGCCGCGCTCGCCGAAACAGCGGTTAAAGCGAGCAGCAGAAATGTCATTATAAGTTTCATAATTTCTCCAAATTTGTTTTCAATATAATAAAATTACACACGAAATTGTAATTTTTATATCAACTAATTTTCAATTTACACCAGAAAGCCGCCGCTTTGCCAAAGCTGCCTTGTGTCGTACATTCGCCCGTTCGTTATGACGTATTTCACGCGCCGAATTTGGCTGATGTCTTCGAGCGTGCTGCCGTCAATTAAAATAATGTCCGCATGAATTACTCGAAAAATTTACTCATATCTAAATTAAATTGCTTTTTTATTTGTTTGTCTGAATTTGAAAAACGACTGTGTAAAGATTTCCGTCATCATTCAGGAAGCTTTTCTATCTTCGCCGCAATTTTTACCGGTCAAAGATTGGGCAGGCGTTTCGCTGACAAATCCTTTCGTAAGCGCTTTTTTATTTTGAGTTTAGAATAAATTTTTCGCGGAAACAGTAAAATGTGACGAAGCGGGAAAATGCGTGATAAGACGCTTTATATATTTTACGAAACTTAAAGTCTTGATTAACCTTATCAACACAAAAAACAAGCTAACAAAAGATAAATTAAAAACCGGTTCGTTTTGAGTCTCCGAGTAATCGAAAGGTTTCGTTGATGTTCTTTCAAAACCAATCTGGCTTTTGATTCATTTTTTTGAAATACTTTAAAGTCTAATGCTATTGATTACGCAACTGCATCAAAAGAGGTGAAACTTTAAATTCAAGGGGTGTTTATATGGGTAATAAATTTATGAAAAAAAATCAGGTTGTGTTTTTTCTAACCGTTTTATTGATGACTGTCGGCACGGCTTGCGCGCAAAACAAGCGCGAAGCGACCAAAACGTCCGCTTCAACGCCAGCGTCGTCGCCTTCGACTGTGCAGTGCACGCCGCTCGAAACCAGAACGGCGAACGCGCCCGAACAAAAACCGGCTTTCCCGGGACAAACACGCGCCTGTGCGGTCAAGTCCGACGCAGATTTTGACGTGACGGTTCTGGCGAAAGGTTTGGAAAGCCCCTGGGCGGTAGAACCTCTGCCGAACGGCGATTTTTTGATTACCGAAAAAGCTGGTCGTCTTCGTATAATTTCGGCAAAAGGCGAAATCGGGCAGCCAATTGGCGGATTGCTGCCAATCGGTTCCGGCGGAGTCTCGGCGGCGAGCGGACAAGGCGGTTTGCCGCCGATTACGGCACGCGGGCAGGGCGGTCTTCTCGACGTTGCTTTGAGTCCGAATTTTGCGAAAGATAACACTGTTTTCTGGAGCTTTTCAGAACAACGCGAAGGCGGAAGCGGAACGAGCGTCGCGCGAGGCAGATTAACTGCAGACCGCAGAAATCTTGAAGATGTGCGTGTAATTTTTCGGGCAATGCCGACATACAACAACGGTTTGCATTTCGGTTCTCGTCTCGCTTTCGGACCCGACGGAATGTTGTACATAACGCTCGGCGACCGCTTCGACAAAACGACGACGCGACCGCAGGCTCAGCAGTTAAACAGTCATTTGGGTAAAATCATTCGCATCAACCCGGACGGCTCTGTTCCGGCGGATAATCCTTTCGCTAAACAATCGGGCGCAATGCCCGAAATATGGACTCTCGGACATAGAAATATTCAATCTGCGTCTTTCGATGATCAAGGACGACTGTGGACGGTAGAACACGGAGCGAAAGGCGGTGACGAGCTGAATCTGATTGAAAAGGGTAAAAATTACGGTTGGGCGGTTATCACTTACGGTGAAGAATATTCGGGCGAACCTATCTCTAACGCAACGGCACGTGAAGGTTTTGAGCAGCCGGTTTATTACTGGGATCCCGTAATCGCTCCTTCGGGCGCTCAATACTATACGGGCAGCGCTTTTCCTGCTTGGCGCGGCAGTTTATTTATCGGCGGTTTGGCATCACAAAGACTTGTGCGGCTGGTTTTAAAAGGCAATCGAGTGGTAGGGGAGGAACACCTGCTGACCGACCGCGAACAACGAATTCGTGACGTTCGTCAAGGTCCCGACGGAGCGCTTTACGTCGTCACGGATGAAAGCAACGGAGAGCTTTGGAAGATCACACCGAGACGTTAATAATAAAACTTTTTCAGATAGTAGAGCTGTTTCAGACAGTCGAACAGTTTTTCTAGATTATCCGAACAAAAGCCGAAAGTTGCGCAACTTTCGGCTTTTGTTCGGATAATTTAAGATTAGTATTTTACACTATCCAAAAAGCGCTGCAGCAACCAGAAAACTAATAACCCCAGGCTTCGAGTTCGACAATTCTACTGTAGTTTGATTGCGCGTTGTTGACCAATACTCTGATTCTGTTTGTCGTTACCGGCGCAAACGTCAGCTTTGTGATCACTTTGTTGTTGTTCATGATGCTTCCGCCGGGAACTGTCTGCCAACTCGATCCCGTCCAGTACTGCACCTGAAAGTCCGTGATGCCGTAGGTCGCAAACATCTCATTTGCGTTTGGATCAACCGCATTCCAGTAATCTTCCTTCACTGCATACAC
>DASVRD010000123.1:0-12402 GCA_036388775.1 Pyrinomonadaceae bacterium | reverse complement strand
GCGGCTGATTAACAGCGTCTTTGAGTTTTCGGAAACGACCGTCAGAGAAGCGATGATTCCGCGCACGCAGATTGCCGCGATAACCGACAAATGCACGCTCGAAGAAATCGCGCGCGCCTTTGAGCAGCACGGTTATTCGCGCCTGCCCGTCTACCGCGAATCGCTTGACAATGTCGCCGGGTTTATTCACAGCAAAGACGTAATGCCGTTTTTGCTCAAGACGGATGAGTTTTCGCTCGATAAAGTTTTGCAATCGCCGCTTTATATTGTTGATTCGGCGCGTCTGGAAGACGTTTTGCGGCAAATGCAAACGGCGAAATCTCACTTTGGTTTTGTCGTTGACGAACACGGAGGAGTCGAAGGAATTATCACGCTTGAAGATTTGTTGGAAGAAATCGTCGGCGATATTTCCGACGAACACGACGAAGAAGTCAACGAGCAAATCGCTGAGCTTGGCAACGACAAATATTTGCTCGACGGCGGTCTGGCAGTTAAAGATTTGAACAAACGGCTCGGCTTGCACGTCCCCGAATCGGACGCTTACACGACAATCGCCGGATTTTTAATGTCCGAAGCCGGGCAGGTTTTGCAGGCGGGCGAAAACGTGCGTTTTAACGGTCACATTTTCCACATCGAAAAAGTTGACCGCCGCCGGATTTTGCAGGTTCGCCTGGAAAAAGTCGTTGAAGACGAAACCGTTCAGGAAGCGACAGTCTGAAAGAATTTGTGATAAATTCAACAATTAATTAAACGCAGAGACGCAGAGACGCTGAGTAAATAAAATTATTAAGCATCCTGCGTTCTTTCTTTTATTCTCTGTTTCTCGGCGTCTCTGCGTTGTAAATCTTGTAAATAAATATCGGAGAAAGATTTAATATGAGTTTGATTGAAAGCGTGACGGCGCGCGAGATTTTGGATTCGCGCGGAAACCCGACGGTTGAAGCTGAAGTTGTTTTGGAATCGGGCGAAACCGGGCGCGCCGCTGTTCCTTCGGGCGCTTCGACCGGCGAACACGAAGCCGTCGAATTACGTGACGGCGACGATGACAGATATTTGGGCAAAGGCGTTCAGCAGGCTGTCGAAAACGTCAACGAAAAAATTTCCTACGAGCTGGAAGCAATGGACGCGCTCGACCAGAATTTGATTGACGAAGTTTTGCTCGCTCTGGACGGAACATCAAACAAGTCAAATCTCGGCGCAAACGCTCTGTTAGCGGTTTCTTTAGCGACGGCGCGAGCGGCGGCGGCTTATTTGGAAATGCCGCTTTATCGTTATCTCGGCGGCGTCAACGCGAAAACTCTGCCCGTGCCGATGATGAACATATTGAACGGCGGAGCGCACGCTGACAACAACGTAGATTTTCAGGAATTTATGGTGATGCCGGTCGGCGCGGAAGATTTTTCGCACGCGCTGCAAATCGGCGCGGAGATTTTTCATAATCTCAAAAAGGTTCTGAAATCGCGCGGCTATGCGACCGGAGTCGGCGACGAAGGCGGTTTTGCGCCGAATCTGAAATCAAACGAAGAAGCGGTTGAAACGATTTTGGAAGCAATCGAAGCCGCCGGTTACACGGCTGGCGAAGATGTAATGTTGGCGCTCGACCCGGCGGCGAGCGAGTTTTATGACGGCTCGAATTATGTTTTCAAAAAATCGGACAAACGAGTTCTATCGTCTGACGAAATGATTGCTTATTGGACGGATTGGGTGAACAAATACCCGATTATCTCGATTGAAGACGGGCTGGCGGAAAGCGATTGGGACGGCTGGCAGAAAATCACACAGCAATTGGGCAATAGACTTCAGCTTGTCGGCGACGATTTGTTTGTCACGAACGTCGAGTTTTTGCAAAAAGGAATTGATACAGGCGCGGCAAATTCGATTTTAATTAAAGTCAATCAAATCGGCACGCTGACGGAGACTTTGGACGCAATCGAACTCGCCAAAACCAACAATATGACGGCGGTTATCTCGCATCGTTCGGGCGAAACCGAAGATCATTTCATTGCAGATTTAGCCGTCGCAACGAACGCCGGACAAATCAAAACCGGCTCGCTTTCGCGTTCGGACAGGATTGCAAAATACAATCAACTGCTCAGAATCGAAGAAGATTTGGGAAGCGCCGCAAAATATTTAGGTCGCAAAGCGTTTTATCAAATTAAGGCTTAAAAGTTTGCAAAAAACGGCGTATGGTAATTAATTATGATTTTAATCGCCGGTACAAAATTCCACGTTTCAGGTTCGGAGAAAACCGCCGAACAGCATCGTTGCGACCGCTGCGGCTTTTCAGGGCAATTTATCAGGAAAAGCGGCAGGAATTACATCACGCTGTTTTTTGTTTTGCCTCTGATTCCGATTGGCAAATCTAAAAATATGCTTGAGTGCCCGAACTGCAAAACGCGCTATCAATCCGATTAGTAAAAGAAAATTACAAATTTGGTAAACAAAAAGGCAAACATTTGCGTTTGCCTTTTTTATTATCATTTAGAGCAAATTTCAATTTGTCGAAATACAAAAGAAGAAAATTAACAGGGATGGAAGGGATAAAAGAGATAAACCAAAAACAAGAAATATCCCTTTTATCTCTTCCATCCCGGTTAATTCTTTGTCTTTCAATCTATTGAAATGCGGTTTAGTTTATGAGCAAGCAAAACGGCGAAACGAACAAATACACGAATTATTGGTTCGAGATTTTTATAGTCGTTTCTACTTTGCTGCCTTTCCTGGTTTTGGCTTGTTTCTATTCGCAATTGCCCGACCGCGTGCCTTTGTTTATGAATTTGCGGGGCGAAGTCGAAGTCTGGACGGATAAAAACCTGTTGTCGGTCTTCCGCGTCCCGTTGATGGCGGTCGTCACGCAAATTTTTTGTTTGCTGATGCGGCAAGAGTCGCTGCGCGGCAGAACGATTTTGCACGGAAATGCGCCGGAAGAACTTACGGCTTTACAGGAAAAAGCCGCTTTGCTGAATGTCGGTTTATGGGATTGGTTTCGCGTCGTGGTCGCTATTAAAGTCAGCGGGGCTTCGATTTTTGATGTGTTTTTAGGTTTTGAATCGCTGCGGTTTTTAACCAAAACAGCATTTGTGTTGTCCGGCGTCGCCGCGCTAAGTTCAATTGTCGCCGCGCTGTTTTACGGCTACCGTTGGTTTAGAGTGAAAGGCGAAATCAAAACAAAATTTGGAGATTTAAAATCTCAGACGCAGATTGAAACCGAAAAATCTTACGGCATTTTTTATTTCAATCCGGCGGATTCGGCGATGTTTCACAGCAAATACATTTTGAATTTCGGCAATAAACGGACGTATGTTTTTATCACTTGCATTGTCGTTTATCCATTATTAGTATTCGCTCCGATTTTAAAGTAAAAAAATGAAAATCTTAATTATTGGCGGCACAAAGTTTCTGGGGCGTCACTTAACCGTTGCGGCTCTCGCCGGCGGTCATGAAGTGACGCTTTTCAATCGCGGCAAACATTCTGCGGCTGGAATGCCCGAAGTCGAACAGATTCACGGCGACCGGAACAGCGATTTGGAAAAACTCAAAAATCGAAATTGGGATGCGGTAATTGACACCTGCGGATATTTGCCGCAAACCGTTAAAGCGTCAGCCGAAGCGTTGAAAGATGCGGTCGAAAATTACGTTTTCGTTTCGAGCGTTTCTGCTTACGCGAATTTTAGCCAGCCGAATTATGACGAATCCGTATCGCTTGCCCAATTGACTGAAGAACAGCAGAAAAAAGTTGCCGGAATTAATCCGAAAGGCGAATTGACCGGGCAAATTCTCGGCGCGGAATACGGCGCGCTCAAAGCATTGTGCGAAGAAACGGCGGAAAACGCGATGCCGGGGCGCGTTTTGATTATTCGTTCCGGTTTGATTGTCGGTTCGTTTGATCCGACTGATCGTTTTACTTATTGGGTGATGCGCGTCGCTCAAGGCGGAGAAGTTTTAGCTCCGGGCAATCCGAATTGCGCGGTTCAATTTATTGATGCGCGCGATTTGTCCGAATGGATGCTGAGAATGATCGAGCGCAAAGAAACCGGTGTTTTCAATGCGAACGGCAAGCCCGGCGATCTAAAGTTCGGCGCGATGCTTGCGGAAATTAAAAACGTGAGTGGCAGCGACGCCGAGTTTACCTGGGCGAGCGAAAAATTTTTGCTCGCGGAAAAAGTGAAGCCCTGGAGCGAAATGCCTTTGTGGCTGCCGGCAGAAAACGCGCCGGAAATAAAAGGACATGCGTTTGCTAATGTTGGTAAAGCCGTTAATTCGGGTCTGACTTTTCGCCCTCTTCAAGACACGATTCAAGATGTTTTAGCGTGGCGCAGAGGAAATTTCGGAACTGACGAAATGAAAGCCGGAATCAGCCGGGAAAGAGAAAGCGAGCTGCTTCGCAAATGGCACGAAACCGAAAGCGCAAAAAAATCGTAAGTTTCGGTTTTGAGTTATGAAAAAAGTTGTGGTGATAGGTTCGAGCGGCGCGGGGAAATCTACGTTTTCCCGCCGCCTGAGCGAAAAAACAGGCTTGCCGCTGATTCATCTCGACGTGCTTTTTTGGAAACCGAATTGGGTTGAAACCGATAAAGAAGAATGGAAAGAGATTCAGGCGAATGCTTTAACAGGAGATTCGTGGATTGTGGACGGGCATTTTGGCGGAACGATTGGAATGCGTCTCAAAAAATGCGACACGGTAATTTTTCTCGATATGCCGCGCGCGCTCTGCGTTTACCGCATTTTGAAACGAGTCATCACTTATCAAAAAGGCAAGCGTCCCGATATGGCTGACGGATGCGATGAAAAATTTGATTGGCAGTTTTTGAAATGGGTTTGGAATTTCCCGGAAAGGTCAAAACCGAAAATTGAAGAACTTCTCGCCGAGCATCGAGACTCGATCACAATTTTCCGGTTAAAATCCACGAAAGAAGTTGAAAATTTTCTGTCCCGATTATGAACGAAAATCACGAATGGCAAAACGGCGAATTTGTTATCAGCACAAACCGCGAAAAGCTGGACATCGAAACGATACATCATTTTTTGACGACCGAAACTTACTGGGCTGGCGGACGCAGCCTGGAAACTGTTCAGCGCTCATTTCAAAATTCCCTGCCGTTTGTGATTTACAAAGGTGATGAAATTGTCGGTTTTGCCCGTGTGCTTTCTGACTATGCGACGTTTGCGTGGCTCGCCGATGTTTTCATTCGGCAGGAATATCGCGGGCTTGGATTAAGCAAATGGTTGATGGAAATTATTATCGCGCACCCGGATTTGCAAGGCTTGCGGCGTTTTCTGTTAGCCACGAGAGACGCGCACGCGCTTTATCGCCAATTCGGTTTTGACGATTTGCGAATTCCGTATCTCTGGATGGAGCGAACCGCGCCAAACGCTTACGCCAGCTTCGGGATAAATACGGAGCAAAGCGAAAATTAGACGGCGCTTGTAAAAATTGCCGGTTATTTTATTGATAAATTTTATTTGTGGAATGTATATCAAAACTTGACAGGCAAGTGAGAAATTTGTAGATTATTTATAGGCAGAACGATCACTTTGTTCCGCCTGCTTCCCCGCAGCGAAAATTTATTCCCCTAAAAAACTAAGTTATTGGTTTGCTTTGTGTTTTCCGTATGCGCAATGGTACGCGATTCGCTTATCATTCGTGCTGTGTGCGAATTGCAGACACATTTCATTTCGCGGTAAGTTTGATAAACAACTAATTAAATTACCGCAAAAGTTTCAAAGGGTTAATAAACTGAATCTAAATAACAACATTTCCCGTATGTTTTGGCACAAATTTATCTGTCTCCTGTTGACGTTCAGCACCTTCGGCGCGAACATCGCGCAAGCCGGGGTTAGCGTAATAAAATCGAACGGAATCACTTTAACCGGAGCCGACGGCGTGAAGTTTATCGGAACAAACGGCATCACGCTGACCGGAGCCGACGGTTTTCTTAACAGACAAGCCAATGGAATCACATTAACCGGCGCTGACGGAATTACATTAACCGGAGCCGACGGAATTACATTAACCGGAGCCGACTCCACAGTGCATACGGGGACAAACGGCATCACTCTAACCGGAGCCGATGGTATTACATTGACCGGCGCTGACGGAATCACTCTAACTGGAGCGGATGGAATCACTTTAACCGGAGCTGACGGAACAACCTACCGCGTAGATTCCGTAATAGGCATCAAGCCGAACGGAATTACTTTAACCGGAGCGGACGGCATTACATTGACCGGAGCCGACGGCATTACTCTAACTGGAGCAGATGGAATCACCCTGACGGGCGCGGATGGAATTACTTTAACCGGAGCCGATGGAATTACTTTAACCGGCGCTGATTCAATCGTTTGCGTTCGAGCTGACGGCACTACTTTTTCGGTTTCGCCAAACGGAATTACTTTAACCGGAGCGGATGGAATCACTCTGACGGGAGCCGATGGAATTAACTTAAACGGAACGCACGGCGTTAACATTTGGGGAAACGAAACTTATCAAACCACTTCCAATGGGCTGCAAGGCGTTGATCCGGAACTCGCTCTATTGATGAATCAAGCCACAGACGACAGCGGCATTAACGCCGTTGTCGTTTATCATCAATATCCGAGCGAGGTTGATTTAGCTCACCTGCGTCAAATCGGTATTTCGGGCGGCACTCGTTTCAAACAGTTGCCGATGGTTGTCGTCACAGGAACTCGCCAGCAAATAATAAATATTTCGCGTCTTTCCAATGTTCGTTCGATTTACGGAAATCGCACTTTAAATTTAAATACCGATCCTTATTTTAATGCGACCGGAATCAGGCGAGTCACATCAGACCTCGATTTACGGCAGCAAAACTCCGGCTTGTCGGTTACAGGCAAAAACGTCACGGTTGCCGTTCTGGACACGGGCGTTAATTCCCTTCATAACGATTTGAGCAATCGCGTCGTGCAAAACGTCCGGCTCGCCGATTTGCAAAGCGCTCCGGTCGGTTTTGTCAATCCGATTCCAATCGAAAATGTTCCAAACACCGATTTGGTTGCCGGACACGGAACTTTTGTTTCGGGAATCGTCGCCGGAAGCGGCGTTTCATCCGCCGGACGCTACAACGGCGTTGCGCCCGGCGCAAATATCCTGGGTTTGAGCGCCGGAGATTTAAATTTAAGCTACGTTTTATCGGGCTTTGATTATTTGCTCGACCGCGGAGCCAATTACAACGCTCGCGTCGTCAATTGCAGCTTTTCCGCCAACACGGTTTTCGATTACAACGATCCGGTCAACATTGCGACGAAAATGCTTACGGATCGCGGCGTCAGCGTCGTGTTTTCGGCGGGAAATACGGGCGCGGGTAATGGAACTCTAAATCCTTATGCCGCCGCGCCTTGGGTGATTAGCGTCGGCGCGACCGATCAAAACGGCAAGCTCGCCGATTTTTCATCGCGCGGCGCGTTCGGCAGCCGATTTCGTCCGACTTTGGTTGCGCCGGGCGTCAACGTCGTCAGTCTGCGAAGCTTGCCAACGCAGACCAGCGTTTTGGGCATTGCTCAGGGCGAAGACTTAAAGCGTTTGTCGTTGACGGAGTTACCGTTTTACACGACGGCGAGCGGAACTTCGTTCACTGCTCCGCAGGTTTCGGGCGCGATTGCATTGATGCTCGAAACGAATCCGAATTTGACGCCTGCGCAAATCAAAGAGATTTTGCAGCGCACGGCGACACCGCTCCCGCCGTATTACGCGCACGAAGTCGGCGCCGGAATGCTCAACGTTCACGCCGCCGTTCTCGAATCCGCTTTTCCAAACCGCGAAACCGGAATTTTCCGCTCGGTTCTCGAACGACGGGCGGTTAATTTCTATACCTCGACGACGCAAACCTTTAGCGGTTTGGCAACGCCCGGAACGCCCGTTCAAATGAACGTTCAGCTTCCGTCGGATGCGATTCAAGCCGCAGTTAGCATCGCGTGGGGCGATATGTTCAGCTCGAATGATTTGGGTTTAACGGTAAACGACGCGAGCGGTAAGTTTTATGACGAATCGAATTATGTGAATTCGGCGGGACTCACGGCGCGCCGCGAAAAAGTGACGATTGATAAGCCGTCCACTCCAAATTGGAGCGCTCTTGCTTATCACACCGGCGCTTTGGGAACGCCGCAGAATTTCTTTGGCGCGGTCGAAACGACGCGCGCGGAAATCGCTCCGCTCGCCGATTTAAACACACTCGCTCCGAGTGTTCAGGCAATCGTCAGACAAAGTCTGCGTTCGTACGTGATGCTTCCCGAAGGCAAGAGCTTTCGCCCCGACGCGCAGGTAATGCGATCTGAAATGGCGGCGGCTTTGCTCAGAGGCGCGCGCGTTCCGCAATACATCGCCGCTTCCCCGCTTTATTCTGACGTGCGCGATTTAACAACACGCGAAGCAATCGAAAGCGCGCAATCTTTCCCGAACGGCAAGCTTTTTGTTGACTCAACAACGGGCGGCACGTTTAATCCTTATGCGCCGACGACTAGATTAGTCGCCGCAATTGCTTTCGTGAAAGCAGCCGGATTTGAGCATCTCGTCGCTTCAACTCCTTTGACGACGCCCGACGCGCTGACCGTTCCTTCGCAATATCGCGGTTACGCCGCAGTCGCGCTGAGAAAAGGCTTGCTGGTGACGCACGTCGCGAATTTCAATTCGTCGCGCGCTTTAACCCGATTAGAGCTGGCGCAGGCAATGGTTCGTTTGACGCAGCTTGCGGTTGAATAAGAAAGCCGATTCAAAAACAGTAAATTTAAAGGCGGTCTTTTGACCGCCTTTTTTGTTATTGAAATTGAACGTTCAGGCGGCATTCTATCGGAATGCAAAATTATTTTATTAGCTGAAAACAAAAGACTTCTCTAAACCTCAAGTTTTCCTCAAGTGTGATTTTTTATCCTTGAATCAGGTTAGAGAGCAAAACGCAAATGCAAGGTAAGGCTGAGGGGAAGGTCAAGCGGCAAGCAACGCTCTCTAACTAAACAAAGCTATACAGCTTTTAGGGGAAGCTAGGGGAAACTTAAACTTGACTTAAAGGCGGCAGGTTCAGCGGGGCTAATTTAATCTGAACTGTCGCCTATTTTTTTGTGTCCCAAAGTTGTGGGTTTCGTTCAATCCTAACGAATTTCCAGGGATGCAGCGTCAGCGGATTTGCATACATTCCTTTTACATAAGGCTTTTTCATCCAATTCGTCGAGCTGGTCACCAACGGAATAATCGGTTGTTCGGATAAAAACAAGCTCTCGGCTTCGGACAGCATTCGATAACGCTCCGTGTTATCGAGCGTCTGATTCGCTTTATCCAGCAGTTCTTTGAAACGCGGGCTGCTCCAGCCCGTTCCGTTATCGCCTCCGGCGGTGGCAAAAACGCTCAGAAAACTGTACGGATCAACATAATCGGCGGCGTAACCGAGTCGCGCGAAACCTTTGTATTCGAGCTTGGTCGCATAGCTGACATACGTTTTGGTTTCCATATTTTTGAGCGGCACGGTTATGCCCAGATTTTGTTTCCATTGGGCTTGAATAAGCTCGGCGATAAAGCGATTGCTTTCGCTCGTGTTGTAAGCGATTTCAACTTGATCCAACGGAAATTTCGACGCGTCGAAATTTCCGGCAGCATCGCGAAAACCGGCTTCGGCAAGCAGTTTCTTTGATAATTCGGGATTGAAGTCTTCGGTTTGCGGAGGCTCGTAACCGCTGAAAATCGCAGGCGGAACGAGACTCGAAAGCGGTTTGGCGTTGCGACGCTGGACGGTTAAAACGCGCTTGTCAATTGCCAGCGCGAAAGCGCGGCGAACGCGAACGTCGTTGGTCGGCGGCTTTGTCGTGTTGATAATGTAATACTCGATTGAAGCCTCGCGCTCGTCCTGATGGTCTTTTTTCGGCTGAATAAAAAAGAGCCACGAGCGCGGAACAGAGCGATTATGAGTCGCGTCAACATCGCCCGCTTTGTAAAGATTCATCGTCGTATTGATGTCCTCGACCGGATAAAACTTAATTTCGTCGAGCTGAACTGCGGCGGCGTCCCAATAAAAAGGATTTTTTTCGACAACGAGTTCGTGATACGGACTCCAGCTTTTCAAACGAAAAGCTCCGCTGGTGACAATATTTTGCGGCTGCGTCCAGCGGTTTCCGTGTTCTTTGATAACTTTTTCCGGCACGACGCGGAAAAAGTTGTGCGCGAGAATCTTGATAAAAAACGGCACGGGCTGTTCCAGCGTAATGCGAACGGTGAAATCATCGGGCGCTTCGATTCCGACATCTTCGGAAGAGACCGGAATCAGCTTTTTGCCTGCAATCTGAGATTCGAGTTCGGGTTTTTGTTTAAACAGCGCGGCTTGCGATTTAGCGTCGGACGGAACAGTCAGCCGAGCGCCTTTTTCGGACAAAAACTCGCCGTTTGCCGGGTCTTGTACAAAACTTTCGCCGTCGTTAAAGGCTTTGGCGTTTTTGATGTAATACGCTTGACCGGCAAGGCGCGACGCGAGCTTCGGCTCAAGCCCGCGCCGCACGGTGTAAACGAAATCTTTCGCCGTAACGGGTTCGCCGTTTGACCAGAGCGCGTTCCGTCGCAAATGAAAAGTGAAAACGGTCGAATCCGGGCTGATGTCCCAATTTTCGGCGATTGCCGGAACGGGTTCAAGCGTTTCCGGATGATATTCGATTAAGCCTTCGTAAAGAGCGAGATAAATTCGCTGCTCAACCTGAGTCGAACCGATTTGCGGATCGAGCGATTCGGGTTCGGGACCGGAAATGTAACGCACGACATTTTCCGTTGGCGGCTTGGTTTTTCCGAAATAAGGTTCATCGTTGCCCGGCACGGAACAGCCGGACAAAGCGAGCGCAGAAAAAGCGCAGAGACAAACAAACGAAAGTTGTCGAAGAAACGATTTGAAAATAGATTTTTTATTCTGCGGCATCGCGGGAAAGCGCTGCCGAAAGTTTTAGCATAATAAACGGTCGGGCGGCAAGGCTCGAAGCTGTCGAAACTTCAAGTATTGCTCAAGTCGAGGTTGATAAAGTGAAAAATGATATGTTGGATTATGCTTCACACAATTTAAATGACTGGAATGAAGCTGCAATCAGCTTCGACGGCTCTTCTTTTGCAAGCGACAAAAGCTCTCCAATTCCTGCTTCGGGCAAAGAACCGCTGCGGCTCGTAACGGATAAAATCGTTGCTCCCTGCATCAGCGGAAACATCAAACGCTCGCGCCTTTTGGAGCATTTGGAAAATACTTTAAAACAGACCTCGGCAACGCTCATTTCCGGTCGCGCCGGAACGGGAAAAACGACGCTCGCGGTTGATTTTGCCGAAACTTACGGTCGCACAATCGCCTGGTACACGGTCGAAGCCGCAGACGATGATTGGACGGTTTTTCTCAATTATTTAATTGCAGCTTTTGATAAACACCGCATTGATTGTCAGAAAAAAGGTTTAAAAGAATTCGTCGGCGGGCTGGACGAATCAAACGTCGCGCAGGTTACCGAATCAATCGCCGCGTGGCTGGCGGTCACGGCTTCGGAAAAGCCTTTGCTGATTGTGCTGGACGACGTGCATCTGGTTTTCGACGCCGAGTGGTTTGAAGAATTTTTCCGCAGTCTGGTGATGTCTCTGACGCCCGACATCGAATTGCTGCTGCTCTCGCGCAGCCAGCCTTCGCTCCCTCTCTGGCGTCTGCGTTCAAAACAGATGCTCTCGGTCATCGAAGAAGATTTGCTTAATTTCACTGAAAACGAAGCAATCGAATTATTTGCGCTTTCCGGTTTGTCCGCCGATCTGGCAAAAGCCGCTCACGCCCAATCTTTCGGTCGAGCGGCAAAGCTCTGCCAGCTTGCTGAGACGTTAAAAAATGCCGACGAGAAACAGGGCGAAATCTTAAATTTGTAAGCTGAAAAACGTGCCATTCTTTCAGCTACCCAAAAACCGGAGTTTATTAGTTTCGTCGAGAAGTAATAAACTCCGGTTTTGTTTTTAAGATAATTTCTTTGGTTGATAATTTAGAATCTGTTGCGGTTGCCTGGTAGTGTCCTAATCTTGTGGTGTTGTAAACTTATAACTCTCAAAAACGTTTGTTTACTTTACTTTTTTCTGCTCTGCAAATGGAAGAAATCACATTAGACACTTCAGTTAAATTTATGACGTTATTGGGCAGCGAAAAATGTTGAAAAAGTCGAATTTTAATAAGCACAATTAGACACTTCAGCTATTTTGTCTAATAAAATAAGAGTCAAGAAAAAGACCGTTTTCTTATTTTCCGAACTGGCAAATTTAACCGGCTGCCGATTAAATTTATAATCTGAAAATGCAAAAGATGTCTTCTGTTTACCTCGAATATTCGCCCAGTCCTCGACTAAATCCATTTGTGGCTAGTTATTGGTCTTTGCAGGTTTCTGAAATTAAAGAGCCGGAAAATTATC
>DASVRD010000122.1:0-22868 GCA_036388775.1 Pyrinomonadaceae bacterium | reverse complement strand
TCGGGAATTAAGCATCGCTCGCCGCCATCAAAGATTAGTGGCGGCAAAAAACGGTTTTGCCTTTGAATGGATTGACCGCGCGGGAGTGCTTGACCGTATGCTCTGGCAAATCTCCGAATCGGCGACGAATTTGCTTATCAGCGGAGATTTGACGAGAATTCGTCATTGCGTAAATGATGTCTGTAACTGGCTGTTTCTCGACACGAGCCGCAATCGCACCCGGCAATGGTGCGTGATGCAGGATTGCGGCAACGTGGCGAAAGTGCGCCGCTTCAGAGCAAAACAACAAGCTGAACAATAATTTCAAGAGAGATGCTCTACTGTGGTTCGACTGCGGCGACCGGATTGCTTGTGTTTTTCTTAAAATCCGGAGCAAAGCCGACCGCTAAATTGGAAGTTGTCAGCGGAAGAGTCGAAACGATTTCTAAATGAAATCTAGTTTCGTTACAACCGGAATCAATCAAAACAACCTGAATGCAAGCTCGTTAACTTCGCCGAATGAGAAACTTTTACAACCCACGCCGCCGGATTTTTCTTTTAGCCTGCGAAAAAGAACTGGGCGGACGATTGTAACGAAGTAAAATCTGAAATTGCTAACAAAAAACTCGTTGACAGTAGATTTGAATCTATCTTTAAACACTTTATAAATTTGGCAACGCTACTCCTACTGCTTTAATGGGAGAATGTTGATTTGCTTCAATGACGGCGGTCTGCTTTTTCGGTAATTGAATCGTAAACACCGCCCCTTGCCCGCAGCCCGCGCTTTCAGCCTTGATGCTTCCGCCGTGAAGTTCGATTATCTGGCGAACGATAGACAATCCGAGACCTAAACCCTCGCGCTTTGCAATGGCGCTCTGCTCGGCTTGGCGAAAAGGCTCGAAAACAAACGGCAGAAATTCTGAATCAATTCCCTGCCCGGTGTCGCTGACGGTAATCTCAAGATGAAGCTCTTGCCGTTTGGTTGTGACACAGATTTTTCCGCCGGGCGCGGTGAATTTGACGGCGTTTGCAAGAAGATTCCATAAAACCTGTTCGAGTCGGTGCGAATCCGCCGTCAACTGTCCTAAATTCGGTGCAGAATTCGCTTCAAGCTCTATTTGCTTAGCTTCAGCTAAAACCTTGAAATCATTCAAAACGTCTTCAAAAATCGGGGCGATTTCTATTTCACGCAAATTTAAGCGAAGTTTTCCGTTGCTGATTTGAGAAACATCCAAAAGGTCTTCGATGAGTTTCACCTGCCGCTTAACGCCCCGGTTTATTGACTCGATTGCTCGCCTGGCAGCCTGATCATTCAGCTTTTCGTATTGAAGCAATTCGAGCCAGCCGACGATTAAGTTCAGCGGATTTCGCAGCTCGTGCGCGACGATCATTAAAAATTCGTCTTTTTGCCGGTTGGCGGTTTCGGCGCGGACGCGCGCTTCGCGTTCGCGCTCGATGAATTCAAAACATTCGCCAACCATATCTTCAAATTTGTTCAAAGGCTTGAATAGAGCCACTGTTGGATCGCTCATTTTATTTTCTCCGTAAATTTTTTATTTCCAGAAACTTCCTGATTTGTGCGCAAATTTTCATCCGGGGAGTTTCGCACTCACCTTTTAGATTGTTCTCTTGATGTCAAAAACAACATTTATGCCAATCTTTATCAGGTTGCAGAAACTAAAAAATGCCCGAATTATCAGGCTTTTATGGTTGTGACTTAAATTGTTAAAAAGACAACCGGCGACGAAATACCGACTAAAGATGCCATAGTGTCATTATGTTTACGCTTTTGCCTTCACAAGCCCCTTTTACTTGTCTAAATTATTCTTAAATTACTTTTCGGATTCGCTCATATTTGAGGAGCTTAGGGATTGACTCAAGGCGATTATGAAATTCCGCGACTAGAATTTGTAAGTCACCCAGGCGGTAAAGAAATCAATGTCCTTGCCGGGCGGAGTCTCTTTCAAAAATTTCCCGGCGAAAAAGTGCGTATAGCTGGCGACAAAAGTAATATGACGATCAACCGCCCAAACGGCTGTCGCTGACGGCTGCGTGCCGACGTATCGGCTACGGCTCAAATTTCCCGGTTTGAGCAAAACTCCGCCGGAGTTGTAAATTCCGTCGCGCGTGCTCTGCCGCCAGTAAAACATCGTGTCGAAAGTGAGCAAAACGCGCTTGGGAAACTTAAAATTAATGTGCGGATGCAAATTCATAAAATTGCTCGAACCGAGCAGACCGATTTCGCCGCCGAAGTAGTTTCCCGGAGAAAACAGCCCGTTGAAAGTTTCGAGCCGGGCGTCGTTCGTTTTTTTGTCGCCGGAAGCGATGTTTGCCCGCAGACCGACGCGCGGCGCGAAACGTGTCCCGGCAAAGGTATAACCGTTGTCCGAGGCGATCATCCACGCGCGGATTGCGCCGTTTTTAAATTCGCCGAACTGATATGTGAATTCGTTGGCATAGTCAATCGCGCCCGCATTCCCGGCAAATCTCGCCCCGATACTCCGGCGGATTTCGCGCCCGGTGCCGATGTCGAACCGCGCCCGCTTGCGGTCGAGTCCCAGATAATAAAAGCCGACACTGCTTTTACCCACAAAATTGAGCTTTCGCTCTCCGAGCGCGCCCCAAAACGTCGTTTGATTATCAGAAGCGTCGTCGAAATAGCCCCGATTCGATTCGACGGGTTTAACCGCAAAACCGTCGAACGTCCACTTGCCATTTTTGACCGTGGCGCGCAGCCCGTCGAAAGAAGCGCGCACGTTCGGACCTTCGCGGAAATTAATGAGGCGCGTTGCCGGGATAAGCATCTCCTGCCGCCCGGCTCTAAAGTTGACGTTGATTTTTTCGCCCGCGTCGAAATTAACGTCAACGAATGCCTGATTGAAATCGAGCTTGTTTTCATCCAACACGCGGCGCGGTCCGCCGCTTCTTCCGGCTTCGACGTTGCTGCGGAGCTGAACAAATGCGCGCGCATTTTTACCGAAATGCCAGTCGGCGTGCAGCATATAACGCTGCAAGGAATATCCGTCTCCGTCCGGCGCCGCGCCGCCCCAAAAGTCGTTGCGAAACGTTTCGAATCGCTGGCGAATTTCGCCGCCGACGGACATATACCAATCGGGTTTTTCCTTCCGAAGCGGAATGTATTTCAGGCGGTCGAGCCGCTCGGTGTGCAAAGATTTATCCCGCAGATAACTGTAATCTTCGAGGTAGCGAAGCTGTTGGAACGGCAGCGGGCGAAACTCGGCTCGTGAGAGAACGGAATCGGAAGATTTATCTTCAGCTTCGTCTTCCGAAACGACCGTCGCCGCATCATTTTCCACTGGCGGAAGCGGTTTTGGTTTAACAACCGAAGCCTTTTCTTTTCTCGACTCGTCATGTTGCTGCGCCGTTGCTTGGTGCACCGGAAAGACCGAAATAAGCGCGGATAAAATTACAATCGAAAATGATGAGCAATCGAACGGTGATTTCCTAAAATTAAATTCCTGTCCTTTCATTGCCATTCAGTTTCGGGTTGTGGATTTTTATCGTTTAGAGTAATCCGCTTTTTGTGGTAATCCTCATTTTTGAAGCTGTGCCGTTTTCAGCAATTGCCTTTTCGGGCGACTTCTTTACGCGCGCTAGTTCGGCAGCATTGCCAACGATCAGGCGCGCGCTCCGTTCGCGCGTAAAATACGCCCACACCCATTCGCTCAACACTGCAAAGCGGCTGCGAAAATTGATTAGTAAAACGATGTGTACGAACACCCACATCAACCACGCGACGAAACCCGAAAAATGCCAGTCGCCAAACTCGGCGATGGCTTTGTTTCTGCCGATGGTCGCCATCGTGCCCCGGTTGACGTAGCGAAATGCCCGGCGCGGCTTGCCGTGTAAATCGCCTAAAATATTTTTTGCGGCGTGTTCGCCTTCCTGTATCGCCGCCGGAGAAAGTCCCGGCACAGTCGTGCCGCTCGCATCTTTCAAGAAAGCCATATCGCCGATGACGAAAATGTTTTTGTAAGCCGGAATTGATAAATCCGGCTCGACCAAAACTCTACCCGCCCGGTCGGTTTCTGCGCCTAAAGCCTCGCTAAGCCCCGAAGCCATTACGCCTGTTGCCCACAACGCGACGCTGCATTCAATCCATTGATCGCCGACTTTAATGTGGTTCGGTTCAACCCGTGTCACAAAACTGTTCAAGAAAACTTCTACGCCTAAATCGCGCAGTTGGCGTTCGGCGCTTTTCGAGAGGTCTGCGGCGAAAGTTCCTAATACTTCGGGCGAGCCTTCAAACAACAGGACGCGCGTCTTTTTCGTGTCAATCGCCTTAAAATCTTTTTCAAGAGCTTGCTTGGCGATTCCGGCAATCGCTCCCGCCAGCTCAACTCCGGTCGGACCACCGCCGACAACGGCAAACACCAACGGTTGATGTTTTCCGGTTAGAATCGCTTCGCGCTCGGCTAATTCAAAAGCGAGCAGCACGCGGCGGCGTATTTCCACCGCGTCCTCGACCGTTTTCAAACCGGGCGCGTCTTTCTCCCATTCGTCATGTCCGAAATAAGAGTGACGCGCGCCCGCGGCGACAATCAAATAATCAAATTCAATCTCCGCGCCGTCTTCGAGCTTGACGAGCCGTTTCTCGTTATCGAAACCGACGACTTCGCCCAGAACGACTTCGGTGTTTTTGTAGCGATGCAGAACGCGGCGAATCGGCACGGCTACTTCTCCGGGCGATAAAACCGCAGTCGCCACCTGATACAAGAGAGGCTGAAAAATGAAATGATTTGTGCGGTCAATCAAAGTCACGTTGACCGCTTTGTTTCCAAGAGTTTGCGCCGCTCGCACGCCGCCAAAACCGCCCCCGACAATCACAACCTTCGGTTTTTTAACATCCTTCTTCATGCAATCTCCTGAAACCGAAAAAAGTCTCTTTACAGTTTGGCTCAACGCTCGACAGAAAAAACAATGAATTAGACTTCGACTGCGAAACCCAATTAGAGAGTGTACGCAACTGCATTTTCAACCGCCGCATTACGGCTGTTTTTGATTGTCCGGCTTAAGTTGATAAGGTTTTGCAAAAGCTCCCGGATCAACTCTTTCGTCTTCTCGTCTTTCAGATTTCCTTCCTCGTCGAAGCGCTCATGGGCGCTGCCGATCATCACTTCCGGCTGGTTGACAGTCAAGATGTTCATGTTAACGAACGTCTGCCGCAGGTGATACTGCGCTCGCGCCGTGCCGAAAATGCCCACCGAAGCGCCCATTATCGCCACGGGTTTTCCATCCCACGAGTTGTCGCCGTAGGGACGCGAAGCCCAGTCCATCGCGTTTTTCAAACCGCCGGGAATTGAATAGTTGTATTCGGGCGTGACCATCAGAATCGCGTCCGCCTCGCGGATTCGCCTTTTGAATTCGACGACCGAAGGGTGCGGGTCATATTCATCGTCCTGATTGAAAACGGGAATCTCGTTTAATTCGAATGTTTCAATCCTTGCGCCTTCCGGCACCAAATCAATTGCCGCCCGCAGAGCGCTTCGGTTATATGACTCGCGCCGGAGACTTCCGGCGATGCCTAAGATTTTTACCTTTTCGTTCATCTCTTTTCTCCTTAAAACTGTTCCAAATTTCTAAACTTTGGCGACACACTTGATCTCGATCAAAAGTTCGGGAAACGCCCGCCGTTCAATTTGCAGGACCGAGCATGCCAGCGCAGGAAATCTGCCAAAAACGTCTTGACGGCATTTAACCCACACCGACTCGGCAGCCTCCATGTCTCTGACAAACAACACTACGTCAACGATGTTTTCCAAACTCGCGCCGAATTCCTTTAATAGTTTTGCGACATTCCCATATACCTGCCGCATTTGAATTTCCATTTCTCCGAATCTGCCGAAATCGCTTTCCGGGTCGTGACTAACCTGCCCGACGAGATAAATCGTGTCGCCGACTTTGACTGCCTGCGCGAATTCGGATACGCGTCCCCACGACATCTGTAAGGTTTTGGTTTCTTTGTTGATCGTCATAAATACTCCGACTCGAAATTAGACTTTCAGGTTAAGCGCTCGCGTGTCGCCGCTGCGCCTCACAATCTCCGGGCTGTGCCGGGAAATAAATCGCCAGCCGGTTCCAGCCGTTGATCAAGCTGACGGCAAGCGTCAGTTAACCGGCTCCTGCCCGGAAATAAAACTGCGTCAAAGATGCTAAACTTTGGCGACACACCTGATTTCGACCAGCAGTTCGGGAAACGCCAGCCGTTCGATTTGCACGATTGTGCTCGCCAGAGCGGGAAATCCGCCGAAAACGTCTTCACGACAATTAACCCGCGCCGCAAAAGCCGTTTCCATGTCCGTGACAAACAAAATTTCATCAACGACGTTTTCCATGCTCGCGCCGTATTCCTCCAATACCCTGGCGGCGTTCGCATACGCCTGCCGCATCTGCGTTTCCATCTCTCCGACCCCGACGAAATTTCCTTTTTCGTCGTGGCTCACCTGCCCGGCGAGATAAATCGTGTCGCCGACTTTGACTGCCTGCGCATATCCGAATTCGCGCTCCCAAGGCATATTTAAAGTTTTTGTTTCTTTGCTGATTGTCATAAATACTCCGATTCAAATAGACTTTTAGGTTAATTAGCAGCGTGTTTTCGTGGCGACTCATAATCTCCCGGCACGGCACGGAAAGAAATGGCAAGCCGGTTCCAACCGTTGATCGAAATGATTGCCATCGTCAGATTGACTAGCTCCTGCTCGGAGAATTGTTCTCGCGCCGCGGCGTAATCCGCGTCCGATGCATTGCTTTCCGAAATGAGCGTGACGGCTTCAGTCCAAGCTAAAGCGGCACGTTCTCTTTCGGTATAAAACGGGGCTTCGCGCCAGGCGTTCAGGAGATAAAGCCGCTGCTCGCTTTCGCCGAGAGCGCGGGCGTCTTTGGTGTGCATGTCTATACAGTAGGCGCATCCGTTGATTTGCGAAGCCCGAGTTTTGACGAGTTCCAGAAGCGAGTGTTCAAGCCCGGAATCTTCGACATATTTGTGAAGTTTGTAAATGGCTTGAACTCCGCCGGGAGCGAGCTTCGTGTAATTTAAACGACTTTCCATTTCAGCTACCTCTTTTTATTAAAGATTGACAACTGCCGTGACTTAAACAACCTTCGTGCCAACTTATGTTTTGCCCGGCATCAAAAATGGAAAAGCCCGAAATACATTGCTTTAACTACCGAGCGACAATCAAAACAAGGTCAAAACCGATTTACTTTCCTGACTTTATTTCAACCCGCGCGTTGAAATTTCAACGTCCGTGAAAGCGCTTTTCTTTTCTACCGCGATAAATACCGGCTTTTTGAGGGAAAAGAGAGCGGATTTGTGCCCATTTACAGCCCGAAAGAGATGTTGCGAATCGGCGGATAATTGAACCGTATAAGTTTCTTTTGTTCCCCGCTCAGATCTTCATTTCGGCTTCGCCGAGAAGCCTGATGCGCCTTTCCGTTTTGTCGAGAATATCCTGCAGAATAATGCCGAGTGGCGCATCGTACATTTTCTCGCAAATCTTGGCAGCAACGAGCAAGGAAGCGGCGATTTGCTGATTGCCGGCAATCAATTCCGCTATCATTTCGCCGGGCGAAAGAAAATCACCGTTATAATTCTCAACACTTTGAAGCTCGCCAGAGTGCGAAATACTGCGAAGGGGCGTGGCGCCGATTTGCCGCACTTGTTCGGCGAGGGTATCCACCGAGGCAAAGATTTCCTCGGCTTGCTCGCCGAACAAAAATTTATTATCCGGGTTGTGCGACCCAGCCGCATTCAGAGAAAAATTTTTGGTTTTTTCATAAAGCGCGAAACCGTCAGCGATCAACGGATTAATGGCTTCGACGATTTCCTGTTTTACTTTCCCTTCTAAACCGGCGGGCGCGGGGCGAGCCGCCGTTGAAGTGTAAGAAACAATTTTTCCTGTCGCTCGTTTGTCGGCATTTACCATAAAAATCTCCTTGTCGATTGATGACTGCCGCTGTCACTGAAACAACCTCCGTGCCAACTTCTCCTGCCGGAAATCAAAAACGAAAAGCCCGAAATACAGGCGCTTCAATTTCCGAGCGAGGGTTAAGACAAGGTCAGGACAGGCTAGCTTTTCTGACTTTATTTCAACCTACGCGTTGATATTTCAACATCAGCGAAAGCCGCTTTTCTTCTCCAGCGCGATAAACACTGGCATTTTTAGGGAAAAGAGCGCGGAACTTGATTTGCAAAACCTTGAAAAAGAGGGGCGAAAATGTCCCAGAATAAAAGGAGAGAATATGAATAATCAAAACGGAAATGGAATGTATAAAGCTTTATTTGATCCGTCAGATGCCATCATTTTGTTGCTCGACCACCAGGCGGGTTTGTTTCAAACGGTAAAAGACATCGGCGTTCTGGAATTACGCACTAACACGGTTGCTCTAGCAAAACTGGCGACGCTGATGGATATTCCCGTCATCACTTCCGCCTCTGTGCCGGAAGGTCCGAACGGTCCGCTGATTCCCGAAATCCACGAGAACGCGCCGCACGCAGTTTTTGTTCGCCGCAAAGGAGAAATTAACGCATGGGAGAACGAAGATTTTGTCAGAACCGTTCGCGAAACGGGCAAAAAGACTTTGATTATCGCGGGCGTCTGGACGAGCGTCTGCGTCGCTTTTCCGGCGCTCGACGCGCTTTCTGAAGGATACAGGGTTTACGCCGTGATGGACGCTTCGGGCGACCCGAGCGAATTCGCCTCGCGCGTGACGCTCGCCCGCTTTACCCAAGCCGGAGTGGTTCCGACCAGCATCAGCGCCGTCATCTGCGAGTTTCAGCGCCATTGGAATCGCCCGAACAACGCCGAATGGGCGGAGCTTTACACAATGCACGCGCCGAATTACAAAGCGGTTATCGAAAGCTTCCAGAAAGCGCAGGAAGCCGCCAAACAGGCGACTGTCTAACTTACGAAAAGCAGACAGATTAAGACTAACGAATTTATGTCTGAGATACCCGTCGCGGGCTGAATTTCAGAGGAGAAGAAATGAGTCGGGAGAATGCCAAAACAAGCGCTGATTTAATCGTCTTCAACGCCAAGATCACCACACAGGAAGAGCGGCGCCAGTTTGCCGAAGCGCTCGCGATCAAAGACGGAAAATTTATTTATGTTGGACGAGAGCGGGAAGTAATGCGTTTTAAAGGCGATGAAACACAAGTCATTGACGCGAACAAAAGAACGATTATTCCGGGCTTGAACGATTCGCACACGCACCCGATTCGCGGCGGTTTGAATTACAACATGGAACTCCGTTGGGACGGCGTTGATTCTCTGGCAGATGCTTTGAACATGCTCAAAGAACAAGCCCGCAATACGCCTCCGCCGCAATGGGTGCGCGTCGTCGGCGGCTGGACGGAATTTCAGTTCAAAGAAAAACGAATGCCGACGCTCGACGAGATAAACGCCGCCGCGCCCGAAACGCCGGTTTTCATCCTGCACCTTTATGACCGCGCTTTTTTGAACGCGGCGGCTCTTCGGGCGGTCGGTTACACGAAAGAAACGCCCGACCCGCCCGGCGGAGAAATCGAGCGCGATAAAAACGGCAATCCGACCGGGCTTTTAATCGCCCGTCCCAATGCAAACATTCTTTATTCGACTCTCGCAAAAGGTCCAAAACTTTCCTTTGACGACCAGTTGAACTCGTCGCGCCATTTTATGCGCGAGCTTAATCGTTTCGGCGTGACGAGCGTAATTGACGCCGGCGGCGGTTTCCAAAATTACCCGGACGATTACAAGGTTATCGAGCAATTGCACAAAGAAAATCAATTAACAACACGATTTGCTTACAATCTTTTCACGCAGAAACCAAAAGAGGAATTACAGGATTTCCAGCGTTGGTCAAAGCTGATTAAACCCAGACAAGGAGATGATTTTTACCGGCACAACGGCGCGGGCGAAATGCTCGTCTTTTCCGCCGCCGATTTTGAAGACTTTTTAGAGCCGCGCCCGAATTTGCCCGAAACGATGGAACAGGAACTTTACCGCGTCGTCCGCCTTTTGGCAGAAAACGACTGGGCGTTTCGCCTGCACGCGACTTACGACGAATCAATCACGCGCGCCTTAAATGTTTACGAAAAAGTTCACCGCGAAGTGCCGATTGATAAGCTGGGCTGGTTCATTGACCACGCCGAAACGATTTCGGATAGAAACATCGAACGCATAAAAAAAATAGGCGGCGGAATTGCCATCCAGCACCGAATGGCGTTTCAGGGAGAATACTTCGCCGAGCGTTACGGGGAAACTCAAACGAAACGAACGCCGCCGATAAAAAGAATGCTGGAAATGGGTATTCCGGTCGGGGCAGGAACGGACGCGACGCGCGTGGCGAGCTACAACCCGTTTGTCTCCTTGTATTGGCTAGTGTCGGGCAGAACTGTCGGCGGCTTGCAAATGTATGACGAATCGAACCGCCTCGACCGGATGGAGGCGCTGCGATTGTGGACTGTCGGCAGCAGTTGGTTTTCGGGCGATGCGGGCAGAAAAGGTTCGATTGAAACGGGACAGTTCGCCGATTTAGCCGTTCTCTCGGCAGATTTTTTCAGCATTCCCGAAGAACAGATTAAATCGCTCGAATCGGTTTTAACAATTGTCGGCGGCAAAATCGTTTATGCCGAAAATGAATTCAAACAATTCGCGCCGCCGGATTTGCCCGTCAGCCCGTCGTGGTCGCCCGTTAAAACTTTCGGTGGCTATCACAATCAGTCTCCGAAAGCGACGGGCGCGCGGTTCCTGTCCCACTCGCGCAATCACGCGACATGCGGCGGGCATAATTTGGTAAGTAACGCAGGCGAAAATGCGGCGGCTAAATTCGATTTCTTTGGCGGATTCGGCACGGCTTGCGCGTGCGCTTTTTAAAGGCGGCGAATGATGTCCGGGCTTGAAGGAACATTATGGAGAACGAACGGGCGAAACAGATTGAAGGGCAAAAGCATATCGAACCGCTGCCGGTTTTGCTGCTGGTTTTGACCGTAACGACCGGTTTGCTCGACGCGGTCAGTTTTCTGGGCTTGGGCAGAGTTTTTACGGCGAATATGACCGGGAACGTGGTTTTTCTGGGGTTTGCGTTCGGCGGCGCGCACAATATTGCGGTTAATAGTTCGCTGGCGGCAATCGGCGCGTTTTTGGTGGGTGCGGCTCTCGGTGGAAAACTCGGCAAGCATTATGCGGGGGAACAATTGCGAAAGTGGTTTTTGACGGTCGCCCTTATCGAATCTGCTTTGCTTGTCGGAGCAGGATTGATCTCGGTTGGTTTCGACTTTGAAACGCACACGACCGCCTTTCAGCTTTATGCGGTGATTGTGCTGACTGCGGCTGCAATGGGCGTGCGGAATGCGACCGTTCGGCAAATTAGCGTGAAAGATATGACGACCACGGTTTTGACTCTGACGCTGACCGGCATCGGCGCTGATTCGAGCTTTGCGGGCGGCAAAAACGAGAATTTTGCGAGGCGAGCGGGTTCGGTGATTTTAATGTTCGCGGGCGCTGGTCTCGGCGCTTGGCTGCTCTATCAAAGCGGCGGAGTTGCGATCCCGCTCTTTGTCTGCGGCGCGTGCATTCTGGTCGTAACTTTGATTTACGCAGCGCATCCCGCTTCGCAAGTCAGAAAGGATGCTGACAAAGCAAAGCAATGACTTAATAAATGAGACGGTGTGCGCTAAAAATACGAATTATTTGCTTTGCGGGCGACTTATAAAGTTTATTTTTTTGAGCAAAAGTATGATTCAGGAAATCTGGCAATTTATTTTTTATTCCGATTTGGGAAGCGCTTTTAACGATGCCGCCCTGCTGGTTTTCCGGGTCTTGCTTTGTCTCCAGATGCTGCGCGCTCACGGCTTGAAAAAAATTGGCGTCGGCGTTGGCGAAGCGGAAGTCGTGCCGAATCCTTTGGGACTTCCTCTCAAACTCAATCAATTGATTGCGTATTTTTCCGGTGTGGTCGCGCCTGTTTTTATCGCTTTCGGATTTCTAACCCGTTTATCGGCTGTACCGATTTTGGCAGTCACCTTAACCGGGTATTTCGTCGTCCACCGCTGGGACGCCCTGAGCGTCAGAGACGTTCCCTTTATGTATAGCCTGAGCTATTTATACATCTTCTCGGTCGGCGCGGGCAGATTTTCGATTGATTACTATTTGTCGCAAATTTTTTAGAAGGAAGGTATTTATGGCAGAAAATTTTATTTCGCGCGGTTTCAAAGGACGAGCCAGAGAAGCCGATAAAACGCGCAAAGAACGTGTTCCGCCCGGTCAGTACGTAACGGAAGGTTTTCCGGTACTGTCCGCCGGACCGACTCCGCGAACGTCGCTTGAGCGTTGGGATTTTTCGATTTACGGAGAAATTAATGAGGATTTGAAATGGTCGTGGGACGAGTTCCAAAAGCTGCCGCGTGAAACTTTCACGGTTGATATTCACTGCGTTACCAAGTGGTCAAAGCTCGGCACGGTCTGGACGGGCGTTTCTATTGATACATTGCTCCAGGGCATAGACCTTGAGGCTCAGCCGGAAGTCCGGTATCTGATCGCTTATTGCGACGGCGGTTATACGACGAATCTACCGCTCGCCGATGTGCGCAATGGCAAAGCATGGGTGGTTTACGAATACGACGGAAAGCCGCTCGCGCCCGAGCACGGAGGTCCAGCGCGTCTGCTTGTGCCTCATCTCTACTTTTGGAAAAGCGCGAAATGGATTCGCGGCTTTAAGCTCGTCAAGGAAGATCGCCCCGGTTTCTGGGAGTCGTATGGTTATCACAATTACGGTGACCCCTGGAAAGAGCAGCGATACACGGGAGATTAAAAGTTATGGCGGAGCAGCATCAGCTTAAATGGCAATTCGGAACGGTAGTCGAAATCCGGCGGGAAACGCCCAAGGTAAAAAGTCTGATTCTCGACGTGCCGAATTGGACGAGACATCTGGCGGGACAGCGAGTTGACGTGCGCCTGACGGCGGAAGACGGCTACCAGGCGCAGCGCAGCTACTCGATTGCTTCGCCGCCGGAAGATAAACGTCTGATGCTCACGGTTGATCGCATTGAGGACGGCGAGGTTTCGCCTTATTTAACGGATGAAGTGAGCGTCGGCGACCGATTAGAGCTGCGCGGACCGATCGGCGGTTATTTCGTCTGGGACGCAAACGACGAGAAGAACAACGGTGTGCCGCTCTTTCTCATCGCTGGCGGAAGCGGAATTGTGCCGCTGATGGCGATGATTCGTCATCGCGCGAATTCAGCAAAGAAAGTCCCGACCAGACTTCTTTACTCGTCGCGCTCCTATGAAGATATTATTTACCGTGAAGAGCTTGACCGTTTCGCCCGGAACGACTCTTCCTTGCAAATCACTCACACTTTAACCAGGAGGCAGCCGCAAAGCTGGAACGGTTACGGGCGCAGGATTGACCAGGCAATGCTGGCGGAAACCGGCTTTCAACCGGCGGAAAAGCCGCTCATTTTCGCTTGCGGTTCGACCGGGCTGGTCGAGACGGTCGCCACGTATTTGCTGGAACTGGACTATGAACCGGAACGCATCAGGACGGAGCGTTTCGGTCCGACCGGAAGCTGAACCGGATGAAACACAACCGAAGGCTTTCTTTGGAATAATATTAGGCTTTTTGTTAAGGCTAATTCAATTCCTTAAAGACCCTCACACATCCGTCAATCCGCGAAAGAATTTTCTTTATAATAGTGCGAGTTATACCTCGTAATAATTTGGCAATGAGTCGGAGATGCTTTCGTCTTCGTAATCGGCGTTTAAATCTTCAATTCTCTCGCTCATTTCATGAATGAAATTGTGTGTGAGAAATATTCGAGTATTATTCGGCAGGGTAAAACTCATCCCTTCCTGATTGTTAAAAGGCTGATTTAATTCAGTGGTTTTTACATCGTTGTCTATAAAATCAATTCTATAACTATTCATAATTTTTACCTCACCGTTTTCACGAAAGATCAGGGCTTATAGTTTACTTACCGAATCTGTTTCCTTTATTTCTGAAATAAGTTTCAGCACACCGGAACAATACCAATTAGAGTGAGAATTTATTTGCCGGCGCAGCACGTCACTGGATTCGTACTGTTCCATCACATACCTGTTCCAGTTTGGGCGCTGCGCTTCGGGAAGCTCATCAATTTGCACGGCTATTAAATTCATAAAGCCGACGATCATCGCGGCGGTGCAATGAAGCTGTTCCCTTTCCGTTTCGCCCATTGCTTCACCGAGTTCCTTGTTGCTAAAGAAATAAGGATACAGATTAGGGTGTTCGGCTAAGAATCGCATTATTTCCAGATTTTGATTGTAAAGCCGCTCGTTGACGTTTCCGCTGGTTTCCGTCATCAGCGCCATTGTTTGCTTGTTCGCCGCCCACATCGCAAAAACACCGCCGATGCCGGCACCGATCACGCCGCCCAGGAATCCCATTAAAGCTTCGTTCATAAGCGTCAATACCTTCTTAATTTCGAGTCAGAAAAGGAAAAGTCGAAATCAAACGCCAAATGCCTTAATCATTGGCTTTTCTACTGCGCTCTTTCCAATAAGCCCCGGTTGAATTCCGGAAATCGGCGCTCGATATTTGCCCGAAACGGAATTTCCTTTTCAACTGATTAGTTCTGTAAACAATTTTTATTCCAGAATGTGGAAAGATACCCGCGAACCGGAAAAACGTCTCAATAAAGCGCTTTTGATCAGATCATTAATCCCCGAATAACCAGCCTTTAACGCAAAACATTTTTTTGCTATGTCAGGATGTCGCCACCGCTGTTGAAATACAGGCAGTCAAGGCGATTACTAATCCCTTGCGAGAGATTACCCCAAAGATTAAAAACCTTTATACCTCGGACTCTTAGCCGGTTTGTCGCTACGGCGAGCGTTGGTATGAAAGTTGTAACAGCATTGACCGAAATAACTTTTAAAGTAACTTGAATTTTAAATCATGCTTACTTTCCAAATTCAATAAATATCGAGGTTAAAAATCAAAATGAACGATCAAGAAACGAAAGTAACGGCAAGCGTTTTGAACGGAAATAACGGCGCTTCCCATTCTGAAAATTTTCAACATAACCAACCGAAACTCGGACAAAGGGCGCGCGAACTACAGCATTTCGGCGAGGTGACGAGACGGCTGCGAATCGGTTTATCCGATAATGTCAGATCGCAAAGCGTCGCCGAACTAAATCAAATACTAGCCGACTCGATGATGCTCAGGGATCTTTATAAAAAACATCACTGGCAAGTTTCGGGAATAACCTTTCGCGAGCTGCATCTGCTTTTCGACAAGCATTATGAAGAACAGGTTGCGCTTGTAGACGCGCTCGCCGAAAGAATTCAAATTTTAGGCGGCGTGGCGGTCGCAGTTCCGCAGGACGTTGCCGAGATGACGCGTATTTTACGCCCGCTTAAAGGGCGCGAAGAAGTCCCGGTTCAAATATCGCGCCTTCTGGAAGCCCACGAAACAATTCTGATGGCGGCAAGAGATTCGGCGGCGCGGGCGGCTGAGCGTGGCGATGACGGCACAAACGATCTCCTGGTCAGCAGCGTCATCCGAACTCACGAACAGCAGATTTGGTTTTTATCGGAACATCTGATTGATGAACCGCTGACCGAAGCCAAATAATCTCAGATTCGTTAATTGCCGACCGAATTGATGAGAAAAACGTCGTTCCAATTGATGATTCCAAACGACGGTAAGGTCATGTGGCTAATTCAAATTTAATTAACGCGAGAGGAAAACAGATGTTACAGGTAATCAGAAGAAATGAGAGAGGACACGCCGATCACGGCTGGCTCAATACATATCACACGTTTTCGTTCGCCGATTATTACAATCCGAAAATGATGGGATTTCGCAGCTTGAGAGTGATTAACGAAGACCGCGTGACCGAGGGACAAGGCTTCGGCACGCACGGGCACGCCAATATGGAGATTTTGAGCTACGTCGTCAAAGGCGCAATTGCTCATAAAGATTCAACGGGTGTCGAGGAGGTCTTACGTCCGCACGAATGGCAGCGTATGACTGCCGGAACCGGAATCCGGCACAGCGAATACAATCCTTCGAAAACCGATAAACTGCATTTTTACCAAATCTGGATTCTGCCGGAAAAAGATGATTTGGAGCCGGGATATGAACAAAAGATGTTCGCCCCGGAAGAGAAAAGCGGAAAGTTAAGGCTCGTCGCCTCGCAAGATGCGCGCGACGGGTCTTTAAAAATTAATCAGGACGTTTCGGTTTACAATTCGATTCTGAAGGTGGGAGAAAGTGTCTCTTACGAATTGGCAAATGATCGTTACGCCTGGTTGCAGGTTGTTAAAGGCACTTTGAAAATCAACGGTGAAATGTTGTACGCCGGCGACGGGGCGGCAATCAGCCAGGAGAAACTTCTGAAAATAAAAGGGCTTGAAAGCGAAACTGAATTTTTGCTGTTCGATCTGGCATAAAGTGGGCTGAAACGAAAGGGAATGTCAGGCGAACGCCGATGTTCTCTTTCACTTTTTATGGTGAAGGAAGAAATTATGCTGAATATAAATGACTTTGACAAATTGCCGGTAAGCGAAGAAGAAATTGACCGGAATCTTGATGAATCTTTCCCGGCGAGCGACCCGCCTTCCTGGAATTTAGGCACAGATCACGGCGCGAAAACGGAACCTGCCCAAACCCCGCTTTCAAAGCAGGTGATTTATTTGTTGAGCCGACCGGTAAACGAAAGCGACCATATCCAGGGAGTAGATACCTCACCCGTGACGCTTTTAATGTACGGCGCTTATGAATGTCCGTTTTGCGTCGAAGGCAACAAGATCGTCAAACAAGTTCAGCAGGAGTTCGGAGAAAATCTGCGCTTCGCCTTTCGGCATTTCCCGCGCAGCAACGTCCACCCGCACGCAACCGCCGCGGCAGAAGTTGCGGAAGCTGCCGGAGAACAGGACAAATTCTGGGAGATGCACGACAAGCTTTTTGAAAACTACTACCGATTGGACGGTGTGCATTTAGTCCGCTTTGCGAAATCAGTAGGTCTCGATATGAAGAGTTTCCACCGGGCAATTACCAAAAGGATTTTCGCCCGGAGAGTCCAGGAGGATTTAATCAGCGGCATGGAGAGCGGCGTAAAAGGCACTCCGACTTATTTTATTAACGGCGTGAAGCACTCAGGTTCGGGCGAATTCGCCGTGCTGGTTAAAGCAATCGAAAATGCCGCCGCATTGAAAACCGGATTCGTTGACGCTTGACGAGTGAGATCACAATTTCTCCCGGCATTCACCGCCGCAAGACGAGTTTGAAGCCGGCGGTCGAAATTGCGTGGGAGCGCATAATAACGATTTCGAGTCGTCCAGGCTGCTGACCGGGTTAATAATTATTTATAACAAGATTTATCAAACTGCCGGTTGACATTTTTAGTAAGTATTTTATCTGCTAACAGTCATACAAAACGATTCGATTGCTTTTTATCGCCGCCGTCATCTCAATCAAAGCGGCGATTTTATAAAATATAATCCGGGTGAAGCTGCTCGCCAGGAACTATTTCCCAATCCCCCTGCTCGTGCCGGTAAGCCGGTGAATATTGTTCGGTATGTATTTTCACTTGATTTACTCGCTGTTTAATACACGTATTTTCTGTGTTTGAGAATTCTAATTTTTGAAAGAATTTGAATTGAATCGTGCCAAAACACGATTCAATTCAAACAAGCGTTTCGCTTCTCTTTTTCGACAATCGGAAACTTGTCAAAATAAGGTAAGACTTTTTCCGTATTCCCGTGATTACAAACCGATTCTATTTTTTAGATATTCCGCTGGCGGCGAGAATAACATCCGCAACTTCTTTCGGCTTTGAAAGCATAGGAACGTGGCTCGACTGCAAAACGGTGGTCGTCGCGCCGATATTCTTTGCCATCAGCTTTTCGAATTCGGCATTGATGATCCGGTCATGAGCGGCAACGATATAAAATGAAGGCTTATTGCTCCAGGCGGCTTCGGTAACTTTATCATCGAAGGCTTTAGCGGAAATCGGTCCTTGCGTGACCGCTATGGCTTTAATTTTTGCGGCGGGTAAATCCTGCGCGAAAAAAGTACCGACCGCCTCGGGCGATAAAGTCAAAAAACCGCGAGAATCTACCTTCACACTTCCAAACCATTCCGGTTTCGGAAAATCCTTTAACATATCATTGACGGATTGATCCTTGGACGGCGCAAACGCGGCGACATAAACGAGTGCCGTCACCTTCTCATTATTGCCGGCTTGCGTAATGACGGTGCCGCCCCATGAATGTCCGACCAGGATTACCTGCCCCGGCGCGGCATCAATCGCCTTTTTTACTGCGTCAACATCATTGGCAAGCGAGGTCAAAGGACTCTGGACGGCGACGACATTTAAGCCCTTTGCCTGAAGCAGGGGGGTAACTTTCTCCCAGCTCGTACTATCGGCAAACGCGCCGTGGACGAGCACCACCGTCTTTTGAGGGACGGAACCCTGCGCCTCAATTCGCTCGATAGCTGCGACGGAAAAGAACGTTGCAAAAACTAAAACTGCGCAGGCAAGCCGCACGAATTGGCAACGGAAACTTTTGTTTTTCAAATCGTCTATATATTTCATTTCTCTTACTCCTTTTTGTTTTTTGCTCGTTTTTTCCCGAGCTTCAAACCAGTTACTTCTCAAATCCGATGCCACGACCTGACTGCCGCCTGTAAGTTGCGCAAACCCCATTAATCGCGAAGGTTAATAGCCTGTTTGTCTTTAATAAAAATTCATCTCGGTGTCTTAATAAAGACATGCCGTTGAAATAAAGACAAAATCCAATCTCAGCCGGACTACACACAACAACTTAACTCCTTAATAATCCAAAGGTTTTTTGTTTTTAGAGCGCTCGGCATACCGGTTGTTTAGGAAAAGGGCGAAATTATCCGTGAATCGTTTCCGTAAGCGATTCTGCACGGAGCGAAATAGTTTTTTTAAGGTGAAAACGCGATGAATCAAATTGAACAAACAAAAGAGCGCGGGCGGTGCGATTACCCGGCAGGTTTAGCGTGGGCGGCGAACGCTTTAGGACTGCTCCTGCTTGCCGTCTCCGTCAATGCCCAAGCTGTTCCGACAATCGAAGCTAAAACAGTCGGCACCGAAAAAGTGGCATCAACGGCTCAAATCAAAAAAGCCCCGAACAATGCGGCTACCGAAGATCAAGCAATTCGCCCGTTTCGCGTGAACATTTCCGAGGAGGCGCTAGCAGACCTCCGCCGCAGGATTGCTGCAACGCGTTTTCCTGATAAAGAAACCGTCACCGACCGATCACAGGGCGTGCTGCTGGCGAAGTTCCAAGAGTTGATTGGCTATTGGGGCACAGACTACGACTGGCGAAAAGTGGAAGCGAAGTTGAATGCACTTCCTCAATTCGTCACGACGATTGATGGGCTTGACATCCACTTTATTCACGTTCGCTCCAAAGAGCGGAATGCCCTGCCAATTATCGTCACACATGGATGGCCCGGTTCCATTATTGAACAAGTGAAAATAATTGATCCTTTAACCAACCCAACGGCGCATGGGGGGAAAGCCGAAGATGCTTTTGATGTCGTCATTCCCTCCATACCGGGATTCGGCTTTTCCGGTAAGCCAACCGGTATCGGCTGGAACCCTGACCGTATCGCGAGAGCCTGGTCGGAACTTATGAAGCGCCTCGGCTACACACGATACGTCGCCCAGGGCGGCGACTGGGGGTCGCCCATTTCCAGTTCTATGGCGCGTCAGTCAGTGCCGGGACTGTTGGGCATCCACATAAATCTGCCTGCGACGGTACCGCCCGAAGTGGCGGCGGCACTCGCTGTCGGCGGTCCGGCACCAGCGGGTCTGTCCGAGAAGGAAAGTGCGGCATTTGAGTCGCTCGCTATCTTCACTAAAAAGTACAGAGCTTATGCGTTGATGATGGGCACGCGCCCTCAGACGATTGGATATGCCTTAACTGATACTCCGGCGGGACTTGCCGCCTGGATATTCGACTACAACAACGGAGAACCAGAGCGCCTGCTCAACAGGGACGACGTGCTGGACAACGTTACGCTGTACTGGCTGACGAACACTGCGACCTCGGCGGCTCGAATCTACTGGGAGACTGGCGGGCAGAGCGTAACTCTCGCCTCCGCGCAAAAAACCGCGGAGATTTCGCTACCGGTGGCGATTACCGTATTTCCGGGTGAGGTCTATCGAACTCCGGAAACGTGGGCGCGACGCGCTTATCGCAACCTGATCTACTTTCGCGAAGCCGAAAAAGGAGGACACTTTGCCGCGTGGGAGCAACCACAGCTTTTCGCCGAAGAAATGCGCGCCGCGTTTCGTTCCCTGCGCGCTGTTGCGAAGCCGGCGCAGCAGTCGGGGATCAGGCGCACAGACCTTCTGCGAGACGATTTAAGCACGCCCGGACGCGAAGTCCTTCAGGTGCGCGTCGATTTCGACCCGGAAGCGGTCGCCGCAAAGCACAGTCATCCCGGCGAAGAAATCGTTCATGTCCTCGAAGGCTTGCTCGAGTATGAGGTCGGTGGCAAACCGCCGGTCACGCTCAAGGCGGGCGACGTTCTGTTTATCCCGGCAGGCACCGCCCACAGAGTGAAGAATGTCGGAAGCGGCAAAGGGTCGGAACTCGCCACATACATCGTCGAAAAAGGAAAACCGCTGATCACATTGGTCAAGTAAGCGTCCGGTTTTTTGTAAATGGCTCAAGAAATAAGGAGAAGGAGCAAATGAATTATTCCATTTTGTGTCGCAAGGTTTTACACAATTTCGTTATCTCGATCATGACATACGCTTTCGGTTTTGGTTTGGTCGTTGTGTCCATACATGCCCAGAGCAGCAAATCTACAGCCAATCAAAAGGAGATAAATATGACGCAGACAACTGCCAAACAACAAAGTATTGAGCAATCTTCAGACAAAGAAGCCATTCGCCCGTTTCAAGTAAAAATTCCCGAAGCGACTCTCGCCGACTTCCGCCGCCGGATCGCGGCAACACGCTGGCCGGATAAAGAGACCGTCAGTGATCGATCGCAAGGCGCGCAGTTCGCGAACCTCCAGGAACTCGTCCGCTATTGGGGCACGGATTACGATTGGCGCAGAGCAGAGGCGAAGCTGAACGCCTTTCCGCAGTTCAAGACGCAAATCGACGGTGTGGACATCCACTTCATTCATGTTAAGTCGCGCCATCCGAAAGCGCTCCCACTGATCATCACGCACGGCTGGCCCGGCTCGGTATTCGAGCAGATCAAGCTGATTGGTCCACTCACTGACCCGACGGCGTTCGGCGGTAGGGCGGAAGACGCCTTCGACGTTGTAGTTCCGTCGCTGCCCGGCTTCGGCTTCTCGTCGCGACCGACAGAGGCGGGTTGGGAATTAGAGCGCATCGGACGTGCGTGGGACGCGCTCATGAAACGGCTTGGCTACTCGCGCTATGTCGCGCAGGGCGGAGATTGGGGCGCGGGTGTCGTTCAAGCGATGGGACGCCAAGCGCCGGCGGGACTGCTCGCTGTCCACACCAACTTTCCAGCGGCGGTAACAAACGATGTAGGTGCGGTGCTCGGCGGTGGTCCGGTACCGCCGGAATTCACCGAGAAGGAACGCGCTGCAGTTGAGGACTTGGGAAGGTACGTCCAGAACGGGGGCTTAGCGTACCTCTCGATGATGGCCGCGCGGCCGCAGGCGGTCGGTTACGGCTTGACCGACTCCCCGGTCGGACTCGCGGGGTGGATGCTCGTGCACCCAGGGTTTGACAAATGGACATATGGCAAGGACCCCAAACAGTCGCCAACGAAGGACGACGTCTTAGACAACTTAACGCTGTACTGGCTGACGAACAGCGCAACATCGGCGGCAAGAATTTACTGGGAGAACCGGGAGCGAAACCTTGTTAGTGCGGAGGCGCTGAAGAGCGGCGAGATCGCAGTGCCGGTGGCCGTAACGGTGTATCCGGACGAGATCTATCGCGCTCAGGAGAGATGGGTCCGGCGCGCCTTCCGTAACGTGATCTATTTCAACGAGGCTGACTGGGGCAGACACTTCGCAATGTGGGAGCATCCGGAGCTTTTTTCTGCAGAGCTGCGTGCGGCGTTCAAGTCGTTGCGGTAGTTTGCGACTTCTCGCCGGTGCCGAAAGGCTATCCGATTAAATCTGATAACTCAGACAATCGGTTGAATGACACACTTTTAGTTCAAAGGAGGCACTTTATGAAACGGATTGATTTATTAATGACACGAATTGAAAGAATGCACTTTATGAAACGGATTGCTCTATTGCTGATTGCGGTTGCAATGGCGACTGGCGCCATGGTCGTCTGGGCTCAAACATCTGCACGCAACGATGTCAAGCAGTCCGTTCCTCCGAGCGCGAAGCAGATTCGCGGCGCTTCGCCCTACGCGGAAATCGAGAATGAGCCTCCGCCCAAGCTGTTCGTAGACCCCCCGCTTGCCGAGGGACTTGCCCAGGGCATCGTCTGGATCCAATGGCGGGTGGAGAACTTAAACGTCGTGCCCGTGTTCGGGAAGGGCGCCGTCAATGTATCTCCGCGGGTCGGGCATCTGCACGTGCATGTGGACGACGTGGGCTGGTGGTGGGCGGACGCCAGTAACAACAATACTATTGACATAGCCGGGTTATCGGAGGGACCGCACAAGGTACGGCTCGAATTGGTGAACCCCAACCATGAGCCTTTCCCCGGACAGTCCAAAACAGTGACGTTCACAATACCTAAGGGAGCGTCTTTGTCTCTCAACCACCGTCACTGAATATCGCGGAGGATTTACAGCAAATTCAGAGTGGAAAGAGCCAGGCAAGGCTGAACAGCGCGGACTCGAAGGAAAGATGTGACGACATATTTTTTCGGTAAGGAGAAGGGAAAATGAAATATTCGGAAATCGTAGACG
>DASVRD010000121.1:0-4901 GCA_036388775.1 Pyrinomonadaceae bacterium | reverse complement strand
CCTGCTTGTTTTGTACGCTACTGGGCGTCGTTTAATCAAGTTGACCGAAAAAACGATTTTTATCGGCAATAACGCTTGACAGCCCGCCCGGTTTTGCATAGCATCAAGCGTCGTTTGCACCCGAGTCAGCCAAAATCAGCTCTTTTCCTTTGAGTTGACGGCAAAAAAACGCGGAATGAAGTTTTATAATTTCCCAAAAAACTGTGCCGGATGAAATCGCTTTCTTAACGAAAAGCGTTCCTCTTCATTCGTCACAAGTTTTTCGACTCGCGCAGATGCACTTTTGAAAAAACGCGCCCGCGACAGCGGCGAGAGCGTTTTTAAACTCAATAAATTTAATTTTCAGCTCAACAAAGGCGAAATCTTTGCCCCGCAAAAGCGCCTAAATTTAGCAGATTTTCACTACAATCAACAGGAGTAATTAAAATGGACGCAAGCAAAATGACAGGCAAGGTTAAATGGTTCAATAACTCAAAAGGCTATGGTTTTATCGAGTTTCCCGGCGAAATGGATATTTTTGTTCACTACAGCTCGATTAAGGAAGAAGGTTATAAAACTTTAGCGCAAGACCAATTAGTCGAATTTGAAGTAACTCACGGACCGAAAGGACCGCAAGCCGAAAACGTCAGAAAAGTTCGGGTTTAAAAGCAATTTCCGGCGAAAATAAAACGCCTTCAAAGTTTTTAGCCAAAAACTCCGAAGGCGTTTTATTTTCTTTTTTTTAAACAAAAAACCGGCTGTATTATTCGTCGTTTGCGGCGCGCGCTTTGAAAACCACGCGGTCGTTGTCAACACCGACTTCAAATTGGATTTGTTTGCACTCGTTGTTTTGTTTGAAACGGGCGATTTGAGTTGCGAGCTGCCGCTGAAAGCTGGAAAAAGATAAATCGTCAACCGATTTGTCGCATTTTTGCTTGGCTTGAACCAGCGCGTCGTAGATTTTTCTGGTCGTTTCCGTGTCGCGCTCGACATCGCTGCACACAAAACGATTTAAATTCGCTTTTTTGTCTTCTTCCCGATTCTGCATCGAACGCATCGCCGCCGCAGCGCGGTTTCCCGCTCCGCCTTCTTCGCGCCCCTGCAACGTTCGCCGCCACAATTCTTTAAACGCCGTGTAGCGCGCCATAATTGAATTAAAAAGATAACGCTGCGCGAAAGTCAGGGAACGCTCGTCGCTCAAACGCTTAATCATCGTTTCGACTCTATTTTTCGTATCGTAAGGCGCGCGTTTGGTGCCGCCGTTGAAAAAGATGTCGAACTCGATTTTCAAACGCCGGATGTCTTCTTCCAAAAACGCGAGCTGCTGATCAATGCTGACAACTTCGTCGCGCCCCAAATTTTTCTTCGCCAGATTTCCGGCTTGCCGGGCAAATTTATTATCGCGGATGGACATTGTGATTTTTAACCTTTAATTGCTTAGATATGAAGTAAACAACGATTTCTCTCAAGACAATAAAATCTCTAAACGAGGCGAAATACCACAAAAATCCGAAAATTTTTCGGGAAAATTGAAATTGCTTTTTCCCGGCTCGAAGAATTAGGATGTCGGCAATGAGCGAGGAATCGAAAACAAATTCGCTGCTGCGCCGCCTGCCTTCGGTTGACGCCGTTTTAAAAACCGAAACCGCCCGGACTTTTTCGCAAAGCGACGGATTAAAACGCGCGACCGAAACGACGCGTGCCGCGATTGAAGATTTGCGCGCCCGTTTGGTCGGCGGCGAATCAAACATTGATGCGAGCCGCGAAAGCCTTTTAGAGCTTGCCGAAAAACAGTTGGCGGAAAAGATTGGAAATCTGAATCGCCAAAAATTTCAGCGCGTAATCAACGCGACCGGCGTCGTCATTCACACAAATTTGGGACGCGCGCCGCTTGCCGACGCCGCAAAAAAAGCAATTGCGGAAACGGCTGCGGGTTACTGCACGCTCGAATATGATTTGGAGACCGGGATGCGCGGAAAGCGCGGGCGAGCGGCGGAAGAATTATTGCGCGAATTGACCGGAGCGGAAGCCGCTTTGATCGTTAATAATTGCGCGGCGGCTGCCTTTTTGGTTCTGTCCGAATTCGGTGCGGGCGGCGAAGCAATTGTTTCGCGCGGCGAATTGGTCGAAATCGGCGGTGATTTTCGCGTCCCGGACGTGATGACGCAATCGGGAACAAAACTTATCGAAGTCGGCACGACAAATCGCACAAAAATACGGGATTTTGAACAAGCAGTTAACGAAAAGACAAAATTGCTGGTTCGCATTCACCCTTCAAATTTTCGCATCGTCGGTTTTACGGCGATGCCGAGCCTGAGCGAATTGGCAAATTTGGCGCGCGCGAAAGATTTGATTTTGTATGAAGACGCGGGAAGCGGCGCGCTGATTGATTTGAGCCGTTTCGGTTTGAACGACGAGCCTGTAATTTCCGAATCAATCCGGGCGGGCGCGGATGTCGTCACGTTTAGCGGCGATAAATTATTGGGCGGCGCGCAAGCCGGAATCATTGTCGGGCGCGAAAAACTCATCGAACAAATGCGAAAAAATCCGCTTTATCGCGCCTTGCGAGTTGATAAAATCGTTTACGCCGTCCTCGGCGCAACGCTTGAAATTTATCTAAACGAAAAACATTTCGCCGAAATTCCGGTTTTACGGATGCTCTCGCAAACGAAAGAAGATATAGAAAAACGAGCCGAGCAGTTTTGTTCAAAGTTCAAAGTTCAAAGTTCAAAGTCGGAAAATCAAAACCTTGAACTTGAAACCTCGGACCTTGAACTCGCCGAAGGCATCTCGGCAATCGGCGGAGGCAGCGCGCCGCTTGCGCGTTTGGAAACGGTTTTGATTTCCCTTCAACACGACCGGCTTTCAGCGGAGGAAGTGGAAAGCGCACTGCGTAAAAATTCGCCGCCGATTATCGCTCGGATTGCCGAAGACAGAGTTTTGCTCGATTTGCGAACGGTTTTCGAATCGGAAGAAGAAGAAATCGCATCTGCACTCATCAGGATTTTGAGACAAACAGGATTAGCCGTGAAATGAAAAAGGCAAACTATCAACTGTCAACTCTGAACTGTAAACTATCTTGCAAAGTAATAAAGATTGTCTGCAAAACAGTTTACAGTTCAGAGTTGACAGTTGATAGTTGCGGCAGAATCTCTCCTGTTTTGTAAAGGCGTTGGCAAAAATAATCTCCTGTCGTCGCCGCAAAAATTGTCTCTCGAATGTTGACAAACTCTGGTAAACTCTACTTGCCGCCGGGACGACTCGGGTTTGCGGCGGCAGCATAATAAATTCGTTTGATTAAAAAAACAAAGCGAGCGGCGAAGGCTAACTTCCCTCAAGCAAATTGCATCAAACAAGGTTGCCGGAGAAGTTGGCTCGATAAAACGTCAAGTTCCCTAGTTTCTTCCGCCCTCGGCGGCGGGAGCGTTTGAAAGAGGTTTTAAAACAGTTATGCAGCAGCAAGACGGCAACAACAAAAATTTCAGCATCACCGAACGACTCAAGGCTTTGCGCGAAGAACGCGAATCGCTCCGCTGGCAAGGCACGTTTCAGGAATATTTCGAGCTTGTCACGCAAAACCCACGCCTGGCTCAGCTCTCACACGCCCGCGTCAATGAAATGATTCACTTCGCGGGAGTCGAAAAAATCAACGAAGGCTCGCGCGACGAGCTTGCCAAATACAATTTTTTCGCCGAAGACCTTTACGGAATTGAAGAATCAATCGCCAGAATCGTCGAATATTTTAAATCGGCGGCGCAGCGCCTCGAAGTTCGCAAACGCATTCTGCTTTTGATGGGACCGGTCGGCGGCGGTAAATCAACGATTGTCACTTTGATTAAACGCGGTCTCGAAGAATGGACTAAATCAGAGCAGGGCGCGGTTTACGGCATCAAAGGATGTCCGATGCACGAAGACCCGCTGCACTTGATCCCGCACGAGCTTCGCCCGGAAATCGAAAGGCTTTACGGCATTTATATCGAAGGCGATTTGTGTCCGCATTGTTCCTATGAATTGCTCCACAACACGGGCGGGCGTCACGAAGACGTGATGGTCGAGCGTATTGTCTTTAGCGAAAAAGACCGCACCGGAATCGGAACTTTCGCGCCGTCAGACCCGAAATCGCAGGATATTACCGAATTAACCGGCTCGATTGATCTTTCGACCATTGGCGAAGTCGGTGTCGAATCAGACCCGCGCGCTTATCGTTTCGACGGCGAATTAAATATCGCTAATCGCGGCGTGATGGAATTTATCGAAATGCTCAAATGCGATGAGAAATTCCTTTACAGTTTACTTACGCTTTCACAAGAGCAAAATATTAAAACCGGACGTTTTGCGATGATTTACGCCGATGAAGTGATTTTGTCGCACACAAACGAAAACGAGTACGCGGCGTTTGTCGGCAATCGCAAATCGGAAGCTCTGCAAGACCGCATTATCCTTGTCAGAGTTCCTTACAACCTGAAGGTTTCGCAGGAAGAACGCATCTACGACAAGCTGCTGCGTCAATCCGAAGCCTTAAGAAATATTCACATCGCGCCGAACGCGCTGAAAGTCGCGGCAATGTTTGCCGTGATGTCGCGTTTGGAAGAACCGAAACGCGCCAACGTGGACATCGTGAAAAAGATGAAGCTCTACGACGGCGAAGAAGTTGACGGTTACAAATCAAAAGACGTGCGCGAATTGAAAGAAGAAACCGTCCGCGAAGGAATGGACGGAATTTCGCCGCGCTACATTATAAATCGTCTTTCGGGCGCTTTGGTCAAAGACGGCGTAACCTGCATCAATCCGATTGACGCCTTGCGCGCCATCAAAGACGGATTTGAGCAGCACACCGGAATTTCTTCCGAACAGCGCGAGCGTTATTTGAATTTAATCGCTTCGGCGCGCAAAGAATACGACGAGCTGGCGAAGACCGAAAT
>DASVRD010000120.1:0-13764 GCA_036388775.1 Pyrinomonadaceae bacterium | reverse complement strand
AGATTCTTTATTCTCTTTAAAAACTCTGCGTCTCAGCGTCTCGGCGGTGAAATTTAATGAGAAATAGCGCGGAAATTGTCATTATCGGCGGCGGAGTTGTCGGCGCGAGCGCGGCATTTCATTTAACCGAACGCGGCGCGCGAAATGTTTTGATTCTCGAACGCGAAGCGCGGCTTGGGCTTGGCTCGACCGGAAAGGCGACGGGCGGCGTTCGGGCGCAGTTTGAAACCGAAATCAATATCCGAATGTCGCTCTATTCGATTGATTTTTTCCGCAAATTTAATGAAATTACCGGCGTTGATTGTGGTTACGAGCCGCGTGGTTATTTGTTTTTCGCCACCGATGAAGCGCAGCTTGATTATCTGCGCCGCACCTCTCAAAAACAAAAATCGCTTGGACTCGAAAAGGTCGAGATTGTTGACGCTGAAACAATCGCCGAAATCGTGCCGGGAATGAATTGCGCGGATGTTGTCGGCGGCAGTTTTTGTTCCACCGACGGTTTTATTGATCCGTTCGGCGTGCTTGAAGGCTTTGCGAAAAAAGCGACGGAAAACGGGGCGGAAATTGAATTTTCAACAACAGTTTCGGCAATCGAAACCGAAAACGGCAAAGTCAAATCCGTCGAGACAAATCGCGGCAGAATTGAAACTGAAAACGTCGTTTTAACGGCTGGCGCGTGGGCGCGGGAGATTGCCGAAACAGCCGGAATTGATTTGCCCGTCGAACCGCTCAGAAGGCAAATCGTTTGGGCGCGCAGCCCGCAAGAATTGCCCGCTAATCTGCCGATGGTGATTGACATCGGCACGGGTTTTCATTTTCGTCCCGCCAAAAATTCTCTTACGGAAGTGCTTTTCGCGTATCCAGACCGCGACGAAAAACCGACTTTTAAAACTGATTTTGACGAGGAATTTATTGCGAAAGTTTATGAAAAAGCGAAATCGCGCGCCCCTTTTCTCGCGGAAACTTCCGTTGTCAGAGAAAAATGCCGCGCGGGGCTTTATGAAAACACGCCCGATCATCACGCGATTATCGGCGGCTGCGAGATCGAAGGCTTATATTTTTGCAACGGTTTCAGCGGTCACGGCGTGATGCATTCACCGGCTTCCGGCAGAGCCGTCGCGGAAATCCTGCTCGACGGCGCGGCGAGTTTTATGGACGTTTCGATGCTTGATTTAAAGCGTTTTGCCGAAAGTCGCCTGATTCACGAAACATCTTTTATTTGAATTATGAAATCGTTTTTTACTTTATTTTTTCTGATTTTAATTTCGTCCCTTGTTTCAATTAAAGCGCAAAAGGCAAACAGATTTATCGCCGTTACGATTGACGATTTGCCTGTCGTTTCAAAACAAAAAGATTTAAAGGTGCGGCAGGAAATCACGCGCAAATTGCTCGGTCACATCAAAAAGGCAAAAATTCCGGCAATCGGTTTCGTCAACGAAGGCAAGCTTTACGCAAACGAAAAGCGCGTCGAAACTGAAGTTGATTTGCTGCGCCAATGGCTCGACGCCGGACTCGAACTCGGCAATCACACTCGTTCGCATATGAATCTTCATGCAAATCCGCTCGAAAAATACACGGAAGATATTTTAAAAGGCGAAACGGTGACTAAAGAGCTTTTGGCGTCGAAAAACAAACAGATTCGCTATTTTCGCCACCCGTATCTTTTTACCGGGCTGGATTTGGAAACCAAACAAAAGCTCGGCGCGTTTTTAGCCGTGAATAATTACACAATCGCGCCTGTGACGATTGACAACGCCGATTGGATTTTTGCGCGCGCTTATGACAACGCGCTTGAGAAAAACGATAAAAAGCTGATGAAACAAATCGGTGACGCTTACGTGCCGTATCTCGCCGCGAAAATGGATTATTGGGAACGGCAGTCAATCAAGCTTTTTAACCGCGAGCCGAAACAAATCCTGCTGCTTCACGCCAATTCAATCAACGCCGATTATTTTCACAACGTTGCCGAAATGCTCAAAAAACGCGGTTATCAGTTTGTAACTCTGGAAAATGCGCTGACCGACGAAGTCTATAAATTGCCCGACACTTTTACGAAAAGAGCCGGAATTTCGTGGCTACACCGCTGGGCTTTGGATAAAGGCAGAGAAAACGTTTTGCCGAACGAACCGAAAACGCCTGATTTCGTTTTAAAAGCGGCGGGCGTAGATTCTGAATAAAGGCTTGGCGTAAAAGGCAAAATTTACAAATGATAAAGCATTAAATAAACAATCACGCCCGACGCCGAAACGTAAAGCCAAATCGGGTAAGCGTAGCGGACAATTCGTTTGTGTCTGTCGAAACGATTGGTAACGGCAAAAAACATTGCCCGCAAAACGAGCGGCAAAACGATTAGCGACAGCAAAATGTGCGTAATCAAAAAGAAGAAATAAACGTATCTGGAAAAACCTTCACCGTTGAAACGGTTTGCCGGATTTGTCAGGTGATAAGTGACATAGCAAACCAAAAACAGCGCTCCGAGCGAAAACGCGCCCGTCATCGCCGCGCGGTGTAAATTGATTTTGTTTTGACGGATAAAAATCAGCCCGGCGACGAGCAAAACCGTGGTCAAGCTGTTAATCGCGCCGATTACGTGCGAGAGCGATTTCGTCCACTCGCCCAAATCCAATTTCGCCGGGAGTCCGAGCAAAACGGCGACTATTACCGGGACGACGACCGACAGCAGATTTATCCAAAAAATTGATTTGTCGTTCGCTCTTTCGGCGGTTTGTGCGTTTATCATTTCCAAAAAGCGAGCAGAGCAAAGAGAACGAGCCAGAGTCCGTCCATCGAATGCCAATAAAGACCGACGACCGACGCGGCGGTTTGGCGTTTGAAAAGGCGTTCCGTGTTGCGCGTCGGATTCCAAGCCCGCAAAACCAGATAGCCGAGCGCGGCGATTCCGCCGATTAAGTGAAAAGCGTGAGCGGCTGTTAAAACATAGAAAAATCCGGCGTAAGGATTGCTCGACAGATAAACGCCGCGCCCCGTCAGCGAAACCCACGAAAAAAGCTGTGAGGCGATGAACATTCCGCCGAGCGCTGTCGTCGCAACCAGCCAGCGTCTAAACGACTCCTGATTTTCGTGATTTATCGCCACGCGCGCCAGCTCGTATGTGACGCTGCTTGCCAAAATCAAAACCGTGCTGACGAAAATTGCAAAAGGTAAATCAAATGGTCGCCATTCCTGACTTTTGTTGACGGCGATAAAAATGTAGGCGCTGACCAATCCGGCAAAGGTCATCATAATGACGAGCAAAACGAACCACATCATTATGCGGTATTTCGACGGGACAAATTGCTCTTCTTCCATTTGATTGCCGTTGTCGCGCCGGTCTCCACCACCTCCGCCTCCGCCGCGTCTGCCGTTTCCGCCGTTCCCGCCTACGCCGGATTTTCCGCCCAATCTCGTGCCGCGCGGCTTTCTTTCTTCAATTTGCTGCAATTCCTTTGTCGTTCCCAGTTCGTACTTCATAAACCCACCTTGAACGCTTCGGGGAAGATTTAAGTCAAATTCGTCAACTCAAAGCCTTGTTCAAAACCATCAATCCAAACAAAAGCGGCAGATACATTACAGAAACTTTTAACAGGCGGCGCGCCTTTTCATCAGATTTCGTCCGCGCGAAATCAATTCCCGCAAACAAAAACCAAGCGCCGAGAAGCGCCGCACCAATCAAATAAAACAAGCCTGCCAAACCTAAAAAGAAAGGTGCGAGACTAATCAATAAAGTCAGAACGGCGAAAATAACGATTTGTTTTGCCGTGATTTTGCCCGCCGGTTCGACTACCGGGAGCATTAAAATTCCCGCGCGTTTATATTCCTCGCGATACATCCAGGCAATCGCCAGAAAATGCGGAAACTGCCACAAAAACAAAGTCCAAAACAATGCCCAAGCGCCGAGCGAAACTTCGTTGGCGGCAGCCGTCCAACCCATCAAAGGTGGCATTGCGCCCGGAAACGCGCCGATTAAAGTCGAAAGCGTCGTCCGCGTTTTGAGAGGCGTGTAAAGCAAAACGTAACCGACGATGACGGTTAAACCCAAAATCGCGGTCAAAAAATTAACAAAAACAGCCAGATAAATTTCCGCCGCGAAACACAGCAAGATACCGAAAACAAGAGCTTGCGCAGAGCTTAATTTCCCCGAAGGAAGCGGACGAATCGCCGTCCGCTTCATCAGCAAATCAGTGTCGCGCTCGAGATATTGATTAAGCGTCGCCACGCCGAAGGCGAGCAGCGCAATCGAAATCATCGAATTAACGAACAACAGCCAATCGAAACGGTTTGCCGTGCCGAGATAAAATCCGGCGGCTGCCGTTATGACCAACATCAAAGCGATGCGCGGTTTTGTCAGCACAACATAAGCGGCGAGCTTTTCGCGCCCCGTTATGGTTTGCGCTGCGGCTGTAATCGGTTGTTCTCTGATTTCTACGGCGATGTTTTCCATCAAAATTTGAGCTTTAAATTCGCGCTTCGATTCAGATTATAACGCCGCACAGAAAATTACCAAACTTCGGGGGCGCAAATTTAGTGCAAACTTTCACAAGATTTTTTGCTTCTCGGTAAAAGAATTTCTAATTTTGCGGACGTGGCAAAATCAGAAACGCTGAGTTATCATTCTATCAGTCAAAACTCTCTTATTTTCAATTTATAGTTAATTTAATGTCTGTTGCGGAAGAGACAATCAAAAAGACTGAAGCGCAAACAATCGCGCCAAAGGCAAAACCTCGCGGAAAACCGATTATCAACCGCATTTTGGATGGTTTAAGCTCGGTCAGATTCGGCGTAGTTTTGCTCATTATTTTAACGCTGCTCTCAATCGTCGGGATGCTCGTCGTTCAGCAAAACGTTGATGGTTTCGACCGTTTTTACGCAGGAATGACTCCGGCGGAGAAGCTGGTTTATGAAAAGCTCGGCTTTTTCGATATTTATCGCGCCTGGTATTTTAACCTGCTCCTGCTTGTGCTTTCGCTCAACATCGTGCTGGCTTCGATTGACCGTTTTCCGACCGCCTGGAATTACATCGTCAAACCGAAGCTGGAAGCGACGCGCGCTTATCTGCTCAATCAGAATTTCAACGCGCGGATCGAATCGAGCGATAAAGCGCAAGTCGAACGAGTTTTCCGCAAACACGGTTTTAAACCGCGCGTGACGACGAAAGAAAGTGGGCGAACGGTGATTTTCGGGCAGAAATTTGTTTGGAACCGTTTGGGCGCTTACGTCGTCCACGTCGCATTGCTGACGCTGTTTTTGGGGCATTTCGTCGCGTTGCAAACCGGATTTGATGCAACCGTGCGAATGATTCCCGGCGCGTCAACGAGCGAAATTCAGCGGCTTGACTATAATCTCGACAAAAAAGTGGAAACGCCGTTTCCGCTCCCGTTTACACTGATTTGCACGGACATCGAACAGAAGTTGATTGACCGTGACGGCTCAATCGAAGTCAATAACACGATGGATTGGGCGACGAGAATGCGAATTTCCGATCCGAGCTACGGCAATCGAGACGTGACGGTTTCGCTCAATCAACCGTACACTTATCGCGGTTATCGCTTTTTCCAGGCGAGCGCCATCACGCAGGGCAGCGCGCGTTCGATGACTTTTCGTCTGACGCCCGAAAACGGCGGCGATCCTTTTAACGTCAATTTAAAGCGAAACGGTTCGACGACGCTGCCGGACGGAACGAAAATTGAATATCTGGCATTTTTCCCTGATTTTACGTTAGTCGGGGGAAAACCCGATACGCGCTCGCCCGATTACAACAATCCGGCGGTGCAGGCGCGCATTACGTCGCCTACCGGCGAGCAAAAAACATCTTACATTTTCGCCCGCGATTTGCCGACCGGCGCGCCGGTCGGCGGGGCGGTTTTCGGATACAAATACAAAATGGTTGATTTTGAAAAATCGCCGCTCGCCCACGTTTTGTCAATCAAATACGACCCGTTTTACGGTTCGATGATCGCCTGGTATTACGGCGGCGGATTGTTGATGCTGGCGCTTTGTATGGTGTTTTTCTTTTCGCACCAGCGCGTTTGGGCAATCGTCGAACCGACGGGCGAAACGATTTTGGGCGCGCACACAAACCGTAACGAAACGGCTTTTGCCGACAAGTTTGAAAGTTTAAAAGCAGATTTGAACCACAGAGGCATAGAAGCACAGAGTTCATAACGTTTTGTTTATTCTCCGTTTCTCAGTGTTTCTGTGGTAAAAGGTAATTTAATAATGGACGCAACGCTTTCTTCCAAAATAATACATACGAACGAATCGAAACCGCTTCCGGCTTGGCGCGCTTATCTTCCGGCGATTTTGGCGATTGCCGGTTCGTTTGCGGTTCTCGGTTTAAAACTGCAAATCGGCGAACGATTCATTTCCGACACCGCTCTGATGATGCTCGCGCTGGCATCGTATTTGATGGCGGCGATTTTTCAATTGACGAATCTTTACGCGCCTTCACGAATGGCGGCGAGCGCCGGTTTATGGCTCGGCGCGCTCGGAGTTTTCTTTAATTTTTCGAGCTGGCTCGTACGTTGGGTGGCTGCTTACGAACACGAAATCGCCGTTTTGCGCCAGAGCGGAAATCCCGAAACGCCCTGGATTTTTCGCTACATTCCGTTTTCGAATCTTTATGATTTAAGCCTCGCGTTCGCCTTCGGCGCAGGCATTACCACGCTTTTACTCGCCAACCGCAAAAAATTTCAATTTCTGGCGGCTTTTTCGCTGCCGCTGGCGGCTTTGATTTTGACGCTCGCGCGGTTTATCGGCGGCGAGTTTGTAGATTTGCCGCCGGTTCTCGATTCTTACTGGCGACCGATTCACGTCGGCGTCGCAAGTTTGAGTTACGGCGTTGCGCTTATCTGTTTTGCAGTCGCTGTAATTTATTTGCTCAAAGATCGAGTCAAACCCGAATCAATGGCGATTTGGTCTTCGGCTTTTGTGCTGCTCGTCGTCGGAACGATCAGCCGTTTTTCGATTTTCAGCGAAGCCGTTTATCGCGCCGGTCTGTTCGTTCCGAATCCGGCGGGAAACAAAAAACCGTTTTTAACTCCGTTTCGTCTCGACATTCCGTTTGTCGGCGAAATGCTCGTCGTCGCGGGCATTTTGTCATTTGCAACAATTGCGGCGTTTGCGTTTTACGTTTATCAAAACAATGAGCGAGTCAAAATAATCGGTCATTGGGCGTTGCGCGGCGCTTTTGTGGCGCAGATTTTAGCGATTGCGTTTTTGGTTTCGGGGGTTAAAAACACGACGGACGTTTTGCCGCGTCTCGAAGCTCAACTGCAAACCGCCCCGCAGCAAATGCTTTACGCCGGACGCGCAATCGGCGAGCGTCAGGGCTTACGAGCAGATGAATTGGCGCAAGTCACGCCGCAGCAATTTAACGAAGCGGCGCAGGCGTATTTGCAGCAAAGCGGGCAGCAAATGTTTTTGAGCCTCAACACAAATCCGGTCGAGTTGGCGGGATTGATTACGGCGCTTGCGGGAACGTTTTTCGTGCTGCTGTTCGGTTTTCGCACCGAAAAATTAAGAGAAGCTCTGCCGTCTCTCGAAACGCTCGACGGTTTAATGTACAAAACCGCGTGTCTGGCGTTTGCCGGAATTGCGATGCTGCTCATCACGGGCGCGATTTGGGCAAATGAAAGCTGGGGCAGACCCTGGGGCTGGGATTCAAAAGAAACTGGCGCGCTCGTCGCGTGGCTGACTTACGCGGCATTTCTGCATACGAGAATCTCGCGCGGCTGGACTGGCAGAAGCTCGGCTTATTTTGCCGTCGTCGCGTTTTTGCTCGTGATTTTCACCTATCTCGGAGTCAGCTATTTGCTTCCCGGCTTACATTCTTACGCCTAAAAATTTAACCAATTAACGAACAAAAAAGCGGCTCGCGTTTGAGTCGCTTTTTTTGTTCGTTTCCGAACCGAACTGACCTTCGAATCCTGTTAATGTTTGAAAATACAATAATTTAATTTTCAGGGGGGTTTATGAAAAAATTTCGGAATTACACAATCGTTTTGTTAGCGTTTTTGACGCTTGTCTGGTCAAACCAAAACGCCTTCGGGCAAAACAACAGAACCGCAACGAGTGGGGCGGAAGAATTTAAAGGAAGTATTATCAGCTATAACGGACCGCAGGTTGCGACCGCTTTTTTCAATCTGCGGCTAAATGGGCGAACATCCGATGAGCAGTCGCGCCAGTATCTCAACGTTTTGAAAAACAGAGGACAAAGCAACGCTTTGGAAGCGATTCGCGACAACGATTTAGGCTCGTTTTCAATCGGTAACAATCTGGCGCGGACTTTAAACGTCGTTCGTGAATCAACCGTTGACGGTCAGCGCCGCATTTTCATCGTTTTTGAACGCTGGACTCAGTTTGCCGAACACCGTTTCGGAACGCGCTCGCTCGATTATCCGTTCGGCGTCATCGAGCTTTACATTGATCCCCGAACAGGCAAAGGCGAAGGCACTTACATCGCAGCCGCGCGGATTCGTTTTGACGACGATACTAAAACCAAACAGCAAACGGTCGAAATCGAAAATTTCGCTACATATCCGGCGCGTCTGACCAATGTCACAGTGAGCCGTTCGGGAAAATCTTAAATTAATTTTTAGGCAAACAAAGCCGCAAACGAATAGCTTGTTTCTGAAAAACAATTGTTCGTTTGCGGCTTTATATTTTCTTTTAATTTTCAGAACTGCTTTTGCCAATACAACGCAAAACTGCCAGACTTTCTTCAAATGAGTCGCATCGAACGCTGTTGTTCGATTTTGGAGAAACGATTATGAAAAAAATATTTCTAATTTTGGTTTTAACTCTTTTGTTCGGAAGTTTCCGGCATGCATCGGCGCAAACCAGCCAACAAATAAAGCTCCGCGTTAACAATCAGAAAGCTGTTGCCGGCAGTAAACTGACGATTAAGTTTGTCTCTATCGTGGAGGAGTCGCGTTGTCCCGAAGGCGTCAACTGCATTCACGCAGGGAACGCAAAAATACAAATCAAAGTAGCAAAACGCGGCGGCGCGGCGAAAAATTTTGAATTAAATACAAACTTTGATCCAAACGGCATTTCATTTGAAGGTTACGAAATTAAGCTGACAAATCTCGTCCCCGTGCCTAAAGAAAACATCAGAATCAATCGCAACGGTTACACGGCTACTTTGGTTATCGGTAAATCACGGAATTCTAAATAAATTTTTTAGGCGGATAGATAAATTCCCGTATGAATGCTCCGTTTCGCCGCTAAATTTGCGCTAATTCGTAACTTTTTGTTGAATCATAGGAATGGAAGAATCTGTAGAGATAAGTAACTTATCGCAGCCGGCTCTCGTAATGTCCGTCCGCCGCCGCTGGGCGGTAACGGCGGGAATTATGACCGGAATGTTTCTCGCCGCGCTGGAAGCGACCGTTGTTGGAACTGCGATGCCGACGGTAATCGCTTCGCTCGGCGGTCTAAATCATTATAGCTGGGTATTTTCGGCATATTTGATTACTTCGACGGTCACTGTGCCGGTCTGGGGAAAGCTCTCAGACCTTTACGGGCGGAGAATAGTTTATCAAATCGGAATTGCCGTTTTTCTGCTCGGATCAGTACTTTCCGGCTTGTCCGGTTCGATGACGCAGCTCATTGTTTTCCGCGCCATTCAGGGTTTAGGCGCTGGCGCGCTCGTACCGCTCGGAATGACAATTATCGGCGATATTTTTACGCTCGAAGAACGGGCGCGAATGCAGGCATATTTTAGCGGCGTCTGGGGTTTTGCCAGCGTCGTCGGACCGATTGCGGGCGGATTTATCACCGATCAATTATCCTGGCGCTGGGTTTTTTATATTAATCTTCCGATTGGCTTGATTACGGCATTAATTCTCGGACTTTCTCTCAAAGAACCGAAAAGAACCGAACGCCCGGCGATTGATTATTTTGGAGCGGCGCTTTTGATGGCTTCGATCACACTGCTGATGTTGGGTTTGGTCGAAAGCACGAGCCTCTCGTCGCTTTTAGCGCCACATAATCTCGCGCTTTTTGCCGGAGCGTTCGTGCTGGCGATTTTATTCTTCTTTGTCGAACAACGAGTCGCAGATCCGATTATTCCGTTCCAATTATTTCGCAATCGTGTGGTCTCGGTTTCAATTACAGTCGGATTTTTGGCTGGCGTGGCGATGTTTGGAGCAATTTCTTTTGTCCCGCTATTCGCGCAGGGCGCGCTCGGCGCATCGGCGACCGAAGCAGGTTCGCTGCTGACGCCTTTAATGTTGAGTTGGGTTGGAATGTCAATTATCGGCGGACGATTATTGCTCAAAATCGGTTACCGCATTACGGCTATCGTAGGTTTTATTTTTTTAACGCTCGGTTTTGTTTTTCTTTCGCTTTTTCAACCAAGCATGATGCGGTTGTGGCTCTACGTTGACTTGGTTTTAATCGGAGCCGGTCTCGGATTAACAATGCTGACGCTTTTGATCGCAGTTCAGCAAGCCGTTCCGCGAAATCAGCTTGGAATTGCCACCTCGCTCAATCAGTTTTCCCGTTCAATCGGCGGAGCTATCGGCGTCGCGGTAATGGGAGCGGTTCTTTCGGCTGGACTTGCAACACAGTTGGGAGAATACGCGAGCAGGGAAAATAGCAGTTTATCAAGGGAACAAGCAGCCGCGCTTGCCTCAAATCCAAATGCTTTGATTGAGCCTTCCGCGCGAGCGGGGCTTTCACCCGAAGCTTTTAACGCGCTTCAAAACGCAATGGCTGGAGCGATTCACAACGTCTTTTGGATTGGGACAGCGCTTGCGGCTTTAGCTCTTCTCGTCGCATTTTTCTTTCTTCCGCGAAAGGGAAACAAGACGATTGAGCCTCCGAGCGAAGAAAACTGCGGTGCTGCAACCGGCGAACGAATGATAATTGCCGAACTAACGACGATTGATCCCGAACACGAACCGTCGGGGAAATCTTATTGATGATTGCGACAATGTAGAGATGCGTTGCGTCGCATCTCTACCAATTTATATCGCGCCTTTACTATTCACACACAGGGCTTTAACCATTGATTGCCGAATTTTATTTTTTCGCTTTCGCCATTAGCTCTTCGATTTCTTCGGCTTGTTTCGGGCATTTTGCAGTGAGATTGACGTTGCCGTCTTCGGTGACGAGAACGTCGTCTTCAATGCGAACTCCGATGCCGCGATATTGGTCGGGAACGTCGGGCGCGTCGGGCGGAATGTACAATCCCGGTTCGACCGTCAAAACCATTCCCGGCTCAAACAGGCGCGAATTTTTCGCCTGTTGATCAGCGAAGTAACGCCCGGCGTCGTGAACGTCCAGACCGAGATAATGCCCGACACCGTGCATATAGAATTTCATAAACTCTTTTTTCTCGATTATATCTTCTGCTTTGCCTTTCAAAAGCCCGAATTGAAGCATTTTCTCGGTCAAAAGCTGAATTGATAAATCCTGACGCTCTTTAACGGTCGTGCCTTTTTTCGTCGCTTCGACGCATTTGATCTGCACGTCCAAAACGGCATCGTAAATCTCGCGCTGCGGTTTGGTAAAACGCCCGTTAACCGGAAATGTGCGCGTAATGTCGGCGGCGTAGCCTTGATATTCCGCGCCCGCGTCAACCAGCACCAAATCGCCGTCTCGAAGCGGCGCGTTGTTTTCAACGTAATGCAAAATCGTGGCGTTTTCGCCGCCGCCGATAATCGAGTTGTAAGAAACTCCGCTCCCGCCGCGCATTCGAAAATGATGCTCGATCAAAGCTTCGATTTCCGATTCGTTCATTCCGGGTTTTGTCCGCTGCATCGCTAAAATGTGACCTTCGACCGTAATGTCCGCCGCCGTTTGCATAATCTCGATTTCGTCGGGCGTTTTGTGCAGCCGCATATCGCCGATAATTACGGTCGGATCAACAATCGTGTGCGGCGGATACGCGGTTTTCAAACGACTAAAACGCTGTTTCGACAAATAATCCAAAATCATTTGATCGAGCTTGCGGTCAACGCCGAAACGGTAATAGAGCTTTTCGACGCCGTTTAAAATCCTGGGCAATTCGGCGGCAAATTTCTCAATCGGCAGAGCCTTCTGTGCGCCGTAATTTTTCATCGCGCCTTCCGTACCTTGCCGTCGCCCGTACCAAGTTTCCATTACGGGATCGCGCGGGCGAACGAAAAGCGTGAACGGATTGCGCCGATTCGCCGGATTAAACACGGCAATCGCGTCGGGTTCGGGAAAGCCGGTTAGATAATAAAAATCAGGGTCTTGATGAAATTTAAATTCCGTGTCGTAAGCGCGCGTCTGCTCGTGCGCCGCCGGAATAATCGCTACGGCGTCTTTGCCGATTTGCTGCATAAACTGTTGGAGCTGCGGTCGAATCATTTTCCAATGTTCCTTTTTGTTAAATGTAAAAATCAAATAAATCACAGACCGCCGGGCGAAAACAACCCGCGCCAAGATTTTGCGGCGCACGTCAAAAATATTTTTCAGAAAATTTTTTGCAAGCCGTGCAAGTTTTTTGCAGCCGCTGCGTTCTTAAATTAATTTGGGAACAAAAAGCCGATGTTCGGCATCCTTAGCGATGAGCTAAAGAAACGGGCATCGGCTTTTAATTTCGGTTTAAAAGTCTTGCTTTCCGGGAACTAATTTTCGTCCCGGCATCACGAAAGAATAGATAAAATTCCACTTATCTATTTCTACCTTTTTTAAAACCATATTTCAGATTTCAGAATTAAATTCAAAAAATATTCTTCCGTCGCTGAAACCTTTTCGCCCTCTCGCGCAACATAAAAAACGGCTAGCCAAAAAACAACAACTTTACAGCGAGGAAGAAATGAAAAAAACTCTCTTTGTTTTAGCCACTTTGTGGCTTTGGCTGGCGTTCGTCTTTTTTGCAAACGCCCAGGCACAAACCGCAGCAACCGAAGGCACGCTCAGAGCTGTCGCGGAAGACGGAAAATTATTGGGCGATTGTCCGCTTAAAAACACAAATGTCAAAGCCGAAATCTCCGGCTTTCTCGCCCGCGTTCGGGTAAAGCAGGAATTTGAAAACAATTTCGCAGACAAAATCGAAGCCGTTTACGTTTTCCCTCTGTCTCAAAATGCAGCCGTTGACCAAATGACGATGCGTGTTGGCGAGCGCACGATTGCAGGGCGCATTATGAAAAAGGAGGAAGCCAAACAGGTTTACGAAACGGCGAAAACCGAAGGCAAAACCGCCGCTCTGTTAGATCAAAATCGCCCGAACATTTTCACTCAAGCGGTCGCCAATATTCTTCCCGGTGAAAAGATTACGGTTGAAATCAGCTATGTCGAAACTTTGAAATACGAAGACGGTTCTTACGAATTTGTGTTTCCGACGGTTGTTGCGCCGCGTTACAATCCGGCGCAAGTTGCGGACGCTAATGTGACCTCAGCGCCCTTCGCCGCGACTCGCGCCGGTCACGACATTTCTATTGAAGTTAATTTAGACGCAGGAGTTCCCGTCGAAAATGTCGCGTCGAAAGTACACGAAATCGAATCGGCAATGCTTTCCGCCAATCGCCGCGTCGTCAAACTCAAAAACGAGAAAGACATTCCGAATCGCGATTTTGTTCTGCGATACGACGTTTCCGGCAAGAAGATCGCCGATGCGGTTTTGGCTCACCGCGATAAGCGCGGCGGATTTTTCACGTTAATGCTCCAGCCGCCCGACACAATTTCTTATGAAGACGCGACGCCGAAAGAAATTGTTTTCGTTCTCGATACGTCGGGTTCGATGTCCGGTTTTCCGATTGAAAAAGCCAAAGAAGCGATGAGACGCGCGCT
>DASVRD010000119.1:0-13051 GCA_036388775.1 Pyrinomonadaceae bacterium | reverse complement strand
ATTTCGGTTTACAACGAATCCGTTCGAGAAGACCGACCGATGAGCGGTTTGTTGTTAAAAAACACGACCGATTTGACGTTTGAAAACGGGGCGCTGACCGTTTTTGAACGCAACGCTTATGCGGGCGAATCGCTGATGGAGCGTTTGAAACCGGCGGAAGAAAGGCTCGTCTCGTTTGCGCTCGATTTGGAAACACTCGTTCAGGTCAAACAGGATGAAAACCGCGAGCCTGCAAAATTAGTTAAAGCCGCTAACGGCGCGTTTCAGATTCATTATTTTAAAACCGACCGCAAAGTTTACATGCTGCAAAATCAAACCGAACGCGCCAGAATTATTTACATCGAACATCCGACGCGCGAGAACTGGCGTTTGTCGGACGACACGGCGCGTCCGGCGGAAACGACGCAAAATTATTATCGTTTTCGCGTTGAGCTGAAACCGTTTGCAAAAGTCGTGTTTCCGGTGACCGAACGGCAGGCTTTGATGGACAGCTATCAATTGACGAAGCTTTCGCGCGACAATTTGGATTTGTTTATCCGCCAGCGTTCGATAAATGACGATGTGCGGCAAAAACTCGAAAAACTGATTGATTTGCGCGCCCGCGTTTCTGAAATCGAGGAAAAATTAAAAACGCTCGAAGCAGAAGAAACCGCAATTTCCGAAGACCAAGCCAGATTGCGCGAAAACATCGAAGCTCTGGCAAAAACGCCCGAAGCCAAACAATTAATCGCCCGCTATATCGCCAAAGCCAACGAACAGGAGACCCGCATCGAGCAAATCACGAAAGAACGGCAAACTTTAATCGCCGAACGCGAACGCCTCGAACGCGAATTGGCGGCGGCGATTCGGGCTTTTGAGATTTAAAAGTTTTTTTGAACCGCCGAGACGCTGAGAAAACAAAAAAGAAAAGAGTTTTTTCCTTAAACCTCTTTTTCTTATCTCGGCATCTGCAGCGTCTCGGCGGTTCATAACTTCTTCCTGACAATCATTCGCAGAATCTCGCGTTCCGCGTCTGCGAGTTCGAGATCAAATTTCTCGTAGATTTCGGCGGTGTTGGCGAGCGAAATTGCCTGCTGCGTTTCGTCCAAAATAATTCGGATAATTTCGAGGTTTTCGCGCAGAACTTCCCTTGCCTGATCGCGCTCGCCGCGTTCGATGAAGCGGACGGCGATATCGTTTAAAACTTCGACGTGCGCCGGTAATTGCTCGACTTCTTCGATAAGAGAATGAGCTTCCGCGAGAGTTTGCAAAGATTTTTCCGTTTCGCCGTTTTTGATTTCGCCGTCGCTGACTAAAATTAGAGCCGCGGCTCGCCCAGCCAAATCTTCAATTGAATTAATCGCCTGACCGGCTAATTCGTCGTTTCCATTTGCCGCGCAGACGGCGGCGATTTGTCCCAAAGCCTGCCATCGCATTTCATCAATCGGATTTTCGAGCGCCGTTTCGATTGCGCGTTCGGGTTTGCCGAACTGAGCGAGGCGCGTCGCAATTACAGCCATTAAATTAAATCGAGCACGGCTGTCGCGGATTTCGCGTTCGGGCTGCGATTTTAAAACTGCATAGGCTTCTTCGAGCGATTGCACGGCTTTTTCGGTCTCGCCCGCAGTTTGATGTTCGAGCGCGATTGCAGTATGCGCAAGGGCGGTTTGCTGTTTGTCGGCAATCGGCGACAGCACTTTTTCGGCTTGCTCGAAATTTCCGGCGTGCGTGTAAAGACCGCTGATTTGCGTCGAAACCTGATCGCGGAATCGTCCTTCAAGTTCGGCAGCAAGCTGTCCAACATTTTCCAAAATCGAAAAAGCCTGCTCGTTTTGCCCGGCTTGAATGCGGCGCGCGGCTATTTCGAGCTGAAGCTGAATACGTTCTTCGACAAATTCGATTTGTTCGGTTTCAGCCAAAGATTCGGACAAAATCTCGTTCGCGTCTTCGCTCCGGTTGATTTTTATCAAAGCAAGCTCGTTTAAAACCTGCGCGCGAACCGTGGGTAAATCTATTTGGGTGAGAATTCCTTCTGCCTGCTCCCATTCGCCGCGACGGGCGAAACGCAGAGCAATTTCGCCCTGCGTTGTAAACGGATCGTCCAGAGATCCGGCGGTTTGCAAGGCTTCTTCAAACGCGCCGCGCTCGGCTTGTTTGACGGCGATGTTTGACAGGGCTTGCTGCTGAAAACCGTATTCTTCGATTGCTCCGGCAAGCTGCACGCCGTATTCGTCGTCATTAAATTCGGCGCAGCGGGCGGCGATTTCGACGAGCGCAATGTCGCGCGTGTGCGGGTCTTGAATCGCATCGGCTAACTGCGCCGCCAAATCAAGCTCGCCCTTTGCCGCAAAACGCGACGAAATCGCCGAAATCGCTTCGCCGTGCCCGTCAGCGCTCCCGATTCGCTCAGCAATAAAAGCCGCGCAATCAAAAGGATTCGATTCGGCGCGTCCAATTTCTATAAAACCGTTCATTTGTTCGTTGTTCGTGGTTCGTGGTTCGTTGTAAATTGCTTTTGCAGCGAACAACGAACTATTTGAAAACTAATTCAATTGTTTCCGGTATCCAATCCGAGAGATTTTTCGTGACAACATCAGCGCCTGCCGCGCGCAGCTCATTGGCGGAAACGGTATTCGTTACGCCTAAAACTTTCATTCCTGCGCGTTTTGCGCCGACGACGCCGGGCGGCGAATCTTCAATCACCAAAACCTGTTCGCGGCTGAGCGGAAATTCGCCGCGCGTCGTATTTGCTTCGTCGAGTCTTCTAAAACCCAAATCAAAACATTGTTTGTCCGGTTTGCAGGCGGTCACGTCTTCAGCGCTGACGAGCGCCGAAAAATAACCGGCGAGGTCTGCGCGCTGCAAAATCGAATTGATTTCGACGCGACGCGCCATCGAAACAATGCCGAGCTTGTAGTGAAAATGCATCTCTTTGACGAAATTGACAATTCCCGGAAAAAGCGGCAACTCTTCGGCAATCATTCCGGCGTGCGCGGCGGTTTTTTCTTCGACAATGCGAGAAAGGGTTTCGTCAGTCAAATCTTTTTTCGAGCGTTCAAAAGCGGCGCGGACAAAAGTTCGGTCGTCCATTCCGAGCGAATCATAGTAATTTTGTTCGGTTATTTCGATGCCTTCGGCTTTTAAGACATTTTGATAGGCTTTCATCTGTATCGGCTCGTCATTGATAATGACGCCGTTGAAATCGAAAAGAATGGCTTTAATCATTTGAAAAATTTAAAGAATATTTTTGGCTTAAACAAACGGACATTTTACTGATTTTGCGGCAAACAGAGCAAATGCCGGTTTATTAATTAGCCGCGTTAAAATTGTCTCTGAGCTGCCGGCAAGTTTTGGCGAGATCGGCTCGATTTTGCTCGTTCATATTCGCCAGATTGCCGCGCACCTGATTGTAAATCAAATTTTTTGCTCCCTGCCGCGCCATGCGTTCGGGGATTGTTTGTTCTGGATCGTTCTGCATTTGCTGTTCGATCAGTGCGAGAACTTCGTCGCATTCGGCGATGCCGGTTTTTTCGGTGTTTAAAACCGTGTCGGTCACCGATTCGTTTGTTGAGCGATTGGCGTTTGAGTTGGCGTTTGAAACGACGACCGCCGTGTTGCTGTTGCTCGGCGGCGAAGTTTGAACCGCGCTGTTTATCCAGTCCGACAGATTGCAGTTGCAGCCGAGCGTGAAAGCTAAGACAAGAAAAGCCAAAATGGCGGAATTAACGTTTTTACTCATCATTTTAAAATTAAAATGCGGATTTGCTAAAAAACAAATCCGCATTCCGCATTCCGAAATCCGCATTCGCTAGACTTCTTTGTATTCCGAATCAACATCTTCGCTCGAAAGCGCGACGCGATAGTTTTTCGACTGCTTTTGTTTGGTAATCAAAAGGTCGTCTTTGTTTTTGAGCAAATCCGCTCTGGTATAAACGGAAATCTCGAAATTATAGCCGTGCGTGATCGCGTCTTTCGGGCAAGCCTCGACGCAGAAACCGCAGAAAATGCATCGCCCGTAATCAATGTTGTAAACGCGCGCAAAGCGTTCGTCAACGCCGATTCGTTCCGGGTAAGGACGCGGATCGTCTTCGGCTTCGATATAAATGCAGTCCGAAGGGCAAGCCGCCGCGCATAAAAAACACGCGACGCATTTTTCGTTTCCGTTTTCGTCAACGTGAAGCAGATGCTGCCCGCGATAACGCGGCTGAACCGTAATCGGATCGTCCGGGTATTGGACAGTCCATTTTTCCTGGGGAATTTTTGAGAGCGTAACGCTCATCCCCTTGATAATCGCTTTTGTCGAATCAATAATATCGCCGATTAGTGACATAAAATTTTCTTTAATTTGTTTTCAACTTTAACGAGGCATTAAAACGACGCCCAAAAGATTGAGAATAATCCATAAAATCATCAGCAAAGTGGCAATGCCGCCGACAATCATACCGCCCAGCGCCAGACCTTTACCGCCATAAACGCCCGGGTTTTTATTGGCGTTATTGTACGCGATATAGCCGGTAATCAAACCGACCGGTCCTAAAATCTGACAGCACAATCCTAAGATGCCGGTAACGAGCGAAACAATTGCCAGAGTCTGATTTTGACCGCCCGAACCGCCTATCGGCGGAGGCGTAAACGGCGTATTTTGCCCCAAGCCCTGATTTCCCCAACCCGCTGCGGGCGCGGGCGGCGGACTCCAATCCGAAGGCGTATTACCAAACGGCTGCTGTCCCATATTTTGCCCGAATTGCGGTTCCGGCTCCTGAAAAGTCGGTGCGCTTCGCGGTGCGTCGGAAAATCCGCTGTCTCGCGGCGGCGAGCCGCCCAAATCGCCAAACGAAGGCGAGCTTAAATCCGCGCTCGGAGAACGTGGCGGCTCGCTCGAAGAGCCGAACGGCGAAGGCGGCGGCAAATCTACGGGCGGCGGAGTTCCGAGAACGGTTTTCATCGGATCGAAATCCTGCGCCGGACCGCCCGCACCTGCGGTATCGGAAACCAGCGGCGTGCCGTCCGCCTGGCAAAATTTCATATTGTCGTCAAATGTCCGTTGACAAGTTGGGCAGCGTTTCATCTTTAAGGATGAAGGATGAAGGATGAAGGATGAAGGAATTTTATTTCATCCTTCATCCTTCATCCTTCATCCTCGTTTTCTACACTAATTCTAATTTACTGAAAAAATAGCTAATTTCGATGTTTGCATTTTCTTCCGAATCCGAGCCGTGAACGGCGTTTTCCCCGATTGACGCGGCAAACTCTTTGCGAAGCGTGCCTTCGGCGGCTTCCGCCGGGTTGGTCGCGCCCATCAAATCGCGCCACGATTTGACGGCGTTTTCTTTTTCGAGCGCCATCACGATACACGGCGCGCTCGACATAAACTCGGTCAATTCGCCGAAAAACGGGCGCTCGCGGTGAACCGCATAAAAACCTTCGGCTTCTTTGCGCGAAAGATGCTTTAATTTCATCGCGCGAATCTTAAAGCCGTTGTCCAAAATGCGTTGAATAATAGTTCCGTATTTTCCGGCGCGCACTGCGTCCGGTTTGATAATTCCAAATGTTAAATTCCCTGTTTGTTCTGCCATTTATTACCTCAATTATTAAGTAGAATATTTTATAACTTTGTAAAAGTTTCTTTTATTTCTGCAGTTACGCGGCGCGGACGCAATGTTTTGGAATCGAGCGCAACCCAAATGCTTTTCGCTTTGACAAGAATTTTATCGTCGCGCCGGATTTCGGTAAAACGCTCCCATTTTGCTCCTTGCGGTTCCCCAACCCAAGTTATTACCGCAATTTCCTCATTTTCAAAAGCGGGACGCAGATAATCAATTTCGTGCCGCATTACAACCCAAACTATTTGCGCTTTTTGCTCGTCGGTTGCGCGACTCAGCCAATGCGCAACGGCAATATCTTGAATCCATTGCAAATAGCGAACATTGTTGACATGACCTTGCCGGTCAATATCTTCGGCTTTAACAATAAGCAAATGTTCGAATTTCACCGCTTCCGAATAATTATGAGCCGAGCGCGGCTTTCATTGTTTCGCCGATGTCGGCGGGCGATTTGGCGACACGGATTCCGGCGGCTTCGAGCGCAGCCATTTTTTCCGCGGCAGTTCCTTTGCCGCCCGCGATAATCGCTCCGGCGTGTCCCATTCGGCGTCCCGGCGGCGCGGTTTGTCCGGCAATAAATGCGACAATCGGTTTTGTGACGTTTTCTTTGGCATAAGCGGCGGCTTCTTCTTCCGCCGTTCCGCCGATTTCGCCGATTAAAACAATTCCTTCGGTTTCGTCGTCTTCCTGAAAAAGCCGCAAAGCGTCGGTGTGCGTTGTGCCGATAATCGGATCGCCGCCGATTCCGATTGCCGTTGATTGTCCAAGACCGAGCGCGGTTAATTGCCCGACGGCTTCATACGTTAATGTGCCGGAGCGCGAGACAACGCCGATGCTTCCTTCTTTGTGAATATGTCCGGGCATAATTCCGACTTTGCATTTGCCGGGCGAAATCACGCCCGGACAGTTTGGTCCGACCAGACGAGTTTTTTTATCGGCGAGAAAATGATGAACTTTGACTATATCGGCTGCCGGAATGCCTTCGGTGATGCAGACGACGAGCGGAAGCCCTGCGTCAGCCGCTTCCATAATCGCGTCAGCGGCAAACGGCGGCGGAACGTAAATCACGCTCGCATTTGCGCCCGCTTGTTTGACAGCATCTTCGACCGTATTAAAAACGGGCACGCCTTCGTGCGTCGTTCCGCCTTTTCCGGGCGTCACGCCGCCGACAACCTGCGTGCCGTATTCGATCATTTGCTTGGTATGAAAAGTGCCCTCTTTACCCGTAATGCCCTGCACGACAAGGCGCGTATTTCGATCAACTAAAACGCTCAATTTCTTACTCCCGCTCAACTTTTATAAAAACAAACAAAGAAGGACAGAATAATGAAAAAACTTTCACTTGTCACGCTGTCCCTTAGCAAGCGTTAACATTTGCGGTAAATTGGGCGAATTAATATTCTTGCGAGTTTTCGTTTTGCCCCTTAGCTGTAAACTTTACAATTTATTTCCTGACTTCGCTGGCTTCTTTCAGTTCTTCGGATTTTTGAAAATCGGCTGCTGCCAGATTCTTTTTGCCGAGACGCTGATAAGCAGCGCCGCGATTGGCATAAGCGGCGTAATCGTTGGGCGTTCGGCTCAATACTTCGGTGTAATCGGCGACGGCTTTTTCGTCCCTATCGGTCAGAAAATAAACCAGCCCGCGTTTGAAATAAGTCCAGGTTTCGTCCGGGTCGAGCGTCAGAGCTTTGGAATAATCTGCAACGGCTTCGTCATACATTCCGCGCGTTTCATAACAAGAGCCGCGTTTTTCATAGAGAAAATCGTAATCCGGCTTTTGTTTTTGAACTTCGCCGAAATCTGCGAACGCGCGGTCGAAATCGTTCGACTGGCAATAAACATCGGCGCGATTAACGAGCGCAAACAGATTTTGTTTGTTCAAGCGAATCGCCTCGTTGTAATCCTGCAAGGCGCGCGTCAATTCCTGTTTTTTGCGAAACGCTTCGCCGCGATTTGCAAAGCTGTCGGACGATCTCGGATTGATGCCGATGGCTTCGGTGTATTCATTAATCGCAGCGTCGTACGATTTTTCGTCGAGCAGAGCCTTGCCGCGCGAAAAATGCTGTTCAAACTCGCGCGCTTTGGCTGTTTCCTCACGCGCCTGCCAGAACAAGATCACGCCCGCAACAACCGTAAACATCAGGAAAAACCAGGCGTATTTTCTGCCCGGAAAACGCAAAATGCTGCGTCTTTCGGGCGAAGGCGATGCGGCTGTTGCTTGCGGCGGCGCGCTCTGCATGCTGGCGGTAATTTCCTGTAGCCTTGAATTAATCGCCGCTAATTCGCGCTCTTTTTCCTCTCGCGCAATCTCGGCTTCTTCGCGTCGCTGTCTTTCTTCAGCCAGCAGGCGTTCAAATTCGGTACGCTCTTCGGCGGCAATCTCTTCTCGTTTGGTTACTTCGGTCGAGCGGTAATGTTCCTGCCAGGCGGCTTGAAACTCTTCGCGCATCGCTTCGGCACACCACGGACGGTTTTCTTTATCGAGCGCGAGCGCGTGCATCAGAACGTTTGAGACCGGAACTGGAACTTCCGGGTTTATCTCGTGAACCGGAACCAGCGGGTCAGGCTCGCCTTCCCAAACAGCCAGAGCGCGCGGCAAATAATCGGCGGGAGGTTTGCCGGTCAACAAACGATAAATCGTTACCGCGAGCGAATAAAGATCGCTCCGCGCATCGGTGTTTTGACTTAAAACTTGCTCGACTTTATCGGCGTGTTTGATTGATAGAGCTTGCCGCAGAGTTATCGCCGCGCGGCTCGGGAATTTCAAAAACTGTTCGAGCGGCGAATATTCTTCGGTTCCCATTTGCAGGCTTCCCGCGTCAACTTTGGTCATCTCGCCCGCATAACCTTTTGAGATTCCGAAATCGAGCAGTTTCACGCGATTGCGCTCGTTGATTTTAATGTTCGAGAGCTTGATGTCTTTGTGAATAACGGGTTCGGGCTGCGTATGCAGATAAACGAGCGCGTCGAGAAGCTGCAAAGCCCAGTCCGAGACTTTGACGACATCGAAATGTTCGTCCTTCCGGCGCATTTTCTCGGCTTGCTCGAACAAATCTTTGCCCGGAATATATTCCATCACGAGATACTGCTCGTCCTCGAAGGTAAAGTAATCAACCACGCGCGGGATCGCTTCGTGCTGCAAATTGGCGAGCAATTTGGCTTCGCGTTCAAAAGCGCGCCGCAGCTCGGCTTCCTTTTCCGGGTCGAGCCGAAACTGTTTGATTATCGTACCCTTAACCGCGACGTTGCAGCTTAATCGTTCATCAAGCGAAAGATAAACCGAACCCATCGCGCCCGTGCCGAGCAATTCGATAATCCGATAACGGTCGTCAAGCAATGTATCTCTGGGAAGCATCTTTCTGCTCTAAAATAGTACGGGGAGCGTACTGTTAAATACATTAAACAAACGCCGTGCCGCAACGAAGGAATAAGGACGGAAGGATGAAAGTTATTTTTGGTAATAATATAGTTCACTCACCTATATCTTCGTTTGCCTACTTTATATATTCAGACAGCGCATCAAAGACTCGTTTTACTCTTTGATAGCGGTTATCGTTCGATCTCCACGGAATTAATACGTCCGGCGTGATGCCTGCCACTTCGTTAGTGCCATCGGCTCGAAGCCGGACGCAATCCGGTATCTTTACTCCGGCACCGCTGTTTTTGAGAGAAGTCTGTATTCCTCCATTAGTATAACCACAGCCCGCGCCGCCCGTAGGCTCGCCGATAATGGTTGCCGCATTATTATCCCGCAGCATAGCCGCGAAATATTCCGCCGATGACCACGTTCCCTGATCTACCAGTACCATCAAGGGTCCTGAATATACGCCCTCACGATACGCATAACGGCTAGGATAAAAAAGGAAACGGCTCGATGGTTTATCCGGCAATGAACCCGGCTTAGCAAAAGGAAGAATGCTCTGCGGGTATAACGGCGGAGTTGTCGCAACAAGTGAACAGTCCGTTTTCCGATTTTCCCAAACAGCATCGCGCGTGCAAGGCTGTTGAGACTCCAATATCGCCTTTCTTAGAATATTTGCGCCCTGCAGTAAAAGTTCTCGATTTGGTGATGCAGGCTGGCGAGCATCGGCTTCAATTATTTCCAAACGCATCTTCAATTGCTTCGTCCAGTGCTCGTGCCGGATGAACTGCTGGCGAGGCGAACGAAGCGATTTAGCCGAAAGAGTTCGAGCGGCTGGCTCAGTCCAATTTGTCCCTCCGCCATTTCCGGTGATGTCCACCAGCAAAACACTTATCTTATTGCGCTTAAGAGCTTCAATCTGTCGGGAAAGTGCCGCAGTCAGCAGATTTGCAGCGCTTCGTTCTACTCGATCATCACATTCTTCATCGCACGGAGAATCTTTCGTTAAATTCATTTCGGCGGCTGCCTGCTCGCATAAATCAGGAAAGGCATATTCGCTAAAGAGGGGAATTCTGATTACGCCAACATTTTTATTGGCTGTAACGCGCAGAACTCCGATTGAGAAATATTTCGAGTCTTCAGTGGCGATTTCCCGGAAATTGTTCAGCCTGGTAAAAGCGATTCTGGATGCCTGTGTTTGACTTTTGTAGCGGAGTCGCTGGCATAAAGGCATTGGGTTATCTGGTTGCGCATTATCAGCGGGCGAAGAATTATTACTCTTATTTTGTACCCATTGAACACTTAGATGTCCGTCTCCAAAAGCATCCAGAAATGATTCGATTGTTTTTTTCGCTTCAGTTTCGCTACGCGCTTGAAGAAGGCGAGATTCGGTTTGTTCCGACAACTGCTTGAGATCAAGTCCGCGCATCTCAATAGCCCACTCAAGATTGGAATAATGAGCGGACATTTCTCGCTTCAATTGAGTGAAGTCTTCTATCCAGACACCCGTCTTAAAATCTTGACCACGGGCAACGTCGCAAATCCCTAATAGCAGCAATGCGAAAACAGCGGTAAATATTGCGTTCCAATTCATACTATCAATCAGTGTGTGAATAGCTAAGATAGGTAAGTCAAATATATTTATGCCTTATTTTTTTATGTTCAGCTCGAAATCTCCCATTTTGATTGTCTGTTCGGGAGCCAGCGGAGTTTTGATTTTGGGAATGAGCGGGTAGTCGCCGACAATGGTCGGATTTGCACCGGCGTGCGTTATCCAGAATTTTCCGTTTTCGTCTAATTCCAAAACAGCGTGGCGGCGGCTGATTGCCGATTCTCGAAGCGGAACGTCGGCGGGCAGATTAGCCGTTCCGCGTCCGACAATCGCATGGCGTTTGTAAACCGGAACACTGACTTTGAGCTTTCCCTCCTGCCGGATTTCGACTGAATAAAAAGGCTCGTCAGCCGGAACTTCCTCAAAAACCGTCGGCTCTTTCGGTTCTCTCTGATCGGCAACGACAAATGTTTTTTCGTTATCCGCGACGACCGTTAATTCTCGATTATTTTCCAGCACGGCTTGAACGCGGACGAGATTGGTTTCGAGCGTGCCGTCAACGCGAAGCTCGATTTCGATATTTTTTGTGATTAACTCGCTGTTTCCCGCTCGTTTTTCGGCTTCGACGAGAATCATTTCAGACAGCTCCTGCTGCACGAACTCACGTTTTCTGCCCTGCCAATCGCGGTCGTCCTGCGGATTTAAAAAGACTACAAATTTTTCGGGCACATAAGCCTTACCACTCGGCGTACGAATAATTTCTTCGGCGAGCAGGGCGTCAACCGCCATCGCGATCCGCTGCAAAGCCCGCTCGGCGCGCGATTGCCGAATGCTCCGCTCAGCCTCAATCGCCAAGCGGTCGGCTCGCTCTTCCGGCTGATCTTCAACGTCAATCAAATGCCGAAGCGATTCGAGCTTCTCCGAGATGTATTTGTACAAATCGCCCCAAGCCATAAAAAATACAGAACGACCAACAATTATTTTCTAATCATTATTAAACACTGCCCTTCGATTCCGTCAATGTTTCGGAGCAAAAATTACAAAACAAAAACTTAAAGAAAAAATCAAATTGAAAATTTGTTGAAATTGATGAAATTAAATCTGTTCAATTGCCAGTAATTTTGTTTACCCGTTTGATTCTTTTCGCGGTTGGAACAGGCTCGCTTCTTTCCGCGTAATCTTTGATAGTTTCGATTGAGGTGAAATCAAATGGTTTTCAAAGTTATTTTAATTGGTCCTATTCGCGCGGGAAAAACCACCGTCGGGAAATTACTCGCCGAGCGGCTGAATCTGCCGCAGCGCTCCCTCGATATAGTTTTTGATTCTTATTTGGATGGAATCGGTTATGACCGAAAACACGCCGCTGAACTTAAAAAGATAGGTTTTTATGAGTTGACGAAATACTGGAAGCCGTTTGAGCCTTACGGCGTCGAGCAAATTGTTGCAGAGCCGGAAGCGGCGGTGATTGACTTGGGCGGCGGGCATTCCATTTACGATGACGCGGAATTATTCGCTCGCGTGAAAAAAGCGTTGTCGCCGTTTCCGAATGTAATTCTGATTATGCCTTCTCCTGATTTGGAAGAATCAATTGCAATTTTGAACCAAAGAACCGGCGGTTATGTTAGCAACGGTTTTGATTTTCATGAAAATTTCGTTAGAAGCCGCTGTAATTACGAGCTTGCCAGACATACGGTTTATACGAAAGGTAAAACGCCGGAAGAAACGTGTGAAGAAATCGAGAGGTTGCTTATTTATAGTTAATCGTATCGAACAAATCATTGAGCGGGACACAGATTAAATGAGTGTTACTTAACGAGGGCTGCGTCCCGAATCAAAACCAAATCATTATTGACGATACCGCGCGAAATGAAAAGACGTTTGCCGTCGCGCGACCAGGCGTAGTTGAAGATTCTGCCGGATTTGAAATCGGTAATCGGCTGCGGCTTTGAACCGTCGAGCGGCAGACGCCACAAATTCGGGATTCCTTCGACGCTCAAATACGTCAGAGATTTGCCGTCGGGCGACCAGCCAAAGCTGCTGATTAAATTATAATCGAATTCGCGCTCGGTGTTCCCGACGCGCTCGCCGTCAAACGCGGTGACGCGCAGAGATTTTTTAAAGGTCGTCATGTCGAACGTGATAAAAGCAAGGCGTTTTCCGTCCGGCGATAAACGCGGATACATAACTGCCACTTTCTCGTCGGTCCAAATCTGCGTCGGCGTTCCGCCTTCTATCGAGACCTTCATCAAGGCGGGATTTCCGTTTTGCTTCAAGTCGCGCTGAAAGATGACCGTTTTTCCGTCGGGAGTAATTTGCGGGTCGAAATCGCCGCTGTTCGGGCTTTCTTCGGTTAGCGGAACGGCGCTGTTTCCATCAATGTCCATTCGCCAGATACGCATACCTCCCGAACGATTCGAGGAGAAAATGACGAATCGTCCGTCCGGCGAAACTACGGGATACCCGTTGAATTTGGCTTCGTCGGTTAAACGCGCGGCGTTTTTGTCATCCGCGCCGATTGTCCAAAGGTTGACTGTTTTGTCGTCGTGGCGCGTAAAA
>DASVRD010000118.1:0-11967 GCA_036388775.1 Pyrinomonadaceae bacterium | reverse complement strand
TACAAATTGTTTTTGGCGTTTGTTATTATCGGCGTCATTTGGGCGCAGGCGGCGTCCGCAGCCGCAACTTTAGCGCCCAAGCTGCAAAATCAAGTTTCAACGCTTGCCGACAACGCTTCGGTGGGCGTTGTGATTGTCAGTTTTAATACGACAAGCGGTTTGAATGACAGCCATTTGAATTTACTGCGCAGTCTGGGAATCAACAACGGCGTGACATATAAGAATCTCGGAATGGTCGGCGCTGTTTTAAACGTCGGACAAGTTCGCGCGCTAGCGGCAAATCCGTCGGTGAGTTCGGTCTGGACGAACGACAAGCTGCAATATCATATGAATCACGCTCGGAAGGTAACGGGTGTTGATCGCATCCGCGATGATCGCGGTTTTCAGCTTCGGAACAATAATTTCCCGGTCACAGGCAAAGGCGATTTTTCGGTTCTCGTTATTGATTCGGGGATTGACGCCACGCATTCTGATTTGCAATTCGGTACGAAAGTCATTCAAAACACACAGCGCGCAGTATCAACCGATTCGGGAAACACCGGAATCACAATTGCCGGGGTTCCGCTAAATGGTTTAACGCCTTCGCTTTCGATTGAAGGAATTCCGAACACCGATAATGTCGGGCACGGAACACACTGTGCCGGAATCGTCGGCGGATTTGGTACTCGTTCCGGCGGAACTTACGCGGGTGTCGCGCCGGATGTGAAAATCGTCGGTTCAGGCGGCGGCGTGGTTATTGTTGTTTTAGACGCTCTCGCGGGTTGGGAATACGGCTTTGAGAAACAGGGAACGTATAACATCCGCGTTATTACCAATTCTTACGGTCCGATTGAGCCTGAAGATTATAACCCGGATCATCCGTTTGCCATTGCCACTCGAAAAGCCTTTGAGCGCAATATGACCGTTCTCTGGTCTGGAAGCAACGACTCTGTGAAAGATTCTCTTAACGCTTATGCTCAAGAGCCGACAGCTATTGGAGTCGCCGCCGGAACAAAGGACGGGATGTTAGCCGGTTTTTCATCACGCGGAGTGCCGCGCGAAGAGCGCCTGAACGACGACAACCCGTTTAATGACAATGAAGCGCCGACATTGGCTGCTCCGGGAAACGGACGCTATTTTGAAAGCAGCTTATCGCGTTTCGGCTTTACGACCGATATTGTTTCGGTGCGCGCCGCAACCAATTTAACTTCCAACGGAACCTGGTTCTCAAGTCCGGGAGCGGATGCGGAGCTTTCGCCCGGAATGCTGCCGTTTTACACGCAGATTTCCGGTACTTCGATGGCAACTCCTTTTGTCGCCGGTGTGGTTGCATTGATGCTCGACGCCGACCCGACTCTGACGCCTGAAGAAATCAAACAAATTCTCGTTGAAACAACGACCAAGATGCCGGGCTATCAGGATTTTGAAGTCGGCGCAGGCTATGTCAACGCTTATGCAGCGGTTGATAAAGTCTTCAATCGCTCAAAGAATTACAAGAATTTCTCGGAAGCGGAATTTAGAGTTAAATTCAGCGAAGAACGCCCGGCGGCGCAGCAGTTTCATATAGATTATGATCCTTCGGTTTCGGGACCGACCTCTGTCAATGCCAAACAGTTTACGGTTCAATCCGATATGAGCGTTCTCGAAGTTCGCGCCACAGTTGACACTTTGGCAGGCGCAGAAACGGGAAATTTTGTTGCGATGCGCCTTACCAGTCCAAGCGGTGTGAAATATTCGACTGCTATTGATACCCCGGTTCTCGGAACCTGGGTGCGGGAACTCGCTGTGCAAAATCCCGAAGCCGGAACGTGGACTGTGGAATTTAAGGGCGCATGCGGTCTGGCAGCGGTTCCGCAAGTTTGCTCGCCACAACAGCTTGCTTCGCCGGGTCCGATTGAGGGAAATGTAACGCAAATTAAGTACATTTTGCCGAGCATTCCAGACATTGCCAATCATCAGCAGCGAGCTGATATTGAATTCGCGCTCAAGAATCGTCTGATTGACATCTACGCAGACGGCAATTTCTATCCGAATCAAGCCGTCACGCGCGAAGATTTGGCTCGTTCATTAGCTTTGAATACGCATCTGCGTCAATCAATTGCTTCAACTCCGAAATTCACGGACGTTTCCGGCGAATTGCTGAGAATTGCAGAAGCCGTAACAGCTAAAGGTTCCACCTTAAAGGATGTTGATTTCGTCTCGACCGGAATGATGAGCGCCAGCGGCTCGTTATTTAATCCGGCAGGTTCGATTAACCGTTTGGATTTAGCGGTCGCTTTGGTCAAAGCGCTCGGCTACGACGCGGAAGCCCGCGCCAAAGCCAATACGAACGTCACGACGGGCGGAAAAGTCCTTTCCGACAACGCTCAGATTCCGGGCGCGCTGCGCGGTTACATTCAAATAGCGATTGACAAAGGATTGCTTGAAACCTACGAAGCAGAAGTGATTCAAACAGCGCCCGGGCAATTTACGGTTCTGCCCGGACCGCGAGTCGAACCCGGCAGCGCAGTGACGCGCGCCGCGCTCGCCGCCAAACTCAACAAATTCCGCACCTTGTTTACCACCGGCGGATAAAGACTTCGCTTGGGGGAGCGAAGGGGACGGCGCGAGGTTTCGGGAGCAATCCCGCGATCTTGCGCCGACCTTATTTCATAGCTTTTATATTTTCCAATCGGCTCTTTTAGCAAGATTAAGAAAAAATAAATATTCGTTTAGAGGCGGTCTTTGACCGCCTCTAAACGCAGATGTCAGGTTTTGAAAGACTGCGCTTAAAAATCAGCGCGTTCTTTGTTTTTCAATCACTTAACTGATTTCTCAAGTTTGCCTCAAGTCCGGTTTCAAGTCTTATTTCCCGACATCAAGCCTTTCTCAAGAGTCGAAAGCTATTCTGGCTTCAACAGTGAGGGACAGTTTCACAAACCAGACTGAAATTTAATCTTGAGGAAATCGAAAAGTAAGGTGATGGAGACGAAAATGAAAAACGCACTTCTTAAATTAACGGCGACCGTTCTCGTGTGGGCGGTTGTTTTAACAGCAATTATATTGCCGCTTAACCGAGCCGAAGCGGCTGCCAGCCAAAATGCCGGTGCCGACATTGGAAATTTGTATTATCGCCCGGCGAAAAATTTTGATTTGAATTTGTCGAGCGCCGTCGCCGGTTTGAGAAGCGCGACTGGCGAACAGCTTAATGCTTTGAATAATTTAAAAACTGCGACGAGCGCGTCGAATATGACGGTTCGTTGGAACGCTTTCGGCGGTTCTCCCGATGTGATTTACGATTTCGCGAGCCAGCCGTTTACGGGAACGCCCGAAGAAGCCGGTCGCGCTTTTATCGCTCAAAACGCGGGCGTTTTCGGTGTTTCCAATTTGAACGATTTGCAGGTTTTCAGCCAGCGCGAAGCGCTCGGCGGTTATATGGTTCGCTTCAAACAAACCTTCGGCGGCGTTGATGTGAAAGACGGCGGCATCGGTGTTGTGATGAACGCGAACAAACAAGTCATTATGGCCTCGGGTCCGTTTTTCCGCGACGTTAATGTTAACACCAACCCGACTTTGACCGGCGAACAAGCTCGCCAGGTTGTCGAAGCCGACTTGAATCAATTTCGCAACGGTTCGCTCGATTCCGTTCAGAATCTAATGAAGCCCGCACTCGATGTTGTTTCGCAGCAAACGCAAATCGTCAACACTTTACAGCCTAAGCTCGGCATTTACCCGACCGCCGACGGCTATAAGCTCGTTTGGAAAGTTGCCAAAATGTCAACCAACCCGTTCGGCTTGTATGCATATTCGATTGACGCACATTCGGGCGAAATCGTCGCGCGCAAAGATTTCGTCAACTTCCAGCAGAATCCGGTTCACCCTTTTACGGCGGACATTTATCCGAAATATCCGACGATTACGCAGAAATTAAAAGACGAATCAATCATTGAGAATTGCACGAACCCGGAAACTAAAGTCGTGGCTCCGTGCGGACAAGAGCGCGTTAATCTTCGCGCCTTCGATGCTTCAAACGTCGCGACCGGCTTGAACGGAACCTTGACCGGCACGCACGCGCTCGTCAACAACGTACTGCCGACCAAACAGCCGTTTGCTCAAGCCGCTCTCGGAACCTGGCATTTCCGCAAAGACGATCCGACCGCGTTAGAAGGACGCACCAACGAACAGGATCAATATGCGGAACCGGCTGAACACCAGGACGAAATCAACGCTTTCTTCTTCGTGACTTATTTGCTCGAATACGTTGATTACCTGCACGTCGCGGGCGACAACCGCAACGGTTTGGCGGGACAATTCCCGGATGAATATCCGAACAAAACAATTCCGCTTCCGGCGACGGTTCACTTCCCGAACATTTATATGGTGCTGCCGCTGCTCGGTTGCCCGGCAAATTGCCCGACTCCCAATCCTACCGACCCGGATTTGTCGAAAAAAGCTCTCGGTTTGGACAACGCCATCGCTCTCAATGTGACCAGTTTGATCGAAGAAGTAACTGCTGAAAAATCGCCTGTCGTCGTTAATCCGACCGTTTACGGTCACGGCTATCTGCTGAACGACCTCGCGCTCGAAGGCACTGTTCCGTATCACGAAGGAATGCACGCCATCACCAGCCCGATTGCCGGTCTCGAAGGCACGGAAGGCTCGGCGCTGAACGAAGGTCAAGCCGATATGTGGGCATTTACGATTACCGACAATCCGTCTTTGGGCGATTACGTTGTCAACGCCAAAGGCTATCGCCAGCTTTATCGCGACCGCGGACGCAATCCCGATTCGATTGCCTACATCCGCTCAGCTCAATCAACCTTGAAATATTCGGATATTGCCACTTACTTGAACCCGACAAGCAAGGCTTATGAGTTTGAAGAACATCGCGACGGCGAAATATATATGTCAACGATGTGGGACATTCGCGAAATGCTGAACCGCGTTTATCCGCAAGTGTCTTACAAACGCCCGCGCCCGTCAGACGGTCAGGCTCTCAAACCGGTCACCAAAGGCACGGAAATTTTCGAGCGCGATTTCTTAGGTTCAATGTACGTTCTCGGCACAACTTCGCCCGACACTTTAGTCAAAGCGAAAGACGCAATGATCGTCGCCGACCAAATGCTTTACTCATCAGACCCGACCGACCCGGACGCGCCCGGCAAACACCGTGCGATGCTCGAACAAATCTTTGCAGCAAAAGAACTCGGCGTCAACGCGCTCGAAGTCAGCGGCGGCAAAGCGACGATTTCGACGCAGGTTACACCGTTCGTCGGTTCGCAAGCGGCTCCGGCGGTTCCGACCAATGTTAAATTGTCGGCAGCCAGCCCACGCTCTTTGAATGTAAGCTGGGACGCGGTTTCCGGCGCGGTTTCTTACGAAATCCTGAAACGCAAAAAAGGTTTTGAAAACAAACGCCAGCCGAACGGCAAACGCGAATTCGCCGACGGCGACGCTTCTACAACCGGTTTCCGCCACGTCGCGTTCATCAACGGCAATCAGACCTCGTTTGAAGATAAAGGCGATGTTTACGAAGTATTCGCGCCCATCGGCATCAACGATTTATTCGGCAGCGAATACGTTGTCCGCGCCATCGGCGTCAACTCGACCGGACAGCTCGGCTTCTCGGATTTGAGCGGCTCGACCAGCGCCAACAAAGTCGAACAGGACTTGACCGCGCAAATTGATTCCGCGATCTCGAACATCAGCTTCGCCAACGGCGTAATGGCGTTCGACAACAAGTTAACGAACACGCGCGGCGCGCTGGCAACCGACAAAACAGTTTACGGACCGATCAACTTCCAGGTTACGAACATCTCGAACCCGACGGTAACGGTCAAAAATGCGGACGCCAATGCTAACACCTTCGTTTACAACCAAACGCTCGCTCTCGGCGCGACCTCAAACGCCAAACGGCTCGAATTCAACGACCCGATGGCGCAGATGTTCAGCTTTGACGCGAAAATTACGGGCAGCGCTTTCGCCGGCTCAACTGTCGGAACCGGAAGCAGCGGCAACGACGGCACATCGAATCCGCCCGCGCCCGTCACTTATTCGGTTTATAACGAAACTAAAACCGGCGCTTTAGTTGCTGGTGAACCGACTGCAACCGGCGGCACGAGCGCAACCTGGGGTAAACCGGAATACAAAGGCATCACCTGGGACGACATCGAAATCACAACCAAATCGGATGCTCTCGTTCTCGAAGCGGCTTTAAGCTCGCAGACGGCGGTTGATATGGATTTTGAAATACTGACTACGGACGGCAAATCGCTCGGAACGAGCGCCGGAACAACAGCATCCGAATTCGTTTCGACCGCTGTGCAGCCGAACACGAAATACCTGATGCGCGTCAAAGGCTTTGCCAACGGACCGTCAACGTTCCAAATTGTGACGAACCAACTGCTTCCGAACAATTCGCCGAACGCCAACGCCGGAACGAGAACTTCAGGCAGCGGAAGCTCGACGAGCGGCACAACCACACCGACGGCAATAGTCACCAGACTTGTCCGCTTTACGGTCAATCCTTTAACCAAACAAGTTACGGCTCGCTTGCTGCAATAAGCGATTCCGAGCAAAGTTAGAACCGGAAGCGGTAGCGACCGGGTAAAAAGAAACGAGCTTCTTTCAAGGCTCGTTTCTTTTTTTTGCCTCGTCAATTTTGCTAATCTTAAAAGATATTTTCGAGGAGAAGCGATTTTGAGCAAAAAACGAACACCGATTGCACTGGTAATTATTGACGGCTTTGGCTATTCGCCCATCAAAGAAGGCAACGCGCTGGCGCTTGCCGAAACGCCTTTTTACGATGAAATCAGAGCAAAATACCCTTCAACGCTGCTTGAAGCGTCCGGCAAACGAGTCGGGCTTCCCACCGGAGTAATGGGAAATTCCGAAGTCGGGCATTTAAACTTAGGTTCGGGTCGCGTAATCCGAATGGACGTTTCGCGGATTGATTACGCGATTGAAACCGGCGCGCTGTTTAAAAATGAAATTTTGATGAAAGTGATGGACGGCGCGCAGGAAAGAGCGAAATCCTTGCATTTGATGGGCTTGCTTTCCGACGGGCAAGTTCATTCATCTCAGGAACATCTTTACGCCTTGCTCAGAATGGCGAAACAGCGCGGCGTAGAAAAAGTTTTCATTCACTGCTTTTTGGACGGGCGCGACGCGCCGCCTCGCTCCGCCGCGCTGTATCTCGAAATGCTCCAAGTAAAAATCGCCGAAATCGGAGTCGGCGAAATCGCTACGCTCTGCGGGCGTTATTACGCGATGGACAGAGACAAACGCTGGGAACGAACCGCGCGCGCATTTACTCTGCTCGTTCACGGCGAAGGCATTCCCGCTTTTGATCCGGTCGAAGCCGCCCGCAATTCTTACCAGCGCGGCGTGACGGATGAATTCATTGAACCGATTATTATTGAACGCGAGCCGGGCGTTCCCGTCGGATTAATCGAAGAAGGCGACGCCGTTATTTTCTTCAATTTCCGCGCCGACCGCGCCCGTCAAATCACTCGCGCGCTAGCCATCAAAGATTTTGACGAACCGTTTGCGGCAACGAAACCGACGGTTGATTTCGTTTGCCTGCGCGAATACGACAAAGATTTTCCGCTCGAAAAGGCGTTTCCGCCCGAACATCACACCAACGTTCTGGCGCAGGTTTTCGCGCACAGCGAAATCAACAATTACCGTCTCGCCGAAACCGAAAAATATGCGCACGTCACTTATTTTTTCAACGGCGGAGTCGAACCGGAATACAACTGCGAAAGCCGTCTGCTTGTTCCCAGCCAGAAAGTCGCAACTTACGATTTAGCCCCGGAAATGTCGGCTTTTAAAATCACGGATAAAGTTCTGCGAACGATTGAAGAAGGCGAAACCGACGTTTTTATAATCAATTACGCCAACCCGGATATGGTCGGACACACCGGAAAGCTCGATGCGACCATTCAAGCCGTGCAATACATTGACACCTGCATCGGCTGGATAACCAAAGGAATCCGCGCGGCGGGCGGCACAATGCTGCTCACCTCAGATCACGGCAACTGTGAACAAATGATTGATCTAAAAACCGGCGAGCCGCACACCGCGCACACTACGAATCCCGTGCCGTTTCACATCGTCGGCGAAGATTACGTCGGTTTAAAACTGCGCGAAGACGCAGCGCTCGAAGACGTTGCGCCGACGCTTTTAGGAATGCTCGGACTTGAGAAACCGGCGGAAATGACCGGGCGCGATTTACGCACAACTTAGTAATCAGTAATCAGTTTTCTAAAAGGGCTTTGACTGATTACTGATTACTGATTACTGATTACTGATTTGGCTTTTAATCCCCAAAACATTTTGGTTATTGATTTCGGGCAGCTCGGCGATGTCGTGTTGAGCTTGCCCGCGCTCTCGGCGATTCGCCGGAAATTTCCGCACGCAAAAATTACGGTGGCGGTCGGAAAATCGTGCGCGACGATTATTGATTTGGCGAATGTGGCGGATGAGAAAATCATTGTTGACCGGGTTGAATTGCGTGACGGCGCAAAGCTCACTTCGATTTTCAAAGTCGCCAGATTAGTTCAGGACGTGCGCGCCCGCAAGTTCGATTTCGTCATTGATTTGCACAGCTTGCGCGAGACCAATATTTTGGGTTTTCTGTCGGGCGCGCCGAAACGTCTTTATGCCGAGCGCGAAAGTCGTTCGCTCGATTTTCTCTCGAATCTGCGCCCGGCGCGGGAGGATAAATCAAAACACGCGACCGATCGTTATCTCGACGTTTTAAAACCGCTCAAAATCGAAAATGCGGAAACCCGCCCGAAACTTTTTCCGCGAGAAAACGATTTGCAGAAGATTGAAAAGCTCTGGCAAAAACGCAAGCTCGAAGGTTTAACTGTCGGTTTGTTTCCGGGCGCGGGACATCCTTTGCGGCGTTGGAGTCTGCAAAATTTCGCAGGGCTGGCAGATTTTTTATCGCGCAACGACGGGTTAAAAATTGCGGTTTTTCTCGGACCTGAAGAAAAGAATCTGACAAAAGAAGTGCGCCGGATTTTCCCGAAAGAAACTCAAATTTTTGACGATTTGAGCCTGCCCGAATTCGTCGCCGCTCTTTCGCATCTCTCGGTTTTTGTTTCAAACGACACCGGACCGGCGCATCTCTCGGCGGCGGTTGGGATTCCACTGGTTGTTTTGCTTGACGGAGCGGTGCCGGAAAATTACGCTTTTATGCCGCGCGCCGGAAATCTACGGGCGATTCGAGGCAAACGAATCGGCGAAATCGAAATCGAACAGGTTTACCATGCCGTGCGCGAAATGCTCGCGGCGAGCCGGGTTGAAAGTTTTATCGAAAGATGAAGAAAACATTTTTAATTTACCTCTTATTTCTCGCAGTTTTTTCAGCTTCCTGCTCTTCGGCAATCCTAACTACGAAAACCGATGAAGGCAGCAGCGCAAATGTTTCCGACGTGACGCCGCAGTCGAGCGAAACCGCAACCGAATTTTCAGCTCGTTTTTCCGCCGAAAAGATTCCGCTGCCGAAAGCTATTGAAGTTTCCACCGCTCCGAAAGACGTTGATCTTGCCCGACGAATTGATGAAATCATCGAAAAAAGCGAGTTTCGCAACGCGCGCTGGGGCGTTTTTGTGACGAGCTTGAAAGACGGTCGCGTGCTGGTTGCGCGCGACGCGCAGAAAACTTTTAATCCGGCTTCGACGATGAAAGTCGTCACGACCGCCGTCGCTTTAGACAGACTCGGCGCTGATTTTCGCTGGCGCACCAGCGTTATGGCGGAACGAGAGATTGACGCAAACGGAAATTTAAACGGCGATTTGATTTTGTACGGGCGAGGCGCGCCGGATTTTGATGAGCCGGACGTGCAGAATTTAATCAATCAATTAAAACAAAAAGGATTGAGGCGCGTGGCGGGCAACATTGTCGGCGACGCAAGCGGTTTTCAAGCCGCAAATCTCGGCGCGGGCTGGGTTTGGGAAGAAGCGCAATGGTATTACGGAGCCGAGCCTTCGGCATTGAGCTATTCGGACAATACGGTTTTGGTCGAAGTCGTGCCGTCGGATAAATTGGACGCGCCCGCCGAAGTCAAAACCACGCCGGAAGCCGATTTTATTAAGGTTTCAAACCAAGCCATGACAAAAGCCAACGCTTCGGCGCAGACATTCGGCGTGCATCGAGATTTGGACGCGAACAATTTTCAGGTTTGGGGCGAAGTTCCTCGCGGAAAAAGTATGGGCGTGCGGACGACAATGCACGCGCCGGAGATTTGGGCGGCAAACGATTTGAAAAAGGCTCTCGAAAAAGCCGGAATCGCAATTGAAGGCACTGTAAAAAGCGTTAATTGGCGGACGAAAGAACAAGACGCACCGGCGAATTTAAAAGAGCTTGCCGCAGTCGAAAGCGACACGCTCGCCGAAATCGCCAAACGCACCAACAAACACAGCATTAATTTAAACGCCGAATTGATGCTTCGCACTTTGGGGCGTCGGGCGCGCGAAAACGAGGAAAAAGAAAATTCGCGGAAAATCGTGTTGGGAGACGATGAGCTTGGCGCGATGACAATCAAAAACTGGCTCTCCGGCAAAGGCGTCGAGCTTGGCGACACGGTAATTCACGACGGTTCGGGCTTGTCGCGTCTTAATTTCATCACGCCCGAAACGATGGGCAGGCTGCTTGTTTTTGCTTTGCAAAGTCCGGCGCGAAACGCTTTCGTAGATTCGCTGCCGATAGCCGGAACTGACGGAACTCTGGGCGGTCGCCTGCCGAAATTCAAAGGCAGAGTCGTCGCCAAAACCGGCACGATTACTTACGTCAGCGCGCTCGCCGGTTACGCGCAAGCCGCTAATGACGAACAGTTTTCGTTCGTCATTTTCTGCAACAACGAAACTCGTCCCACAGAACCGACCGGAATTATTGACCGAATCGCCGCCGCAATCGCCGAATATCCCGATTGGAAAAACGACGCAAATTCAAATGCGAACTCAAACTCAAATTCAAATTCGCAGCCGAATTCAAACAGCGGCGTTGAGAATAAAAACAAATCGTTTTTACATTAAAGTAACGCCGTCGTCCCGGCGGCGTTACTTAAAATCGAACGAACATTCCGGCAAGCGAAAGCAGAGAAACCAGCACCATCAAAAAGACAAATAAAATCATCAGCACAAAACAGCCTACATTTGCCCAGGATTCCTGATTCCATTCGTATTCGGGCGGGCAGTGCGGACAGCGTTCGGCGCTCGCAAGATACGGCTTTTGACAATTCGGGCAGGTTTTCAGTTCCATTATTATTTAGATGCCGACTTGCTTTCTCCGTTGTTTTAGTCTAAAAATCTACGTCGCAAAGCGTAAAAGAAAATCTCAAATTTAAAATTTTAAGGAACGATGCAAGAGTTTTTATCACGCAATAATGAAGATCGGGTTCTCCACCGTCAAAACGCGGGCGGCTGGATTGAGGTCATTGTCGGCTCGATGTTTTCGGGCAAAAGCGAAGAATTGATTCGCCGTTTGAGACGCGCCAAGATCGCGCGTCTCAAAGTGCAGGTTTTTAAACCGAAAATTGACGCTCGCTATTCAAAAAATGAAATCGTGTCGCATTCGGAAATGCGCCATGATTCGATTTCGATTGAAAAAGCGCGCGAGATTTTAGAACACATCCAGCCGGAAACCGAAGTCGTCGGGATTGACGAAGCTCAGTTTTTGGACAACGATCTCATCCCGATTGCTAACGAATTGGCGAATCTCGGCAAGCGCGTAATTATCGCCGGACTCGATCAGGATTTCACCGGACGACCGTTTGAACCGATGCCGCAGCTTCTTTCAATCGCAGAATTTATCACGAAAACTCACGCCATCTGCGTCAAATGCGGACGCACGGCGAATTATTCGCAGCGCACTTTTCAATCCGAAGCCCAGGTCGAAGTAGGTGCTTCCGACAAATACGAAGCCCGCTGCCGCCAATGCTTCGTCCCGCACGCAGATACTCCGACGCTTTGGATTCAATAAAACTGCAAATTAACTTTA
>DASVRD010000117.1:0-11855 GCA_036388775.1 Pyrinomonadaceae bacterium | reverse complement strand
TCGTCAATACGCGGCAAAATAAAATAACCTTTGCGAAAATAGCCGCCCTGCCCGCTGATTTCGGGAAACGGGCGAATGACGGCGGTTACTTCGCGCTGCGGATTCTTCGCGCCGAATGTGGAATTATAAAAATCGAGCGTTTCCCTGATGTTTCCAAGCAGAGTTGCAGACACTTCTTCGGGCAGATTTTTCGAGACGACTTGCAGATTATAACCATTTTCGCTGTCTCGTTTGAACGAAAGATTATCGCTTAAAACAAGGTCAATATCGTAATCAGGCACCTTCGATTCGACCAGCCAATTTTTACCTTTTTTCACGGCGCGCCCGTTTCCGGCAAGCTGAAAATCCGGCGCATCCGTTTTGATTGTCAAGCGGTAAAGAAAATTAAACCCGCTGAAACTTGGATGAACCGGATACCAAAACCAATCAAGCCCCAGCTCCAAAAACCGATGCTCTTTGTGATACATCCCTTTGAGATCGCCGTCATACTCGATTTCAATCGGCAACCGTTCGCCTGTTTGCAAAGGCTTTTCAAGCGAAATTGTTAAAGTCGGAAGCCGTTGTGCCTTTGGGTCAAACTTAAACGCGCTGCATCTTCCGCATTTAACTTTTGTGACATTAAAATTCTCACTGAGATAAAACTTAATTTCCGGCTCCGCCTCGCCGACCGCAACATAATCATATTTGAGCCTCGCGGAAATCTTTTCCTGTTTCAGATTGATGTCCACTTCGCCCGTGATTTTTCCGATATTTTTATCGGTATTGGCGAAAGCATTTGAGATAAAAACCGCGAAAACGACAAACAGAACGAATTTTAAATTGGAAGTTTTATTTTGCATAAACTCTCTCGCACGTTGAAATGTCTTCACAGAGATAACACAGAAGAATTCAGTTTTATGACAATTTTTTTTAGATTTGGATTTTTGAGGAGGCTTATAAATACATCCATATTTCGAGTCTTCTGATTTTGAAATACAAGACGGCGAAAGTTGAAGATGTCAAAGGCGGTTGATTTTAAATGATTAATCTTTGAGAATCAGCCCGAAAGTGTACGCCAACGCTTTTTCGACTTCATTCATATCGGGCAAACTTCCGAGTTTTCTGTCTATAAATTTTTCGTGCAGAGTAGCGAGATTATCGGTTGCAATTAATGAATCGGAAAGCAAGCCGCTTTGTTTTCCGGAAGGCGTGGAAAGCTCAATTAAAACGCGGCTCGGATGCGCTTTTTTCGACAAATTGCTGGTTATCATCGCAACGATTATTTGCGGAAGATTTGTTTGCAGATCGTCGGCTTGAACGATGAGAACCGGACGCTTTTTCGCCGTTTGCAAATTTGAATCGGGAAACAACGCGAGAATTACGTCGCCGCGTTTATAATTTGTCATAAACGTCCATTTCGGGACTTTCCCAATCTTCGCTAAACGTCGCAAAAGCCGCTCTCTGCGTCAACGCTTCTTCTTCGCTGATTCCGCGTTCCGCCAGATTGACTTTGCCTTTTTCGCGTTTGATTTTTTCCTCAATCGCTTCCAAAACAAATTCTTCTTTCGGCTGTGAGAAAGTGTTTATCAAGCGGGCAATTTCATCAGGAATTTCTAATTGAATTGTCATCATTTGACCTCTTTTGCTGATTTTATCACGGTGTTTGCCGCTTTCAGCTACAACACAGCGAAAGCTATTTTGAAGGATGTGAAAGGCGGTTGGTTTAGCTAGTTTATGTTCTCAAATTTTTGAGATTATTGTTGTAATGGTCTAATAAATTTTTCCCAATAAAATTCGGATGCGCCTTCTTTGCTTAATTCTTCTTTATTGTTGCCTCCAAATGAGGAAAATCCCGCCGACTTCAAAAACAGTTTATAACCGTCCTCATCCACATTCAAAGATTCATTTACACCGTTATTACGCCCTGATGAATAAGTAATTCCGCCAAAATAATTTCTTGCTTCATCCAAACCAATTTTACAGTTATTTGCCAAAGTGCCATTTATATATACTTTTGCTGTAAAATTATTAGCGTCAACACGAATAAATTCTGTTTCAATTTCCGCATTTCTTACTTGAAGTTCTTGCAGTGAACCTTCAAAGAAATTTGACATATATTCAAAAGCCTCTCTTTCAAATTTGTCTTTGTCCCTTTCGCTAAATGTTTTCTTTATTCTTAAATTACTTGACCTTACATCAGAAACTATTTTTTTAGTTTGAATTTTATTTGTTTGGTTGACGCTCTGATTTATTGTAGCAGCCAATTTAGGATTCAATTCTTCTGCCGTTTTACGAATTGCCAAGGTAATTTCGAGAAACGCATCATGTTGATTAGGGTGTTTTGAAATAGCTTTCCCATCTCTCGGAGTAGCCAACAATTTACCAAATGGAAGCCGATGCCAATCACAAGGATGCAAAATTACGGGAATAACACAGGCTGTTCCTTCTTTATGTTTTTTCAAAGCGTGAGTCATTTCAACGTCATAGCAATAGTCAGACGCAATAAAATAAGGACTTACGAGCAAAAGAATTATGCTGGCATCTTCTAAATTTTGGCTAATCTCCGAATCAAATTCTTTACCAGAACCAATCCTACGATCGTGCCAAGTATCAATAATGCCTTGTCTTTTCAGAGCAGAAAGATGAACCTCTAACTCATCTCGCAATGATTCGTCTCTATGAGAATAAGAAAAAAATACTTTAACCATACCCAACACCAATAGCCCTATCTAACTCGACGGTATCTGTAAACATCTTTAATATATGCCGCAAAATAGCTTCCTTTTGAACCAGCACGCATTAAAGATTCATACTTTTCCTGCGGAACATTGAAGTATTGATAGACTGAACCACTGTGAAACTCAATTTCTAGGATTGATTCAGTAACATCATAACCAACCGACCGAAGATTTGATGAAGAAACAAAATGTCTGTTCATACAATACGCTCCTAAATTATTTATCAAATGGGTCATACCAGCCTATTTTGGCAATTCTCGGCAATCTGGGTATTGAGGAAATAGGCGAAATAGGCGAAATAGGAGGAATTTTAGGTATTTTGGGGATTGGTTCTACCTTCATTGAATTGCGAAGAATATAATTTTCCTCTACTAAATCACCAAAATATCTTCCGTTTGATGTCCATACTGAGCCGTCTTTTTCAACCCAGCCTAAATATTTACTATTTGGGTCAAACAAATTTCCATTGTGAATAAATCCAATGTATTCACCACTCCACTTAAAAATAGGCTTTGCCATAGTTACTCTTTAATACATTGTTGCACATAAGAAACAAAGCTATTATATTTTCGCTAATATTAATTTGCAAGATAACTTATTTATTTTCACCAAGCACTAAAACAAGAATCTTCTAATTGAAATCAATTTTGCCCTATTTATTTTATAACCCGCGCTTTTGTTCGACAGTAATTAAACTTTAATTTATCCTGCTCCGTACAAAGGCGCGAGCGGTTTCGGCGCGGGAGAGATTATGAACTTGATAAAATTGCTGTGTTGTCTAGCGTTTGTTTGTGCGTTTTGTTTTTTCGCCGATGCGCAGACGAATTCGTTTGAACAATTGCTGCAAACGAACGGCGCTTTTCCGTTTCGGATTCAGGACAGCAGGCTTTCGGGAAAAGGCGCGGAGTTGATAGATTCTTCGCTCCGGGTCGTGCAGTTTGTTGCGCTCGGCGAAGAGCATAATAAACGCGCCGTGCATCAATTCGGCGGCGCGTTGTTTCGGCTGCTGCATGAGAAATACGATTTCAATTATCTGGCGCTCGAAGAAGACCCGATTTTGGGAAAAATGCTCTCCGAAGCGGCGCGCAACGGCGGTGCGGAAGCGGTCATAAATCTCGCTCTGCGTTATCCGAACGCTTTTCATCTCTCGACGGAAGACGAGATGCAAATGATCGGTGAGATCGGGAAAATTTCTCCGGCTAAAGAGGCGATTTGGGGATTGAATCAGGTTTTCGGCGCGGCGCACATTTACGACCGGCTCGTTAAAATCGCGCCCAACAAACAGGCGCGCGCTGCGGCGCAAAAGCTTCTCGACGCGGCGCTCGAATATGAAAAAGAGCGTTTCCAGAAAAACGTTCATTATCTCGTCGCTGTCGCCAAACCCGAAGATTTCGCGTCCTTGCGCGAGATGTTCAAGCCGGCGAAAAATTCGGAAGCCGATTTTCTCATCGAACAGATCGCGCTTTCCAATCGCATTTACGCTCCGTACGTCGCCAAACCGAGACCTCCGAACGCCGTTTTCTACGAATCGGGAAAGATGCGCGAGACAAATATGAAACGGCTTTTCGCGCAGCATTACAGGGAAGCGCAAAAAACGGAAAAGACGGGTTTGCCCAAAGTCATGGCAATGTTCGGGCATCTGCATCTCTATCGAGGTCTATCGGAACGCACGGAACAATATTCTCTAGGCAATTACCTGTCAGAGCTAGCGATTTTCAACGACCGGAAATCGCTGCACATTTATATGGGAGTTGATGCCGATTACTAGCGCAAAGGCGCTTTTGAGCCGCTCGTTAAAATTGCTTCGGAAGCGGCGAAACTCGCAGACGCTTCGGGCGCGGTGATTGATTTAAGAGGGCTTTTCGATTACGCGCGAGCCAATAAAGAGATGAATCCAGAGCTGCGCCGCCTGATTATGAGCTATGACATTTTTCTGATTCTTCGAGATGCCGAAACGGGTTCTATCAAACGACTGCAAACGCCGAATTTTCGTTGGTACACAAATTAAAGTTATCAAAAAAGTCGCGCAATTCTGCAAAAAACGCAGGTTGTTAAAGCCAGCTAAAGATCAACCATCAGACAGGTGTAGATGGTACTGAATTGTTGATTCTCACGCTGATTCTATAATCACTTCAGATAAGACTCGTATGAGAAACCAACCTTAAAATCTTTTAATGAGAGCTTTGGGAATGTGTTACTATTTACGTTGTAAACTATAAACAAAGCATAAATTTACACTTTCCCAAATGGCTGAGAATATTCTCGCACGCAATAACGTCAGAGTTTCCGGCAGAGGCACGCAGCCTGTTCTGTTTGCGCATGGTTTTGGCTGCGACCAGAATATGTGGCGGTTTGTCGCGCCGGATTTTGAAGACGATTACAAAATCGTTTTATTTGATTATGTCGGTTCGGGAAAATCCGATCCCAATGCGTATAAACCCGAACGTTACGGCGATTTGCAGGGCTACGCGCAGGACGTTCTGGAAATCTGCGACGCACTTGATTTGAAGGACGTGATTTTTGTCGGTCATTCGGTCAGCAGTATGATCGGTGTGCTGGCATCAATTGAAAGACCGGAGCTGTTTAAAAATCTGGTTCTCGTCGTTCCGTCGCCGTGCTATATCAATCATCCGCCGGATTACGTCGGCGGTTTCGACCGCGCTGACATTGAAGGCTTGCTTGATATGATGGACAAAAATTATATCGGCTGGGCGAGCTTTCTCGCGCCGGTGATTATGAAAAACGACGAGAGACCGGAACTCGGTCAGGAGCTTGAATCGAGTTTTTGTTCGACCGATCCGCGCATTGCGCGGCGGTTTGCCGAAGCCACGTTTTATTCGGACAACCGCGCAGATTTGCCGAAAGTAAAAACGCCTTCGCTGATTATTCAGGTGACCGACGATGCGATTGCGCCTGTCTCGGTGGGCGAATTTTTGCATAAGAATCTGGCGGAAAGCACTTTGAGCTTGATGGACGCGAGCGGTCATTGCCCGCATATGAGTCATCCGCAGGAAACGGTCGAGATTATTAAAAATTATCTAAACACTGTTCGGAATTGATTTTCGCTCTTGTTCCGTATGGACGAATTACTAAACAACGCGCCATGCGGTTTTTTGGTGTTTGCCGATGACGGCTCAATCATCGAGGCAAACGCGACGCTGATTGATTTGCTCGGTTATGAACCGGGCGAATTGCTCAAGCTCCACGTTGAAAAAATATTCTCTGTCGCCGGACGCATCTTTTACCAGACACATTTCTTTCCGCTCTTAAAACTCAAAGGCAAAGTCGAGGAAATTTATCTCGATTTACGCTCGAAAACCGGCGAATCAGTTCCGGTTCTGGTTAATGCCGCTCGTCATGAACGCGTAGGGAAAACGTTCAACGATTGTGTTTTCATCGCAATTCGCCAGCGAAACCAATATGAAGACGAAATTCTGCGCGCGAAAAAAGAAGCCGAAGCCGCAACGGTTGCGAAAGACGAATTTCTGTCGGTCGTTTCTCACGAATTGCGGACGCCGCTTAACGCAATTTTCGGTTGGGCGAGAATGCTGCAAGATGAGCGGATGCCTGTCGAAACGCGGCGAAAAGGGCTTGAAACGATTCTTCGCAATGCGCAAATGCAAACTCAGTTGATTGAAGACATCCTGGATTTTTCGCGAATTATCTCCGGCAAGCTGCGGCTCGAAGTGCAAAAGATTGATTTATCCGAAGTTATTGAAGCCGCGATTAATGTCATCACTCCCGCGGCAAATGCCAAAAACATCCGGCTGGAAGTTATTCCGGATTCAAAAAGCATCGTTTCCGGCGATGCCGACCGTTTGCAACAGGTCTTGTGGAACTTACTGACAAATGCCGTCAAATTCACTCCTAAAGGCGGGCGCGTGCAGATTCGGACGCAGCGCGTTAATTCAAGCGTTGAAATCAGCGTCAGCGATACCGGACTAGGCATCAGCGCGGAATTCCTGCCTTATATTTTTGAGCGTTTCCGGCAACAGGACAATACCAAAACGCGGCGATACGGCGGTTTGGGATTAGGAATGACAATCACGCGCCACATCGTCGAACTGCACGGCGGTACAATTCGCGCCGACAGTCCGGGCGAAGGTTTGGGTGCTACTTTTACCGTTTGCTTACCAGTAATGACTGTCCACTCGCAGAAACTTCCGGCTTATGCTCAATCCGACGGCTTAATTCCAAATGAAAAAGATAATTTTCCCGAAAGCGATTTGATACCTTTAACGGATTTCAAATCCTGATTGTTAATGATGAAGCCGACGCGCGCTGTAAATTGTCGAATTTTCTATTAACGCTTGATTTTCCCCCTCGTTTTTGTTCATAATCGAAATGGATTTCAAGCCCGCTAGACTTGAAATTTCAAAACGCTCAAGTCCGGCAGCTCCCCGCTGAGAGACAAAAAAGCAAAAACAATTTCAAATTAAACGAATTTTCGGTCTGAAAATAGATTTTGGACTCTGAGGATTTGTCACGCGCGGGCAATTTTAACCTTTAATTCGGAGTTTTATGGAAAAGATTCGCAGCAGATTTAATTTATTGGTTGAAACTTTTTTTGAAGTTTTGGGCGACAACGTGGTTTTCGTCGTCGTTGCGGTTTTGATGATGCTTTATTATGCGCTCGGACTCGGCATTTAACTTCTTCCCGCCTTTTGTCTCGCGTTCAAAATACAACGACAGAAACGAAGTGTTAGAATAAAATTGAACTTTGGTTTAATTTTATTCGACGCGAAGGGCAAAATGTCTCAAGATTTGAATGCAAATCGCCCGCCCTGGGCGATTCCGGGTTTTCTCGAAATCAAAAACAATCGTCTCGCCATCGGCGGCGTTGATGCGCTCGAACTCGTTTCGACGTATCAATCGCCGCTTTATGTTTTTTCCGAACAGCGGATTCGGCACAATGTCGAGCGTCTAAAACGCGCCGAAACCGCGCTCGGCGGTTTGCCGCTCAAAGTTTGTTACGCGGCGAAAGCCAATTCGAATATGGCGATTTTGCGCGCCGTCAAAGAAGCGGGCGCGGACATTGAAACCAACAGCGGCGGCGAGCTTTTTAAAGCGTTAAAGATCGGCTTTCGCCCGGAACAGATTATTTTTAACGGAACGAGCAAAACCGAAGACGAACACGCCGACGCGATTCGCGCCGGAATTTACGCGATCCAAGCCGATTCGGTTTTTGAAGTCGAGCAAATCGAAAAAGTCGCGCTTCGTTTGAACAAACCGGCAAATGTCAGTCTGCGTCTCGTACCGGAAATCGAAACCGACACAATGCACGGTCTGCAAACCGCAATGCTCACTTCAAAATTCGGAATGTTGTCGGACGAAGTTTTCGAGTGTTTCCGTCGTTTCGGAAAATCCGAGCTTGTTCGTCTTCGAGGAATTCACCTGCATTTAGGCTCGCAAACGCCCGATGCCGCGCCTTTTGCCGAAGCGTTTCTCAAACTTTTTAAGGTTTTAAAAGAAATTTACGACGAAACCGGAATTCGGCTTGAACATTTAAATCTTGGCGGCGGCTTTCCGACCAATTACGCGCTCGACGCGGCGAATCTTTCGGGCTTGCCGGCGGAAAGACAATATCTTTTTGCCGCTGATTTAGAACCGGCTGAAGTTTTAACGGCGGCGATACGAGTCGTTAAAGGCGCGGCTGAACGTTCGGACGCTTTGCATTTACTGGAAAATCTGGCAATTTTGCTCGAACCCGGCAGAAGCGTTATCGCCGATGCCGGAGTTTTGCTGACGACTATAAGAAACGTAAAATCACGTCCGCTGATGCAAACCGAATTGGAAATCCAAAATCCAAAGTCCAAAATCCAAAATGACGAGTGGCTCTTGACCGATGCGGGCTACAATTTGCTGCTTTCGATGAATAACTATAAATGGTACTACCATTTAATTTCGGCGAGCCGCGCCGCGGAAAAACACGAAACTGCGTACAAACTCGCCGGACCTTTGTGCGACGGCGGCGACGTTTATTTCGACATCGAAGGCACGCGCCGTTTGCCCGATTATCGCTTGCTGCCGGAAAACGTCGGACCGAGCGAAGTTCTGGCTTTGTTCAACATCGGAGCTTATTCTTACGCGCAGATGTTTCCGTATAACGGTCGCCCGCTGCCGGCGGCTGTTTTGATCCGCGAAAACGGCGCAGTTGAATTAATCAGAAAAGCCGACACTTATGAAACGTTGATTGAAAGCGACATTTGGTAAGGCTTTGTTAAGCCAAAGTTTGGAATTATACAAATTTCATTATTTTAAGCCGTGAAAAGACGCTTTGTAGTCTCGATTTAATTCGAGCAGCCGCTTGCGCCCAAAAGCGAGCAACGTCGCCACCAACGCGAAATGCAGCAGAATCAGCGTCGGAGTTCCCAAAATCGCGACCGACGATAAAAAACCGTTTGCCAACACGCCGTTTAAGAATGTGAGTACATACAACCCGAGAACGATTAACGGCAAAACCGAAAACCCGATTGGATATAAAATCGCAAAACGGTTGCCGATTTTGCGCCACGCAATCACAATCGGCGGCAGACAAATCGCAGTGACTAGAACGGCAGCTAAAATTTTCACCGTCCCGGCATCGAGCGCCCCGCCGGACAAAGCGCGCAAAACAACTTTTTCATCTCCGCCGCCCATTACAGCGGTAAAAATTCGCGCGAACGGCAATGGCGCAAAAACGAGGGAAAAACCGATTGTTTGATAAGCTGCGGATTTTGCTTTGACGAGCATGCCCGCGCCCGTCCACATCGACAGATAGCTCCACAGCGGTCCGGCAAGAGTCGCCAAAAACGCGAGTGAAGGCGCGCCGCACGGCTCAACAGTGCGCCAAACGTTAAAATCACGCGCGCCGTAGCCGCCGCAAACTAAATAGCCGGTTGTGATGTGAACCTGTTCGTGCAATTCCCCTGAGCAAATCATCAGCGCCAGCAATGCGAGTAAATAGCGAAATGTGATTCGCAAATGCAATTTGGATATTTGTTTGCTTTCTGAAACCTGCGCGTTTGGAAGAATTGCCTGCATAGCCTATTTTGCCTTTAAATTTGTCACGAAAAATCGAAGCCTCATTCAATAACGCGGAAAAACCATGCCAAAGAGTATCACCGACACGGCACAAACATTTTTGATTGAAATCTCTGGAAGCAATGATAGTTTTAGGCTGGATTTGGGGCGTTATTTGATAAAGAGTACATATTTTGATTCTTTTCAGCCTTTCCGAAAAACCGAATCGAAGCCGTCCTCTGAATCCAAACTTTGTCAATATGCCGAAACGAGGTTTAAAACAAATGGGAAATATCAAACAGGTGAAAATGACCGACTGGTATGATTACAAACAGCTTTTAGAGACCGCTAAAAAAACCGTTATCTCAAGCATTGTCGGTGAATACGCCGATCCGAGATTAGGAATGGCAGACCCGACATCGGGGAAATTCTTCGATTATTCAAAAGAGTTAAGACGTTTGAGCGATGATGAAGCGAAGAGTATCACTGGCAATCAAAAACACCACGATTTTGAAGTTCTTGAAAAGAGAGAAAGAGAAGAAATTTGGATTGATTACGTCGCCGATGTCGGCGACGGCTGGAATTCGACATACGCCGTAGCTTACTATCTTGCACAGCAATTCATTAAAGTTAATGAAGTAGAAGAGCCGCTCAAGCGCGGGGAAATTCTGATTTTCGGCGGCGACGCGGTTTATCCGACCGCCAGCCCCGAAAGATATGAAGATCAATTAGTCGCGCCGTATCGAGCGGCTTTTAAAGCAGGCGGAAACGTATCAATTGCCACATCCGATAAAGCCGTTAATCTCAAAGCCGAGCCGCACGTTTTCGCGCTTCCGGGCAACCACGATTGGTACGATAGCCTGACTGCTTTTAAAAAGGTCTTTTGTTCGGACATTTTTAACGACCGCAAATTTGCCTGCGATAAAAAAACCGAAACCGGCGGCTGGCGAACGCGCCAGAAACGCGGCTACTTCGTGTTGAAGCTGCCGCACAAATGGTGGCTTTTCGGAATTGATTTGCAGCTTTCGCATAACATTGACGTTACTCAACTCGAATATTTCGAATCAATCATTGAGGAAAAGATGGAACCGGGCGATAAAGTGATTCTCTGCGTCCCCGAACCGTATTGGATGAAGGCGATTAAATATGAAGAGCTTCCAACCGGCAAATTCGATGAAAAAGAACAAAGCATTCAGGAAATAGAAAGGTATTTTGAAGAACGAAAAATAGACGTTAAAGTCTATCTCGCGGGGGATTTACATCATTACCGCAGATTTCAAGATACAGCCGGAACTCAAAAGATAACAGCCGGAGGCGGAGGAGCTTTCCTGCACCCGACGCACGATTACGATTTTAACGCCCCGCCGAAAGTACAAACGGATGAAAAAATCAGGAATAAAAAGGCTGAGAAAAGGAAATCATCTACTCTGATAACAAGTTATCCCGAAGTTGAAGATTCAAGAAAACAGGATTGGAAAAACTTCTTATTTATCCGGTACAACAAAACGTTTGGAGTTGTGACTGCCGTTTTTTACGCAATTCTGGCATCTTTATTACACGGTAAAATAAATTACGGCTTTTCGTTAGAGCGATCCTGGGCGTTTCTTTTCACATCTCTTTTCACGCTGCTAAACAACCTGACTACTGAGCCTTTAGCGATCTTATTGATCTTGCTGATGCTCTTTGCCGTTTATTTTTTTACGGACACCGAGGATAAGCAATATAAATTTCGCGCCGGCGCAGCGCACGGAGTCGCGCATTTAATCGCCGTGCTTCTTTTCGGCTGGCTCAATTATTTTTTAGTTTTCAATATCCTGAACATTTTTAATGTGACCGACCCGACAAACCGAAATCTGATTTCGTTTGCGCTCTCAGTCTTTATTTTTTTTCCAATCGGCGGATATTTTTTCGGCTCTATAATAATGGGGATTTATTTGTTTGTTTCGCTCCATCGCTACAAGAGGCACAGCAACGATGCTTTTGCGGCGCTGAAAATTGAGGATTACAAGAATTTCCTTCGCCTGTGCATCAACAGCGAAGGATTGACCATTTACCCAATAAAAATCGAAAAAGTGCCGCGAAAATGGAATCCGGTTCCGGATGACGAAAACAGAGTTGAATATTATCAACCCGCCG